>DATCMB010000022.1:0-605000 GCA_036563615.1 Candidatus Binatia bacterium
GATGGGCACGGTGTGGGACTTGCGATCGTACGGCGGATTGTCGAACGATACGGCGGCGTGATCAATGTCCGTAGTGCGAGGGGGGAGGGAACCGTGTTCGAGGTAACGCTTCCGCGCGAGGACGGTGCGGTCGCATGACGAGCGAGAGGGGCGAGACCCTCCAGATGCTGGTTGTTGAGGACAACCTGCGTCATGCCGAGTTGATCCGAGATGAGCTCGAGATCGAGCTGCCCGCGGTAAGCGTGAGTATCGCGCAAGGCGTGGCAGAGGCGCGGCAGGCTCTCGCCGGACAGCAGTTTGATCTGATCATTCTCGATTTTCGGCTGCCCGACGGAGATGGTCTCGAGGTACTTCGTGAGCTCAAAGCTCAGGGACGCAGTGAGCCTGTGGTCTTCGTCACGACGAGCTCGTCGGCCTCCATCGCCGTGGAGGCGATGAAGATTGGTGCCGAGGATTACATCGTTAAGGAAGAGGGTTACGTCTCGGTCTTGCCGTTCGTCGCTCGTGAGGTGGTCGAGCGAGCGCGGTTGCGCGCGGAGCGAGCAGAGCTCGAATCTCGGCTGCGGCAGGCGGAGAGGCTCGCATCGCTCAATACCCTGATGGCGGGAATTGCCCACAACTTGAACAATCCCCTCACGACGGTGCGCACGTTTCTGGAGCTTTTACCGCAGCGATACGAGAGTGACGCGGAGTTTCGGACGAGCTACTACAAGCTCGTCCTGGAAGAAATGGAACGTATTCGCGTCCTTATCGGCAGCATGATGCAGGCCGTGGCGGTACCGAAAGAGCAGGCGGATGCTGCACCGTGGAGCGTGGCGGATCTGCTGCGTGAGCTCGAGGCGTACGCAAGTGCTGGACTGCGAGAGAAGTACCTGCGTCTGGATGCCCGTTGCGAGGGAGAACTCCCCCCCCTGAATGCGGCACGGGAGTCGCTCAAGCAGGCGCTTATCGTTCTGGTCGACAATGCGATCGCGTTCTCGCCGGAGGGAGGATTGATCTCCGTCGTGTGTCGCCCTATCGGACAACCGGGCGGGCGAGCCGGCGTCGTGTTCGAGGTGAGCGATGAAGGACCGGGCGTCCCGATGGAGGACCGGGCAAAGATCTTCGCCCCCTTTTTCTCCACCCGGAGCGGGGGCATTGGCATCGGGCTCTTCGTTGCACAGAGCGTCGCGCGGGCGCATGGTGGCTCGCTAGAAGTTGGGGAGCGCGAACCGAACGGCGCGGTCTTCGTCCTCTCTCTCCCCCTCACCTGAGACCGGGCACCTCACCGCCACTCAGTACTCGCACGTCACCAGCGCCTGATCCTGATCGACGAGCTCTCCCGCCTTGACGTGCACCTCGGCGACGGTCCCCTTGGCCGGCGCGACGACCGGCGTCTCCATCTTCATCGCCTCGATGACGACCAGGACGTCGCCGGCCTCCACCGACGCGCCGGCCTCCACACGAACGTCGAGCACCTTGCCGGGGACCGGCGCGCGGAGCACGGGCTCGTGCTGCTCGACGCCGTGTCCCGTCTGCGCCATCGCCGCCGACTGTCGCGCGAAGGCCGTCTCGCGGCCGTCGATCACGACGCGCACCTCGCGCGGCGTCGCAAGCGCATGCGCCTGAATCATGGCGCCATCAAGCTTAAAAACCAACCGCGAGCCTTCGTGCTCGACGACCTCCACCGATCGGACCTCGTCACCGAGCGCGATCGTGAAGCGTCCGGCCTCGCGCCGTACCTCGACGCCGAGCACCGTGCCGTCGCGACGTTTGAGATCGATCTTCATCCGCCCGCCTCGCCGAGACGCCACGACGTGAGCGCGTCCCAGGGCGTAGACGGGCGCCCGTTCGACGAGCTCCCGACGTCGCCGACGGCCACCGATCTCCCTCCATCGCGCGACGTCGCGATCGCCAGCGCCGCCGCGATCACGTCCGGCCTGAGCGACGTGCCGCTCGCACCCGCAGGCGCCCAGTCGGCGAAGCGGCGCCCGACGAGCTGCGTGTCGACCTCGCCCGCCGCGACCGCCGGGTCCTCGAGCAGCGCGGTCAGGAACTCGGCGTTCGTCGTCACGCCGAGCACGACGAGCTCGCGCAGCGCGCCGATCAGGCGCCGGAGCGCGGCCGGACGATCCGACGCGTGCGCGATCACCTTGGCGACCATCGGATCGTACTCGGGCGGGACCGCGCCGCCGCTCGCGATGCCGGCGTCGCAGCGGATGCCGGGACCCGTGGGCGCGACGAACGCCGCGATCGTGCCCGGCGAGGGAGCGAAGCCGCGCGAGGGATCCTCCGCGCACACGCGCGCTTCGATCGCGTGGCCACGCACGGCGATGTCCTCCTGCCGGAAGGGCAGGGGCTCGCCCGCCGCGACCGCGATCTGGAGCTGCACGAGATCGACGCCGCACACCATCTCGGTCACCGGATGTTCGACCTGCAGGCGCGTGTTCATCTCGAGGAAGTACCAGCGGTCGCCATCAACCAAAAATTCGACGCTGCCCGCGCCCTCGTAGCTGGTCGCGCGCGCCGCACGGACGGCGGCGTCGAGCAACCCGGCCCGCACCTTGGGATCGAGGTTCGGCGCCGGCGCTTCCTCGACGATCTTCTGGAAGCGTCGCTGCAGCGAGCACTCGCGCTCGTAGACGTGCACGACGTTGCCGTGCGCGTCGCCGAGCACCTGCACCTCGACGTGTCGTGCGGGCGAGACGATCCGCTCGACGTAGACCCGTGGGTCGCCGAACGCGGCCTGGGCCTCGCGCGACGCCGCCTCGAGCGCTTCGGGAAGCTGCGCGGGATCGTCGACGCGCCGCATGCCGCGACCGCCGCCGCCGCCCGCGGCCTTCACCAGCAGCGGGAAGCCGACCCGTGACGCGACGTCGACGAGCGTCGCGGGATCGGCGTCGGGATCGCTGCCCGGTACGATCGGGATGCCGAGCGCGGCCATCGTCTTGCGCGCGCCGAGCTTGTCGCCCATCGCCGCGATGGCCTCGGGCGAGGGACCGACGAAGCGCAAGCCGGCCTTCTGCACGGCGCGCGCGAAGTCCGCGTTCTCGGCGAGAAAGCCGTAGCCGGGGTGGATCGCCTCGGCGCCGGTGTCGCGCGCGGCGCGCAGGATGCGCTCCACGTCGAGGTAGCTCTCGCGCGGCGCCGCGGGGCCGATCGGCACCGCGACGTCCGCGAGCGCGACGTGCGGCGCGCCGCGGTCGGCGTCGGAGTACACGGCGACGCTGCGGATGCCGAGGTCGCGGCACGCGCGGATCACCCGCACCGCGATCTCACCACGGTTGGCGACGAGCAGGGTGCGGAACATCGCGGGCTACATCCGGAAGACGCCGACGCGCGTGCGCTCGATGGGCGCATTTGCGGTCGCTGCGAGCGCGAGACCGAGGGCCGCGCGCGACTCGGCCGGATCGAGGATGCCGTCGTCCCACAGGCGCGCGCTCGAGTAGTACGGGCTGCCCTCGCGCTCGAACTGCTCGCGAATCGGGGCCTTGAACGCGTTCGCCTCCTCGGACTCCTCCTCGGGGTCGCCGCCGCGCGCCTGCTGACGGACCGTCCACAGGGTGCTCGCTGCCTGCTCGCCGCCCATCACCGAGATGCGCGAGTTCGGCCACATGAAGAGGAAGCGCGGCTGGTAGGCGCGGCCGCACATCGCGTAGTTGCCGGCGCCGTGCGAGGCGCCGATCACCAGCGTGATCTTCGGTACCGCGGCGGTCGCGACCGCGTGCACCATCTTCGCTCCGTCCTTCGCGATGCCTCCGTGCTCGTACTGCCGACCGACCATGAAGCCGGTGATGTTCTGCAGGAACACGAGCGGGATCCCGCGCGCCGTGCAGAGCTCGATGAAGTGCGTCGCCTTGAGCGCCGACTCGGAGAACAGCACGCCGTTGTTGGCCAGCACGCCGACGGTGTAGCCGAAAAGCCGCGCGAACCCGGTCACGAGCGTCGGCCCGAAGCGCGGCTTGAACTCGGCGAACAGCGAGCCGTCGAAGAGACGCGCGATGACCTCGTGCACGTCGTACGGTTGCCGCGTGTCGCGCGGCAGGATGCCGTAGAGCTCCTGCGGGTCGTAGGCAGGCTCCTCGGGTGGCGCGCTCGGAACGAGCGACGGCGTCGTGAGCGCGCCGAGGTTCTCGAAGATGCTGCGCGTGATCGCGAGCGCGTGCGCGTCGTTGCTCGCGAGGTGATCGGCGACGCCCGAGATGCGCGTGTGCACGTCGCCGCCGCCGAGCTCCTCCGCGGTGACCACCTCGCCGGTCGCGGCCTTCACGAGCGGCGGTCCGCCGAGGAAGATCGTGCCCTGCTTGGCGACGATCACCGCCTCGTCCGACATCGCCGGCACGTACGCGCCGCCCGCGGTGCACGACCCCATGACCACCGCGACCTGCGGGATGCCGGCCGCGGACATGCGCGCCTGGTTGTAGAAGATCCGGCCGAAGTGGTCGCGGTCGGGGAAGACGTCCGCCTGCAGCGGCAGGAACGCGCCGCCCGAATCGACCAGGTAGACGCAGGGCAGGCGGTTCTCGAACGCGATCTCCTGCGCGCGAAGATGTTTCTTGACGGTCATCGGGAAGTACGTGCCGCCCTTCACGGTCGCGTCGTTGGCGACGATCATCGCCTCGCGACCGTGGATGCGGCCGATCCCCGTCACCAGACCGGCGGCGGGCGCGTCGCCGCCGTACATGCCGTACGCGGCGAAAGCGCCGAGCTCGAGGAAGGGGCTGCCGGGGTCGAGGAGCGCGTCGATGCGGTCGCGCACCAGCAGCTTGCCGCGCGCCATGTGACGCTCGCGCGCCTCGGGCGGACCGCCGCGCCGGACCTCGCTCAGACGCTCGCGGAGCTCGTCGGCGAGCGCCCGGTGGTGCGCGGCATTCTCTCGGAACTCCGGGCTCGACGTCCGGATCTTGCTGGTCAGACGTTCCACGCGTGCAGAAAGCTCAGAAGAAGATGCTGCGACGGGTGCGCAGGCCGCACTCGATCATGGCGCGCATCTCGTCGCGCACCTCCTGGACCTTGGCCTCGATCACCGCGTCCTCGTCGTGCGGGTTGCCGGAGAAGTGCATCGGCGCGCCGATGTAAATGTGATACTTGACGGGAAGCGGAAGCAGCCCGAGCGGACCGAGCCACGGGAAGGTGAGCGTGATCGGGAAGGCCGGCGCGCCGATCAGCCGTCCCAGCGGCTCGACGTTCGCGATGGCCGGCGCCTGCTCCTCGGAGCCGATGACGACCGCAGGCACGATCGGACAATCGGCCTCGAGCGCGAGCCGCATGAAGCCGAGGCCGAAGCGCTGCAGACGGTAGCGCTGCGTGTAGGGCTTGTTCAGGCCACGGACGCCTTCCGGGAACGCGATCACCGCCTCCTCGCGGCGCAGCAGGTCGATGCAGTTCTTCGGCGTGCCGACGACGGAGCCGATGCGGTGGCCGATCGTGCTGATGAACGGCAGCGTCGGCATCCAGTACTCGGCCATGCCGCGGAGCACGCGCGGCGGCTCGGCCTCGAGGATCGACGCGGTCATCAGCATCGCCGCGTCGAGCGGCAGCTGTCCCGCGTGGTTCGCGATCAGCAGCATCCGCCCCGACGGGAAGTTCTCGATGCCCTCGGTCTCGACCCGGAAGTAGTAGCGGTAGAGCAGGGCGGTGAGCGTCGTGGCGTAGCGCAGCGTGCGCAGGCTCATGCCCCATGGGTCGTAGCCGTACTCGTTGAGCTGGCTCGGGATCCGCGCGAGGCGGGACTCGACCTCGGCCTCGATCTCGCCGACGACGCCCGGAAACACGAGGCGCAGCGACGAGACGACGCCCCGCAAGAGGTCGTCGACCAGGCCCTCGTCGTGCGTCGGCTCGACCGTGCGCGCACGCTCCTTCGGCGGCGTTACGCGCTTGCGCGCTCTCGCTCGACCCGCAACTGCGCGAAGATGTCGTGCAGGCTCCATTTCGGCTCGAATCCGGTGGCCGCTTTGAAGCGACGATCGCTTACCGTGCACGGATACTTGATGAAATCAATTGCGCCAGGGGGAAACGGATAGAGGCCAAAGCGGAACAGCCGCTTCACGAACGGACGCGCGAGCGACTCCGGCAGCGTCAGCGGGACGCCGCCCGTCTCGCGGATCGCGACGTGCAGCGGAACCGCTCCCGGCCCGGCGACGTTGTACACGCCGCGCAGCTGACGCTCCAGGGTCAGGAGGATCGCGCGCGCGAGGTCCTGCTCGTGGATGAACTGCATCATGGGGTCGAAGCCCATGAGCATCGGCACGTAGCGCAGCTTGAGGTACGTCCCGATCGCGCTGTGCACCGAGTCGCCGAGCGTGTTCACCGGCCGCAGGATCGTCGTGCGGACCTCGGGGTGCTGCCAGAGGAACGCGGAGCACAGGGCGTCCACCTCGGCGAGGTCGCGCACCTCGGGGTAGTTCCGGCTGACGTTGAGCGGGCTGTCCTCGTCCATGTAGCTCGGGTTCTCGGCGAGCGCGCCGTAGACATAGGCGCTCGACAGCACCGTGAGCTGGCGCACGCCATAGTGCGCGCAGTAGTCGAGGAGGCGCTTGGTCCCGAGCACGTTGACCTCGTGCCGCTCCTCGAGGCTCGCGCGGAAGTGGCGCACGAAGGCGAGGTGGATCACCGCGGTCGGACGCTCGTGGCGGAAGACGTCCTCGAATTTTCGCTTGAGAAGATCGACGACGTAGACCCGGACGGGCGTGCCGTCGGCGAACGCCGTCATCTCGTCGCGGTCGACACCGCAGACGTCCCACGACCCGGCCGCGAGCCGCGCGACCAGCCGACCCTGCCCGCCGGCGATGCCGGTGATGAGCAGCCTCTCCATGCGCGCGCTTCTATAGCGTGCGACACGTCGCGCGTCGCCAGCGAGCGCGCGCGAGAACGAGAAAGCGCTAAGCGGCTACGCGACGGTGCGAACGCGCAGGAAGCTCGCGGCCTGCACCGGACGCTTGACGGGCGCCTCGGCGATCGGAGCGGACGGAGCCGCCGGCCGCGTCTCTGCGACGGGCGGCACCAGCGCGTGCACCGTGGCCGACGAGCGCGGCTGCTCGGGCGGCAGCGCGCCGCCGTGCGCCGCGCGGTAGGCGGCGAGCAGCTGCTGCGCGCGCGTGCGCGGATCCGTGGTCAGCTCCCAGCGGATGCAGCGTGCGCGCAGACGCAGCTTCGGGTTGTCGAGCGCGCGCCGTACGGCGCTGCGCAGCGTCTCGTTCGGATCGCCGCCGATGTAGAGAACGCTGCGAACGAGGTTGCCGATCTCGAAGACCGCCATCGCCTCCGGCAGTCGATCGACGGCATCCGGAGTGAGCGGGTGCCACGCGGATCCTATTGCCATCCCCACCCCCACATGCGCCACGCCGGGCGGCGCGACGCGAGATCCGTGCCAGCAAAACCTCGAGGGAATATGGTGCTCGGCGGTGTCGCGGAGCGGTACGATCACCGCCGAGCGTCAAATCCTTGACGTCGAGCGCTACTCCGCGCGCTCGAGCGCCGGGTTCGGCTTCAGCGGCTTCGAGCTGTAGTCGTAGAAGCCGAGGCCGGTCTTGCGGCCGAGCTGACCGGCGAGGAACAGGCGACGCAGCACCGGCGGCGGCGCGAAGCGCGGCTCGCGGTACTCGTCGTGGAGGTTCGTCGCCATGTGGTACACGACGTCGAGCCCGATGAAGTCGGCGAGCGCGAACGGCCCCATCGGGTGCCCCGCGCCCTGGCACATCGCGGTGTCGATGTCGGCGATCGACCCCGTCCCCTGACGCCACGCGTTGATGGCGTCGAGCAGGTAGGGCACGAGCAGCCGGTTGACGATGAAGCCGGTCGAATCCGGCACCAGCACCGGCGTCTTGCCGAGGTCGGTGACGAACTTCTTCACCGCCGCGACGACCTCCGGCTTGGTGGCGAGCGTCGTCGCGATCTCGACGAGCTTCATCGCCGTCGCCGGGTTGAAGAAGTGCAGCCCGATGAAGCGGTCCGGACGCTTGGTGCGCACCGCCATCTCGGTGATGCCGAGCGTCGAGGTGTTGCTCGCGAAGATCGTGTCCGGACGGCAGATGTCCTCGAGCTTCGCGAACGCGTCGTGCTTCGTCGGCAGGTGCTCGACGATCGACTCGATGACCAGGTCGGCGTCCGCCAAGTCCTTCAGGTTGCCGGTCGTGACGAGGTTGTCGAGCGCGGCCTTCTGCGCCTCGGCCGTCAGGCGGCCCTTCTCGACCTCCTTCCCGAGAGCGGTCTCGATGCGCTTGCGCACGTCGTCGACCGAACCCGGCGTCATCTTGACGAGGATCGTCTTGAAGCCGGCTCGCGCCGTCACCTGCGCGATGCCGAGCCCCATCTGACCGGCACCGAGGATCCCGACGGTGCGGATCGTCTGGTCGCTCATGTTTCCCTCCGATTCGGTTGGAGCGTGAAGGCGCGCCGGCTCAAACGATGCGCCGCATCTGCTCGAGGATGTCGTAGCCCGTGATCGCCTTGGACTTGGCGGCCTGCTCCGCGAGGTAGGCCGGATCGACCTTGCCGGCCTGCACGCCCTTCGCGAGGTCGACGAGCGCGATCTTGATGGTCGCCTCGTCGATCATCTCGCCGGTCTCGGGATCGGCCATCGAGCCGCCGCCGCGCTCGTGGTAGAGCTCGGTGACGCGCTTCGCGTAGGCGAGCTGCTCGTCGGTCGGCGTGTAGCACTCGTTGCAGATCGCGGCCTGCTGCGGGTGGATGACCCACGTGCCGTCCATGCCGAGGTTCGCCGAGCCGATGTTCTTCTCGCGCAGCCCGTCCTCGATCTCCTTGACGCGCTCGGGCGTGTCGTCCTTGCGCGCGAGCTTCAGGTAGACGTTGTCGATCGCGTGCAGACCAGCGGCCTTCGCCGCGACCACCACCGCCTGCTTGGCGTAGAGGAAGTTGATGTTCTGGTTGGCGACGATCTCGCGGATGCCGAGCGTCGCAGCGAAGTCGGCGATGCCGAAGATCAGGCCCGCCATGCGCGGCGACGCGGTCGCGATCGCGTACGCGTTCAGCACCGCGCGCGGCGTCTCGATCAGCGACTCGATCTGCAGCGGGTACTTCCAGCCCGCCTCCTTCTCGAGCGAGTCGAGCAGCTTCGAGACGTAGATGATGTCCTCGGGCCCCGAGGTCTTCGGCAGCACGATGCCGTGGAAGCGGTTCGGCGCGCCGCGCACGATCGCCTCGATGTCGCCCAGGAAGAACTTCGAGTGGATGTTGTTCGGCCGGACGGTGACGACCTTGTTGCCGAAGTCGAGCGTGTTGAGCGCCTCGACCACCACCTCGCGGCTCTTCGGACCCTTGAACTCGTAAGGACACGCGTCCTCGAAGTCCGCCATGACGTGGTCGACGGGCGACTTCACCGGGTCGGCCGCGTTCTGGTGGAGCTTCATGCTGTGCCCGGGGTACGTCATCTCGGTTCGCGGGATGACGAACCGCTTTCCACCATCAAGTACGAACATGAGGCGAAACCTTTCTGAGAGGGAAATCGGGGGTCGCGGCGCGACCGCGTCGAGCGCGGGACTATAAAAGTCGCGCACCTTCGCGGTCAACCTCGATCGGCGCGGACTCCCGCAGCGCGGGTGCGACTGCTAGGTAAACGCCCGTGAAACGCGACAAGCCCTGGGTCATGCGCACCTACTCGGGCCACTCGAGCGCCCGGGCGAGCAACGAGCTCTACCGCCTCAACCTGTCGAAGGGGCAGACCGGCCTGTCCGTCGCCTTCGATCTGCCGACGCAGACCGGCTACGACAGCGACGACCCGATCGCCGTCGGCGAGGTCGGCAAGGTCGGCGTGCCGATCGCCCACATCGGCGACATGGAGACGCTGTTCGCCGGGATCCCGCTCGGCGAGATGAACACGTCGATGACGATCAACGGCACGGCGGCGTGGCTGCTCGCGCTGTACATCGCCGTCGCCGAGCGTCAAGGCGTCGACCCGAAGGTCCTTCAGGGCACGACGCAGAACGACATCATCAAGGAGTACCTCTCGCGCGGCACCTACATCTTCCCGCCCGCGCCGAGCATGCGGCTCACTTCGGACATCATCACCTACACCGTCAAGCACGTCCCGAAGTGGAACCCGACCAACGTCTGCAGCTACCACTTGCAGGAAGCGGGCGCGACGCCAGTGCAGGAGATCGCCTACGCGCTCGCCGCGGCGATCGCGATCCTCGACACCGTGCGCGAGTCGGGGCGCGTCGACGAGTCCGAGCTCGCGCAGGTCGTCGGGCGCATCAGCTTCTTCCTCAACTCCGGCATCCGCTTCATCGAGGAGATCTGCAAGACGCGCGCGTTCGCCAAGCTGTGGGACGAGATCACGCGCGAGCGCTACGGCGTCACCGACGAGAAGCTGCGCCGCTTCCGCTACGGCGTGCAGGTGAACTCGCTCGGCCTCACCGAGGCGCAGCCCGAGAACAACGTCCCGCGCATCGTGCTCGAGGCGCTCGGCGTCACGCTGTCGCGCAACGTCCGCTGCCGCGCGCTGCAGCTTCCGGCGTGGAACGAGGCGCTCGGCCTGCCGCGTCCGTGGGATCAGCAGTGGAGCCTGCGCATCCAGCAGATCCTCGCCTACGAGACCGACATCCTCGAGTACGACGACATCTTCGACGGCAGCCGGGTGATCGAGGCGAAGGTCGCCGAGATCGAGGCGGCCGCGCGGCGTGAGCTCGACGAGGTGCTCGCGCAGGGCGGCATCGTGCCCGCGATCGATTCCGGCTGGGTCAAGCAACGGCTGGTGCGCTCGCAATTCGAGCGCCTGCGGCGCATCGAGTCCGGCGAGCAGGTGGTCGTCGGCCTGAACCGCTTCACCGAGACCGAGCCGTCGCCGCTCGCGACCTCGGGCGCGTCGGCGATCCTCAAGGTCGACGAGGCCGCCGAGCGCGAACAGATCGAGTCGCTGCGCGCCTTCCGTGCGCAGCGCAACGCGGCCGAGGTCGCGGCGGCGCTCGCCGCGCTGCGCGACGCCGCGGTCAACGGCGAGAACATCATGCCGGCCTCGATCCGCGCGGCGCACGCCGGCGTCACGACCGGCGAGTGGGCAGGCACGCTGCGCGAGATCTTCGGCAGCTACCGCGCGCCGACCGGCATCGTCGGCGTCGCGACCGGCAGCACGAACGGCGACCGCGACCCGCGCGTCGCCAAGATCCGCGAGCGCGTGCGCGAGGCCGCGCAGCGCCTCGGCCACCCGGTCAAGGTGCTGATCGGCAAGCCCGGGCTCGACGGGCACTCGAACGGCGCCGAGCAGATCGCGATGGCCTGCTGCGACGCCGGCATGGAGGTCATCTACGGCGGGATCCGCCTGTCGCCCGCCGAGATCGTCGCGACCGCGCGCGACGAGGCCGTCGACCTCGTCGGCCTCAGCATCCTTTCCGGCTCGCACCTCACGCTGGTGCCGCAGATCGTCCGCGGGCTGCGCGAGCAGGGCGTCGACGACGTGCCGATCGTCGTCGGCGGCATCGTGCCGGAGGAGGACGCGCAGGCGCTGCGCGCCCAGGGCGTCGCACGCGTCTACACACCGAAGGATTACGACGTGCTCGCGATCATCGACGACATGGTCGACGTCGTCGTGCAGCGCGCTGCTTGACCGGGCACGACACCGCGGCAAGACAAAACTCAATCGGAGGAACCGAGGGATGTCCCTGTCCAGTGAAGCCGTTCAGGCGGCGCGTGCGTCCAACGAGCGTCTGCGCAAGGTGGTCGACGCGGCCCTCGCGCACGGGCGCGAGGTGACCCAGAATGGTCGCGGCATCGACGAGCACCAGGCGCACTGCGAGCGTCTCGCCTACCTCGCGACCGAGGCGCTCGCCGCCGAGACGCTCGTCACCTACGCCGAGGAGGCCGCGCAGCACGATCCGTTCGCGACCGAGTGCGCGACGATCTTCGCGGCGCAGGCGGCGTCGCGCGCGCGGGCGCAGCTCCTGGATCAGGGGCCGGCGTTCGGCGTGAGCGCTTCGCTGTTCGACGAGACGCTCGGCTCGGCCGACGAGCGCGACTTCATCCAGAAGGCGCTCGCCGACTCACGCATCGAGGCGCTCGGCCGCGAGGTGGTCGCGCGTCGCGGCACGCCCGACTCGTGGCTCGAGGCGGAGGAAGCGCGCCTGACCCGCGAGACCGTGCGCGACTTCGCGCGCTCGGAGGTCGCGCCGATCGCGCAGCAGATCCACCTCAACGACGACCTCGTGCCCGAGTCGATCATCTCGAAGATGGCGGAGCTCGGCTTCTTCGGCCTCGCCGTGCCCGAGCAGTACAGCGGGCAGGGGATGGGCAACCTCGCGATGATCGTCACCACCGAGGAGCTCTCCGCAGCCTCGCTCGCCGCGGCGGGCAGCCTGATCACGCGGCCCGAGATCCTCACCAAGGCGCTGCTCGCCGGCGGCACCGAGGAGCAGAAGCAGACGTGGCTCCCGCGCATCGCGCGCGGCGAGATCATGGTGGCGATCTCGGTGACCGAGCCCGACACCGGCTCCGACGTCGCGTCGGTGAAGGTGCGCGCGGAGAAGGGCGAGCTCGACGGCAAGCCCGGCTGGTTCCTCTCCGGCGCGAAGGCGTGGTGCACGTTCGCCGGGCGCGCGAACGTGATCGCGATGCTCGCCCGCACCGATCCCGACCCCGCGAAGGGCGCCAAGGGCCTGTCGCTGTTCATCGTGCCGAAGGACCCGTTCCCCGGACACGAGTTCGTCATGCGTCAGCCCGGCGGCGGCACGATCGAGGGCAAGGCCGACCGCACGCCCGGCTACCGCGGCATGCACTCCTTCACGATGCAGGTCGACCGCTACTTCGTGCCCGCGGAGAACCTGGTCGGCGGCGAGGGCAAGGGCTTCTACCTGCAGATGAGCGGCTTCGCCGCGGGCCGCTTGCAGACCGGCGGACGCGCGTCGGGCGTCGCGCAGGCGGCGATCGAGGCCGCGGCGCAGTACGCCAACGAGCGCTCGCAGTTCGGCAAGCCGATCGGCTCGTACCAGCTCACGCAGTACAAGCTCGGCCGCATGGCGGTGGAGATCGCGGCCGCGCGTCAGCTCACCTACCATGCGGCGCGCGTGTTCGACGGTGACGAGCGGCGCTCGCTCGAGCCGGCGATGGCGAAGCTGTTCGCCTGCGACGTCGCGGTGCGCACGACGCAGGAGGCGCAGCTGCTGCACGGCGGCTGGGGCTTCGCGGAGGAGTTCCCCGTCTGCCGCTACGTGCTCGACGCGCTCGTGCTGCCGATCTTCGAGGGCGTGAAGCCGATCCTCGAGCTCAAGGTGATCGCGCGCAGCCTGCTCGCGTAGGCGATCACCCGCGCGGCGGAGATCACCCGCGCGGCGGAACCTCTTGCCACTCTTCGGGCGTGTACGCGCGCACCGAGAGGGCGTGGATCTGCTTCGGGATCATGTCGCCGGCGGCCTCGTAGACCGCACGGTGGCGTGCGACGCGATCGAGTCCTTCGAGCTTGCGCGACACGACGATCACCGTGTAGTGGCCGGCTCCGCCGCGCGCTCCAGCGTGCCCACGATGCTGGGCGCTGTCGTCGAGCACCTCGACGTGCTCGGCTTCGAGGGCTTCGACGATCCGCCTTTCGAGCTCTGCAGCGCGATCCATGTCTCGACGCCTAGCATACGAAGACGGTCACGCGCGCCCCCGCGCGAGCTGGTGGTTGCCAGCCCATTTTGCGGCACATATAAGCCTCCCTGGCACAACGCCTCACGAACCGGGACCTTCCGAATGGCACAACTTCACGGTGGACAGATCGTCGCGCGCGCGCTCGCCAAGGAGGGCGTGAAGTTCGTCTTCACGCTCTGCGGCGGTCACATCATGTCGATCTACGACGGCTGCATCGACGAGGGCATCCGCGTGATCGACGTCAGGCACGAGCAGACCGCGGCGCATGCGGCCGACGGCTGGGGACGCGTCACGGGACAGCCCGGCGTCGCGATCGTCACCGCCGGTCCCGGCCTGACCGACGCCGTCACGGGCGTCGCGACGGCGCACCGCGCCAAGGCGCCGATGGTCATCATCGGCGGCCAGGCGCCGCGCGCCTTCCAGGACATGGGCGGCCTGCAGGACATGAACCACGTCGAGCTGATGCGGCCGATCACCAAGTGGTCGGTCGCGGTGCCGGACTCGCGGCGGCTCGGCGAGTACGTGGCGACCGCGTTCCGCATCGCGACGACCAACGTGCCTGGGCCCGTGTTCCTCGAGATGCCGCTCGACTTCCTCTTCGACCAGGTCGACGAGGAGCGCGTGGTCTCCCCGACGCAGTACCGCACCGAGGCCGGCATCGCCGGCGACCCGGCGTACATCGAGCGCGCCTTCGAGGTCATCCGCAAGGCCGAGCGGCCGGTGTGTCTGGTCGGCAGCCAGTACTGGTGGTCGCGGCGCCGCGAGGCGTACCTGCCGTTCCTCGAGACCTTCGGCATGCCGACCTTCGTCAACGGCATGGCGCGTGGGTCGATCCCGCCGGGGCATCCCTACGGCATGTCGCTCGCGCGCAAGGACGCGCTCCGTCAGGCGGACTGCGTGCTGATCTTCGGCACGCCGCTCGACTTCCGCCTCGGCTACGGGCGCCCGACGCACATCAACGCCGACGCGAAGCTCATCCAGGTCGACCTCGACGGCGGCGAGATCGGACGCAACCGCGCGATCGAGGTCGGCATCATCGGCGACACCGGTCTCGTCATGGAGCAGCTCACGCAGCTCGCGCGCAAGAGCGGCTTCCAGAAGGACCTCTACAAGTCGTGGACCGACGAGATCCGCCGCATCGACGCCGAGAAGCGCGCGTCGCACCAGTCGGAGATGACGTCGGACGCGGTGCCGATCAATCCGGTGCGGGCGTGCGCCGAGATCGACGCGGTGCTGAACGACGACACCATCGTGATCGGCGACGGCGGCGACTTCGTCGGCACGGCGGCGAACGTGCTGCGCATCCGCAAGCCCGGTCACTGGCTCGACGCCGGTCCGCTGGGCACGCTCGGCGCGGGGCCGGGCTTCGCGATGGCCGCGAAGCTCGCGCGTCCGGAGAGCGACGTCATCATCGTCTACGGTGACGGCTCGTTCGGCCTGAACGGCTTCGAGTTCGAGGCCATGGCGCGGCAGAAGATCAACGTCGTCGGCGTGATCGGCAACGACGCCGCCTGGCAGCAGATCAAGCGCGGTCAGGTGCAGCTCTACGGCGCGGACCGTGCGGTCGCGTGCTCGCTCGACTACACCCGCTACGACAAGGTCGGCGAGGCGCTCGGCTGCCACGGCGAGTACGTCGAGAAGCCCGACGAGATCCGTCCGGCGCTGCAGCGTGCGCTCGCTGCCGGCAAGCCGGCCATCGTCAATATCAAGATCGGAACCAGCGAGTTCCGAAAGGACGCGATTTCGGTGTGAACGCGCGCGAGCGAACAGCAGGCGTCATCGTCATCGGCAACGAGATCCTCTCGGGCAAGGTGACGGACACCAACTCGCCGTTCCTCGCCGAAGAGCTGCGCAAGCTTGGCGTCGCGCTGCGCCGTATCACGACGATCCCCGACGAGCTCGACGTGATCGCGAGCACGGTGCGCGAGTTCCACGAGTCGTTCGACTACGTCTTCACCTCGGGCGGGGTTGGTCCGACGCACGACGACGTCACCATCGAGGGGATCGCGCGCGGGCTCGGACGTCGGGTCATCCAGCATCCGGAGATGGTGAACAACCTCCGCCGGTTCCTGCGGGGCGAGCTCAACGCGGCGCACCTCAAGATGGCGGAGGTTCCCGAGGGCGCCGAGCTGATTCAGGACGAGAAGCTCGGCTTCCCGACGATCCGCGTCGAGAACATCTACATCCTCCCCGGGATCCCGGAGATCCTGCGCAGCAAGTTCGTCGGCTTGCGGCACTTGTTCGCGGACGAGCCGTACCACCTGAAGGTGATCTACACGTGCTTCAGCGAGAGCATGATCGCCGAGTCGCTGAACCAGGCGCTGGCGGAGTTTCCCGACATCATGCTCGGCAGCTACCCGAAGATGGGCGATCCCGATTACCTGGTGAAGCTCACGATGGAGTCCAAGGACGGCGACTACGTGCAGCGCGCCTTCGACCGCCTGCTGACGCTCCTGCCTGCGGGCTCCGTCGTACGGACGGAATGAGCGCGTCGCCGGCAAGGCGGCCGGCGACCTCGAGGAGTGGAGGTGCTGTGATGGGTGGAGTCAGGACGGGACTCGGGCGCCGCGCGCGGCGGATCGCGGTGATCGTGGGCTTGACGGTCGTCCTCGGCGCGCGGCCGGCGGCGGCCGAGGACAGCTTTCTGAGCAACGCCGGCGTCGGGCTCGGGACGGCGCTGGTCAACGTGCTGTACATTCCGGCCAAGCTCACCTACGCGACCGTCGGCGGGCTGATCGGCGGTCTCGCCTGGGTGCTGACGCTGGGCGACACCGACACCGCGATGGGCGTCTGGGAGCCGACGATGGGCGGCAGCTACGTCGTCACGCCGGACATGCTGCGCGGCAAGGAGCCGATCGAGTTCAGTGGGACGACGACCTATCAGGAAGAGGTCGTCGAGGAAGTTTCCGAAGAGTACGAAATCCGCGAATACGACGCTCGCCCGCCGGGCGAGTAGCACCGGGGGGTTCAGGTCCATGCGCAACGCCGTCATCGCCATCGTCGTCATCATCGTCCTCGCCGTCGGCGCGTACCTGCTCTGGCAGGCCCGCAGCGTTCAGCAGGCGGCCGTCAAGTGGGACGGCCCGGTGCCCGAGATCGCTTCCGAGGACATCAAGAAGGAGGGCGACGAGACTTCGGTGACGTTGACCTCGCGCATCGATGCGCCGGTCGAAGACGTGTTCCGCTCGTTCCAGCAGCCGGAGCGCACGCAGGAGCTGGTCGAGGAGATCAAGCTCTCGAAGGTGCTGTCGGGCGACGATCAGAAGAAGACCGTCGAGTTTCACATCTTGACGCTCGGCCAGCTCCAGGTCCTGACCGTCGATCTGACCTACCGCAAGGACCAGAACGCGATCGGCATCAAGACGGTCGAGGGCGTGATCGACATCGACGGCACGTACACCCTGTCGCCCTCGCCGGACGGCAAGAAGACGCTCGTCACCTACACCGCGAAGCAGCGCAACAAGCTGCCGCTGCCGGTGCCGGAGTCGGTCGAGCGCAGCGCGATCAAGGAGCAGTTCGCGAACCTGATGCGCGCGATCAAGAAGGACCTCGAGCAGCAGGGCAAGATCGTCGGCAGCGCTCCGGCGCCGGAGCGGCTCGCCGCCTGAGCGTCGCTCCGGCCGCGTCGACACGCGGCGGCGTCGATGAAGCACGCACCGCGCTCGACAAGCCCTTCGGGATGGCACTTCGCGGGCGCGATGTCTCCGGGTGGGCGCGCGCCGACGCTGTCGCTGCCGGAGTTCGCGTTCGCCGGACGCTCGAACGTCGGCAAGTCGAGCCTCATCAATCGCTTGACGCGAACGCCGGGCCTCGCGCGCACGAGCTCGACCCCGGGCCGCACGCAGCAGATCAACTTCTTCGTGCTGCCCGAGCGGATCGTCTTCGCCGACCTGCCCGGGTACGGCTTCGCGCGCGTCCCCGAGCACGTGCGCGCCGCCTGGAAGCCGCTGCTCGAGGGCTACCTCGGCAGCCGCGAGACCCTGCGCGGCGTGGTCGTCATCATCGACGCCCGCCGCGGGCTGAGAGACGAGGACGAGCAGCTTTTGCAGTTCGCGGCGGCCTGCGGACGTCCGACGATCGTCGTGGCGAACAAGATCGACAAGCTCAAGCAAGGCGAGCGCGTGCGGTTGCTGCGCGACCTCGGCGCGCGCCTCGGTGAGGTCGTCGCCTTCTCCGCGGTGACGGGAGAAGGCGAGCGCGAGCTCTGGCGGCGATTGACCGCGCTTGCCGGGGTTCGCTAGCGTCCGCGCGTGGCGAAGCCGCACAGCGCGGGGGGCGGGGTCCGCAAGGTCGTGCGGCGCGTGGCGCAGAGCGCCAGCGACCGGCCGATCGGCGTGTTCGACTCGGGGATCGGCGGGCTGACCGTGTTCAAGGAGCTCGCCGCGCAGCTGCCGCGCGAGCATCTGCTCTACCTCGGCGACACCGCCCGCGTGCCCTACGGGACGAAGTCGCCCGAGACCGTCACGTCGTTCGCGATCGAGGTGGCGGACTTCTTCGCCGAGCGCGACGTGAAGCTGATGGTGGTCGCGTGCAACACGACCTCGGCCGTCGCGCTCGACGTGCTGCGCGCGCGCTACGACGTGCCCGTGCTCGGCGTGATCGCGCCCGGCGCGCGCGCCGCCGCCGCCGCGACGGCCCGCGGCCGCATCGGGGTCATCGGCACGGAGGCGACGATCGCGAGCGGCGCCTACGAGCGCGAGCTGCAGGCGATCGCTCCCGGGGTCGAGATCTTCGCGCGCGCCTGCCCGCTGTTCGTGCCGCTGGTGGAGGAGGGCTGGGTCGACAACGAGGTCGCGCGGCGAACGGTCGCGCTCTACCTCGGCAGCTTGAAGAAGAGCGGCATCGACACGCTCATCCTCGGTTGCACGCACTACCCGCTGCTCCGTCCGGTGATCGCGGAGTACCTCGGGCGCGGCGTGCGCATCGTCGATTCGGCCGAGGAGACCGCGCGCGAGGTGCGCCGCGTGCTGCGCGAGGACGGGATGCTGCGGACCCGCGGTCGCGGCGCCGCGAGCTTCTTCGTCACCGACGCGGTGCAGCGCTTCCTGCGCGTCGGCGAGCGCTTCTACGGCGCGAGCGTGGCCTCGGCGGTGCGGGTGGTGCTGCGCGGCGACGTCGCGCGCGCCGACCGCGCCGCTCCGGTGCGCGCGCGCAGCCGCGCGTGAGGGCCTGAGGCTCGCACAGCTTTGAGATGTCGAGCGCTTTCCGGTAGCGTTTAAGGTTCGACAATGAATTCACGCAAGGTCGTGCACGCCGCGGCCGCATTCGCGCCCACCGCGCGGAGAGCGATCTGAGCCATGCTGGGCGCACTCGTCAGGAAGGTCATCGGGACCAAGAACGATCGCGAGCTGAAGCGGCTGTGGCCGCTCGTCGACGAGATCAACCAGCTCGAGCCCGAGCTCGAAAAGCTCACCGACGATCAGCTCCGCGCTCGCACGGCCGCGTTCAAGGAGCAGCTCGACCAGGGCGCGACGCTGGACGACATCCTCGTGCCCGCGTTCGCGACCGCCCGTGAGGCGTCGAAGCGCGCCCTCGGCATGCGTCCGTTCGACGTGCAGCTGCTCGGCGGCATCGTGCTGCACAATGGCAGCATCGCCGAGATGAAGACCGGTGAGGGCAAGACGCTGGTCGCCACCCTGCCGGTCTACCTGAACGCGCTGAGCGGCAAGGGCGTCCACGTCGTCACGGTCAACGACTACCTCGCGCGGCGCGACGCCGAATGGATGGGACGCCTGTACCGGTTCCTCGGGCTCGAGGTCGGCGTCATCGTCCACGGCATGGACGACCAGCAGCGCAAGCGCGCCTACCAGGCCGACATCACCTACGGCCAGAACAACGAGTTCGGCTTCGACTACCTGCGCGACAACATGAAGTTCGCGCTCGAGGACTACGTCCAGCGCGAGCTCAACTACGCGATCGTCGACGAGGTCGACTCGATCCTGATCGACGAGGCGCGCACGCCGCTCATCATCTCCGGTCCGGCCGAGGAGTCGACCGAGAAGTACGCGATCATCGACCGCATCATCCCGAAGCTGAAGCGCGGCCGGAAGGTCGAGAAGGGCGAGCCGGAAGAGGGCGATTACGCGGTCGACGAGAAGATGAAGAGCGTCATCCTCACCGAGCAGGGCATCGCCCGCTGTGAGGAGCTGCTCGGCATCGACAACCTCTACGACCCCGCGCACATCGACACCCTGCACCACATCAACCAGGCGCTACGCGCGCACGCGCTCTTCAAGCGCGACATCGACTACGTGGTGAAGGACGGCGAGGTCATCATCGTCGACGAGTTCACCGGCCGCATGATGCCCGGACGCCGCTGGTCCGACGGCCTGCACCAGGCGATCGAGGCCAAGGAGGGCGTCAAGGTCGAGCGCGAGAACCAGACGCTCGCGACGATCACGTTCCAGAACTACTTCCGCATGTACAAGAAGCTCGCGGGCATGACGGGCACCGCGGACACGGAAGCGGTCGAGTTCAAGAAGATCTACAACCTCGACGTGATCGTCATCCCGACGCACCGGCCGATGATCCGCATCGATCACCCGGACGTCGTCTACAAGACCGAGCGCGAGAAGTTCGAAGCGGTGGTCGACGAGATCGAGGAGTGCCACGAGCGCGGCCAGCCGGTCCTCGTCGGCACGATCTCGATCGAGAAGTCCGAGCGTCTGTCCGCGATGCTCAAGCGCCGCGGCATCCGCCACCACGTGCTGAACGCGAAGCACCACGAGCGCGAGGCGGAGATCATCGCACAGGCGGGACGCTTCGGCGCGGTGACGATCTCGACCAACATGGCGGGCCGCGGCACCGACATCATCCTCGGCGGCAACCCGGAGTTCCTCGCCGCCGCGGAAGCCGGTACGCGCGATCCCGACAACCCCGAGTTCCAGGCGGCGCTCGAGAAGTACACCAAGCAGTGCGCCGAGGAGCGCGAGCGCGTGCTCGCGGCGGGCGGCCTGCACATCATCGGCACCGAGCGACACGAGTCGCGGCGCATCGACAACCAGCTGCGCGGCCGTGCGGGACGTCAGGGCGACCCGGGCTCGTCGCGCTTCTACCTCTCGCTCGAGGATGACCTGCTGCGCATCTTCGGCGCCGAGCGCATCCAGGGCCTCATGACGCGCCTCGGGATGGAGGAGGGTGAGCCGATCGAGCATCGGATGATCTCGAAGGCCATCCAGAACGCGCAGGCGAAGGTCGAGGGGCACAACTTCGACATCCGCAAGCACCTGCTCGAGTACGACGACGTCATGAACAAGCAGCGGGAGGTGATCTATCACCGCCGCCGCGAGACGCTCGCCGGAACGAACCTCAAGGAAGAGGTGCTCGGGATGATCGAGGAGCTGGCGGGAAGCGTCGTCGACGTAGCGGTCGAGGAGGGCGTCGCGTCCGACGAGTGGGACTGGGACGCCGTGCAGACCGCGATCGTCGAGCGCTTCGGCATCCCGCTCGAGCTTCCGCAGGGCGAGGAGCGCGCCAAGCTCACGCCGGACAAGCTGCGCGAGCACATCACCGAGCGCGCGATCGCGGCCTACGAGACGCGCGAGGCGACCTTCGGCGAGCCGGTGATGCGTCACCTCGAGAAGGTGATCCTGCTGCAGACGATCGATCAGCAGTGGAAGGATCACCTGCTCAACATGGATCGCCTCAAGGAGGGCGTCGGGCTCCGCGGCTATGCGCAGCAGAACCCGCTGCAGGCGTACCAGAAGGAAGGCTTCACGCTGTTCGGCGAGATGATCGCGCGCATCGATGCCGAAGCGGTCCGCAAGCTGTTCACCGTGCAGCTCGTGCGCGAGGAAGACATCGAGCGCATGGAGGAGCAGCGTCGTCCGCAGCCGATGACGTTGAGCCACGGTGCGGTGGTGGAGGCGCAGACCGCCAAGTCGAAGGCGACCACCAACGACGGCGAGAAGCTCGGCCGCAACGACCCGTGTCCGTGCGGCAGCGGCAAGAAGTACAAGAAGTGTCACGGGCGCTGAGCCGCTAGCTCACGGCGCACGCCCCAAAAAGCACGAGGGCGCCGTGCTCGTGCACGACGCCCTCGGAGCGAAAGCTGCTCTTTACGTCGGTTACTTCTTCGCCGTCCCCAGAACGCCGTCCTTGAAAGTCTTGGCGACGGTGAAGCCGACCTTCTTGCGGGCCGGGATCTTGATCTGCTCGCCCGTCTGCGGGTTGCGCCCGATGCGCGCCTTCATCTTGCGCAGCCGCAGGATGCCGAGCCCCGGGATCTTGACCGACTCACCCTTCTTGATCGTCTTCGCGGCGGTCTCGACGAGCGCGGTGAGCACCTGGTCCGCCTGCTTCTTCGTGATGTCCGCCGACGCGGCAAGCTTTTCGAGTAGTTCCGACTTCGTCATAGGCACCCCCCCTCACTGCTGGTGAATGACAATTTTCAGGTAAGGCGGTGCCTCTTACGCAAGACGGCCCTTGTGTGTCAAGGCGAATCGCGCCTCGACGCGCGAAAAACCGCGCCCAGAGCGGCTCAGCGCGAGGTCGCGTGCGAAAACACCGCTCAAGAGTGCATCTCGCGCTGGTTGTTGTCGAGCGGCTCGATCTCGTGCTCGAAGAGAACCAGCGTCTCGCCGCAATCGAAGTCGACGGTGATCAATCGTCGTCCGATGTTCTCGCGCGTGGAAAGAACGGTTCCCTCGGCAGCGCGATGCAGCACTCCGCGACGGTGCGTGATGGGTCGAGTTGATCTGCAGCGCAGGCCTGGGACAAAGTGCGGATCCATGTCGGCGCACCTCCTTTCGCGTCACCCGGCTATGCATTTCCCGTGCCGCGTGGCTGCCGGTGCGTGGCCCTCGTGCTCTCGCGCGTTGCACCGTGCACCGGGCCGCGCGACACCCTTCCGTCGTTCAGAATCCGTTCTGCTTCGTCCGAGAGAAAGACGAACGACGCGCGGGATTCTTGCGCTCGTCGCGAAGAGCGCGCTGCGACGATCGTGCGATCGCGTGCCCGCAACGTCGCCAACGCGTCGCTGCGCTGATCAAGGAGCGTGCAGGTGACGTCGCGAAGCGCACCAGCGGTACGCGGCGCGATCGAAGGGTTTTACGGCGAGCCCTTCAGCCATGCGCAACGCGCAATGCTCGTGCGCTTCCTCGGCGCGCACGGCTACGACCACTACGTCTACGCGCCGAAGAACGATCCGCTGCACCGCGAACGCTGGCGCGATCCGTATCCGCCGCGCGAGCTCGCGGCGTTTCGCGAGCTCGCCGCGACCTGCGCGGACGCCGGCGTGCGGCTCGTCTACGCGATCGCGCCAGGTTTCAGCTACGACGCGAACGACCCGCGCGACTTCGAGCGCCTCGTCGCGAAGATCACGTCGATGGTCGACGCCGGCGCGCGCGGCATCGCGCTGCTGTTCGACGATCTCACGACCGACTCGACGACGCTCGATCCCGTCGTGCAAGCGGAGCTGATCGCGCGCACGGCCTCGGTCGTCGAGTCGCTCGATCGCGATCTCACGTTCTGGTTCATCGGCAACTTCTACTGCGGCACGGTCGCCGAGCTGCGCGCGGGGACGGGCTTCTGGAGCGCGCTCTACGGTCGCACGGCGCTCGAGTACTTCGAGGCCTACGCGCGCTTCGTGCCGCCGTCGATACCGATCATGTGGACCGGGCCGGCGGTGTTCACCGCGCGTCTCGCTCGCGACGACGTCGAGGAGCTGCGCGCGCTCGTGCGCCGACCGGTCGTGCTCTGGGACAACTTCCCGGTCAACGACACGCTGCCGGGACAGCTCTTCCTCTCTCCCTACGTCGGACGCGAGCCCGAGGCGCTGCGCGCGCTGCACGGGGTCGTGCTCAACCTGATGTCGCAGGCGAGCGCGAACCGCATTCCGCTCGCCACCGCGGCCGAGCTGTTCGCGAATCCCGACGCGTACGATCCGGTCGCGGCGCTCGAGCGCGCCGTGCGCAAGGTCGCGCGCGACGAGCGCAGCGCTGCGGCGCTCCGCATGCTCGTCGAGCAGCAGAAGGGACACCCGGTGCTCGCGGGGCAGGCATGCGCGCAAGAGCTCGCACGTCACATCGCGGCCGCGTTCGGCGACGAGCGCGTCGACGCGGACGGCATCGCGGCGCTGCGCGACTATCTCGTTGCGCTCGTCGAGAACGACCGCGCGCTGCGCGAGCACCTCGCCGACGATCCGCTGCTCGACGAGGTCGCGCCGTGGAGCGAGCAGCTCGCGCGTCTCGCGCGCGCGGCGCTGCTCGGCCTCGAGGCCCTCGACGGCGTCGCGTCGCGCGAGGAGTACGAGAGCGCGCGCGACGCCGCGCGCGCGACCGATCGCGTGGTCGCGGCGACCGTCCTGCCGCCCGTGCTGCTGCCGCTGGTGGCAGGGCAGGGCGACACCGTCGACCGCTTCGCGACGCTGTTCGCCGAGATCGACCGGCGGCTCGACGCCGCGGCGTCCCGCGACGTGTCGTAGCGTCGGGCGAGCGCTCGCGCGCGGCGCGACGACGCTCTACTGCGAGCTCGCCTTCGACTGCTGCAGCGCTGCGAGGAAGGCGCGGATGCGCGCCGCATTCGCGCCGAGGTCGCTGCGACCGTCGCGCGACTTCGAGCGCATGTCGACGATGCTGCCCGCGCCGTCGGGTCGCACGCGAATCACGATGTCGTCGCGGAAGCCGAAGATGCGCGTTTCCTCGACCGCCTCGATCGTTCCCGCCTCGGTGTCGACCTGGGTCACCGTCCAGCGCGGCATGCGCGCCGCGACGTGCACCGCGCGCAGCAGCGCCTCCGCCGGCGGCTCGGCGAGCTCGAGGGGCCGTAGGTCCGCGCAGCACGCGCGCTGCGTCTCCGCGAAGGCCGCGGGGTACGACATGTCGCGCCCGACGTTGGGCGGCAGCATCGCAGCCTTGCGAAACGCCGGCGGGTCGTCGAGGTCGGTCGTGAAGTCGTTGATCGGTGGCGCGCCGCCCGCGCCGCGCACGGCGACGATCACGAACACCAGCGCGACGAGCAGCCCGAGCATGCGTGCGACGCCGTAGCGACGGCCACGCACGAGACCGATCACGGTGCCGATCGCGAGCAGCAGCGAGAGCAGTCCGCCGAGCGCCATGACGTAGAAGCCGACCAGCGCCGGAACGAGGCGCAGCCACGCGAGCAGCGGCCCGGCGATCGCTGCGAGGATCGCGAGCAACGCGATGACGTCCAAGACCCCGGAGCGCTGCGATCCGCGCGCCATGCCGTTCCCTCCCTCGGTCGCGGATGACGACCGCTGTAGGCCCTGCGTTATCGACGCTTCGCGACGCGCGCGCAAGGCTCCCGGAGCGGGTCGCGTGCGCAGTCGGCGCGTTGACTTCTCTTTTGCGCGTCTGCGAAGCTGCGCGCCATGAAGATTCGCTCCCGCTTCGTCACGATCGCTCTTCTTCCGACCCTTCTGTCCCTGGCCGCGTGCTCGCGCGAGGAGCCGGCCGCGACGCAGGCTCCGACGACCGCGCAGGCCCCCGCCCCGCAGGCCGCCGCACCGGCCGCTCCGGCCGCAGCTCCTGCGGCTCCCGCTGCCCCGGCTGCCGCGCCGGCCGAGAAGGCCGAGGCGCCGGCCGCCGACCTCGCGAACGATCCTCGCGTGCTCGAGAACCCGACTCCCGAGGAGCCCGGCTTCCTGACCGCGTTCGCCGACGCGGACGAGACCATCGGCGACGCGCCGTTCACGGTGAAGCTCAACGTCGACGTCGTCGAGAACACCGGCACGCCGCCGTACACCTACATCTGGGACTTCGGCGACGCGACGGAGTTCAGCACCGAGAAGTCGCCGACGCACACCTACACGATTCCGGGCAGCTTCCGGGCGAGCGTGATCGTGCGCGACAGCAAGGGTGAGGTCGACCAGGACTACATCGACGTCTCGGTCAGCGACCCGAACATGCCGTCGGGGATCACGGCGGAGCAGCTGATGCAGCAGGTTCCGGTCGAGGAGATCCTGCGGCAGGCGCGCGAGGCCGCGGCGAAGGGCGCTGGTCAGCAGGGCGCGACGGGCGAGGGCGGCGCGCAGTAGGCAGTTAGCCGATCGCATCGCCTCGCCGCGCAACGTCGCGCGCGAGAGAAACGAAAAACCCCGCGGGCGGAATTGCCCGCGGGGTTTTTTCTGGTCGAGTGGCTGCGCGCGTGTGCGCGCGTCGTGAGCGACGAGAGCTAGAAGGTCGCCGTGCCGTCGATGAAGGCGCCGCTCGGCGACTGGCAGTACACCTGGGCGTTGAAGCCCTTCACGAGGGTGGCGATGAGCGCGCCGTCCGCCTCGTAGTCATGGCAGGGCGGCAGGCCCGGCGCCTTGCTGGCGATCTTGCTGATCTTGGCGACGAACTTGGGAAGAACGCCCTTGGACGGATCGTTCAGGCAGGTATCCACGCCAGTGGCCTTGCCCTTGGAGAAGTTCGCGGCGCCCTTGGCGTAGCACTTCTCGACCGAGGCGGCGAGCTTCGCGCCTTCCTTGGTCGCCTTCTGGACGTTCTTCAGAACGGCCGGATCCGGCGGGATGAAGCCGCCGCCGAACTCCGGCGGGAGTGGACCGGTCACGTACGTGCCGGCGAGGGCCGCGGAAGCGGAGAGAGCGAACGCAAGCGCTGCCGCGGTGCTCAGGAACTTCCTCATCATTTCGAGTGCCCTCCTATCCACCGTCTGGTTTGCGCCGTAGGCTTCCCAGTGCGCAGTGAATGCCACTCGACCGTTGATCAGCGCATGCGTGGGGCCCAGGCTACAGCTGCATCGGCGCGGAAACTACGGCGGGTGCGATCCGTGGTCAATAGGGTAATCGCTGCACGGAAGTAGGTCGGCGAATGCATGCGCGACGCAGGCTCCGATGCCTGCCCTTCGCGCCAGCGACCGACGCCGCTGCACGACGAGATGAGCGCGTCGCGCACGGTTCGCAGCACGCGCTCGCGCAGTGGGCGCCCCTGCGAGAACGGCGTCGCCCGAAACGACGAAGGGCCCCGGGGGGAGCCCCGGAGCCCTTCGTGGGTCGAGTGCGGGGCGACCGTCGTCACCCCGATCGGGAACGAGTTGGAACGAGAACTGGAAAAGGAAGCGTTAGAACGTGGCCGTGCCGTCGACGAAGGCACCGCTCGGCGACTGACAGTACACCTGAGCGTTGAAGCCCTTCACCAGGGTGGCGATGAGCGTGCCGTCCGCGGCGTAGTCGTGACACGGCGGCAGGCCCGGCGCCTTCGCCGCGATGCTGTTGATCTTCGCGACGAACTTGGGGAGCACGCCCTTCGACGGGTCGTTCAGGCAGGTGTCCACGCCGGTGGCCTTGCCCTTCGAGTAGTTCGCGGCGCCCTTGGCGTAGCACTTCTCGACCGACGCCGCGAGCTTCGCGCCCTCCTTGCTCGCCTTCTGCACGTTCTTCAGAACGGCCGGGTTCGGCGGAATGAAGCCGCCGCCGAACTCGGGCGGAAGCGGACCGGTCACGTAGGTGCCGGCCAGCGCCACCGACGCCGACAGAGCCACCGCCAGCGCGGCAGTGGTGCTGACGAACTTCTTGATCATAGACATTGCCCTCCTACAGGAGTTGGGGTTGGGCCGTGGGCTTCAAGATTCGCAGGATTTTCACTCGACCGAAGGGTGCGACCCCATTTGCCCCGGCTGCAGCTGCATCGCGCGCGAATCTATGAAGCGGGCGCTTTGCTCGTCAACCAATTTGCCTGCATGCGGAGTGAAAACGTCCGCCGTCGTCTCAGCCTATGAGACGAAAATCGCGTGGCTTTCTCGCGAGCGCTGCCGCGCGCGTCGCCGCTTGCTAATCGAGCCGCGTGCAGCCGCTCGACGACGCCGCTTCGCACGCGGCGCCGACCCCTTCGCCGCCCGACGCGCGTAGCGAGCCGCTGGTCTGGCTCGCCCGGCTGCTGCTCGTCGTCCTCCTCGTGCTGAGCGCCGTGTGGACGGTGCGCCGCACGACCTGGTACCTCGCGATCGACCAGTTCGGCTACCTGACCTTCGCCTCCGACCTCGCGCAGGGCCGCGTGCTGCACCAGTGGGAGGTGCTGCCCGCGCTGGAGAAGTTCCTGCCCGTGAACGAGCCGGTCGACGTCTTCGCGCAGACCTACGTCCGTCACGAGCACCGGCTGTT
Organism: Candidatus Binatia bacterium; assembly: GCA_036563615.1. Classification (NCBI taxonomy): domain Bacteria; phylum Candidatus Binatota; class Binatia (SeqCode); species Binatia bacterium. Next base: position 27,617 of record DATCMB010000022.1, read on the forward strand.
CTGCCGCTACGCTCCGGGCTTTCCGCTCGTGCTCGCGCTGGTGCGCGTCCTGCTCGGGCCCGAAGCGCAGCACTACGTCAACCCGGCGATGCTGCTGCTGTTGCTCGTTGCGCTCTACGTGCTGGGCTCGCGGGCGCTGCGCTCGGAGTGGCTCGGGCTCGCGACGGCGCTGCTCGGCGTGCTGCTGCCGAACTACGTGCTGCTGTGGTCGACGTCGCCGCTGCGCGACGTGCCGGCGCACTTCTTCGCGCTCTCCGGGCTCGCCCTGCTGCTCGGCGACCCGCACGGCACGGCGCGCGGCGTCCGTACGGCGCTCGCGGGACTGCTGCTCGGCTTCGCGACCTCGACGCGCGTCGACGCGGTGCTCTATCTCATCCCCGCGCTCGGTCTCGTCGCGCTCGCGCGCGCGACGCTGGTGCGGCGCGTGGTGGTCGGCGGCCTCGGCTTCGCGCTCGGCGTGCTGCCGCTGCTCGTCTACAACACGATCGCGACCGGCAACCCGCTGCGGCCGACGCAGGCGATGGAGGTCGACTCCGTGCTGTCGCGCGCGCCGGTCTCACCGGCGAGCGAGTCGCCTGCCTGGAAGCTGCGCTTCGTGAGCGAGGCGATCGCCGCGGAGCAGGAGCCGGCGCCGGAGATCGCTCCGCCGGGCGCGCTCGGCAGGTCGCCGCAGCCGCGCCCGACGCCGCAGCTCGTGCAGGGCGGCGGTCTGCGCTTGAGCCACCTCGAGCGGACGTTGCCTGCGAACCTCGCCTCGCTCCGCGAGGCGCTCGGCGACTTCGCGATCGCGCTCGGCGCGATCGGCGCGCTCGTCGCGTGGCGCTCGCCCGCGCTGTTCGTCCTCACGGTGCCGTACGTCCTGCTGTCGGTCTTCTTCTTCAGCCTGTGGACGCTGCCCGGACCGCGCTACCTCGCCGGCGTCATGCTGCTCTTCCCGCTGCTCGTCCTCGAGGGGGCGCGCTTCGTCGGCGTGCTGCCGGCGTCGCTCGCGGCGCGCGGCTTTCGCCGCAGCGCGTACGTGGCCGCGGCGGTGATCGTGCTCGGCGTGGCGCTCGCGGTCGCGACCGCGCCGTTCGAGGCGCCGAACGCGCTGCCCTGGGTCGACGTCGCGCTCGCCGTCGGCATCGCGGCGGCCGCCGTGATCGGGGCGCGCGGCGGTGAGGGCATCGCGCTGCGCCTTGCGACCGTCGGGCTCGGCGTCGCGCTCGCGATCGTCCTCGTCTGGCGCTCGACGAGCTCGCTCTCGGCGCGGGCGACGTTCCAGCACGAGCAGGTCGAGCGTGCGCGCGCCACGGTCGAGCAGGCCCTCGAGGGCAGCCCGATCGTGATCACGACGACGCAGATCGGACGTCCCGCGGAGAACCTCAACTACTACACGCGCGCGAACGCGATCTACATCGAGGAGGTGCTGCGCTGGCGCGCGCCTCTGCAGCACATGATCGCGCGCTTCCTGCGGCTCGGGTTCTCGGTCTACGTCCTGTTCCCCGCGGAGTACGCGAAGTCGTGGCTCGCGCACCCGAACATCGCGCCCTGGTACGAGGGCGAGGTGCGCGCCATCCCTGCCGCGCAGGCGATGAACTACTTCGTCGCCTCGCCCTACCACCGCGGCGTCGACCTGTGGCTCGTCCGCCTGCGGCTCAAGGAGCAGCCCGGCTGACGGCGGCGGGCGTCAGCCGGCGAGACGCTGGCGCAGGATCTCGTTGACCGCCTGCGGGTTCGCCTTGCCGCCGGTCGCCTTCATCACCTGACCGACGAAGAAGCCGAGCAGCTTCTCCTTGCCGGCGCGGTACTCGGCGACCTTGTCGGCGTTCTGCGCGAGCACCTGGTCGACGGCCGCGGCGATCGCGCTCGTGTCCGTCACCTGACGCAGGCCTTTGCGCTCGACGATCTCCGCCGGATCCGCGCCGCTCGCGACCATCTCCTCGAACACCGACTTCGCGATCTTGCCGCTGATCGTGCCGTCGTCGATCAGCGCGATCAGCTTGGCGAGCGACTCGGGGGCGACGGGCCACGTCTCGATGACCAGCGCGTCGTCGAGCTTGCGCTCGCGCACGAGGCGCAGGATGTCGCCCATCACCCAGTTCGAGATCGCCTTCGCGTTCGCGTGCCGCGCCACCGCCGCCTCGAAGTAGTCGGCGAGGTCGCGACGCGCGGTCAGCACCTCGGCGTCGTACTCCGGGATCTTGTACTCGCGCACGAAGCGCTCGCGACGCGCGCGCGGCAGCTCGGGCAGGCGTCCGCGCAGATCCTCGATCCACGCCCGATCGACGCGCAGCGGCAGCAGATCCGGCTCGGGGAAGTACCGGTAGTCGTGCGCGTGCTCCTTCGAGCGCATCGACGCCGTGAGGCCGCGGTCGGCGTCCCACAGCCGCGTCTCCTGCACGATCGTGCCGCCCGACTCGAGGACGTCGATCTGCCGGCGGATCTCGAAGTCGATCGCGCGCTCGACGCTGCGGAACGAGTTCATGTTCTTGATCTCGGTCCGCGTGCCGAACGCCGTCGTGCCGCGACGGCGCACCGAGACGTTGGCGTCGCAGCGGAAGCTGCCTTCCTCCATGTTGCCGTCGCAGACGCCGAGGTACTGCAGGATCGCGCGCAGCGCGCGCAGGTACGCGCTCGCCTCGGCGGGCGACGCGATGTCGGGCTCGCTGACGATCTCCATCAGCGGCACGCCCGCGCGGTTCAGATCGACCAGCGAGAACTCGTCGTGCGCGTCGTGGATGTTCTTGCCCGCGTCCTCTTCCATGTGGATGCGGGTCAGGCGGATGCGCTTCGGGCCGCTCGGCGTGTCGATGTCGATGCCGCCGTTCACCGCGAGCGGCTGGTCGTACATGCTGATCTGGTAGCCCTTCGGCAGGTCTGGGTAGAAGTAGTTCTTGCGCGCCCAGCGGGCGAGGGGCGGGATCTCGCAGCCCGTCGCGAGCGCCGTCATCACGGCGAACTCGAGCGCGCGCTCGTTCAGCACCGGCAGCACGCCCGGCATGCCCATGCAGACGGGGCAGGTGTGCGCGTTGGGCGCGGCGCCGAACTGCGCCGAGCAGCCGCAGAACAGCTTCGACGCGGTCAGCATCTGCGCATGGACCTCGAGCCCGATCACGGGCTCCCAGTCGCCGTACGCGTGCTCCTGGCTCACGGTGGAATCCGTCTTCGCGGCGTCGTTCATGCCGCGCCTCCCTCGCCGCGTGCGGCGCTCGAGGACGTCGCGAGCCGCGGCCGGCGCTCGTGCCAGTCGCTCGCGCGCTGGTACGCGTCGCCGACGCGCAGCGCCGTTTCCTCGGCGAACGCCGGCGCGATCAGCTGAAGCCCGATCGGCAGCCCGTCCGCGTCGAAGCCGCAGGGCACGCTGAGGCCGGGGAGCCCGGCGAGGTTCACCGAGGTCGTGAACACGTCCGAGAGGTACATCGCGAGCGGATCCGAAGTCTTCTCACCGATGCGGAACGCCGTGGTCGGGGACGTCGGCGCGGCGATCACGTCGCAGCGCTCGAAGGCGCGCTCGAAGTCGCGGCGGATCAGCGTGCGCACCTTCAGCGCCTTGAGGTAGTACGCGTCGTAGTAGCCGGCCGACAGCGCGTACGTGCCGAGCAGGATGCGCCGCTTCACCTCGGCGCCGAAGCCGGCGTCGCGGGTGTGGCGGTACATGTCGAGCAGGCTGTCGCCCGGCTCGCCGGCCCGCAGACCATACTTGACGCCGTCGTAGCGCGCCAGGTTCGAGGACGCTTCCGCGGTCGCGACCAGGTAGTAGGTCGCGATCGCGTAGGGCGTGTGCGGCAGCTCGACGTCGACGACGCTCGCCCCGAGCTTCGCGAGCGCGTCGATCGCCGCGCGCACCGCGCGCTCGACGTCCGGCGCGATGCCCTCGGCGAAGTACTCGCGTGGCACGCCGATCCGCAGACCGCGGACGTCGCCCGTCAAGGCGGCCGCGTAGTCGGGGACGGGCTTCGGCACCGACGTCGAGTCGCGCGGGTCGTGCCCCGCAATGACGCCGAGCAGGTCCGCGAGGTCGCGCACCGTCCACGCGAACGGCCCGACCTGGTCGAGCGACGACGCGTACGCGATCACGCCGTAGCGCGACACGCGGCCGTAGGTCGGCTTGAGCCCGCACACGCCGCAGTAGCTCGCCGGCAGGCGCACCGAGCCGCCGGTGTCGGTGCCGAGCGCGCCGAGCGCCTCGCCGCCGGCGACCGCGGCTGCCGAGCCGCCCGACGAGCCGCCCGGCACGCGCGTCGGATCCCACGGGTTGCGCGTGATGCCGAAGGCCGAGTTCTCGGTCGACGAGCCCATCGCAAACTCGTCGAGGTTCGCCTTGCCGATCAGCACCGCGCCGGCGCGCGCGAGACGCTCGACCGCGTCGGCGTCGTACGGCGGGACGAAGCTCTCGAGGATGCGCGAGCCGCACGTCGTCCGGATGCCGCGCGTCGTGAAGATGTCTTTGAGGACGATCGGGATGCCGAGCAGCGGGCCGCGCTCGCCGCGCGCGAGGCGCTCGTCGGCGGCGGCCGCGTCGGCGAGCGCGCGCTCGGCGGTCACCTCGAGGAGCGCGTGCAGCGTCGGCTCGACGGCTTCGACGCGGGCGAGGAAGGCTCGCGCGAGCTCGGTTGCAGAGATGTCGCCGCGCTCGAGGGCGGCGCGGGCAGACGCGATCGAGGAGAACGGAACGTCCATCGGCGGCGGGGGAAGACTACTCGATGATCTTGGGCACGCGGAGGTACGTCAGGGTGCGGTCGGGCGCGTTCGCGACCATGTCCTCCGCCCGATCCTCGTTCACGACGCGGTCCTCGCGTACCGGCGTCGCGAGCTCGATGACGTGCGCCGTCGGCTCGACGTCGGTGGTGTCGAGCGTTTCGAGCTTCGCGACGTAGCCCAGGATCGCATCGAGATCGTCGCGCAGCGACGTCCGCTCCTCCTCGGTGAGCCCGAGGCGCGCGAGCAGCGCGATGTGATCGACGTCTTTCAGCGAAACCGGCATTTGTTATCGTTACCAACCGGCGCGCGAGGCGGCAATTTCGCAGCCGCTACCGGCGCGTCGATCCGGGCCGAGAAGCGCCCGGAAGTCGCTCGTCGAAATCAACTCGTTGAAGGAAGCGCTCATGCCAACCTCGTCGCGAGGGTCGGGGACTCTCATCTCGGTGCTCCTGTTGATCGCCCTCGCGGCGGCCGACGCGTTCGTCGTCTACCGCGTGAGCCGTCCGGACATGCTGCCGCTCTTGTCGGTGTGCAACGAAGCGCTCGGCACGGGCGGTCCCGCGGCGGCGCTGCGCTGCACGGCGGAGTCGGGGCTGCTCGGGTGGCTCGCGATCCCGGTGGTCGGACCGCTCGTCATCGCGCTCGTCGCGGGCCTGCTCGGCGGCCGGCGTCGCGCGGCGGTGAGCGAGGAGGCGAGCGAGGACGCCGCCGAGGCGAAGGAGGAGCGCGCGCCCGAGCTACCCCCCGCGGCGGCGGGGCTGCGCCTGCTCGCGACGCTGCAAGAGGAAGCGCGTCTCGTCGACTTCGTGCGCGAGGACATCGAGGGCTACAGCGACGCGGAGATCGGCAGCGCCGTGCGCGGCGTGCACGCGGCGCTGCGCAAGGCGCTCGACGAGCGGCTCGTCCTCGAGCCGATCCTGCCCGGTGAGGACGGCGATCAGGTCGAGGTGCCGGACTCCTTCGAGCCGGCGCTGATCCGCGTCACGGGCAAGCTCGCCGGCGGACCGCCGTACCGCGGCGTGCTGCGCCACGGCGGCTGGCGCGCGCGTGAGGTCCGCCTGCCGACGGCGACGCCCGGCAGCGACCCGACGATCATCATGCCCGCCGAGGTCGAGGTCGGGGGCGAGTGAAGCAGGGCAGCACACCGGATCCGTCGACGCCGAGCCGCTGGATCGTCGGCATCGACCTCGGCACGACCAACTCGGCGCTCGCGTACGTCGACACGGCGGAGCTCGAGCAAGGCGCCAAGGCGGTCGAGATCCGCACGCTCGACATTCCGCAGGTGACCGCGCCGGGAACGGTCGAGCCGCGGCCGTTGCTGCCGTCGTTTCTCTACCTCGCGACGCCGGAGGAGACGGCGGCCGGGAGCTTCGTCCTGCCGTGGCAGAAGGAGGCCTCGGGCGAGGTCGTCGGCGCGCTCGCCGCGAAGCGCGCCGCGGAAGCGCCGGACCGCGTCGTGTCGTCGGCGAAGTCGTGGCTGTGCAACGAGCGCGTCGATCGCACGGCGCCGATCCTGCCGTGGGTCCCCGACGCCGCGCAGACGGCCGATCCCGAAGCGCCGCGCCGCTCGCCGCTCGCCGCCGCGACCGCGTACCTCGCGCACCTGCGCGACGCCTGGGACCACGCGTTCGCGGCGTCCGACCCGAGCGCGCGGCTCGCGCTGCAGGACGTGTTCTTGACGGTGCCCGCGTCGTTCGACGCGGTCGCGCGCGAGCTCACGGTGCGCGCCGCCGCCGAAGCGGGCCTGACGCGCATCCACCTGCTCGAGGAGCCGCAGGCCGCGCTCTACGCCTGGGTCGAGCGCGCTGGCGACGCGTGGCGCAACGACCTCAAGGTCGGCGACATCCTGCTCGTCTGCGACGTCGGCGGCGGCACGACGGACTTCAGCGTGGTGCTGGCCGACGAGGAGGAGGGCCGCCTCGAGCTGCGCCGCGTCGCGGTCGGCGACCACCTGCTGCTCGGCGGCGACAACATGGACCTGGCGCTCGCGTTCGCGGTGCGCCAGCGCCTCGCGAGCGAGGGCAAGCGTCTCGACGCGTGGCAGTTCCGCGGGCTCGTGCTCGCCTGCCGCGACGCGAAGGAGAAGCTGCTCTCCGCGGATCCGCCGGAGTCGGTGCCGCTCGTGATCCTGGGACGCGGCAAGAAGCTCGTCGGCGGCACGATCCGCTCGGAGCTCAAGCGCAGCGAGGTCGACGCGCTGCTGCTCGACGGCTTCTTCCCGGTGGTCGACGCCGACGCGCGCGCGCAGACCGGCGACCAGGCGGGGCTCAGCGAGATGGGTCTGCCGTACGCGTCCGACGCGGCGATCACGCGTCACCTGGCGTCGTTCCTCGCCTCGCACCGCGCGGTCGCGGACGACGCCGGCGCGAAGGCGGTCGGCGACGACGGCATGATCCATCCGACCGCGCTGCTGTTCAACGGCGGCGTGATGCAGGCGGCCGCGCTGCAGCGGCGCGTCGCCGAGGTCGTCTCGGGATGGGCGAAGAGCGCCGGCGCGGAGCCGCCGCGCGTTCTCCCGGGCAGCGACTTGACGCACGCGGTCGCGCGCGGCGCGGCCTACTACGGTCTCGCGCGGCGCGGGCGCGGCGTGCGCATCCGCGGCGGCACGGCGCGCTCGTACTACGTCGGCGTCGCGAGCTCGATGCCGGCGGTGCCGGGACAGCCGCCGCCGGTGAAGGCGCTCTGCGTCGTTCCGTTCGGCATCGAGGAAGGCACCGAGCTCGACGTCCCGAACGCGGAGTTCGGTCTGCTGGTCGGCCAGGAGGCGCGCTTCCGCTTCTTCGCGTCCTCGACGCGCAGCGAGGACCCGGTCGGTCTCGTGCTCGACGAGTGGGACACCGAGGAGCTCGACGAGCTGCCGCCGCTGACGGCGCGCCTCGACGGGCGCGAGTCGGGTCGCGTGCCGGTGCGCCTGTCGGCGCACGTCACCGAGATCGGCACGCTCGAGCTGTGGTTCGTCGCGCGCGACGGCGGCGAGCGCTGGAAGCTCGAGTTCACGGTCCGCGAGTCGGGCGCGACGTGAGCGCGCGCGGGTCGGCACGAGCGCGCGTGGCGAGGCGAGCGTGAGCGAGCGACGCGGACGCTGGGTCGTCGGCATCGACCTCGGCACCACCAACACCGCGATGGCGAGCGTGCGACCTGCCGCCGGCGCCAAGGTCGCGGTGTTCCCGGTCCCGCAGCTCGTCGCCGAGGGCGAGACGCTGCCGCGCCCGACGCTGCCGTCCGCGATCTACCTCGCGGGCGAAGAGGACGTGCCCGCCGGCGTGCTCGCGCTGCCGTGGCGCGAGGATGAGCGCTACGTCGTCGGCGCGCTCGCGCGCCGCCTGGGCGATCGCGTCGCGGGACGGCTCGTGACGTCCGCGAAGTCGTGGCTCTGCCACGGCGGCGTCGATCGCACGGCGGCGATCCTGCCGTGGGGCGGCGACCCGTCGGTGAAGAAGCTCTCGCCGGTCGCGGCCTCGACGCGGATCCTCGAGCACCTGCGCGACGCATGGAACGCGTCGCATCCCGACGCGCCGCTCGCCGAGCAGGACGTCGTGCTCACCGTGCCGGCGTCGTTCGACGAGGTCGCGCGCGAGCTGACCGTCAGCGCGGCGCGCGCGGCCGGGCTCGAGCGCGTGCGCCTGCTCGAGGAGCCGCAGGCCGCGATCTACGCGTGGATCGAGGCGCACCCCGACTGGCGCGAGCACCTGCCCGCCGAGGGCACGGTGCTCGTCGTCGACATCGGCGGCGGCACGACGGACTTCTCGCTCGTGGCCGTGCGTCGCGGCGCGGAAGGTCTCGGCCTCGAGCGCATCGCGGTCGGCGAGCACCTGCTGCTCGGTGGCGACAACATCGACCACGCGCTCGCGCGCCTCGTCGCCGAGCGCAGCGAGGAGGCGCGCTCGCTCGACGCCGCACGCTGGCAGCAGCTCACCTCGCTGTGCCGCGACGCGAAGGAGCGCCTGCTCGGCGACGATCCACCGGCGAGCGTCGTGGTGTCGGTCCCGGGGCGCGGACGCGGGCTGATCCGCGGCACGGTGAGCGCGACGATCACGAGGGAGGACGTCCTGCGGGTCGTGCTCGACGGCTTCGTGCCGCAGGTGCCGCACGACGCGCGGCCGCGCACCGATCAGGGCGTCGGTCTGAGCGAGCTCGGGCTGCCGTTCGCGAGCGATCCCGAGATCACCCGCCACCTCGCACGCTTCCTCGCGACGGCGACCGATCCGACGTCCGAAGATTCCGCGCCGCCCGCGCCGACCGCCGTGCTGTTCAACGGCGGCGCGCTCAAGGCGGCGGCGATGCGCGCGCGCATCCTCGACGTGATCGAGTCGTGGTACGGCTCGCGTCCGATCGAGCTCGCGGGCGGCGACCTCGACCTCGCGGTTGCGCGTGGTGCCGCGGCGTACGGGCGCGCGCTGCGCGGCCACGGCGTCCGCATCGCGGGCGGCGCGGCGCGCGCGTACTACGTCGGCGTCGCGGCGGCGCGCGACGCGAGCGGTGCGGAGAGCGCGCGCCACGTGCTCTGCGTCGCGCCGCGCGGCATGCAGGAAGGCGCCGAGATCGAGGTCGCGGTGCCGGAGTTCGAGGTCCTGACCAACACCCCCGTGCGCTTCCCGATCTACGCGTCGTCGACGCGCACGGGCGACGCCGCCGGCGCGCTGCTCGACGCCGATCCGACGTCGCTCACCGAGCTGCCGCCGATCTCGACCGTGCTGCGCTTCGGACGCTCGCTCGAAGCACGACCGATCGCCGTGCACCTGCGCTCGGAGCTCACGGAGACCGGCACGCTCGCGCTCTGGTGCATCTCGCGGAAGACCGATCACCGCTGGCGGCTCGAGTTCGACCTGCGCGCGAGCGACCGTCGCGACGCCGCCGAGCCGCAAGCGACGCACGAAGCGGGCGACGACGACGCCGAGCTCGACGCGCAGGCGTCCCGCCCGCCGACCTCCGGCCAGGAGATCGTCCTCGCCGAGGAGCGCATCGAGGCCGCGACCAAGCTTCTCCACGAGTGCTTCGCGGCGCGCCCCGGCAGCGACCCGAAGCTGCTGACGCGCGCGCTCGAGGAAGCGCTCGACGCCGGGCGCGACGCTTGGCCGATCGCGGCGGTGCGCCGGCTGTGGGACGTGCTGTTCTCGCTCGAGGCAGCGCGCGAGCGCACGCCCGAGCACGAGGCGCGCTGGCTCAACCTCGCGGGCTTCCTCCTTCGTCCGGGCTACGGCGAGGAGCGCGACGCGTGGCGCGTCGAGCACCTGTGGCGTCGCTTCGACGCGGGCCCGCGCTTCGCCAACGCGGCGCAGGTGCGCGCCGAGTGGTGGATCCTCTGGAAGCGCGTCGCGGGCGGGCTGACGCGACAGCAGCAGCAGGTGCTCCTGCAGTTCATCCGGCCGCACCTGATGCCCGAGAAGGCGAAGAAGTCGAAGCTGCGCTGGAAGGCCGGTCCGCAGGAGCTGCGCGAGATGTGGCAGGTCGCGGCGTCGCTCGAGCGCCTGCCGGCGGGGACGCGCGCCGAGCTCGCGCAGGCGCTCGCGCCGCGCGTCGTCAAGGGCAAGGCGGGCGACGCCGAGATCTGGGCGCTCGGACGGCTCGCGGCGCGCGCGCCGATCGGCGGCCCGGTGAGCAGCGTCATCGACCCGCGTCTCGTCGAGCCGTGGCTCGAGGCGCTGCTCGCGGCGACGTGGGAGCGAAAGTCCGCCGTCGCGCTCGCCGTCGCGCAGATGGCGCGGCTCACCGGCGATCGCGCGCGCGACATCGATCCCGGGCTGCGCGAGCGCCTCGCGGAGCGTCTGGCGAGCGAGACGGAAGGACGTCGACTCGCGCGCTGGCTGCGCGAGGTGGTGACGATCGGCGTGCAGGAGCAGGCGCTGGTGCTCGCCGAGTCGCTGCCGGTGGGCTTGCGGCTCGCGACTTCTGCTTGACGCTCGCTCGACGCGAGCGCGCCGACCGTCGCTGCCGAGCGGCCGTCGCTGAGACAGGACGGCGAGCTCGCGGCGCTGCGCGTAGGCGGCGTGGCATGCCGCCGGGCATGCAGCGCGCGCAATGCGCTCGCGCCTTGCGCGAGAGCCGCACGGCGCGAAGAGTCCGCGCATGCCTGCGCCCACGGACGCCAAGGACCCGCGTCTCGCGCGCGGTCGCGCCGCGGAGGACGCCGCCGCGCGCTTCCTCGAGCGCCAGGGCTACGAGCTGATCGCGCGCAACGTGTGGCTGTGCGGGGCGGAGCTCGATCTCGTCGCGCGTGACGGCGACACGGTGGTGTTCGTCGAGGTGCGCTCGCGCTCGCACCGGCGCTTCGGCAGCCCGGTCGAGACCGTCGGCTTTCGCAAGGCCGTCCGCGTCGCGCGCGCCGCGCAGGCGTTCCTCTCGCTGCGCGGCTGGAGCGGACGTCCGGCGCGCTTCGACGTCGTCGGCGTCGACTGGACGCCGTCCGGGGCGCGCTGCACGCTCGTGCGTGCGGCCTTCGAGAGCCCCTTCTAGAGCCGGCTCCGCAGTGGCGCGCTGACGGCAAACGTGTTGAAAAAAGCCGCCATGCTCGACATCAAGCTGATCCGCGAGCGGCCGGATTTCGTCAAGGCGGAGCTCGCGAAAGTGCAGTGTCCGGCCTCTCTGATCGACGATCTGCTGGCCGCGGATCGCGAGCGTCGGGAGGCGCTCCACCGGCTCGAGACGCTCCAGGCGGAGCGCAACCGGAAGTCGAAGGAGATCGGTGCGCTGCCGCCCGAGCAGCGCAAGGCGGCCGGTGCGGCGCTGAAGTCGCTGTCCGAGGACATCGCGGCCGCGGAAGCGAAGGCGGCCGAGGCGGAGCGCCGCTTCGACGGCCTGATGCTCGAGATCCCGAACCTGCCCGCCGAGAACGTTCCGGTCGGGAAGGACGAGAGCGAGAACGTCGTCGTCCGCACCGTCGGCGAGATACCGAAGTTCGACTTCACGCCGCTGCCGCACTGGGACCTCGGTCCGGCGCTGGGCGCGATCGACTTCGAGCGCGGCGTCAAGATCTCCGGCACGCGCTTCTACATCCTGACCGGCGTCGGGGCGCGGCTGCAGCGCGCGCTGATCTCGTTCATGCTCGACCTGCACACGCGCGAGCACGGCTACGTCGAGGTCTACCCGCCGGCGATGGTGAAGCGCGAGTGCCTCGTGGGAACCGGCAACCTGCCGAAGTTCGCCGACACGGTCTACCACGACGCCGAGGAGGACTTCTGGTTCGTGCCCACGGCCGAGGTCCCCGTGACCAACCTGTACCGCGAGGAGGTGCTCGACGGCTCGCTGCTGCCGATCAAGCACGTCGCCTACTCGCCGTGCTTCCGCCGCGAGAAGATGTCCGCGGGACGCGACGTCCGCGGCATCAAGCGCGGGCACCAGTTCGACAAGGTCGAGCTCGTCAAGTTCACGCGCCCCGAGGACTCGGACCGCGAGCTCTTGTCCCTGCTCGACGACGCCGAGGACGTCTGTCGTCGCCTCGGGCTCACGCACCGCGTGGTGCAGATGTGCACCGGGGATCTGAGCTTCACCGCGGCGATCAAGTACGACGTCGAGGTCTGGGCGCCGGGCTGCGGCGAGTGGCTCGAGGTCAGCTCGTGCTCGAGCTTCCGCGACTTCCAGGCGCGCCGCGCGAACATCCGCTACCGGCCGGCGCCGCAGGCGAAGCCCGAGTTCGTGCACACGCTGAACGGCTCGGGGCTCGCGCTGCCGCGCGTGATGATCGCGGTGCTCGAGACCTACCAGCTCGCGGACGGCTCGGTGCGCGTCCCCGAGGTGCTGCGTCCGTACCTCGGCGGCGACGAGGTGCTGCGCCCGGTCTGAGCACCAGGTTCGGATCTCGTCGGAGCGCCGGCGACGCGGCGAGTCGTCGCGCGTCCGCAGGGGGATTGCTAGAGCGACCCGGATGCCGGCGGTCCAGCGCATCGAGGTCAACGGGGTCCGGCTCGCGGTGACCGATCACGGCAGCGCGGCGCCGGGCGACGCGCGTCCGCTCGTGCTCGCGCACGCGACCGGCTTCTGCGGTGGCGTCTGGAATCCGCTCGTGCCGAAGCTGCGCGAGCGCTTCCGCGTCATCACCTTCGACCAGCGCGGCCACGGCGACAGCGACAAGCCCGACACGCCGTATCCGTGGACCGAGTTCGTCGCCGACCTCGCGGGGCTCATCGAGACCCTCGGGCTGCGCGACGTCTACGCCGTCGGGCACTCGAAGGGCGGCGCCGCGGTGGCGGGCGTCGCGGCGACGCGTCCCGGGCTGATCGCACGTGCGGCGCTCGTCGAGCCCGTGCTCGTGCCGCGGCTCGGCGACGAGCAGCAGCGTCCCTCGAGCAACCTGCTCGCCGACGGCGCACGTCGCCGTCGCATGGTCTGGGAAAGCCGGCAGCAGATGCTCGACGCGTTCTCGGGGCGACCGCCGTTCGACGTCTGGCGGCGCGACTTCCTCGAAGCGTACGTCGAGCACGGCACCACGGTGCGTCCCGACGGGCGCGTCGAGCTCAAGTGCCCGGGCGAGATCGAGGCGCGCGTCTACGAGGGCGGCGCGCGCTCGGCGAGCCTCGAGTACCTGCCGAAGATTCGTATCCCGACGCTGATCGTCGCGGGCGAACGCAGCACGACGCTGCCGGTCGAGCTCGCGCGTCAAGCAGTCGCGATGCTGTCGAACGGGCGCCTCGAGATCCTCGCGAACGTCGGCCACTTCGCGCCGATGGAGGCGCCGGCCGACGTGCTGCGCCTGCTAGAGGCGTTCTTCGGAGACTGACGCTTGACGGTGGTCGCGCCCCTGCAGCCGGACCGGCTCCCGCGCCTCGCCCGGATGGTCGCCGAGCGTGAACGGGTCGTGGGTCGAGCGGACCAGGTAGCGCCACTGGCCGCGCATGCGCGTCCCCGCCGCCAGGATGCGGCGCTGTGAGCGCATGCGGGCGAGCTGGTCGGTCGCACGGCGTGTCATGCCCGGGGGCGGTAAGCATGCCGCATGCCATTGCGGAGGCCCGCGTGATCACTCGACATTCCGCTTCCTTCCGCGCGGCAGAGTCAGGTTGGACGCGTCTGCCGCGTCGCTCGCGTCAGGTTTCTGGCAGGGGCGAGCTCGAGCGTCCGTACTGGGGAGAGCTGCGTTGAGGATCGTCGTCTGCGTGAAGCAGGTGCCCGAGGTGTCGGAGCTCGAGCTCGACCCGGCCACGCGAAGGCTGCGACGCGAGGGCGTGCCGCTGATGCTCAACCCCTTCGACCGGCGAGCGATGCTGGAAGCGGTGCGCCTGCGGGAGGAGGCGGGCGGCACGGTGGTGGCGCTCAGCATGGGGCCGCCGCAGACCGCGGACGCGCTGCGCGAGTGTCTCTCGCTCGGTGCGGACGAGGCCGTGCACCTGTGCGATCCGCGCTTCGCGGGCGCCGACACGCTCGCGACCTCGCGCGCGCTCGCCGATGCGCTGCGGCGCATCGGCTTCGACCTCGTGCTCGCCGGACGCTTCAGCATCGACTCCGAGACCGGGCAGGTCGGTCCGGAGGTCGCGGAGCTGCTCGGCGTGCCGTGCGCGAGCGGGGTGCGACGCTTGACGCTGCGCACGGAGGACGCCGGCACCGTCCTGCAGCTCGAGTGCGAGCGCGACGACGGCTACGCCGACGTCGAGTGCCCGCTGCCGGCGGTCGTGACGTGCACCGATCGCTGGAAGACGCGCGTCCCGGTCGTCGTGCCGGACGAGGAGGCCGCGCAGTCGCGGCCGCTCCACACCTGGACCCGTGAGGACCTCGGCAACGATCCCGCGCGCTACGGCGAGCGAGGCTCGCCGACCTGGGTCGAGGAGGTCCAGGCGGTCGCGTCGCAGCGCGAGCGCCGGCTGCTCACCACCGAGGAGGGCATCGACGACGCCGTCCGTGCGGTGCTCGACGAGATCGCGGCGTTGCGTGAGCGTGCGGCGCGCGAGGAGCGGCGGCACGCGCTCGCGCACGCGCGGCGCGACGATCCGCGCGGCGCGATCTGGGTGCTCGCCGAGCGCGCCCACGACGGACGGCTGCGCTCGACGACCGCCGAGCTGCTCGCGGCCGCAGATCGCCTCGCCGCGCGTCTCGGCGTCGGCGTCTGCGCGTACGTCGTCGCGCCCGACCTGCCCGCGGAGGAGCATCCCGTCTCCAACGTGGAAGCGCTCGCCACCGAGCTCGGACACCTCGGCGCCGACGTGCTTCTGCGCTCGAGCACGCAGGACGCTCCGAGCGAGGCGCGCCAGCTTGCGGACCTCGCCGCCGCGGTGCAGAGCTTCGCGCCGCGCATCGTGCTCGCGCCGGCGAGCGGGCTCGGGCGCGAGCTCGTGCCGCGTCTCGCGGCGCGTCTCGGCCTCGGGCTCACCGGCGACGCGCTCGGCGTCGAGCTCGACGAGGAAGGTCGGCTGCGTCAGCTCAAGCCGGCGTTCGGCGGGCAGTTCGTGGCGCCCGTGCTGTCGCACACGCGGCCCGAGATGGTGACGGTGCGGCCGGGGATGCTCGAGCCCGCGCAGCCGCAGCCCGAGCGGGGGGCTGCGACCATCGTCGCGCTGCCTGTGCTTGACGTCGCGCCGTCGCCCAGGCGGGTCGTGCGCTTCACGCCCGAGCTTTCGGCGAGCGTCGACCTCGACGCTGCGTCGCTCGTCGTCTGCGTCGGCTTCGGCGCCGGACCGAAGGAGCGCATGCCGCAGATCGAGGCGCTCGCGTCGGCGCTCGGCGGCGTGGTCGCGGGCACGCGCCGCGTCTGCGACCTCGGCTGGCTACCGCGTCAGCTGCAGGTCGGGATCTCGGGGCGCAGCGTCGCGCCCGCGCTCTACCTCGCGCTCGGCGTCCGCGGCTCGTTCAACCACATGGTCGGGCTGCAACGCGCGAGGCGCGTGATCGCGGTCAACCGCGACCCGCGCGCCGAGATCTTCGCCGGCGCCGACCTCGGCGTCGTCGCGGACGCGCCGAGCTTCGTCGACGCGCTGCTCGCGCGGCTCGGTGAGCGGAACGGCGGCTAGTCGAGGATCTGCTTGTCGACGATCTTCAGGTCGTCGTCGAGGCGGTAGACGATCGGCACGCCGGTCGCGAGGTTGAGCTCGAGGATCTGCTCGCGGGTCAGCTTCTCGAGGTCCATGACGATCGAGCGCAGGCTGTTGCCGTGCGCCGCGATCAGCACGGTCTCGCCCTTGCGCAGCGCCGGCACGACGTGCTGCTCGAAGTAGGGCAGGGTGCGGGCCGCGGTGTCCTTCAGGCTCTCGCCGCCCGGCGGCGCGACGTCGTAGCTGCGCCGCCAGATGTGCACCTGCTCGTCACCGAACTTCTTCGCGGTCTCGGCCTTGTTGAGCCCCTGCAGGTCGCCGTAGTGGCGCTCGTTGAGCGCCTGGTCGCGCTCGACCGGCAGATCCTTCTGGCCGAGCTCCTCGAGCACGATGTCGAGCGTCTCCTGCGCGCGCGACAGCATCGAGGTGAAGGCACGATCGAAGCGGATGCCCGACTCGCGCAGTCGCTGCCCCGCGCGGCGGGCCTCCTCGCGGCCGCGGTCGGTCAGCGGCACGTCGACCCAGCCGGTGAAGCGGTTCTCGAGATTCCACTGAGATTCGCCGTGGCGGAGCAAGACGAGCGTCGGCACGTGTTCTCCTTCTTCGGGTGTCGCCCCCGTGCTTCAGAGCGACTACGCGAAGGGCGCTGCGCCTTCAAGGCGCGGCAGCGGTGTGATAGCGTCGCGCGCGAGCACGCTCTTGGAGGGAAGAACCTCGATGAAGGTCGTCGTCGATTTCGACAAGTGCAACAGCAACGCGGTCTGCCAGGCGGCGGCCCCGGAGGTATTCGAGGTCCGCGAGGACAACTTCCTCTACATCCTGCAGGAGAACCCGCCGGAGAGCCTGCGCGCCAAGGTCGAGGCCGCCGCGCGCGGCTGTCCGACCCGCGCGATCACGATCGAAGACTGACTCAGCCGGTGATCGGACGTTCCGGCTCGCCGATGCAGTACGCGCATCGGCACAGGCCTCGCAGCTCCTCGACGAGGTAGAAGGTCTCGTGTCCGTCCGACCAGCGCAGGTAGACGCTCGCGTCGCCGACGAGCTCGAGCGTCTCGAGGCTCACGTCGCGTCCGCCCGGCAGCTCGTTGCGCGCGCGCACTTCCGCGCAGGCGTCGCACGGACAGTGTGCCCGCAAGTGGACGTGCGGTAGGATCGAGTCGTGGCCGTCCTCCCAGTCGACGCCGAGCGCGTAGCGCCCGACCGCTCTGGTCTGACGGATCTTCGCCGGCGCGGCCATCGTTCCGTCGATGGTAGGGGAGCCGGACCACCGCGACAAGCGAGGTCGCGTGGCGCGCTCCTCGCCGCGCTGCTGGTGATGGGCCTGGGCCTCGTCGGCGTCTGGTCGAGGCCGGCGCGCGGCGAGCCGATCCGTCCGGAGGACGCGACGCAGCACATCGGCGAGGACGTGGTGGTCGAGGGGCACGTCTCCAAGGTCGTGTGCTCGCCGCTCGCGTGCCTGCTGTCGTTCGAGACCGACTTCAGCGGGCTCGTCGCGTCGATCCCCGGCGACCGGGTCGCCGCTTTCCCGTCGCCCCGGCAGGCCTACGACGCGCGTCGCGTCCGCATCCGCGGCACGGTGCACGAGAACGCCGGCCGGCCGCGGATCGAGCTGCGCGACCCGGGTCAGATCGAGGTGATCGAGATCTCCGTCGGCGTCGGCTCGACCACGACGAGCGTCAAGGAGGCGGATGCCGCCTCGGTGGGGCAGACCGGGGACGCGCCGTCGTCCGCGTCGCTGAACGTCGGGACGCTGGAGGCGGACGACGCCCTCGCTTCGGCGCCGTCGCTGGACGAGGACGACCTCGCCGCGGCGCCCGCGCCGATCGCCACGCCGCGGGAGTCGCGCTCGCGCGTCATCGACCCGGGGCGCTTCGAGGTGCGTCAGGGTGGACCGCGCCCGCCGCGCGCGCGTCCGCAGGATCCGAGCGAAGGGCTGGTCGCGGAGCTGCGGCGTGGCGGCGGCGAGACGACCGTCGAGCTGCACGCGCTGCGCGAGCAGGTCGCGCGCCTCGAGCAGACGACGCGCGAGCTCGCCGACATGGTCGCCGCGCTCGAGGAGC
This sequence comes from Candidatus Binatia bacterium, assembly GCA_036563615.1. Lineage (NCBI taxonomy): Bacteria > Candidatus Binatota > Binatia (SeqCode) > Binatia bacterium. The sequence goes on from DATCMB010000022.1 coordinate 45,312, forward strand.
GCTTGACGGTGCTCGAGCAGAGCCCGCACGCGTCGAGCCACGTCGATCCGTCGGCGCTGCCGGAGGTTCGCCCGTACGTCGTGTCTGGCGACGGCTCGTCGCGCCTGGCGCCCGTCAAGCGCGGCTGGAGCTCGGAGCGCGTGCTGCGCGTCTACGGGGCGCCGCTCAACACGGTCACCGAGCCGAACGGCTACATGACCTGGTACTACGCGAACGGCCGCGCGGTGACGATCGATCCGCGCGGGCGCGTGTCCTCGAGCGTCGGCTTCTGACGGCAGCGCGGCTCAGGCCGCGTTGCCGCCGGGCGGCAGCTTCTCCGAGCCCGATCCCTCGACTTGCTCGCCGCCGTCCTCGTCGTCGCGCCGCTCGACCGCGTCACGGAAGGCGCGCAGCGACTTGCCGAGGAAGCTCCCCACCTCGGGCAAGCGCCCGGGTCCGAACACGAGCAGCGCGATCACGAGGATCACGATCAGCTCGGGAAAGCCGATGCCCCACATTCAGAGGCATATCAACGCCCGGGATGCGGAGAGTCAAGCTACACCCCGAGATGCCTGCCGGCATCGTCCATGATAGCTGCGGAGCGCGATGGCGGAGGAGCGTGCGGGGGCGCTAGCCGGTGAGGCGCAAGCGGAGGCGACGCAGCCGGTTCGGCTCGCACGCTCGGCCTCGATCGTCGGCGCCGCGATCCTCGTCAGCCGCGTGCTCGGCCTCGTCCGCGAGCAGGTGTTCGCGGCTTCTTTCGGCGCGGGGCGCGAGCTCGACGCCTTCGTGACGGCGTTCCGCATCCCGAACCTGTTCCGCGACCTGTTCGCCGAGGGCGCGCTCTCGGCCGCGTTCGTCACCTGCTTCACGCAGAAGCTCGCGCGCGAGGGCGAGGAGAGCGCGTGGCGGCTCGCGAATCTGGTGATTCACGCGCTCGTCGTGGTGGTCGGCGGTCTCGTGCTGCTCGGCATCGCCTTCGCGCCGTGGATCGTGAGCGTCATCGCGCCGGGCTTCGCCGAGACGCCCGGCAAGACCGAGCTCACGATCTTCCTCACGCGGCTCATGTTCCCGTTCCTGCTGCTGGTCGCGCTCGCGGCGGTCGCGATGGGGATGCTGAACGCACGTGGACGCTTCGGCGTTCCGGCGTCGGCGTCGAGCTTCTTCAACCTCGGCTCGATCGTCGTCGGCCTGGGCGCGGCCTGGTGGCTCGCGCCGCAGTACATGCGGACCGTGTGGGGCGGCTCGGCGGGCGAGGTCGCCGTCGGCGGCGCCGAGCGCGCGATCGTCGGCATGGCGATCGGCACCGTGGTCGGCGGCGCGCTGCAGCTGCTCGTGCAGGTGCCGTCGCTCTACCGCGTCCGCTACCGCTACCGCCCCATGCTGTCGTTCAGCGATCCGGGCGTCCGTCAAGTACTCGCGCTGATGGGACCGGCGACGATCGGAGCGGCGGCGGTGCAGGTGAACGTCCTCGTGAGCAACAACTTCGCGTCGCAGGTCGGCGACGGCGCGGTCTCGTGGCTGAACGTCGCCTTCCGCTTCATGCAGCTCCCGATCGGGCTGTTCGGCGTCGCGGTCGGCGTCGTCGCGCTGCCGGCGGTGTCGCGCAGCGCGGAGCGCGAGGATTTCGCCGAGTTCAACGCGACCATCGCACGCGCGCTGCGTCTCGTGTTCGCGCTCTGCCTGCCCGCCGCGGTGGGGCTCGCGGTGCTCGCGCCGCAGTTCGTCGGGCTGGTGTACGAGTACGGGCGCTTCTCCGCGCACGACACGGCGATGGCGTCGCAGGCGCTCGTCGCCTACGCGGTCGGGCTCGCGGGCTACGCGAACATCAAGGTGCTGGTGCCCGCGTTCTACGCGCTCGGCGACGCGCGCACGCCGGCGCTCATCTCCTGCTTGTCGATCCTCATCAACGCGACCGGCGGCTGGCTCGTCGTGCACTGGCTCGACGGCGGGCATGCGGGGCTCGCCGGCGTGACGTCGGCGGTCGCGCTCCTGAACTTCGCGCTGCTCTTCGGCTTGCTGCGCGGACGCCTCGGCGCCTTTCCCGGGCTCGCGGCGGACGTCGGACGTCTGCTCGTGGCGGCGGCGGCGGTGGCGGTGGTCTGCGTGACGGTGCGCGTGGCGATCGGGCTCGTGCTGCCGCTCGACGCTCCGCTCGGTCGCGCCGCGGTGTCGGCGCTCGGCGTGCTCGCGGGCGCGGCGACGTTCGCGGGCGTCGCGTCGGCGCTCGGCGTCGGCGAGGTCCGTGAGCTCATCCGACGGGTCGCTGCGCGGCTTCCGGGCCGGACGCGCTGACGGCCGCCGCCGATGGTGCTATACGCGCCGGTCATGGCGTCGTCGGCGGGCGCGAAGGAAGCCCACGTTCCCGCAATCATCGCCGGCTACCCGACGCAGGTCGAAGCGTTCGACCTCGACGCCTTCACGATCGGTCTGGTGACCGTGCGCAACCTCGAGCAGCACGTCGACCGCGATCGGCTGCTGAACGACGAGACCTTGGTCCCGCCGTACTGGGCGATGGTGTGGGGCGGCGCGCGCGCGCTCGCCGTGCACATCGCGACGCGCCTTCAGTGCGAGCGCCGGACGGTGCTTGACGTCGGCTGCGGGCTCGGGCTCGTCGCGCTCGCCGCGGCTCGTGCGGGAGCGCGGGTGACGGCGATCGACCGCGAGGTGGCGCCGATCGAGTTCCTGATGGCGAGCGCCGCGGTCAACGGCACGCCGGTCGAGGCGCTGGTCGGCGACATCACGACCGCCCGCTTCGCCGAGCCGTTCGACCTCGTGCTGGCGGCCGATCTGCTCTACGAGCGCGCCGAGTTCGAGGCGCTCGCGCGGGCGCTCGGGCGTCAGGTGGCGCCGGGAGGCACGCTGTGGGTCGCGGATCCGCAGCGCGTCGACACGGCGACGTTCTACCAGGCGCTGGGACGCGAGGGCTTCGCGATCCGCGAGGTCTGCGTCTCCGAGGTGCGCGAGGAATGCGCGCTGCTCAGGGTGCGCCTGATCGCGCTGCAGCGCGCGGGTGAGTGACGGCTTGCGCCGTCACTCGGCCGGTACGGCGCCGTCCGCGTAGCGGTACTCGACCTGGTGGTCGAGGAGGACCTGCCCGTCCTCGGTCATCCAGCCGAAGCGCGTCGTCCGCTTGCCGTCGATCAGGTGGTTGACGAGCTTGATGCGGCTCACCGCCTTGCCGCTGTCCTTGGCGACGTGCCAGGCCTTGAGGGTGACCTTACCGCGCGTCGAGGCGCGGGCTGTCTTGCTGAGCTTTTTCTCTGCCATTGCGCTCTCCGTCCGGGCTGTCGGTTCCGCTCTGGTAGCCCCCGGCTCATGCCGGCGCAAGGCACGGCCGAATGTGGTGAACGATGGACGATGCGATCACGCCGCCTCTGCGGTCGACGGGGAGGGGTGGGCGCGCGGACGACGCCCGCGCGCCCACCCGGCTGTCGCCGGAGGAGGTGAGGGGCGTGGCGGGGGGGACGGGGCCCGCCGTCTCGGCGACAGAGCTTGGAGCGAGAATGCGGCCGGCGCTCGGTTTCCCGCCGGTGCCGCCGATGGTCAGCAACCGATATGCCACTCACCGTGCGGAAATCGCGGAAATTCTCCCGACGCAGTTGCAACGGCCCCTTGAAATCGTGCGAAAATGCTGCACTTTATGGCGATCCCGTCACCGTTGCCAGGACGTCGTCCCGACCCACCGTGAAGGTTTTTTAGAAGCACGTCTTTCGTTCGCGAAAAAAAACTGGCAAATTTGATTATCAGCTACTGACACGGTGAGTCATCGCTGCTAAAATCTAGAGACCTTGGGGTGGTGGAGAGGCGGTTGAATCTACGCGGCGCAGTCTCGTCGAGTCAGTTGGCAATTACTTTTCCGACCTCTTTGTACGCCCGGACAAGGTAGGTGATTGTCGGCCCCGGACCCTCCATGAGCGAGGCCAGGGCCTTAGTGGACCCGGTGGAGCCGCACGTCGGCACGCGCCGAGGTAAGAACCCGAGGAACAGAACAGGATGCGAAGCGCAGCGATGTATCAGGCAGATGCAGAGCCCGCCGAGTGGAGCGATCCCCAGGACGAGCAAGCTCAGGCGACGGCGACGCCCTCTGCTCAGGATCTCGGTGATGTAGAGGCTGAGGCCAAGTCCATGGAGCCTTTGGTCGGGGATCTCGACGTCCTCGGCCGCTTCTACGCCGATCTTGCCAAGACCCCGCTGCTCGACCGTGAGGCCGAGCGCGCGCTGACCACGGAGATCAGCAAGGCCCGCGACGCGGTCGTGCGCTGGCTGCGACGCAACCCGCGCATCGTCAACGTGACCCTCACCGAGCGCGGCCGCGGCGTCATCCGTCCGACCGAGGAGTTCCGCGAGCGGGAGATCCTGCTGGTGGCCGATCGTGCGCGCCGCCTCGCGCGTAGCCCGGCGAAGCTGCGCAAGCTGCGCCTGACGCGCGAGCGCGTGAGCAAGTTCGCCCGCGAGCTCGATGCGCGGCTCGAGGTGTACCGCGTTGCGCGCGACGCCATGCTGAAGGCGAACCTGCGCCTGGTCGCGGCGATCGCCCGCAAGCACGCGCGTCGTGGCCTGCCGCTGCCCGACCTGATCCAGGAGGGCACGCTGGGCCTGCTGCGCGCGGTCGAGAAGTTCGACCCGGCGAAGGACATCAAGTTCTCGACCTACGCCGTCTGGTGGATCTGGCAGTACATCGCCCGCTCGATCGACAACGACCGTTCGGTCGTGCGCACGCCGGTGCACTGGCACGAGCTGCGGCGCAAGGTCGGGCGTCTCTCGCAGGCGCTCGAGAGCAAGCTGCACCGTGCGCCGTCGAAGGACGAGATCATCCAGGCGGGTGGCATCGACCAGAACCAGCTCGAGATGATGGCGGAGCCGGCGCACGTGCTCTCGCTCGACATGGAGCTCGGCCACGACGACGACCGCACGCTCGCCGAGGTGATCCCGGACGAGCAGGGCGATCGTCCCGAGGCGCGCAGCATGGCGGGCGATCTGTCGCGTCACCTCGAGAGCGTTCTCACCGAGCTGCCGGATCGTGAGCAGGCGATCATCCGCCTGCGCTTCGGGCTCGACGACGACCAGGTCGAGACGCTCGAGGAGATCGGCGTGCGCTACGGCGTGAGCCGCGAGCGCATCCGTCAGCTCGAGGCGAAGGCGCTCACCCGCCTGCGCGACCTCTGTGGGTCGGCCGGCCTGGACGCCTTCCTCGAGGCCTGAGGTCGCAAGACACTCGACGGGATGAAGAAGCCCCGGAGGTTCGCTTCCGGGGCTTTCTTCGTTTCAGCGGTACACCCGGTAGTCGATCGCCGGGAAGATCGGGTCGCGGGCCTCGATCTCGGCGAGCCACTCGGGCTCGAGCGCGCCCGTCTCGAGCGCGCTCGCGAGGCGATCGAAGCGCGCGAGGTGGCTGCGCGTGCGCTGCACGGCGTAGCTCACCACCGTGCCGCGCGACATGATGAACGCCCAGTCGCTCGACTGCGCGAGCAGCAGCTCGCGCGCTGCCTGGTTCAGCGCGCGCAGCTCGAGCCCGGTCGCGGAACGGAAGCGCCGAGCGAGCCGGGTCATGCGGCGGCCCGCGGCGTCGAGGTGGCGGTAGATCCAGTCGTTCTCGCCCGAGAGCCACACCGCGTTGTAGCCGCCTTCGCCCCAGCTCGACGTCGCGGGCGTCGCCTCCTGCGCGACCGGATGGCTCGCCAGGTAGTCGAGCGGCGTGACGAGCGCGAAGGTGTTCTGGTCGTAGGCGGCCTTGCGGATCATGACGTCGAGCCACTGCGGACCCTCGAACCACCAGTGGCCGAAGAGCTCGGCGTCGTACGGCGCGACCACGATCGGCGGGTGCTGCATCGTGCTCGCGAGCCAGCCGATCTGCCGCCCGCGACTGCGCACGAAGTTCGTCGCGTGCGCCTCCACCTTTGCCCGCGCCCACTCGAGGACGTAGGGTTCCTTTTCCTGCGAGGGGCCGGTGATGCGGTGATACTTGACGCCGATCGCGACGCGCTCGCCGGTCGGCGGCAGGAGCGGCCGCACGAGCTCGTAGTCGAGATCCCAGCCCGCGTCGCGGTAGAAGTCGCGGTAGTCGACGTCGCCGGGATAGCCGTGCGTCGCGCTCCAGACCTGCGCCGACGCCTCGCCGTCGCGCCCGAACGCCACCATCCCGGCCGGCGACACGATCGGCGCCCACAGCGCGAACACCGGACGCGGACGCGCGTGCAGCACGCCGTGTCCCTCGAGGATCACGCAACGCACGCCGTGCTGCGTGAGCAGGCGGTCGAGCCCCTCGTAGTAGCCCGCCTCCGGAAGCCACATCGCCTGCGGCTCGCGTCCGAAGAAGCGCCGGTACTCCGCGAGCCCGACCTCGATCTGCGCGCGCACGCTGGGCTCGTGCTCGGCGAGCATCGGCAGGTAGCCGTGCGTCGCCGGGCAGGCGATCACCTGCAGGCCGCCTTGCTCCTGCAGGCGACGGAAGCCGTGCACGAGGTCGCCTTCCCAGGTCTCGACGAAGGCGCGCCGCGCCCGGCGCAGCAGGTCGCGGTTGTAGATCGCCACCCGGTGCAGCTGCGCGTCGCCGCGCGTCCGCTCGACCTCGCTCTCCGAGAACGCGATCAGCTTCTCGAGGTGACGCAGGTAGCGCCCCTGGAGGAGCGGGTCGGACAGCATGTTCAGCAGCGGCGGGGAGAGCGACAGCGTGAGGCGGTGCGGGATGCGATCCGCGGCGAGCCCCGCGAGCACATCGAGCAGCGGCAGGTAGCTCTCGGTGATCGCCTCGTAGAGCCAGCGCTCCTCGAGGAACTCCTCGTACTCGGGATGGCGCACGAACGGCAGGTGCGCGTGCAGCACGATGGCGACGTAGCCGCGCACGCGCGCGCCCGCTTGCGAGCTCCAGGTCGAGGACGGCATCGGGGGGCGCAGAGTCAGCCGCGCTCGGGCGACGCGCTCGGCTCGGTCTCGAGCGGATGTCCCGCCGGACGCTCCGCGCTCGAGATCCACATCAGGGTTTCCTGCGCACGACGCAGCAAGGCGTCCCGCGCTTCGCGCGACGGCAGCGGCGGCGGCTCGACGGGCTCCTGGCTCGGCGACGCGAGCTGGCGCCAGCGCGGCGCCTCCTCCGCAGCCGGACCCGCGGGCGGCATGCGGACCCAGGTGGAGGCCACGCGCGGCACGAACGCGCCGTCCTCCTCGAGCCAGCCGAAGGTCACGCGGACGGCGTCGCACGGCGAGGGCAGGTCGAGGTACGTCGCGTCGGCGAGCGGCGCGAGCGGCACGATCCAGGTCGCGCCGCCGTTCGCGCTCGCCGCATCGCTCTGCGCATCGAGGTCGCTCGCGCGCGTCTCGATCTGCACGGCGTCGCGCAGTAGACGATCCGCGTTCGCCGCGCGCTGCGCGCGCGTCGCCTCGCTCAGGCTCCAGTAGACGTGCACCGTGCACGGGTCGCGCGGCCGCACGACCACGCGATCCTCGTCGTAGCGCTCGGGCACCGCGCCGTCGTCGAGCGGGACGCGCCGGCGGGGTCGCGGCGCGCCGCTCTCGTCGTCTCGTCGCGTCTCCGGCGAGCGCGTGCGCGCCGCCATGCCGCCGGTGAGCGCGCGCAGCGGCGGTGGATCGTCGTCGCTCTTCGGAGCCTGTCTCGGTGCGAGCCCGCTCGCCTCGAGCAGGCGCGCCGCGACGCCGACCAGCGTCTCCCCCGCGGCGAAGAGCGCGCTCGCGATCCCGCTGGCGAAGTCGATCGTCGACTTCACGGCGCCGCCCATCGCACGGACGGAAGCCGGGTCCTGCTCGAGGGAAGCCACGTCGACGCCACAGAGTTAACCGAGTGGTCGGGAGCGCGCGAGCTTTGCCGAGACCGCGTAGAGGCCTCAGTGATCGGCGGGCAGCAGCACGACCCGCCGGTACGGCTCGCGCCCCCGGCTCACGGACTGCAAGCCATAGCGCTCCGCGACCGCGTGCTGCGCGCGTCGCGTCGCCGCCGGGCGGGCGAGGAGCTCGATCGGCTCGCCGCTCTCGAGCACCGAGCGCGCTGCGGCTTCGGCCTCGGCGGCGGCGTCGTCGATCTCGCGCTCGATGTCCTGATCCGGTCCGTCGACGTCGCGGCGCAGGTCGTCGAGGAACGCCTCGATGTGCGACATGCTCGCGCTGCGCAGCATGTGCACCGGCAGATCGCGGTGCAGCGCCTCGCGCAGCTTCGCGGGCTGGCGCTTGCTGTAGCTGCGCAGCGTGAGGACCAGGTCCGCGTCGCGCACCGAGCGCGCGACGCGCGCCGGCGCGCCGGTCAGGTGGATCGCGCGCTCGAGCCGCTCCTCGCTGATCGCGAACGGGTAGATGCGGATGAAGCGCCGGACGGGGCGCCGCTCCGGGACGGGCTCGCGCTCCGCGGGCTGCACCTCGACCTCGCCGTCGTCCCTGCGGACGCGCACCTCGGGCGACCACGGGTGACCGCGCAGCATCGCGTCGACCACCTTCGCGACGTCGTGATGGATCGCGAGGCGATCGCGCGTCTGGATCTCGATCAGGACGTCGAAGGTCGGCGCCTGCTTGCGCTCGAGGACCGTCTTCTGCGTCCGCCGACGTCGCGCCTCCTCGTCGCCCAGCGTGACGGCCTGGATGCCGCCGATCAGATCGCTCAGCGTCGGGTTGGTGAGCAGGTTCTCGAGCGTGTGGCCGTGCGCGGTCGCGACGAGCTGGACGCCGCGCTCGGCGATCGTGCGCGCCGCGGCCGCCTCCGCCTCGGTGCCGATCTCGTCGATGACGATCACCTCGGGCATGTGGTTCTCGACGGCCTCGATCATCACCGCGTGCTGACGGTCGGGGGACGCGACCTGCATGCGACGCGCGCGTCCGATGCCGGGATGCGGGATGTCGCCGTCGCCCGCGATCTCGTTCGAGGTGTCGACGACGATCACGCGCTTGCCGGCCTCGTCGGCGAGGACGCGCGCGGCCTCGCGCAGCAGCGTCGTCTTGCCGACGCCCGGCGGACCGAGCAGCAGCGTGCTGCGACCCGACTCGATGACGTCGCGCACGATCTCCACCGTCCCGTACACCGCGCGCCCGACGCGGCAGGTGAGACCGATGACGTCGCCCGCGCGGTTCCGGATGGCGGAGATCCGGTGCAGCGTGCGCTCGATGCCGGCGCGGTTGTCGCTCGTGAACGCGCCGACGCAGGCCGTCGCGTGCGCGAGGTCGTCGCGGGTCACCACCTCGTCGCCGAGCCAGACCGATCCGTCGGGGAAGCGCGCTTCGGGCTGACGGCCGAGGTCGAGGACGATCTCGATGAGCGTCTCGAGGTCGGGGTGACGGGCGAGCGCGGCGCGGACCGTTTTCGGAAGCACCGCGAGCAGGAGGTCGATGTCGTCGGTGGTCTGGACCTGCTGCCGATTCACGACGGGCTGCGCGATTGCCTCCTGGTCTGCTTAGGGCCGGCTCTCAGTGGCGGATCTCGAACGCGGCCTTGAGCGCGCAGAGGTGCTGCAGCTCGTCGCCGAGCTCGTTCAGCCGCTTCTGGAGGCGGATCGCTTCCTGCCGCGCCCACTCGAGCTCGGGGAGGCTGATGCGCGCGAGCGCCTCGCGCAGCTCCTCGTAGAGCTTCAGCAGCTCGCCCGTGCTCGCGATGCCGCACTCGGCGAACCGCCGACCGACCTCCTGATTGAAGCGAAAGATCGCCTCCACTTGCTGGATCGTCTGCTCCACCTGGATGGTCACGTTCCCTCCCGTCGCGGATTCGCCGCTGGCGCTGTCGCCGATCCTATCGCGGTGCCGATGGAGGTGGAAGCGTGGGACCGCTTGCTCTAACGTACGCGGAGCCCGCGTCCGAAGCGGCTGAAGGGGGTGCCGGTGCCGCAGGTCAAGAAGATTCTGGTCGCGATCGACTTCTCGAAGCTGTCCCACGAAGCGCTGGACTACGGCATCGCGCTCGCGCAGGACCTGGGCGCGCGCCTGTCGGTGCTCTACGTCGTGGAGCCGCTCGAGTTCACGGGCGTCGACGTGCTCGGCGGAACGCCGATCGCGACGCAGTCGATCATCGAGGAGCATCTGAAGCAGGCGAAGATCGAGCTCGAGCGTGTGAAGGCGCGCAAGCTCGCCAATCTGCCCGGCGCGACCGTCTCGGTGCGTCTCGGACGCCCGGCCGAGGAGATCGTCGCGGCGGGCGGCAAGGGGCGCTCGAACCTGATCATCGTCGGCACGCACGGACGCTCGGGGCTCTCGCACCTCTTCATGGGCAGCGTCGCCGAGCGGGTGGTTCGCCATGCGGCGTGTCCGGTGCTCGTCGTACCGACGCGGAAGACCAAAAGAAGTGATTGAGGGGGGGCTTTTCTCTGGTAAGCGTTGAGTCGGTGGCGAGGAAGCAGGACGTGATCGCGGGATCCGCGGTCCGCGCACCGGGTGTCGGATGAGCGGTCGCGACGACGAGCGTCGCGGCTTCGGCGGTCGGCCGTGGGCCACCGATCCACCGCCCGCGCCGCGGCGACCGCTCGACCCGCGCGAAGACCAGGCGCCGTTCGGCGGCACGACCTGGGGCCGCAACTTCGCAACGGACATCGATGCCGGCGAGGAAGAGGAGGAGCCTCGCGAGACGCCACGCCGTCGTCGCGGCCAGCCGGAGCCGTCGCCGTACCCGCGCAAGACGGTCGCCGCGCTCGGCGCGCGCGCGAAGGTGGTGCGTGATTCGGCGGGTATCCCGCACGTGACCGCCAAGACCGAGCGCGACGCGTACGCCGCGCTCGGCTTCTGCATGGCGGAAGACCGCCTCTGGCAGCTCGACGTGCTGCGCCGTCTCGCGTGCGGTCGCCTCGCCGAGATCCTCGGCGAGCCGTTCGCGCGGCACGACGCGCTGATGCGCACGATCGGCATTCCGCGCCGCGCCGCCGTCGCGGCGAATCGGCTCGAGGGCGTCGCGCGCGACGTGCTCGCGGCGTTCGTCGGCGGGATCAACGCCGTGCGCGCGGAAACGAAGCCCGAGGAGTGCCGCGTCCTCGAGTACGAGATGGAGCCGTGGACGATCGCGGACTCGCTCGCCGTCGAGCTGTACGCGACCTGGGCGATGGCGCTCGAGACCTGGCCGCACAAGCTGCTGATCGCGCGCGCGCTCGCGACCGCCGGTCTCGAGCGGGCGCGCTGGATCTCGCCGCCCGGTCTCGAGCTCTCCTTGGTGCCGGAGCAGGTCCTGGCGCTCTGGCGGCGGCTCGATCTCCGCATCCTCGACCACGTGCTCGCGTTCCCGGGAGGCGGCGGCAGCAACGGCTGGGCGGTCGGGCGCGACCGCGCCGAGGGCGGCAGCGCGATCGTCGCCGGCGATCCACACCTCGCGGCGACGCTGCCGAGCGTCATGTACCTCGCGCACCTCGAAGCGCCGGGCTTCTCGGTCGCCGGGGTCGCGCACGTCGGCGGACCGGTGATGCAGCTCGGGCGCAACAAGACCTGCGCCTGGGGTGTCACGAACTTTTCGCTCGACGACGTCGACTGCGTGATCGAGGAGCTCGACGGCATCGGCAACTTCCGCACGGAGAACGGCTGGGCGCCGCTCAACGTTCGCAGCGAGCTCGTGCGCGTGCGCGGCGGCGAGAGCCTCAAGTTCGAGGTCGCGGAGACGCGCAACGGTCCGCTGCTCTCGCACCTCGTGAACCAGCTCGACGGGCCGCACCCGGAGATGCGCATGCTCGCGATCGCGGTGCGCTGGGGCGTGAACTCGCTCGGCACCGCGCTGCCGGGCTGGCTGGCGCTCGCGCGCGCGAAGTCGCTCGCCGACGTCGCGAAGGCGGCGGCGCTGCTCGACAAGGGACCGCTCGCGCTCAACCTCTACGCCGCGGACGCGACGGGCGCCGTCGGCCGCTGGGGTGTCGGCGGCTTGCCGGTGCGCGCCAACGCCGCGCGGCTGCCGTTGCGCGGCTGGAGTAGCGAGGGCCGCTGGACCGCGGTGACCGGGCTGTCGAGCGTGTGCGCGGAGAAGGGCACCGACACGGTGGTGTCGGCGAACGAGGCGCACCTCGACGCGCGCAACGCCAAGTATCCGGCGCACGCGTACGCGGATCACGCCTACCGCGCGCGCCGCATCCGCGAGCGCCTCTCCGAGCAGCCGCGCGTCGGGGTGGATGCGTGTCGCGAGCTGCAGCGCGACGTGCTGGATCTCGCGGCGGTCGAGCTCTTGCCGCACGTCAAGCGCGCGCTGTCGCGTCCCGAGGCGACGAGCCACCCGGTCCTCGCGCGCGCCATCCCACTCGTGCAGGACTGGCAGGGCGAGGCGCGCGCCGACTCCGGTGCCGCGGCGCTGTTCTACGTCGCGATCTTCGGCCACCTGCTGCGCGATCTGTTCCCGGAGCAGCGCTTCGGACCGCTCGCGCGCTTGTGGCGCTACGCGTGGTGGGGCGTCGCCAAGATCGTGACGGCGCCGACGTCACCGTGGTTCCCGAGCGAGGAGGACAAGGACCGCGCGCTCGTCGGTGCGTTCACGCGCGCGGCCTCGTGGCTCGCGGAGCGCCAGGGCGGGGACCCGGCGGCGTGGTCGTGGGGCGCCGTGAACGAGCTGGCGCTGCGCCACCCGCTCGCCTTCCACGAGACGTTCGCCGCGGGCGCGCCGGAGCCGTGGGCGGCGCCGGGCTCGCCGTTCACCGTGCTCCAGCACCGCATCGCGGGCGCCGAGCCGCCGTACCGGATCGTGCTCGCGCCGGTGGCGCGCATGATCGCCGACCTGTCGACCGACGAGGTGAAGCTCGCGCTGCCGAGCGGGCAATCGGGACAGGTCCGCAGCGCGCACCTCGTCGATCAGCTCGAGGCCTGGCGTCGCGGCGACTACTTGACGCTGCGCCTCGGCGTCGAGGTCACGGGCGACACGATCGAGCTCGTGCCCGGCTGACGTTTGCGCGCCTGAGAAGGACGCTCGCTCAGGAGAGGACGCCGGAGGCGTGCAGCTCGGCGATCCGGCTCTCGTCGTAGCGCAGCACCTCGCGCAGCACCCAGTCGGTGTCCTCGCCGAAGCACGGCGCGGCGCGCCAGACGCGCAGCGGCGTCCCGTGCAGCTTGTACGGGATGCCCATGTGGCGTCGCGTCCCGACCTCGGGGTGCGGCAGCTCGACGAAGTAGTCGCGCGAGCCGAGGTGCGGATCCTCGTGCAGGTCCTTGTTGGTCATCGCCGGGTAGGCGGCGACGCCGGCGGCCTGCAGCACGTCGCGCACCTCCGTATCCGTGCGCGACGCGCACCACGCGGAGATGATCTCGTCGAGCACGTCCTCGTTGCGCTTGCGCTCGGCCATGGTCGCGAAGCGCGGGTCGTCGGCGAGGGCAGGGTCGATCACGCCGGCGAGCGCGCGCCACTCGTCGTCGTTCGCGACCACGATCGACACCCAGCGATCCTCGCCCGCGCAGCGGTAGACGTTGTGCGGCGCCCAGAGGACGTCGTGGTTGCCGTCGCGCTCGGGGGCCTTGCCGGTCATCGTGTACGCCGTGATCGCTTCGGGGAGGAGCGCCATCGTGCTCTCCCACTGCGACAGGTCGATGTACTGGCCGCGGCCGGTCTTGCGCCGGTGGACGAGCGCCGCGAGCACCGCGATCGCGCCCTGCAGTCCTGCGGTCGGATCGCCGTACGAGATGCCGATGTGCATCGGACGCCAGCCGCGGTAGCCGGTGACCGACGAGAAGCCCGAAAGCGGCACCTGCGCGGGGCCGTACGACACGTACTCGCGCTCGGGGCCGGTCGAGCCGTAGCCCGAGAGCGAGATCATGATGACGTCTTCGCGCAGCGAGCGGCAGACCTCGTAGCCGAGGCCCATGCGCTCCATGACGCCCGCCGCGAAGTTCTCGACCACGACGTCGCTCGCGCGAATGAGATCCTTGGCGATCTCGAGCGCGGCGGGGTCCTTCAGGTTGAGCGCGAGGCTGCGCTTCCCCTGGTTGTACTGGTTGAAGTAGCCCGACCGGTTGATGCCCGGCTGGCCGTCCGGCCACGGCGGCAGCAGGCGCGTGACGCACGTGCGCGTCGACGACTCGACGCGGATCACCTCGGCGCCGAGGTGCGCGAGCTGCAGGGTGCAGAACGGCCCCGCCCACACCCACGTGAAGTCGGCGACGCGGATGCCCTCGAGCGGTTTTTTGCGATTGGCGGTCGCGCTCATGCGATCACTCCCGAAGCACGCAGCGACGCGATCTCGTCGGGGCCGTAGCCGAGCTCGCCGAGCACGGCGTCGGTGTCCTCGCCGAGGCGCGGCGCGCGCTTGCGGATGCGCCACGGCGTCAAGGAGTGCCGGTACGGCGCCCCCGGCATGGTGACCGAGCCGCCGCAGCCGTCATCGACGGTCACGAAGAAGCCGCGCGTCTTCAGGTGCTCCGACGCGAGCAGGTCGCCCATCGTCGACACCGGCGCGAACGGAATCCGATGCGCCTGCGCCTGGTGGTAGAGCTCCTGCACCGTCAGCCCCGACGCGTACTCCGAGAGGAAGATGTTGAGCGCGTCCCAGTTCGCCGCGCGCAGCATGCGGTTCTCGAAGATCTCCATCGTCGCCCACTCGGGAGTCCCCGCGAGCTCGACGAAGCGCTGCCACTGGTGCTCCTCGACGCAGCAGATGAAGATCCAGCCGTCCTTGCACTCGAGGAAGTCGAGCGGGGCGATCGGCTTCTGGCCGAGCCGGGACGCGATCAGACCCATGTACGGGTAGTACTCGTAGGTCATCTCGAGGATCGACGTCAGGCACTCCTGCACCGACACCTCGACGAGCTGTCCCTCGCCGGTCGCCATCGCCGACAGCAGCGCGCCGAGCGAGCCGACCGCGGCGTTGAGCCCCGCCTGGAAGCCCGCCTGCTGGCCGAAGCCCTTGAGCGGCGGCAGGTCGTCGGTGCCGGGACCGCCGCCGTTCAGCGTCGCGACGCCGCCCGCGCACCAGAGGTTCAGGTCGTGCGCCTTCAGACGCGAGCCCGGTCCCGTGAGCCCGAAGGGGCTGATCGCGGTCACGACGAGCGCCGGGTTCTTCGCGCGCAGCTCGCGGTCGTCGAGCCCGAGCCGGCCGATCTGATCCGGCGGAACGTTGTGCACCAGCAGGTCCGCGCTCGCCGCGAGCCGGGCGAGCACCTCGCGGCCCTCGGGACGCTCGAGATCGAGCGCGATGCCGTGCTTGTTGGTGTTGAGGTAGAGGAAGAGGCCGCTGCGGTCGGGGTGCGGCTCGCCGGCGTAAGGACCGCGGTGGCGCGCGGTGTCGCCGCGCCCCGGCGGCTCGACCTTGATCACGTGCGCGCCGAGGTCGGCGAGCTGCTTCGTCGCGTAGCTCGCGGAGACGAAGTCGCCACACTCGACGACGCGGATCCCCGCGAGGGCGTCCTGGCGCAGGTCGCTGCCGCTCACCGCTGCGTTCTCAGACCAGTGTCTCGGCCGGCAGCGCCGCGAGCAGCTCCTCTGCGGTCTCTGGCTCCTCGGCGCGGCCCAGCGCGACCAGCAGCTCCGTGTGCGAGTACACGCTCGCCGGCCATTCGCGCAGCACGCGCCAGTCGCGCGTGTTCTCGCCGGGCGCCAGCACCCGAACGTTGCCCGTTTCGGTCAAACCGATCGCCGCACGACCGCGCGGCGTGGTCGAGAACCAGACGTAACCCGAAATCCCGCCCATGGTGACGAAGTACATCGACGCGGGTCTAGCCCGATCGAAAAAAGGGGGCAAGCTTGGCCGCTCGGCGGTCGGCCGTTATGCAGCGTCGGTGCTTCGTGTCGGGCTGACGGGCGGGATCGCGTGCGGGAAGAGCCTGGTCGCGAGCTTCTTCGCGGCTCGCGGCGTGCCGGTGGTGAACGACGACGACGCGGCACGCGACGCGGTCGCCAAGGGCACCGAGGGCCTCGCGGCCGTGGTGCGCGAGTTCGGCGAGGACGTCCTGCTGCCCGACGGTACGCTCGACCGCCCGAAGCTCGGCCGCATCGTGTTCGCCGACGACTCGCTGCGGCGCAAACTGATGGCGATCACGTTCCCGTACATCGGACGCCTGCTGCAGGAGCGCTTCGCCGCGGCGGAAGCCTCAGGCGCGCCGATGATGGTCTACGAGTCGGCGCTCTTGATCGAGAACGGTGGTCACGACGCGTGGCGGCCGCTGGTGGTGGTGCGGGTCGACGAGGCGCAGCAGCTCGCGCGCCTGTGCGCCCGCAACGGGCTCACGCACGACGAGGCGGTCGCGCGCATCGCCTCGCAGATGCCGGTCGCGCGCAAGGCGGAGCTCGCCGACTTCGTCATCGACAACTCCGGCACGCCCGAGGAAACCGAGCGTCAGTTCGCGCGCGTCTGGGAAGAGCTCGCGCGGCGCGCCGGTCGGAGCTGATCCGACGCGCCGGCGAGAGTGATCAGCTCTGCAGCGCTTCGCGGACGAGCGGCTCGAGCTCGCCGTTGGCGTGCATCTCGCGCACGATGTCGCAGCCGCCGATGAAGCGTCCGTTGATGTAGACCTGCGGGATCGTCGGCCAGTTCGAGTAGCGCTTGATGCCCTCGCGGATCTCGGGGTCCTTCAGGACGTCCACCGTCTCGTACGGGACGCCAAGCTCCTCGAAGACCTCGATGGTGGCGGCCGAGAAGCCGCACATGGGGAACGTGGGCGTTCCCTTCATGTAGATCAAGATCTTGTTCTTCTCGATGGCTTCGCGGATGCGATCGTTGACGTCCATTGCGACTCTTTCCTCTTCGATTCGTGCGGCGGCTCAGGCCTTCTCCGCCTGGGCCGGGGTGAGCGTCTTGAGCGACAGCGCATGGATGGTGCGGCCGTCGACCGCTTCGCCGAGCGCGGCGTAGATCATCTTGTGACGCTCGACGAGCGGCTTGCCCTCGAAGGCCGACGCTACGACCCGCACCTCGAAGTGGTCCCCGGTGCCCGTGTAGTCGCGGACCTCGGCAGCCGCCCCCGGGATGTGAGCCTCGATACGCTGCTGGATCTCCTCGGGTGTCATCGGAACGAACTAAGGTAGCACCCGGGTCGCCGACACGAAACGGGCCCCGCCGTGCGGCTCAGCCGTCGCGGCGCGCAGCGCCCTTGCGGTGCGAGCTGTAGCCCGGGAAGACGTGCGCTCCCGGAAGGATGGTCGCGGCGATGTTGTTCACCGCGATGCAGGCCTCGCCGAAGTCGACGGCGAGGACGCGCACCTTGCCGGGGTAGGTCGCGCCGTCGCCGGCGGCCCAGATTCCCGGCCGGTCGCTCGCCATGCGCGAGTCGACCAGCACCGCGTCGCCCTCGAGGCGTACGCCGAAGCGCCGCAGCGTGCGGGCGTCGGCGTGGAACGCGTAGCAGGGCAGGACCACGTCGGCCGGCTCCTCGAGCGTGCCGCCGCCGCGGCGGTCGATCAGGCGGATGCGCTCGACGCGGTCTTCACCGAGCAGCGCGTCGAGGTCGTGAAAGGGCAGGAAGCGCACCGGCGACGCCTCGAGCTCGCGCTGCATCTCGGCGCCGGCCGCGAGCTTGTCGCGACGGTGGACGAGCGTCACGCGCGCGCCCTGCGCGACGAGGCGGAGCGCGAGCTGCACGGCGCGCTCGGTGCCGCCGAGGACGAAGGCGTCACGCCCCGCCACGCGCTCGGTCGGCAGCGGGTAGTAGTGCAAGCCGCGTCCCTCGTAGCGCGACGCCGGCTCCTTGAGACGCTGCGGCGAGAAGCTGCCGATGCCCGCCGCGATGAGCACGGCGCGGGTCCGGTAGAGGCGCTGCCCGTCGCCGTTCGCGTCCGCCGTGCGCTGCGCGCGCACGAGCAGGTGCTGCTCGTCGCCCTCGACGATCTCCGTCACCTCCTCGCCGAGGCGGACGTCGATCGGGAAGGGGCTCATCTGCGCCGTCAAGCGCTCGACGAGCTCCGCACCGCGCACCTGTGGGAAGCCCGGCACGTCGTAGATCGCGCTCTCCGGGTAGAAGGTCACGATCTGCCCGCCGAGCATCGGCAGCGACTCGAGCAGCACGGTGTCGAGTCCGCGGAAGCCGGCGTAGTACGCGGCGTAGAGGCCGACCGGCCCCCCGCCGACGATCACCAGCTCAGCGGTTCGCGTGACCGACGAGGGTAGGGCAGATGCCGAGGGCGCCATGCTTGACGGCCCGCGAGTACGACAGCACCTCGAGGCCTGCGTCGCCGAACCCGCCGATGTTGACCCATCCGCCGTCGCGCGACTGGGTGGAGGACCAGTCCCAGTGCTTCGCGAGCAGCCGCGTGTTGCGCGCCGCCGCGTACGCCAGCGTGTCGAACGCGATCTCCGCCGCGCGCCGCCGCCGCCACGGGACCGACCCGGCGCGCTGCGCGAGCGCCTTCTCGCCGACCGGGTAGGTCTTGTTGAGCGTCTCTGGCCACGGCTCCTTGGCGACCAGCGCCCAGCCGGCCTCCACCGGCTCGGTCCCCGCGACGGGATCCTCGATGAACCACGGATCGTCGCCGGCGAACGCGACGATGCCGCCGCCGCGGTTGCTGGCGACGTCGGCGAGGGTGGCGAGCGTCAGCGGACGTCCGTCGGCGAGCGCCGCGGGCCGGTAGATCAGCAGACAGCCGGCACGCTGGGCGGCTTCCGCCGTCTCGCGGGAGAACGGGATCGCCGGCACGGACACGGGCTCTTCGCCGAGCAGCGCGTGCAGCGCTGCCGGATCGATCAGGTCATCGCCGAACAAGCGGCGGGCTTCTTCGGAATCGAGGCTGCTCATGGGAGGGCTTGCTTTAAGGCGTCGGCGAAGCGACGCGCAACCGCGGGTTGGTCAGCCGCCGAGGTGGTGCATCGAGCGCTCGACGGTTGACACGCCGGCATGCAGCTCGTGCCCCGTGGGCTTCGCCCCGACGGCGCGCAGCAGGATCGCCGCGATCTCCTCCTGCGCGGCACCACCGCGCAGCGCGGCGCGCACGTCGAGCTCGTCGTCGCGCAGGAGACAGAGGTGAAAGCGGCCGTCGGCGGTGAGCCGCATGCGATTGCAGGAGCCGCAGTACGGCTCCGAGACCGGATTGATGAACCCGACGACGCCGCGAGCTCCGGCGAAGCGGTAGTTGCGCGACTCGTCGGACGGGCTCGACGGCGCGATCGGCAGGAGCGGGCCGAGCGCGCGCTCGATGCGTGCGCGCGTCTCGACGTTCGAGACGAAGGAGTCGACCGCGACGCGCGCGCACTCGCCGCCGCCGAGCGGCATGAGCTCGATGAAGCGCACGTGCCAGTCGCGCTCGAGCGTCAGCCGGGCGAGGTCGACCACGTCCTCCTCGTTGTGTCCCTTGACGACGACGCAGTTGAGCTTCATCGGCACGAGACCCGCCGCGCACGCCGCCTCGATGCCCGCCCAGATGTCGTCGAGCTTGCCCCAGCGCATCACCCGCGCGACGCGCTCGGGATCGAGCGAGTCGACGTGCACGTTGACGCGCTTCAGTCCCGCCGCGGCGAGCGCCGGGGCGAGGCGCGGCAGCAGGATGCCGTTGGTGGTCAGCGCCACGTCGGCGATGCCGGGGACGCTCGCGACGCGGCCGACGATGTCCACGAGGTCCGGACGCAGCGTCGGCTCGCCGCCGGTGAGCCGCACCTTGCGAAAGCCGACGCTCGCCGCCGCGCGCACGACGCGCTCGATCTCGCTCGCCGTCAAGAGACCTTCGAGCGGCGCGTACGCCGCGCCGGTGAGCGGCATGCAGTAGACGCACCGCAGGTTGCAGTGGTCCGTCACCGAGATCCGCAGGTAGTCGATCTCGCGGCCGAAGCGGTCGAGCGGCATTCCTGGGCAAGATAGTGCGATGGGAAAGCCCATGCCAGGCGCGGTTCTCCGCGCCGCAGGGCAGATCCCGCTACGTCGTGCGCGCCAGGAGATCTTCGGCGAGATCGGCGAGCGCGCTGCGGAACGGCGACGGCGGCAGCAGGTCGATCTGCGTGCTGGCGCTGCGGATGCGCTCCGCCGCGAGCTCCCGGACCCGAGCGATCACGCGCGACCCGCGCAGCGCCGCGAGGGCGCGGTCGATCGTCGCCGCGCTCGGCAGCTCGCTGACGAACGCCGCGCGCACCTCGGGGATGTCGAGTCCGAGCACGATCGGCAGCGCGGGCGCGCCCTCGCGCAGATCGCTGCCGACCGGCTTGCCGATCAGCTCCGCGGGGCCGAGCACGTCGAGCAGGTCGTCGACCATCTGGAAGCCGAGGCCGATCTCGTAGCCGAGCCGGTACATGCCGTCGACGACCTCCGGCGACGCGCCGGCGAAGTGCGCTCCGATCCGCGCCGCCTGGCTGAACAGCGACGCCGTCTTGCAGCCGGCGATCGCGACGTAGTCGTCGAGCGTGACCGCGGGATTGCGCTTGAAGCGCCGCTGCATGACCTCGCCCTCGCAGAGGTCGATGCACGCATCCATCGCCCAGCCGACGACGGTCTCGTCGAAGCGTCCCGCGACGCCGAAGGCGCGGGTGAAGAGGAAGTCGCCGGTGAGCAGCGTCATGCCGACGCCGTGACGCGCGAGCGGCGAGGGGCGTCCGCGACGCGTACGTCCGGAGTCGAGGATGTCGTCGTGCAGCAGCGTCGCCGAGTGGATCAGCTCGAGCGCCGCGCCGACGTCGATCGTGTCGCGCGGATCCTGACCGCCGTTCGCGCGGAACACGAGCAGGGCGAGCGCCGGTCGCACGCGCTTGCCGCCGGAGTTGATGAGCTCGTTCGCGATCTGCGTGAGCTTGCTCTCGCGCGATGTCGTGAGCTCGAGGATGCGCTTCTCGACGGCGGCGATCTCCTCGGTGATCAGAGCGAGCGGCCCGAGATAGCTCGGCGTCGTGTCGGCAGATGGAGTGGAGGCGATTGGCATGGAAGAGCTGGCGGGGCGATCGGCCGTGGCGGGTCGTTTCACCGTCGGGTCCGCTGTCAAGTTTTGGCCGTCACCGGCCGCCTGTTATAGGGTTCCCACGTAGCCGAGGCCATGGGCGACGACAAGCCGACACCGGAGCGCGTGCGCGAGCTCCTCGGCCGGGTGAAGTATCCTGGCTTTCCGCGCGACATCGTGTCGCTCGGCATCGTCGCGGACGTGCGCGTCGACGGACAGGACGCCGAGATCGCGCTCCGTCTGCCGGGCGGACGCACGGACGTGCCGCCGGTGCTCGAGCGCGAGGTCACGTCGGCGCTCGCCGAGCACGGCATCCGGGCGCGGCTCGTGCTCGCGGACCGCGCGGCGGAATCGCCTCGTGCCGCAGCGCGACAAGCGCTCGCCGATCCGGTCGATCTGCCGGGCGTGCGCACCGTGCTCGCGGTGTCGAGCGCGAAGGGGGGCGTCGGCAAGTCGACCGTCGCGACCAACCTCGCCTGCGCGTTCGGCGCCTCGGGGCTGCGTGCGGGGCTGCTCGACGCCGACGTCTACGGTCCGAGCCTGCCGATCATGATGGGCACGACGGACCGTCCGCACGCCGCGGGCGGCAACCGCTTCCACCCGATCGAGCGCTACGGCGTTCGCTGCATGTCGATGGGCTTCTTCCTCGACGAAACGTCGCCCGTGATCTGGCGCGGTCCGATGGTCGCCGGGATCGTGCGCCAGTTCCTGAACGACTGCGTGTGGGGCGATCTCGACGTCCTGGTCGTCGATCTGCCGCCGGGAACCGGCGACGCGCAGCTCACGCTCGCGCAGTCGATCCGCCTCGACGGAGCGGTGATCGTCACGACGCCGCAGAACGTCGCGCTGCGCGACGTCGTGCGCGGCGCGGCGATGTTCCGCCAGGTCAACGTGCCGATCGTCGGCGTCGTCGAGAACATGAGCGCGTTCGTCTGCCCGGAGTGCGGCGAGCGCGAGGAGATCTTCGGCCACGGCGGCGGTGAGGCCCTCGCCGCCGCGACCGGCGCGCCGCTGCTCGCGAGCATCCCGCTCGACGTCCGGATCCGCGACGAGGGCGACCGCGGCCATCCCGTCGTGCTCGCGGCACCCGAGTCCGAGCCCGCCGAGATCTACCGCCGGCTCGCCGCGACGATCGCCCAGCGCCTCGGCGTCGCGACCGGGGCTCATCCCGTCGCCAGCGCGTGAGCCGCACCGTTCAGATCGCGATCTCGCTGCTGATCTCCGCGGCGGCGGTTTGGTTCAGCATGCACGGGGTCGACCTGGGTAGCTTCTGGAGCGACCTCGCGAGCGCGCGCCTGGTCTGGCTCGGTCCGATGGTGTTCTTCGCCGCGGCGTCGATGTGGCTGCGCGCGCGGCGCTGGCGGCTGCTGCTCGAAGGTCTCGGCCCGCTCGGCGACACGCCGGTCTTCTACGCGACGTGCATCGGCTTCATGGGCAACATGGTCCTGCCGCTGCGCGCCGGTGAAGCGATCAAGCCGCTGGTGATCGCGCGCGGCGGGCGCATCACGATGCCGGCCGCGCTCGCGACGGTCGCGATCGAGCGCCTCCTCGACATGGTGATGCTCGGTCTGTTCGCGGGCATCACCTTGCTGATCGTCCCGACGACCGACTTCCTGCGCAACGCGGCGCAGACGCTCGTCGTGCTGGTCGCGGTCGGGATCGGGCTGCTGGTGACGGTGATCCGCTACGCGCCGTGGATCGAGCGGCAGACGCACTCGGTCGCCGACCGCTTGCCGTCGTTCGCCGGCCGCATCGTGCGCGAGGGCGCGCACGGCTTCCTGCGCGGCGTCGGGGGGCTGCGCGACGCGCGCACGCTGCTCGCGGTCTTCGTCTACTCGGCGCTGGTCTGGCTCGTCGCGGCGTTCGGCTTCATCACGGGCGCCTGGGCGCTCGACATCGCGGCGCCGGCGCTGCCGCTCGGCTTCGCCACCACGGTGGTCGTCGCCGCAGCGGTCTCGGTGCCGTCGGCGCCGGGCTTCATCGGCGTCTTCTGGGCGGGGTCGGAGATCGCGCTCGGGCTCTTCGGCGTGCCGAAGTCGATGGGCTTCACCTTTGGCGTGCTGAACTGGCTCGTGCAGATGGTGGTGATCATCGCGCTCGGCATGTGGTCGATGTCGCGCCTCAACCTCTCGCTCGGCGACGTCAAGGCGGCGCCGAACGAGATCTCGAGCTCGGCATGAGGCTCACCGACAAGACGGTCGTCCTCGGCGTCACCGGCGGCATCGCCGCGTACAAGGCCGCAGAGCTCGTGCGCGCGCTGCGCGAGCGCGGCGCGCGCGTCCGCGTCGTCATGACGCGCAACGCGCAGCAGTTCATCACGCCGCTCACGCTGCAGACGCTGTCGGGCCATCCGGTCGCGACCGATCTGTGGGATCTGACGCAGGAGTCGCAGATCGGCCACATCGACCTCGCGGACTCGGCGGACGCGCTGCTCGTCGCTCCCGCGACCGCGAACGTCATCGCCAAGCTCGCCTACGGCATCGCCGACGACCTGCTGACGACCGTTGCGCTCGCGACGCGCGCGAAGATCGTCGTCGCCCCCGCGATGAACGTGCACATGTTCGAGAACCCGGTCGTGCAGGAGAACCTCGGCCGGCTGCAGGTGCGCGGCGTGCGCGTCGTGACCCCGGACTCGGGCTCGCTCGCCTGCGGCTACGAAGGACAAGGTCGTCTTCCCGACGCGGACGTCCTGGTCGACGAGGTCGCAGCCGCGCTCGCGCCGCAGGACCTCGTCGGCGAGACCGTGCTCGTCACCGCGGGTCCGACGCGCGAGTACCTCGACCCCGTGCGCTTCCTCTCGAACCGCTCGTCGGGGAAGATGGGCTTCGCGATCGCACGCGCCGCCACGCGCCGCGGCGCGAAGGTCGTGCTGGTCTCCGGGCCGACCGCGCTGCGCGATCCGCGCCACGTCGAGGTGGTGCGCGTCGAGTCGGCGGACGAGATGGCGCGCGCCGTCGACGCGCACGCCAAGGACGCGACGATCGTCGTCGCCGCCGCGGCCGTCGCCGACTACCGACCGAAGCGACGCGCCGACGACAAGGCCGCGAAGGTGCAGGGCGGGCTCAGGCTCGAGCTCGAGACGACGCGCGACATCGTCGCGACGCTTCCGCGCGGACGCCGCGATCGCATCGTGGTCGGCTTCGCCGCCGAGACCGGCGACCCGGTCGCCCGCGCCCGCGAAAAGATGGCGCGCAAGGGGCTCGACCTCATCGTGGCCAACGACGTGACCGCGCCCGGCGCGGGCTTCGACGTCGAGACCAACCTCGTCACGCTGATCGACGCCCACGAGGAGCGCAAGCTGCCGCTGCTCGACAAGGACGACGTGGCGGACGCGATCCTCGACAAGGTGGTCGCGATGCGCGGCGCGCGCGGTCGCGTCACGCGTGCGACGATGACGAAGCCGCGGCTGCGTACGGTGGGGCGGGGTCTCCGCGTCGCCCGCCGCCGGTCGCGCTGACGCCGCACGGGCACGTCGGCCCGGGCCGCGTCAGGCGTGCGCGCTGCCCTGGACGTGCGCCTGCGCTTCGAGCGCGGCTTCGAGCTCCGGGATGAAGCCCTGCACGAGCGCGTGCTCGCGCTCGACGTCGAGCGCCCC
Source organism: Candidatus Binatia bacterium (assembly GCA_036563615.1). Taxonomy (NCBI): domain Bacteria; phylum Candidatus Binatota; class Binatia (SeqCode); species Binatia bacterium. Next base: position 69,605 of record DATCMB010000022.1, read on the forward strand.
GCGGCGTGCGAGCGCGCGCAGGCGCTTGCGGATCTGGTTCGCCCGCGACAGGTTCTCCTCGCCGGTCGGATCGGCGGCCTGACAGCCTGACTGCTTGCCGTTGATCAGCAGGTCGACGATCGCGTCGGCGCTCAGGCGGTTGAAGCGGTCGATGTCCCTGCGCTCGAGCGGGTAGCGGTTGCTGCCGGTCACGCGCTGCATGACGGTCTGCCAGTACTCGAGGCGCTGCAGGGCGAGCAGGGAGTCGAAGATCCGCTTGTTGGTCTTGAACGAGAACAGCGTGCGCTCGACGACGCGCTCGACGAGGTCGTCGCAGTGCGGGTAGACGTGCGCCGCGACGACGGTCAGCACCGGCCAGCGCTCGGGCTCCTGGTTGGCGTCGAAGCGCGCTTCCCAGTAGACGTGGCGCATCGGCGCGGCGCGGAAGCTCGTGATCAAGCGGATTGGGAGATAGTAGTTGTGCGAGAAGGTGTCGCTCGCGAGGTGCGAGAGGTAGCCGTACGCGAAGGCGCGCTCGGGATCGGTGCGCGCGGCTTCGAGCACCGACCAGCCCGTCCGCCAGTGGTGGCAGTGGGTGTACAGGCTGCGGGTGAACTTCTTTGCTTGAATGATGTCGGCGCCGATGCAGCCGTAGAGGTACTCGTACGGATGGCGCGCGAGCAGGCTCTGCAGAGCTGGCGTCAGCAGCGCGATGCGGTCGAGCACCATCGAGCCGTGCACCAGGTGGGTGACCGGACCCCAGGCGAACGCCTCGTCCGGCAGGCCGAGCAGGAACGCTACGGCGAACAGTACGGCCGCCAAGGACGACCCGAGCATCATCGTGTCGAACAGAGTAAGTACTGCGCGGGGATGGCTCAATAGTGCGACGCGAGATTCGCAAGCTGGCATGGGAGCTCGCGGCGCATGGCGAGCTCCTCGCGCTGGGCGGTGCGCGCTCGATCCCGGTCGGGCTCGAGCTGCCGCGCGCCGCGACGCCGGCGACGGCGCCGAGCGACGCGAACGGCGACGCGCCCATTGACGAATCCAGCGATGCTGCCATGGACGCGGCGATGGATCAGGAAGCAGCTCCGCAAGCGGAGGCGGCCGACGCCTCATCGCACGATCTCGCCGCGCGGGTCGCGGCGGCGTCCGACCTCGACGCGCTCCGCGGCGTGATCGGCGACTGCACGCGCTGCCGTCTCGCCGGCGGACGCACGCACCTCGTGTTCGGCGTCGGCAACCCGAAGGCGCGGCTGATGTTCGTCGGCGAGGGCCCGGGACGCGACGAGGACCTCCAGGGCGAGCCGTTCGTCGGCCGCGCGGGAGCCCTGCTCACCGACATCATCGAGAAGGGCATGCGGCTCAAGCGCTCCGACGTCTACATCTGCAACGTCGTCAAGTGCCGGCCGCCGAACAACCGCAACCCCGAGCCCGACGAGGTCGAGGCGTGCTCGCCGTTCCTGCTGCGTCAGGTCGACCTGGTCGCGCCGGAGGTGATCGTCGCGCTCGGCAAGTTCGCGGCGCAGACGCTGCTGCGCACGACGACGCCGATCATGCGGCTGCGCGGCGTCTGGCACGAGTACCGCGGCATCCCGCTCATGCCGACGCTGCACCCGGCGTACCTGCTGCGCAATCCGGGTGACAAGAAGCTCGTATGGCAGGACATCAAGCAGGTGATGGCGCGCCTCGGGCTCGACGTTTGAGGCGCGGACGCCGCGGTGTCGGCGCTCGTGTCGCGGGCCTCGGGCGCGCTGTCGCGCTGGCGCTGAGCGTCGCGGCGACCCTCGTCGCGCTCGGCGCAGCACTGGTCGTCGACACGGCCGTCACCGCCGCGGTGGCCGCCGCGGCTCCGACGCGGACGCCGGTCCCGAGTCCGACGACGGCGACCTCCTCGCCGGCGCCGGCGGCGAGCGCCGCGGCCGAGGTTACTCCCGCGCCCGGCGCGCACGTCAATCAGCTGACCATCGACGGCACGATCAACCCCGCCGTCGCCGAGTACGTCCGCGACGCCATCGAGCGCTCGCAGGAGGACGGCGCCGCGGCGCTGCTGCTCGTGATCGACACGCCGGGCGGGCTCCTCGCCTCGACGCGAACCATCGTCAAGGAGATCCTCGGCGCGCCGCTGCCGACGCTCGCCTACGTCGCGCCGAGCGGCGCCGGCGCCGGCTCGGCGGGCGTCTTCATCGTCATGTCGGCCGACGTCGCGGCGATGGCGCCGGGGACCAACATCGGCGCGAGCACGCCGGTGCAGGGCAGCGGCAAGGAGATCGAGGGCGCGATGGGCGAGAAGGTGAAGAGCTTCGTCGCCTCGTTCGCGAAGGCGATCGCCACGCGCCGTGGTCGCAACGTCGAGTGGGCCGAGCGCGCGGTGCGCGAGGCGGTCTCCGCGACCGACGAGGAGGCGCTGTCGCTGCACGTGATCGACTTCGTCGCGACCGACGTCCGCGATCTGCTGCGCAAGGCGAGCGGGCGGGAGATCACCGTCGGCGACACCAAGCGCACGCTCGAGCTCGCCGACGCGCGCGTGGTGCCGCTCGAGATGCGCTTCAAGCACCGCGTGCTCAATCTGCTCGCGGATCCGAACATCGCCTACCTGCTTTTCCTCGCTGGTCTGCTCGGTCTCTACCTCGAGCTGTCGAGCCCCGGGACGCTCGTTCCCGGCATCGCGGGCGCGATCTGCCTGCTCGTCGCCCTCGGCGCCTTCCAGGTGCTGCCGATCGACACGACTGGCGTCGCCTTGCTGCTGCTCGGGATCGCGCTGCTCGTCGCGGAGCTCTTCCTGCCGAGCTTCGGCGTCGTCGGCGCGGGCGGGGTGATCGCCTTCGTGCTCGGCTCGATGCTGCTCTTCGATCCGGAAGAGGGCGTGGTGGTCGACCGTCGCGTGATCGGCGCCATCGCGGGCTTCTTCGCGATCGCCATGCTGCTGGTCGCGACGCTCGTCGTGCGCTCGCAGCGCCGTCCGCCGGCGACCGGACGCGAGGCGCTGCTCGGCGAGATCGGCGAGGCGCGCTCGGCGCTCGCGCCGCGTGGTACGGTGATGGTGCAGGGAGAGATCTGGCAAGCCGTCGCGAGCGTCCCGCTCGAGCGCGGTGCGCGCGTCCGGGTCACCGGCGTGGACGGCTTGACGCTTCGGGTCGAGCCCGTCGGCGCGCCGGCTGCGCGCAAGGAGGGGAGCGAGGAATGATCCAGCCCTTGTCCATCTTGGTGGTGCTGCTCGCGGTGCTGGTGCTCAGCGCCGTGAAGATCGTTCAGGAGTACGAGCGCGGCGTCGTGTTCCGCCTCGGACGAGCCGTCGGCGTCCGTGGCCCCGGCCTCGTGTTCATCATCCCGTTCATCGAGACCATGCGCCGGGTCGACCTGCGTACGGTGACGATGGACATCCCGCCGCAGGACGTCATCACGCGTGACAACGTCTCGGTGAAGGTGAGCGCGGTGCTGTACTTCCGCGTCGTCGATCCGATGAACGCCGTCATCGCGATCGAGAACTACGTCTACGCGTCGAACATGATCGCGCAGACGACGCTGCGCAGCGTCTGCGGTCAGGGCGACCTCGACGACCTGCTCGCGGAGCGCGAGAAGATCAACGAGCAGATCCAGCGCATCGTCGACGAGCAGACGGAGCCCTGGGGCGTCAAGGTGACGGCGGTCGAGATCAAGGACATCGATCTGCCGCAGGAGATGCGGAGGGCGATCGCGCGTCAGGCCGAGGCCGAGCGCGAGCGACGCTCGAAGGTGATCGCGGCGGAGGGCGAGTACCAGGCCGCGCAGCGTCTCGCGGACGCGGCGGGCGTGCTCGCGACGCACCCGATGGGGCTCACCCTGCGCTACCTGCAAACGGTGGTCGAGGTGTCGAGCGACCGCAACACGACCACGATCTTCCCGATCCCGCTCGAATTGCTGCGTGCCTTCGCCGATCCAAAGTCCAGCTGACGCCTCGGACGTCGAGACGTCCGCGCCCGCGGCGGGCTTCGACTACGAGCTGCCGCGCGAGCTGATCGCGCAGCATCCGGCGCCATCCCGCGAGCAGGCGCGTCTCATGGTGGTCGAGCGCGGCGGCGACGCACCGCCGGTGCACTCGTCGGTCGCCGAGCTGCCGCGGTGGCTGCGCGCCGGGGACGTCCTGGTCGTCAATCGCAGCCGCGTCGTGCCGGCGCGGCTGCGCGCGCGTCGTGCGGGCGGCGGTGCCGCGGAGGTGCTGCTCGTCGCGCCGCTGCAGGACGCGCGCTGGAAGGCGCTCGTTCGTCCGGCGCGTCGGCTGCGTCCGGGGCAGCGCTTGACGCTCGTGCGGCCGCAGCACGCGCCCGAGGCCGGCGCCTTCGAGCCGCAGGAGGTCACGATCGTCCGCCTCGCCGACGGCTACGCCGAGGTCGAGCTGCCGGCGGGCGTCGATCCGCTGCAGCTCCTCGAGCGCTTCGGCGAGCCGCCGCTGCCGCCGTACATCCGGCGTCCCGACGGCGCGCTCGCGGAGGACTGGGGTCGCTACCAGACGGTGTTCGCCGCGGAGCCCGGCTCGATCGCGGCGCCGACGGCGGGCCTTCATCTCACGGAGAAGAGCCTCGCCGAGCTGCGCGAGCTCGGCGTCGAGATCGCCGAGGTCGTGCTGCACGTCGGGCCGGCGACGTTCCTCGCCGGACGCCCGGGACGCACGCCGCTCGCCGTCGAGCCGGAGCGCTACGTGATTCCTCCCGAGACCCGCGAGCTCGTGCGGGAGGCGAGGGGGCGGCGCCGCGTGGTCGCCGTCGGCACGACGACGACGCGCGCCCTCGAGTCGGCGGCGCGCGCGGGCTGGCCGGAGGGCGAGCAGTGGACCTCGCTCGTGATCACGCCCGGCGCGCGCTTCGAGGTGGTCGACGCGCTGCTGACCAACTTCCACCTGCCGGGCTCGTCGCTGCTCGCGCTGGTGGCGGCGTTCGGCGGCGTCGAGACCATGCGGCGGGCGTACGAGGCGGCGGTCGCCGCCCGCTACCGCTTCTACAGCTACGGCGACGCCATGCTGATCGCGTGACCGGCGCCGATCTCGCGAGCCGGGCCGCGTCTGCTAAACGACCCGGGATGTCCCGCAACGCCGCAGACGGCGCCGCGACGAGCGCCCCGGCGCCGCAGCTCGGCTTCGAGGTGCTGCGTCGCGACGGCACGACCGCCGCGCGTCGCGGCCGGCTGTACACGGCGCACGGGACCGTCGAGACGCCGGCCTTCATGCCCGTCGGCACGCTCGGCGCGGTGAAGGCGATGGCGCCGTGGGAGGTCGAGGAACTCGGCGCCGAGATGGTCCTCGGCAATACGTACCACCTCGCGCTGCGGCCGGGCGTGGAGGTGATCGCGCGGCACGGCGGCCTGCACCGCTTCTCCGGCTGGCCGCACGCCATCCTCACCGACAGCGGCGGCTTCCAGATCTTCAGCCTGAACGCGCTGTGCCGGATCGAGGAGGAGGGCGTCGAGTTCAAGAGCCACATCGACGGCAGCCGGCACTTCTTCCGTCCCGAGGACGTGATCGCGATCCAGGAAGCGCTCGGCGTCGACGTCGCGATGGTGCTCGACGAGTGCGTCGCCGCGGACGCCGGACCCGACGCGGTCGCGCGCGCCGTCGGCCGCACGACGCGCTGGGCGCGCCGCGCCCGCGACGCGCGCCGACGCGACGACCAGCAGGTCTTCGCGATCGTGCAGGGCGGCATGGATTACGCGCAGCGCGAGCGCAGCGCGGCAGAGCTGTGCGCGCTCGGCTTCGACGGCTACGCGGTCGGCGGCCTGTCGGTCGGCGAGGAGCGCGGGCTCACGCACGACGTCGCTCGTCACACGGTGCGGCTCCTGCCCGAGGATCGCCCGCGCTACCTGATGGGCGTCGGCACGCCGGAGGAGCTGGTCCGCTTCGTCGCGATGGGCTTCGACCTGTTCGACTGCGTCCTGCCGACGCGCAACGCGCGCAACGGCATGGCGTTCACCTCGCAGGGCAAGCTCGCGATCCGCAACGCCGAGCACCGTGACGACACGCGGCCGCTCGATCCCGCGTGCGAGTGCATCGCGTGCCGCCGCTTCTCGCGCTCGTTCATCCGACACCTGTTCGTATCGAACGAGATCCTCGCGGCACGCCTGCTGACCACCCACAACCTGCATTTCTACCTCGATCGGATGGCGCGTCTGCGTCGCGCGATCGAGCGAGGCGAGCTGCGCGCGGAGGCGGCGGCGTTAGGGGTTGACCTCGACGCGCCGGTCGGCGACGCGGCTCAGCGTCGAGAAGAGGAACGAGAGAAATGAACGACGGAGGCGCGCTCGGACCGAACAGCCCGCTGCTGCAGCTGGCGCCGTTCGCGATGATCCTGATCGTGTTCTACTTCCTGCTGGTTCGCCCGCAGCAGAAGAAGGCACGAGAGACCCAGCAGATGCTGGACAACCTGAAGGTCAACGACGAGGTGGTGACGACGGGCGGTCTGTACGGCAAGATCGTCCGCCTTGCGGATCGGAACATCGTGCTCGAGATCGCGCCCAAGGTTCAGGTACGGATGGAGCGCACGTCGGTGAGCCGGGTGGTTCCCAAGTCGGAGAAAGGCAGCGAGGAGAAGTCGGCATGAACCCGAGCAACGTCATCTACCGCATCATCGGGCTCGCCGTCCTGACGATCGGGGCGCTGGTCTACCTGTCGCCACTGGTGCTGCCGTCGGACGTGCCGCTGCCGAGCTTCCTTCCGCGCGAGCCGCTCCACCTCGGCCTCGACCTGCGCGGCGGCACGCACCTCCTGTTCTCGGTCGACGTCGACAAGGCGGTCGCGAACAGCGTCGGACGCACCGCCGAGGAGCTGCGCCGCGAGCTCAAGGAGCAGAGGATCGCGACCGGCGAGATCACGCAGCAGGGGATCGAGCTCACCGTGCCGCTCTCGTCGTCGGATCAGCGTGCGGCGTTCGAGGAGCTGATCAAGAACCGCTTTCCGAATCTGACGCTGCAGGTCGCGAGCAGCGGGGAGCAGGTGACGTTCAAGCTCGCGCCGAGCCCGCGCGAGCAGGAGCAGATCCGCCGCTTCGCGATCGACCAGTCGCTCGAGACGATCCGCAACCGCGTCGACCAGTTCGGCGTCGCCGAGCCGAGCATCCAGCGTCAGGGCGATCACGACATCGTCGTCCAGCTGCCGGGCGTGCAGGATCCGCAGCGCGCGAAGGACCTGATCGGGCGCACCGCGGTCCTCGAGTTCCGTCTCGTCTCGGAGAGCGGCGGCGCCGGCACGGAGAAGGTGCCCGCCGCGGAGCCGGTCGCGGGCGCGCCGCGCGAGTACATCCTCGAGAAGAAGGTTCTCATGACGGGCTCGGCGGTGGCCGACGCGCGCGTGCGTCCCGGCACGCAGCTCGAAGGGCCGTACGTCGAGCTGGTGCTGTCGGATCGCGGCGCCCGCGAGTTCGAGGCGATCACCGGCGAGAACGTCGGGCGCAACCTCGCGATCGTCCTCGACGGCAAGGTGTTCTCGGCGCCGGTGATCCGCGAGAAGATCGCCGGCGGCCGCGCATCGATCACCGGCAACTTCGACATCAAGGAGGCGCGCGACCTCGCGATCGTGCTGCGCGCGGGCGCCCTGCCGGCGCCGATCACGATCATCGAGGAGCGCACCGTCGGTCCGTCGCTCGGCCGCGACTCGATCCGTCAGGGCATCGTGTCGCTGCTCGTCGGCGGCGCGCTGGTCGTGCTGTTCATGGCCTGGTACTACCGCGGCGCCGGCGTGCTCGCGGACTTCGCGCTCGCGCTGAACGTGCTGTTCATGCTCGCGATCCTCGCGGCGTTCAACGCGACCCTGACGCTGCCCGGCATCGCGGGCATCGTGCTCACGATGGGCATGGCGGTCGACGCCAACGTGCTCATCAACGAGCGCATCCGCGAGGAGCTCCGCGCCGGGAAGACGCCACGGGCCGCGCTCGAGGCGGGATACGACCGCGCTTGGGACGCGATCCGCGACTCGAACATCACGACGCTGATCTCGGGCATCATCCTCTTCCAGTTCGGCACGGGACCGGTGCGCGGCTTCGCCGTGACGCTGTGCATCGGCATCCTGACGACGGTGTTCACGGCGGTGTTCGTGACCCGGATCTACTACGACTGGAAGCTGTCGCGGCGCCGGCTGGTGGCGGTCAGCGTCTGAGGCGTTCGCCGCAGTCCGTGCGGGGTCGCGCGGGCGGCGGCGAGGGTGTCTCCCGGAGCGGCCCGAAAGTCGGTTTTTCTCGCCCCCGGGCGCCTCCGGCGCCGACCCGTGCTGGTCTGTAAGTCCTCGAAAAGGCTAGGATTTTTTGGATCGAGCGGCCGTCGCCGAAAGCTTTTGCGGGCACCGTCCAGTTGACCCGGCGGAGCGCCGCATGGTAGCCAGATTCATCCCCTTCAGCGCGTGGACGTGAGTCATGATTGAGAGAGACGACATTTTGCTCAACAGCCGTGACGTCGCGAAACTGCTCGACATGAGTCCGGACACCGTCAACGAGTACGCGCGCAAGCAGATCCTGCCCGCCTTCAAGACCGGTCGCCAGTGGCGCTTCCGTAAGCAGGACATCACGTCCTTCAAGCGGCAGCTGCGGGGTGCGACGGCGGCCTGAGACGTCGTTGATCAGGGTCGGCACGGTCGTCGCGGCGCTACATTCGTTCGAGTTGCCCGAATGCCAAGGATGGCGGTTGCCACGGGGTCGGGCGTCCGGCGCCACCCGCGGGCGAAGCGCTTCTAGGAGGTCGGCATGGCCGCTCCGGTAGCACTTCCACACGAGAGCAAGATCTATTCGGAGTTCGCCCGCTACTACGACAAGATCTTCGAGCGTGTCTTCTACCCGCGGATCGAGCGGGTCATCCGAGAGCTCGGCATCGAGCGCGGTGCGGAGGTGCTCGAGGTCGGGGTCGGAACGGGGCTCGCGCTGCCGGCGTATCCGCGCCACTGCCACGTGACGGGCATCGACCTCGCGCCCGACATGCTCGAGCGGGCCCGTCGCAAGATCAACCGCGAGGGCTGGACCCACATCGACCTCGCCGTCGGCGATGCGCAGAACCTCGAGTTCGCCGACGACAGCTTCGACTACGTGACGTCGTTCCACGTCGTCAGCGTGGTGCCGGACGCGCAGCGCATGATGCGCGAGATGGTGCGCGTCTGCCGCCCCGGCGGAACGATCGTCATCATCAACCACTTCCGCAGCGAGCGGCCGGTGATCGCGTCGGTGGTCGACCGTCTCGATCCGATCACCCGCAAGCTCGGCTGGCGGACCACGCTGCGGCTGACCGAGCTGCTCGAGAACGTCTCGGTGGAGCTGATCCGCCGCTACAAGACGTCGCCCCGCTCGCTGTTCACCGTGATGATCGCGCGCAAGCCGGGTGAGCGGCGCGCGCGCGCCGCGTCCTGAGCGCGTCCACGGCCGGGGCCCGGCGTCGTCGCGGGGCCGGCGCCGCGTCGCGCTCAGTGGTGCGCCTTGCTCGGCTCGCTCGGGATGATGCCGCGACGCACGAGCAGCGAGGCGTCGACCGCGCCGCGCGTCAGCAGCCAGCGCCGGTAGATGCGTAGCGTGTCGCGGTCGCTCGAGAAGAGCTCGCGCGTGCTGATCTCACCGAGGACCCGCACGAGGTCGGTGAACTGCGCGGCGAGGTTCTCGAACATCTCCCGCACCGTCGGGCTGCCGACGTCTGCGACGCGGCGGTAGGCGAGCTGTCCGAGCGACACGTAGTACACCGGCTGCACGAGCGTACGCTCGAGGCAGTCGGCGAACAGGCCGAGGATGAAGAGCGCCGTGTCGCCGACGAGCTTCATGCCGTGGAAGCGCTCGACGCCTCCCGCGTTGGCGGCCTCGAGGTAGGTGAGGGCGAGCGGCTTGCTGAGGAGGTCGCCTCGCATGCGCAGGTGCTGCTCGAGGAGCTGGACCAGGTAGAACTCGGTCTCCTCCTGCGAGGTCAGCCCTTGGGAGTGCATCGCTTCCTGAACGAGCTCGCGGAAGAACTCGGTCGGGTGCGATTCGATGATGGGCTTCTGAGTCATGCCTGCATCGACTCTACGCCCATTGCGCGCTCGACGCTAACGCTGAAGATCAGCTTCGCTTCAACAACTGGAACATCGTCGCGTCGCCGCGCTGGACGAGCAGCAGCGCGTCGCGATCGCTCTGGCGAAGCGCATCCTGCAGCTCGCGCGTCGAGCGCACCGGACGACGATTCACCTCGCGCACGATGTCGCCGGGGCGCAGACCCGCCTCGGCCGCGGGGCCGTACGGATCGACCGCCGTCACGACGACGCCGCTGTTGCGCGCGAGCCCGCGCCGGCGCGCGAGCTGCGGCGTGATGTCGGCGGCCGCGAAGCCGAACTTCGCGTCCGCGCCCGCGTCGGTGTCGTCGACGGCGGAGAGCCGTCGCTCCGGCTCCTCGGGGAGCTCCGCGACGTCCACCTCGAGCACGCGCCGCCGACCGTCACGGATCACGACGACGCGCGCGGAGCGTCCCACCGGCGTCTCTGCGACCAGCGCGGGCAGCTCGTGGCTGTCCTTGATGGGTCGCCCGTCGTACTCGACGATCACGTCGCCGCGGCGCATGCCGGCGCGCTCGGCGGGACCGCCGGGTGCGATGCTCGCGACCAGCGCGCCGTGCGCCTCGTCGAGGTCGAACGACGCCGCGAGGTCCGGCGTGACGTCCTGGATGCCGACGCCGAGCCAGCCGCGCCGGACGCGGCCCGTCGTGCGCAGCTGATCGAGGATGTTCTTTGCGAGCCCGATCGGGATCGCGAAGCCGATGCCGTCGTTGCCGCCCGAGCGGCTCGAGATCGCCGTGTTGATGCCGACGACGCGGCCCGAGCTGTCGACCAATGGACCGCCGGAGTTACCGGGGTTGATGGCGGCGTCGGTCTGGATGAAGTCGTCGTAGGGACCGGCGCCGAGGACGCGCTCCTTGGCGCTGACCACCCCGACCGTCACCGTCTGCTCGAGGCCGAACGGGCTGCCGATCGCCATCACCCACTCGCCGACCTCGAGCGAGCTCGAGTCGCCGAGCTCGACCGGCTGCAGCGGCTCGCGCGGGTTGATCTTGATCAACGCGACGTCGGTCTTCGGATCGACGCCCACGACCCTCGCCGGATACTCCTCCTTGTTCGCGAGGCGCACCGTGATCTTGCTCGCGCGGTCGACGACGTGCGCGTTGGTCGCGATGTAGCCGTCGGACGTCAGGATGAAGCCCGAGCCGAGGCTGCGTGTCGTGCGCGGCAGCTGGCCGCCGAAGAAGCGCTCGAAGAACTCGTCGTGCGGCAGCGCCGCCGGGCCAACGTTTGCCGTGACCGACAGGTTGACCACCGAGGGGCTCACGCGCTTCGCGACCTCGGTGAAGTCCGGCAGGCCGGCGAACCCGCCGCCGGCGGCCGTGGCGTTGCCGGCCAGGAGGGCCAGCGCGATCGTGCAAGCGGTCGTCAGGATTGCGCGCATCGAAGCGAATCTCATTCGATCGTCACCTCTCGATCCGGCCGCGGCAGAGCGGGCCGTTCAAGGACGCCGTTTAGACGCCGGATCCGCGACCAAGCTTCGGCGACGCGGGGCCTCGTCCTCGTCTGGCCGCCGCGCGGAAGGCTTCCTTGACTGCTCTACCCGGGGTGGCTACCCCGAAGAGGTGATGAACGACGGTGTACCAGCCGATCGACACGAGGAGCCATCGTCCGCCGAGCAGGTGGCGATCGAGCCCGTGATTCTCTCTCCGACCGCGATCGGACGCGTGAAGGTCCTGTTGCAGCGTGAGGGGCGCCCGGCCGAGGCCGGGCTGCGGGTGTCCGTGGTCGGCGGCGGCTGCTCGGGGTTGCAGTACTCGCTGGGCCTCGAGGATCGGCCGAACGAGGACGACACCATCTACGAGTACGACGGCGTCCGCGTGTTCGTCGATCCGACCAGCGCTCCGTATCTCAGCGGCACCAAGGTCGACTACGTCGACGGGCTGCACGGCGCAGGCTTCAAGTTCCTCAATCCGAACGCGGACCGCACCTGCGGCTGCGGATCCTCGTTCTCGGTCTGAGCTTTCGCCACCTCATCTTCGATCTCGACGGCACGCTGATCGATTCGGTCGGCGACCTCGTCGCGTCGGCGAACGCGACCCTCGAGCGGCTGCGTCTTCCGCCGCAGGATCCGCACACGATCGCGGGATTCATCGGCGAGGGGGCGCGACGTCTCGTCGAGCGCGCGCTGCGTGCGGCCGGCGCTTCGTCGGACCGCGCGACGGTGGACGAAGCGCTCGCGCTCTTCCTCGAGATCTACGGCGCGCACCTGCTCGACACGACGGTCGCGTATCCCGGCATCGAGGAGATGCTCGAGCGGCTGCGCGCCGCGGACGTCCGGCTCTCCGTGCTGACCAACAAGCCGCGCGGGTTCGCCGCGCGCATCCTCGACGGCCTCGGTCTCGCCTCGCGCTTCGGCGCCGTGCTCGGCGGCGACTCGCTGCCGACGCGCAAGCCGGATCCGGCCGGCTTGCGGCGGCTGATCGACGACGCCGGCGTGCCGGTCGAGGAGACGCTCGTCGTCGGCGACTCGCTGGTCGACGTGGAGACGGCGCGCAACGCGAAGGTCGCGGTATGCGCGGTCAGCTGGGGATTGACGCCGCGCGCGACCCTCGAGGCCGCGGCGCCGGACTACCTGGTCGACCGGCCCGAAGAGGTGGTCGCGATCGCGACGTCACGCTAGCGACGCGCGCGCTGCTTCACTTTTGCGCCGCCCCGGCCGTGGCGCGCGACTCGCCCTCGGTCTCGCCCGTCGGCTTGTCCTCTGGCTCGAGCGCCAGCGCGAGCACCTCGTCGATCGTCTCGACGAACTCGAAGTTCATCTCCTTGCGCACGTTCTCCGGGACGTCGTCGAGGTCCTTCTGGTTGCGCTGCGGCAGGATGACCGTGCGGATCCCGGCGCGCCGCGCCGCGAGCACCTTCTCCTTGACGCCGCCGATCGGCAGCACCGTGCCGCGCAGCGTGATCTCGCCCGTCATCGCGACGTCCGGACGAACGGCGCGACCGGTGAGCAGCGACGCGAGCGAGGTCGCGATGGTGACGCCCGCGGACGGCCCGTCCTTCGGAATCGCGCCCGCCGGGACGTGGATGTGGATGTCGGAGTTCTCGAAGAACTCGGGATCGATGCCGAGCTTCTCCGCGCGCGAGCGGATGAGCGACAGCGCGGTCTGCGCGGACTCCTTCATCACGTCGCCGAGCGACCCGGTGAGCGTGAGGCCCTTCTTGCCCTTCATGCGGGTCGACTCGATGAACAGAATGTCGCCGCCGTTGGGCGTGTAGGCGAGGCCCGTGACCACGCCGGGCTCGCCGACCCGCTCCGCGACCTCGTTGAAGTACTTCTCGGGCCCGAGGAACTCGCGCACCTTCTCCGGCGTGATGAGCGCCGGCTCGGTCTGCCCCTCGGTGACGGCGCGCGCGACCTTGCGGCACACGCGTCCGATCTCGCGCTCGAGGTTTCGCAGCCCGGCCTCGCGCGTGTAGTCGCGGATGATCTTGGTGATCGCCGCGTCCTCGAAGCGGATCATCTCGTCGTTGAGGCCGTTCTCCGTGATCTGCTTCGGGATGAGATGGCGGCGCGCGATCTCGAGCTTCTGCTCCTCGGTGTAGCCGCTGAGCTCGATCACCTCCATGCGGTCGCGCAGGGCGTGCGGGATCGGATCGAGGTAGTTCGCCGTCGTGATGAACATCACGCGCGACAAATCGAACGGCACGTCGAGGTAGTGATCGACGAACGCCGAGTTCTGCTCGGGGTCGAGCACCTCGAGCAGCGCGGACGACGGGTCGCCGCGGAAGTCGGCGCCGAGCTTGTCGATCTCGTCGAGCACGAACAGCGGATTGTTCGAGCCCGCGGCTTTCAAGCTCTGAATGATGCGTCCGGGTAGCGAGCCGACGTAGGTGCGGCGGTGACCGCGGATCTCCGCCTCGTCGCGCACGCCACCGAGCGACAGGCGGACGAACTTGCGTCCCATCGCGCGCGCGATCGAGCGTCCGAGCGACGTCTTGCCGACGCCGGGCGGTCCCGCGAAGCAGAGGATCGGGCTGCGCGGATCCTGCCTCAGCTTGCGCACCGCGAGGTACTCGAGGATTCGGTCCTTGATCTTCTCGAGGTCGAAGTGGTCCTCGTCGAGAATCGCGCGGGCGTGGTGCAGGTCGAGGTTGTCCTCGGTGGAGATCGCCCAGGGGAGGTTCGCGAGCCACTCGAGGTACGTGCGGACCACGGAGTGCTCCGCCGACTCGGGCGGGATGATGCGCAGACGCTCGAGCTCCGTGTCGGCGGCCTTGCGCGCCGGCTCGGGCAGCTGCGCCTCGTCGAGCCGCTTGCGGAGCTCGTCGAGCTCGGCGGAGCGTCCGTCGCCTTCGCCGAGCTCACGCTGGATCGCGCGCATCTGCTGACGCAGGTAGAACTCGCGCTGGTTCTTCGAGAGCTCGGTCTGCACCTGGCTCTGGATCTTCGAGCCGAGCTCCAGCAGCTCGATCTCGCGGTTCAAGATTCCCGACAGCCGCTGCAGGCGAGCGCGCACGCTGAGCGTGTTGAGGAGGTCCTGCTTCTCCTCGAGCGAGATGTTGAGGTTCGAGGCGATGAGGTCCGTGACCTTGCCCGGATCCTTGATGTTCATCACCACGAGCTGCAGCTCGTCGGGCAGGTACGGGATCATCGACACGAACTTGGCGAACTGATTGACGACGTGCGCCTGGATCGCGTCGAGGTCCTTCGACTCCTCGTACTCGTCCATCAACGTCCGCACGCGGCCGACGTAGAAGGGCTCCGTCTGCTCGTACCCGCTGATCTCGATGCGCCGCAGACCCTGGACCAGGATGCGGACGCTCTGGTCCGGGTAGCGCAGCATCTTCAGGAGACGTCCCGCGGTGCCGCGCGTGAAGAGGTCGTCGGGCGTCGGGCGCTCCTCGTCGGCGGTCTTCTGCGCGACGAGCCCGAGGATCTTGTCCTCGCGCGCGATGCAGTGCTCGACGAGCTGCAGCGACGGCTTGCGCGAGATCGGCAGCGGCACGATCGCCGAGGGGAAGATCACCACGCCGCGCAGCGGTAGGATCGGCAGCTGCTCGGGGATCTCGATGCCGCCGGTGTCCTCCTCGAAGCCGTAGAACTTCTGCCCCGCCTCGCCGGATTCTTCGTCAGCCATGCCTCGACTCGATCTCCACGCTGGATGCTCGTGCGCTAGTACATGCCCGCAACTGGCTCAAGGACGTGCCAACGGCGTGCCGTCCGCGGGGTTTGCGCCCGTCCGGGCGCGCCTTCGCCCCGTCGTCTGGTGTCATCGGCCAATACCGCCCGGGATATAACGACGGGCGGGTCGCGGAAATTCAGTCGACCACCCGTGCGGCGGTCATGATGAACCCGGTATGGGCCACCATGCGGTGCTCCGGGCGGACGGAATTCGGTGCAACGTGCCAGTAGCGCTGCAAGGTTTCGAAGGTCTCGACCAGCGCGAAGCGGGGCTCCGCCCGCAGCGCCGCGCCGACCTGGTCGACCTGAACGGTCGTCGGGACGTAGACCACGAGGATGCCGCCCGGCCGCAGCGCCTGTGCCGCGCCGGCGAGCACCGGACCGGGCTCGGGCAGATCGAGGATCACCCGGTCCGCGCGCAGGCCGGGTAGGGCGTCCGCCGCGTCGGCGAGGATCGTCGTCCAGTTCGGAGCCTCGCCGTGGAAGCGCCGCACGTTGTCGCTCGCCATCTGGATGTGGTCCTCGCGACGCTCGATCGAGGTGAGGTGGCCGTGCGGGCCGATCGCGCGCAGCAGCGCGAGCGTCAGGGCGCCGGGCCCGACGCCGCTCTCGATGACGCGCGCGCCGGGGTATACGTCGCCGTACATCAGGATCGACGCGGCATCCTTCGGATAGATGACCTGCGCCTGACGCGGGAGGTTCGGGATCAGCCGCGCGTAGGTCGGCCGCAGCACCAGGAACGGCTGACCGAGCGACGAGCGGATGCGCAGGCCAGCGGGACGTCCGATGAGCGCGTCGGCGTCGACGACGCCGGCGTGCAGCGAGTAGCGCCGTCCGGGACGCAGCTCGCGCAGATACTCGCGACCCTTCGGGTCGATCAGCAGCACCGATTCGCCGGCCGCGAGCGGAGCGCCGAGATCGGTCGCGTCCTCCGGGGGCGGGGCGCCGGTCGGCGCCGTCTCCTCGCTCATCCCTCGGGCGCCGCCGGAGCCGGCTTGGCGCGGGCGGCGAGCTTGCGGTCGACCTCCGCACGCAGCGAGCAGAACGAGCACAGCGTGCCGAACGACGGCATGCCGCAGCCTTCGCAGGTGCGCGCCGCGCGATCGCCTTCCTCGCGGGCGAACGCGTCGCTCGCGCGCGCGACGAAGTCCCGCACGAAGCCGACCTTCGTCCCCGGCGAGACGTCTTCGAGCCGATCGAGCACGCTCTTGTAAGTGAGCTGCGTCGCGCCCACCGCGTTCGGGCACTCCTCGACCACGTAGTCGATGCCGCGCATGAAGGCGTAGGTCGCGGTCTCGAACTCGCTCGTCAAGTACAAAGGCTTGACCTTGCGGACGAACTTTTCGTGCCGCGGCTGCATGACCGGCTTCTGCCGCGCCAGGTGGTCGACTTGCCAGTGCAGGACGTTGCCGAGCAGGCGGGCCGCCTCGTCGTCGAGGTTGTGCCCGGTCGCGATCACGTTGCAGCCGAGCTCGAGCGCCGCGGCATCGAAGTAGTGACGCTTGAACGTGCCGCACGCCGAGCACGCCGGACGACGCGTCGCCGAGACGATGTCCGGGATGGCGAGCCCTTCGTCGGCGAGCGAGTGCACGTGCAGCTCGAGACCGCGCTCCGCGGCGAACTTCTCGGTGCGCTCGCGCGAGCGCTGCGAGTAGCCGCCGATGCCGAGCGCGAGGTGGAAGCCGACGGTCTGGTAGCCTTCGTTGGCCAGCACGTCCCAGAGTGCGAGGCTGTCCTTGCCGCCCGACACCGCAACCAGCACGCGCGACGAGCGGTCGAACATCTTCTCGTGCTCGATCGCGCGCGTGACGCGACGCTGGAAGAAGAACAGGAAGCACGGCCGGCAGAACGCCGAGTTGTGCGCGCGCAGCTTGACCTCGGCCGGCTGTCGACAGCGCGTGCACTTCACGGCAACACCTCGACCATCAGCCGCCGCTCACCACCGAGCGCAGCTCGATGTCGTCCTCCGGCGAAAGCGGCGCGTCCTCGGTGAGCAGCCGGTCGCCGCGAATGACGAGCACCGTGCCGGGCAGGATGTCCAGGCGGCGCAGGAGGTCGCCCACACGCGCGACGCCGTCGATCTGAAGCTCGCGACCCTGTGGGTTGAGGCAGACTCGCACTGCACCGCGGGTACCAGAGCAGGCAGGTCAACGCCACCTTGATTTCCCGTGGTCGAATCCCGAAGATCGAGCCGTTCCTACCGCGCTCGCGGGCACGAGCGCGAGCTCGCAGCCGGCGTGGAACTGCGCGAGATGCGACGAGTCGACAAGCGTGCCGGACGTCACGGCACGGCGATGACGTGGGGGGCCTCGGAGGCTCTGCCCATGGGCGGCCGAGGGGCGTCGGTCCCCTCGTTGGCATAGAAGGACGGGCGATGCCTCGTACCACCAAGAAGAAGTCGACGGCGAAGGCCAAGGCGCCGAAGAAGGGCTTCAGCATCTTCGACGAGGAGGAGCGCCCTCGGGGAGACGAGGAGGATCTTCCCAAGGACGAGGTCGGACGCCGCAAGATCAAGCGGCAGTACGAGGAGCTGCTCGGAATCCGCATCGACAAGCTGCGCGGCCGGATCCTGAACCGCGAGCGCATCGACAAGACCGTCGAGGGCATCTACTTCGTGTGCGCGGTCTGCAAGAAGGTCTGCCACAACCTCGACGAGGGGCTGATCGAGGATCCGGAGAACGTCAAGAACGTCTGCGGCGGCTGCGCCAAGACCAAGGGCGACAACGGCAAGGAGTCGAAGGGCGGCCGCGCCGCCTAGCAGGCGGTCTGTTCACCGCGCGCAGTGAGTCTCCGAGCGGAGTGAGCCACCGAGCGCGCTGAATCACCGAGCGCCGTGAGGGCGTGGGTCCGCACGACGCGCGTCGCGGACATCGGGCTCGAGCTGCGCGAGCGCCGACTCGACCGTCGCCGGCAGCGGCAGCTCGAGCCAGCGCTCGCTCCCGGTGCGCACGTCGTGCCAGCGCAGCGCCGACGCGTGCAGCACGAAGCCGGGCAGGGCGGCGAGCGTCGGGCCGCCGTAGGTCGTGTCGTTGACCAGCGGGTGTCCGATGCTCGCGAGGTGCACGCGGATCTGGTGACGCACGCCGCTGCACGTCGTCGCGCGGACGAGCGTCGCGTCGGCGAAGACGCGCAACGGCACGACGTCGGTCGTCGCGGGACGCGGCGTGTAGCGCTCGCTCGGCATGCCGGGCGCGACCGTGCGCATCCGCGTCCGACTGCGCCGGTGCTGACCGATCGGCGTCGCGATGCGCACCTCGTCGGTGAGGCGTCCGGCGACCAGCGCGAGGTACTGCTTCTCGACGCGGTGCTCGCGGAACTGCGCGCGGAGATTGGCGTACGCCTCCGCCGTGCGCGCGACCAGCAGCAAGCCCGACGTGCCGGTGTCGAGCCGGTGCACGAGCCCCGACTCGCCGGGCTGGCCGATCGCGGCGCACTCCGGAAAGCGCGCCGCGATCCGCGCCGCGAGGCTGTCGCCCGCCGCGCCGCGTAGCGCGACCGTCGGCAGACCGGCCGGTTTGGCGACCACGAGCACGTCCTCGCCGTCGAGCACGACCTCGAGGCTCGTTTCGGACGCGGCCGGCCCCGGCGCGGCCTGCACGACCACGCGATCGCCCGCGCGCAGGCGCTCGCCTTTGCTTGCGCGTCGTCCGTTGACGCGCGTGCGCTCGACGAGACGCACCGCGGTGCGCCGGCCGACGCCGAGAGCTTCCGCCAGCACGTCGTCGAGCCGTCGCCCGGCGTGCTCCGCGCCCGCCACGAGCTCGGTGGCGCCGTCGCCTGCCGACACGCTCATGCGGGTGGTTGTACAGAAGCGTCGGGATCCGCTTAAGTGACGTGGAGCTCGACGCAGCGCGCCGTCAAGCAGCACCGGGCGGCTCGGTCGCCCGGAAACAGGGCGCAACCACCATGAGTCGGGTCTGCACCGGACACGCATCACGACCGTCGCGGCACCGTCGCCGCGGCGCCACGAACGTGGACTGCGCCGGGCGCGCGCGTACCATCGTCCCATGGACCGCTTGCTCCGCTGGCCGCGGCCAGTGCAACCTGGCTCGGATGACGACGAAGCGTTACCCGCACCACATGCTCGATCTCGCGACCACGATCGACGTCGCCACGACCAGGAAGGGTTTTGCTTGATGGCGGACGAGCGACATCCCTCGGCGATGACCGAACGCTTCGGCTGGCTGCAGCGGCTGGTCGCGTCCGGCTTGACCGAGCACGTGCACGTCGACGCGAACGGCGTGAGCCAGGTCCGCCAGCTCGCCGCGCGTGGGACGATCGTCTACGTCCTGCGCAACCGCTCGCTGCTCGACTACTGCCTGATCAACTGGCTGATGATTCGCGAGGGCCTTCCGCTCGCGCGCTTCGCGAACGGGGTGTCGTCGTGGTGGTTCGTCTCGCTGCGCGAGATGCTGCGACGCCTGGGGCGCGCGCTCGCGGCGCCGCGGAAGCTGTTCGCCCGGAAGGCGCAGCGCGGCAGCAACGCCGTTCTCGCGGGCGACCTCATCGAGCACGGCGAGCCGGTGCTGCTGTTCCTGCGGGCGCGCAGCCCGCGGCTGCTGTCGAACCGGCGCTCGCGGCTCGCGGCGGCGCGTCCCGGAGCGGAGTTCCTGCAGGAGATCGTGCGGCGCGCGCGGCGCAGCGACCGTCCCGTCTTCCTCGTGCCGGTGTCGTTCTTCCGCGGGCGCGTGTTCCGCCGTCAGGAGGGACGCCTGTCGGCGTTCGCGTACAGCGTGCACGACGCGCCGAGCGACCTGAAGAAGCTTCTCACGTACCGCTTCAACCGGGAGGATCTGCTGTTCAACGTCGGGCGCGTCATCAACCTGTCGAGCTTCCTCTCGAGCCATCGTTCGCTCAGCGAGGCGCGACTCGCGCGGCGTCTCAACAACTCGCTGCAGCGGGAGCTGGCGCAGGAGGAGCGCGCCGTGTGGGGCCCGCTGCTGCTGCCGCGCGAGGTGATCGCCGAGCGCGTCTTCGAGGGGCGCGAGGTCGCGGCGACGGTGGCGCGCATCGCACGCGAGCGCAACGTGCCCGAGCGTCGCGTCATGCGCGAGGCGCGCGGCTACTTCTGGGAGATGGCCGCGAACTTCAACGGCCTGGCGTTCGCGATCATCGAGGCGCTCTTCCACCAGGTCTGGAAGCGGACGTTCAGCGGCGTCGAGGTGCGCGGTCTCGAGCGCGTGGTCGAGTGCGTCAAGCAGCACCCGGTGGTGCTGGTGCCCTGTCACCGCAGCCACTTCGACTACATGGTGCTCTCGTACATCTTCCGCGAGCACTTCCTGTCGCCGCCGCACATCGCCGCGGGGATCAATCTGTCGTTCTGGCCGGTGAGCTGGCTGCTGCGCGGCTCGGGCGCGTTCTTCATCCGGCGCTCGTTCGACAACAACGAGCTCTACAAGCTCGTCTTCCACCGCTACCTGACGACGATGATCCGTCAGGGCTACACGCTCGAGTTCTTCATCGAGGGCGGACGAAGCCGGACGGGCAAGATCCTCACGCCGAAGCTCGGCATGCTCGGCGGCATCGTGCGCGCCTTCCTGCAGGGCGCGCGGCGCGATCTCTACCTCGTGCCGGTTTCGATCCACTACGGACGCATCGCGGAGGAGAGCGCGTACGACGCCGAGCTGTCGGGGCAGAAGAAGCAGAAGGAGTCGTTCGGCGCGCTGATCAAGGCGCGCAGCGTCCTCAAGCAGCGGCACGGCACGGTCTACGTGAGCTTCGCGGAGCCGATGTCGTTGCGCGAGACGCTCGGCGAAGACCGCATGCGCCGCTTCGTCGAGAACGCCGACAACCCGGACGTGCAGGAGGAGCAGCGGCGCTTCGTGCAGAAGCTCGGCTTCCGGATCCTGCACGAGGTGAACGAGGTCGCCGTCGTGGGCGCGACCTCGCTGTCCGCGACGGTGCTCCTGTCGAGCGAGAAGGGCGCGGTCCGCTTCGACGACTTCGTCGTCGCGGCGCGGACGCTCGCCGAGCTGCTGCGCTGGCGCGGCACCGCGTTCACGCCGTCGCTCGAGCGCAACCTCGGGCAGGCGAACTTCAACGAGATCGTCGCGTTCCTCGCGTCGTCGGGGCTGACGGAGGTCCGCGAGGACAACGGCACGCGGCTCCTCGTCGTGCCGCCGAACAAGCGCAAGGTCCTCGACTTCTACAAGAACAACACCATCCACTTCTTCCTGCTGCCGTCGCTGCTCGCGCACGCGTACGTGCGCTCCGTGCCGCGCGCGGAGCTCAAGGAAGATCTGTGGTGGTGGCTCAACATGCTGCGCTGGGAGTTCGCGCTGCCCGAGCGTGAGAACGTCGCCGCCGAGGCGGGGAGGCTGCTCGACTACTTCCGCGCGCACGGCGCGAGCTTCGACGGCGATCGCCGTCCGGTGCCGCTCGTCAACTCGCTGGTCGGGATCCTCGAGAATTTCCGCGAGGCGTACTGGATCGCGGCGCGCACCGCGCTCCAGCTCGACGGCGAGCCGCGCAGCGAGTCGCAGCTCATCAGCCAGATGTCGAAGAGCTTCGAGGCCGCGCTGCTGCTGGGCGAGGTGCGAAAGCCCGAGGCGGCGACGACGGTCACCTTCGGCAACGCGATCTCGCGCCTCGTCGAGATCGGCTGCCTCGAGCGCGAGGCGGGGAAGGGCGAGCGGGACCGCGACCGCGTGGTGCGGCGCGGCCCGCAGTTCCAGGAGCTCGACGCGATCGCGGCCCGCCTCGGGAACTCCTTGACGCACGGCGGGCGCGTCCCGCGTTGACAATCGATATTCGCTGCTCTAATGCGCCGACCGCGAGAAGGAAACGCCGGACACCGCCGAGTCGGCGGGCGAGGAGACGTCATCGAGCGCAAGGGCGGCGACGAGGTCGACGCACGGATCGACCAGCTCACGCGCGAGCTAGCCGAGGCGATCAACGAGGCGGAAGCCGAGGGTCGTCTCGTGAGGCGCGACTACGCGATCGACCTCCTTCGCGACGAGGTCGAGACGCAGGGGCCGTCGCCGAGCACGGCCGCGGCGGCGGCTGCGGGCGTCCCCGGACCGCTCAACCCGTTCGCCTTCGGCATCCCCCTCTTGCTCACCGGCTCCGTCCTGACCTTCATCTTCACGCCGCTCGGGGTCGCGTTGCTCGGGCTCGGCGTGTTGACCTGCATCGTGGGTGTCATCGCGGCCGTCGCGCGCAGCGCGCGCGACCGCTGGAGCGCCGGTGGTCAGCAGTAACAGACACTCTTATGTAACGATCAAAGGGATTTTCATTTGGAGCGCCTCGGCGCACGGGACTAGGTATGGCCGGCTTCGACCGCCCGCTCGCGAAGGCGGATCGCTCTCAAACGAGGCAACGGACACTCGATGGCGACTGACGCACTAGCGAAGAATGAGGCGAACGAACGGCTCGCGCTCGAGCAGCAACGGCGCGAGGAGCAGCGTCGAGAGCGCGCCAAGCGCGAGCGCGAGAAGGCAGCGCTCGGCGGCCTCTGGTCGCGGCGGGACATCATCGGCCGGTTCGGCTGGGTGCTCTTCGGGGCGTTCTCGCTGACCACCATCCTCGCGGCGATCCGTTCCGCGTTCCCACGCGTCCTCTTCCTTCCGCCGACGACCTTCAAGGCGGGCTATCCGCGCGACTTCGCCGTCGGCGAGGTGAGCGAGAAGTTCAAGAAGGACTACCGCGTGTGGATCGTCCGCGACGAGGAGGGCTTCTACGCGCTGTTCGCCAAGTGCACGCACCTCGGCTGCACGCCGCGCTGGCTGCTCGCCGAGTCCAAGTTCAAGTGTCCGTGCCACGGCAGCGGCTTCTACAAGAGCGGCATCAACTTCGAGGGTCCGGCGCCGCGGCCACTCGAGAGGGTCAAGATCACGCTCGCGGACGACGGCCAGCTGGTGGTCGACAAGGGCGTCAAGTTCCTCTTCGAGAAGGGGCAGTGGGGTAAGCCGGGTTCGTTCGTGAAGGCTTGATCGGCGCCGTGTGCACGGGGCGCGAAGCGCGTCCGAGCGACGCGTAGAGCACGATTCAGGGGGGAGCACCCGTGAGTTGGTGGACAGACGTCAAGCAGCAGATCACCGAGTCGCAGGTGTGGCAGTCGATCTTCCGCCACGGCTACGACGACACGCCGCGCAACCGCATCTTGATGGTGTCCGGCAACGTGTGGCTGCACCTGCATCCCTCGAAGGTGCGCCGCCACGCGACGCGCATGCGCTTCACGTGGTGCATGGGTGGCATCACCTTCCTGATGTTCCTCATCACGGTCGTCACCGGCGTGTACCTGATGTTCTACTACCGTCCGGTCGCGCAGTACGCGTACGCGGACATGAAGTACCTCGAGTTCGACATGCCGTTCGGGATGCTGATGCGGAACATGCACCGCTGGGCGGCCCACGGCATGGTGATCGCCGTGTGGCTGCACATGTTCCGCGTCTTCTTGACGGGGTCGTACAAGCCGCCGCGCGAGTTCAACTGGGTGGTCGGCGTCATCCTGCTCGTGCTGACGCTGCTCCTGAGCTTCACCGGCTACCTGCTGCCCTGGGACCAGCTCGCGATCTGGGCGGTCACCGTGGGATCGAACATGGGCCGTGCGACGCCGCTGCTCGGGCACGAAGGTCCGTTCGGCGAGATGGTCGGCGTCAACGCGATCTACGACGTGCGCGCCTTCCTGTTCGGCGGCGGCGAGGTCGGACCGCACACGCTGCTGAGGTTCTACATCCTGCACTGCGTGTTCATCCCGCTGGTCACGAGCTTGTTCCTGGCCGTGCACTTCTGGCGCATCCGACGCGACGGCTTCTCGGGCCCCGCACTTTGAGGGAGGCAACGGGAGGGACCAGCAATGCGCGTGATGGTTCTGCCCATCCTGTTCTGCGTGATGATCTGGGCGTTGTACGTCCTGGCGAAGCCACGCGACCTCTGAGCGCGCCGACGGAGCCCTGAAGATGGCAACAAGCGCTGCAGCGACGAAGCCGGCTCAACCGACCGGCAAGCGGATCGAGGTCTCGATCAAGAAGGCGGTCGGCCCGGGGGACGACAAGGTCCACACCTGGCCGCACCTGGTGCGCGCGGAGTTCCTCTGCGCCGTGCTGGTGATGGTCGGCATGATCGCCTGGGCGTTGCTCCTCGACGCCCCGCTCGAGGAGCCGGCGAACCCCTCACGCACGCCCAACCCGTCGAAGGCGCCGTGGTACTTCCTCGGCCTTCAGGAGATGCTCGTCTTCTTCGACCCGTGGCACGCCGGAGTCGTGCTGCCGACCCTCATCATCGTCGGGCTGATGGTGATCCCGTACATCGACATCAACCCGAAGGGGAACGGCTACTACTGCTTCCGCGACCGCAAGTGGGAGATCCTCACCTTCATCTTCGGCTTCCACATCTTGTGGGTGTCGCTGATCATCATCGGGACGCTGCTGCGCGGTCCGGGCTGGAACTGGTTCTGGCCGTGGGAGAAGTGGGACCCGCACAAGGTCGAGGCGCTGACCAGCGTCAACCTCCCGTACCTGCTCGGCCTGCGCGACTACTTCTGGTCGGCGGTCTTCGGCGGCGTGGTGGTCGTGCTGTACTTCGTCATCGGCACGATCGCGATGTACGCCTGGGTCGTGTGGCTCAAGGGGCAGGAGTTCATGAAGCGGTGGGGGATGGCGCGATTCTTCATCACGTCATTCCTGTTCCTGAACATGCTGGCCGTGCTCATCAAGATGCTGATGCGTCACATGTTCAACATCAAGTACGTGATGGAAACTCCGTGGATCAACATCTAGCTTCGTGAGATTTCTCTCTGCCAAGCTGCTGCAGCTGATGGGCATCAGCACCGTGGGATTCGGGTTGGTCTATGGCTTGACCCACGAAGGCGGGCTGCGGTTCGAGCTCAAGATGCTGATCGTCGGCTCGGTGATTTTCCTCCTGGGGCGTGTGATCGAGGGCCGTGGTCCGGCCTGAGTCGAGCCGGCCGCGCGGGGACCAATGGCAAGACGAGACCTGAGTTCCGACGAAGAGAAGCGAAGCTACGCCGTCATCTGGTTGCTGGGGGCCGTCCTGCTCGTCGTCGGCGCCGTCTGGGCGATCCTCGACGACACCTTCTTCCGCCGCCCCTGGAAGATGTACCAGCGTCAGTTCTTCGCCCTGGAGGAGCAGCGCGAGAAGCAAGCGCTCGACGCCGAGCACGCGAAGCTCGAGTCCGACGCGCAGTACCAGGAGCTGAAGAAGCAGCTCGCGGAGGCTCAGGCGAAGCTCGAAACCGGCGAGACCGCGCAGCAGCTCGCCGCCGCGCAGCAGAAGCTCCAGGCGGCGATCATGGAGGAGCAGGACGCCGACCTTCAGGTTCGCTTCGTCAAGAGCGAGCTCGAGGAGGCGTGGTACGAGTACGACCACGCGCTCGAGGCCGGCGGGGACGTCGAAGCCAAGCGTCGGCGGCGCGACGAGCTCGAGAAGGAGAAGCAGGAGCTCGAGGCGAAGTGGCGCGCCGCGCAGCAGGTCGTCGCGAAGTACCAGGCCGAGGTCGACGAGCTGCGCGCGCCGGTCGAGACCCTCGAGAAGAAGCTCGCGGCGCTCGAGGAGGAGCGCATCCGCATCGCGAACAAGCTCGACGGCATGAAGTCGATGCTCGGTCCGGTGCCGGTGTCGCGCATTCCCGCGATCCAGCAGATCGTTCTCCCCGACTTCGACATCAACAACTTCGAGGAGCCGGTGGCGCGCGTCGACCGCTGCACGTCGTGCCACATGGCGATCGACAAGGCCGGGTTCGAGGATGAGCCCCATCCGCTGAAGACGCACCCGAAGCGCGACCCGCTGCTCATCAAGCATCCGCCGGAGAAGTTCGGCTGCACGCCGTGCCACGAAGGGCAGGGCGTCGCCTTGAACTCGCCGCAGCAGGCGCACGGCTACGTGAAGTTCTGGGAGCACCCGCTGCTCACGGGTCCCGAGCAGCAGTCGCGCTGCCTCAACTGCCACGTCGACGTGTCACTCTTCCCGGAGGCCGCGACGCTGCGCCGTGGCGAGTATCTGTTCGAGCAGCTCGGCTGCCACGGCTGCCACCTGGTCGAGGGCTACGAATCGCTGCCCCCGGTCGGCCCGAACCTGCAGCGGGTCGCCGCGAAGGTCGACCCGCAGTGGATGGTCGACTGGATCCGCGATCCGTACGCGTTCCGCCCGCGTACCAAGATGCCGAGCTTCGGATTCACCGAGGAGCAGTCGAAGGCGGTCGCCGCGTACATCTGGACCTCGAGCAAGGCGGACG
The DNA here is from genome assembly GCA_036563615.1 of Candidatus Binatia bacterium. Lineage (NCBI taxonomy): Bacteria > Candidatus Binatota > Binatia (SeqCode) > Binatia bacterium. Next base: position 95,918 of record DATCMB010000022.1, read on the forward strand.
GAGACGCATGGCTGGACGCGCGTCCCGATCCCGGCGGCATCTCGCCCGACGATCCGGAGCTCGTCGCGAGGGGCAAGGAGCTGTTCGACTCCGTTGGGTGTCGTGCCTGCCACGCGATCGCGCCCGACGAAGTCGCGACCCCGCTCGGCGCGACGAAGGACTGGGGGCCGAATCTGCAGAACGTCGGGCGCAAGGAGTCGGCGCGCTTCATCTACTGGTGGATCAAGGACCCGCGCGGCTACAACCCCGACTCGCGCATGCCCGATCTTCGCTTGACGGACGACGAGGCGCGCGCGATCACGTCGTACCTGGTGAGCCTCGCGCCGCCGGCCGAACCGGGTGAGGTCACGTCGGCGACGCTCGAGGATCCCGAGCTCGTCGAGCAGGGCAAGGCTCTCGTCCGCAAGTACGGCTGCTACGGCTGCCACGTCATCAACGGGATGGAGAACGAGTCCCGCATCGGCGTCGAGCTGTCGACCTTCGGCGCGAAGCCGATCGAGGAGCTGTTCTTCGGCAACAACCCGCAGATCCCGCGCACCTGGAACGACTGGACGTTCTACAAGCTCAAGAATCCGCGGATCTACGCGACCGAGCACGTCGAGCAGCTGATGCCGAACTTCCAGCTCGCCGACGAGGACATCGTGGCGCTCCGCGTCTGGCTCCAGAGCCGCACCGAGCGCATGCCGCCGAAGAGCTTCCAGGATCCGCAGAACGACCCGCGCCTGATGCGCGTGCGAGAGGGACGCTGGGTCATCGAGAACTACAACTGCATGGGCTGTCACGAGATCGACGGCCGTGGTGGCTACATTCGCCGTCTCTACGAGGACAACCCGACGAGCGCGCCGCCGATCCTGAACGGCGAGGGCGCGAAGGTGCAGCCCGACTGGCTGTACGCGTTCCTCAAGGATCCCGCGCGGCAGCCGCTGCGCTTCTGGCTGAAGGTGCGCATGCCGACCTTCCACCTGAGCGCCGAGGAGACCACGAAGGTCATCGAGTACTTCAGCGCCGTCGCCAACCAGACGCAGCCGTACTTCTTCTTCGATCCGCGCCAGGACTCGACGCCGGAGCTCCTCCAGGTCGGCGAGCTGCTGATGTCGGACGAGTACTTCTCGTGCTGGTCGTGCCACGTCCGCGGCGACAAGACGCCCGAGGGGCCCATGGAGCAGTGGGCGCCGAACCTCGCCTACGCGCACGAGCGTCTGAACCCCGAGTGGATCCTCGCCTGGATCAAGGATCCGCCGGCGCTGATGCCGGGCACCAAGATGCCGTCGTTCTACCCGGGCGGCCCGGAGGACGTCTTCGACGGCAACGAGGATCTCCAGATCCTGGCGATGCGCGACTACATCATGTCGCTCGGCTTCACGGGCCCGCAGACGCAGCAAGCGTCCGCGCCGGCTTCGTCCGCGCCGGAGCGGCCAGCTCCCGCACCTGCGGAGAACCAGGCTGCGGCGCAAGCGGCGGCGGGCGGCGCGAGCTGACCCGACGCGCCGCGTCCCCTAGGGCGAGCGCGATGAAAAAATGGCGCGATCCGTTTTGGGTCGCGCCATTTTTGTGGTCTCGATGGAGTGCCGTTAACCCTTGCGAACGGCGGAGAAGAGGTCGGCTTTCGCGTGCGAGCAACCCGCAAATTTTCGCGAAAGCTATTGGTTCTTCTCCCGATGTCGATACAGTGGCGAGGGAATAGCGTCCCTTTGCTTCGCTATTGCGAAAAGGTATAGAAAAACGTCCCTTGTTTTGGCGTACGGGGGACAGCCGGACCCGATATTCGGCGCGATGCTGGGGTACAGCCGCTCGAGCCGTGGCGGCTCGGTAGGCGGCGTGGACGGACAAAGAGGAGGTGTCTGATGTATCGGAGGTTGATTGCCGGGTTGATCCTGGCAACGTTCGCGAGCGCCTGCTCGGCCCACAAGCCGTGGGGCAAGTGCGCGGTGGGCGGCGCGATCATCGGCGCGGCTGCGCTGGGTACGGCCGGTGGCGCGATCGCGAACAACGTGAATCCGCCGTTCAAGAAGCAGGATGAGGATCGCGGCGCGGGTATCGGTATCGGTATCGCGACTGGTGCCATCCTCGGTGCGCTCATCGGCCACGCGCTGTGCGACGAGGAAGAGGTTCCGCCTCCGCCTCCGCCGCCTCCGCCGCCGCCGCCGGCTCCGGTTGCCAAGAAGAAGATCGTGCTCCGTGGCGTGCACTTCGACTTCGACAAGGCGACGCTGCAGCCGCAGGGCAAGCCGATCCTCGACGAGGCGGCTCGCATCCTGAAGGAGAACCCCGACATCCGCGTCGAGGTCCAGGGCTACACCGACTCGATCGGCACCGAGGCGTACAACCTGCGTCTCTCCGAGCGTCGTGCTCAGACCGTGAAGAACTACCTGGTCAGCCAGGGCATCGCGGCGAGCCGGCTCGTGACCAAGGGCTTCGGTGAGTCGAACCCGGTGGCGAGCAACGACACCGCGGACGGCCGCGCGCAGAACCGGCGCGTCGAGCTGGTCCCGCTCAACTAGTCCCACCACGAAGGTCCGGCCCGCCTCGTGCGGGCCGGACCGGCCGCAACGCCGTGCCGGCGCTCGAGGCGCAGACCTCGACGCCGGCACGTTGCGTTTTCCGGCAAGCGACGACGGCTCTCGCGGCCGTGCGTACGCTGCCCCCCGCCGGCCCGAGATCACGAGAAGTGGAGAGCAACGTCGGGCCTGGCGCCCTCATCAAGCTGATCGGCGGCGCGCTGCGATTCGATCGCGAGCTGTACACGCGCGCCATCGAGGACTCGACCTACAACCGGCTCGGTCTCGCCGTCGTCATCCTCGCCGCGCTGTCGAACGGCTTCGGCTACGCAGCCGAGGGCGTCGCGAGGGGAATGATCGGCGAGCGCGAGTACGCGGTCTACCGTCTGCTCGTCATCGTCGGCGTCGCCGAGGTGATCGTGCACTTCTTCCTCTTCACGGCGGCGGCGTGGCTCGTCCGCTTGCTCGTCGATCGACCGCGGGCGCCGTACACGCGCCTCATGCGCCCGCTCTCGCTCGCGCTCGCGCCGAGCTGTCTGCTCTTCCTCGGGGCGCTGCTCGGCTTTCCGGACGCGGTGCGTGGCGTGCTCGCGCTGTGGCGCATCGCGGCGTCGGTGTGGGCGCTGCGCCTCGCCGTGGACGCGTCATGGCCCGGCGCGATCGTGACCGTGCTGGTCGCCGACCTGGTGGCGGCGCCGGTCGTGCACCTCGCCTTGTTCGGCGTCTCGGACGGGGGCCCCATCCCCGCACTTCCTGCAATCTCGGCGTAGCGCGCGACACGAACGCGCTCGCCGTCCTGGACGCTTCGTCAGCGGATCTATAGAAGCGCGCACGATGCCCGCGCCCGAGGTCGACGTCGAAGCGCTCATCGAGGAGCTGCGACGCGATGCGGCGGAGATGCGGCGGAAGCTGGGCGCGACCGCGTTGCCCCCGGAAGAGGACCGCAACGCAGCTCTGCGCGCCATCGCCGAAGCGCAGCCTCGCGACGACGCGCCCGTGGAGGGCGTGACCGCACGTCTGGTCGACGGCGGACGCCTCGCCACGCTGAGCGCGCTCGCCGACCCCGGCAACGTCGAGTTCCACTCGCACCGCGCGTCGATCGGTCGCGCGGTGATCTTCGTGAAGCGGGTGCTGCGTCGGCTCTTGACGCCCATCCTCGACCGTCAAGCTGCGTTCAACCGCGCGGTGCTACAGGCGTTCGCCGGGCTCGACGAGGACCTCGGCCGGCGCCTCGAGGCGAACGAGCGTCGCCTCGGACGGATCGAGCGCCGTCTGCTCGTCCTCGAGGAGGCGATCGCGCGCACCGGCGCCGTGGTCCCGACGGAGGCGGCGTTCGACTACGCCGCGTTCGAGGACGCCTTCCGCGGCTCGCGCGAGCACGTGCGCGCGCAGCTCGCGCGCTACGTGCAGTACTTCGCGACGCCGTCCGCCGGACCGGTGGTCGACCTCGGCTGCGGTCGCGGCGAGTTCCTCGAGCTGCTGCGCGACGCCGGCGTCGAGGCCTTCGGCATCGAGGTCGACCAGCAGCGGGTCGACGAGGCGCGTGCGCGCGGGCTCGACGTCCGTCTCGGCGACGCGGTCGATGCGCTCGAAGAGATCGCGGACGGCTCGCTCGGCGGCGTGGTGTCGTTCCAGATGGTCGAGCACCTGCCGCTCGCGAAGACCGTGCGGCTGCTCGCCCTCGCGCGCCGCAAGCTGCGCCCCGGCGGCTGCCTCGTCGTCGAGACGGTGAACGTGCAGAGCCTGATCACGTTCTCGCGCGCCTGGAGCATCGATCCGTCGCATCGTCAGCCGCTGCACCCGCTGACGCTGCGCTTTCTCACCGAGCAGGCGGGCTTCACGCGCTGCGAGCTGGTGTACGGCGGCGAGGTCGAGCCGGACGTGCGCCTCGAGCCCGAAGCCGGCGAGGCGGAGCAGCGCAACGTCGCGCGCCTCAACGCGCTGCTGTTTGCGCCGCAGGACTATGCGGTCGTGGCTTGGGCGTAGGCGCGCGGCCCGGCGCCGGGTCGCGATCCTGGTGCCCTCGCTGGTGCGCGGCGACGCGACCGGCAACGACGTGCTCGGGATGCAGCGCGCGCTCGTGCGCCGCGGCTGGACCGTGCGCCTGTTCGCCGACGGTGGCGATCCCACGCTGGGCTTCGAGCCCGCCGTGCAGGCCCGCGACTGGCTGCAGCAGGGCGTGCCGGTGATCTTCCACCAGGCGACGCAGTGGGACAACGGCTTCCAGCTGCTGAGCCGCGCGCGCGGCCTGCGCATCGTGCGCGACCACAACGTGACGCCCGCCTCCTTCTTCGAGAACGTCAGCACGGACTTCGTCCGCGCGTCGCAGGTCGGCGAGCGCCAGCGCGCGCAGCTCGCGCGCGATTCGCAGGTCGCGTGGATCGCGGCGTCGGAGATGAACGCGGGAGAGCTCGTGCGCCTCGGCGCGGACCGCGCGCGCATCGCGGTCGTGCCGCCGTTCAACCAGGCGGAAGAGCTCGCGCGCACCCCGCCCGACGAGGCGGCGTTGCGACGCTGGGCGGCTCTCCCCGCGGACGTGCTCTTCGTCGGCCGGCTCGCGCCGAACAAGGGACACCGCAGGATGTTCCGCGTCGTGGCGACGTACGCGGAGCTCTTCCAGCGACGTCTGCGCGTGCGTCTGGTCGGCTCGTACGACCGTCGCTGGAGCGCGTGGCTCGAGCTCTTGCGACGCGACCGCGAGCGGCTCGGGCTCGACGGCAGCGTCGAGCTGGTCGGCAGCTTGACCGCGGCGGAGCTGCACGCCGCATACTTGACGTCGCGACTCCTGCTGTGCTGCTCGGAGCACGAGGGCTTCTGCGTGCCGCTGGTCGAGGCCGCACGGCTCGGCGTGCCGGTCGTGGCGACGTGGCAGGCGGCGGTCGCGGAGACGCTCGGTCCGAACGCGCCCGTGCTGCGCGACGCCTCGGACGACGTCGTCGCGCTCGCGATCGACCGCGTGCTGCGCGACGCGGCGCTGCGCGAGAAGCTCGTCGCCGCGCAGGCCGAGCGCTTCGCGGATCGTCATTCCGACGAGGCGGTCGAGCGCGCGTTTCTCGCCGCGGTCGAGCCGCTGCTCGAGCGCGCCGAGGCCGCGTGATGCGCATCGCGGTCGTCGTCCAGCGCTACGGCGCCGACATCCTCGGCGGCGCCGAAACCCACGCCGCGCTGATGGCGGGAATCCTCGCCCGGCGGCACGAGGTCGAGGTGCTGACGACGACGGCGCGCGACTACCATCAGTGGCGAGAGGCGTACCCCGCCGGCGCGAGCCGGGAGAACGGCGTCACCGTGCGCCGCTTCGCCGTCGCCCGCGGCCGCGAGGACGCCTGGCAGGTGCTGAACCGCCTGCTGCACGACGGCTTCACGTCGAGCGAGTTCGCGCTGCTGCCGGAGCCGGTGCGCGCGGCGCACGCGGAGCGCGTGCGCGGCTGGCCCGACGCGCTGCAGGAGGCGTTCATCCGCGGTCAGGGTCCGCACGCGCCGGAGCTGCACGAGTGGCTGCGGCGCACGCCGTACGACCGCGTGCTGTTCGTCACCTACCTCTACCCGACGACCTACGACGGTCTCGCCGCCGTCCCCGAAGGGCGCGCGTTCGTCGTGCCGACGCTGCACGACGAGGCGCCGGCCTACCTGCCGGTGTTCGGACGCCGGCTCGCGCGTGCGCGGCTGCTGTGCTCGACCGACACGGAGGTCGCGCTGGTCTCGCGCCTGTATCCCGACACGCCGATCCGCGCGCGCCGCATCGGCTACGGGATCGAGCTGCCGCCCGATCGTGGGCCGCGCCCGTCCGGCACCGATCCGTTCCTGCTCTACGCGGGGCGCATCGACGTGCAGAAGGGCGTCCCGCAGCTGCTGCGCTGGTATGCGGCGCTGCGCGCCGCGCTGCCGAAGCCGCCGCGGCTCGTGATGATCGGCGAGCTCGCGATGCCCGTGCCTTCTCAGCCGGGCGTCGAGCTTCGCGGCTTCGTCGCCGAGGACGAGAAGTTGCGCTTGATGCGCGACGCGCTGGCGCTCGTCCACCTTTCGCCGTACGAGAGCCTCGGCATCGTGCTGCTCGAGGCGCTCGGCTCGCGGACCCCGGTGCTGGTGCACGCCGACTGCGCGGTGATGGTCGAGCACTGCCGACGCAGCGGGGCCGGGCTCTGGCTGCGCGACGCGGCGGAGTTCGCCGCCGCCGTCGGTCGGCTGGCGCGCGACCCCGAGCTGCGCACCGCGCTGGGCGAGCGCGGACGGCGCTACGTCGAGCGCGAGTTCGCGCTCGACGCGTACGCGGAGCGCCTTCTGGCCGCGTTCGAGCAGGACGAGCCTCCTGCGTCCGACGACGGCGGGGTCGGCGCTCATTTCACACGCCCGTAACGTTCCGGTAACCGAGCGGCGATCTGCGGCCGCTAGGAGGCGACCCATGACGATCCGAGACCGCAGCGCCGGACGACCGAAGGACCTCGTCGAGCACCTCCGCCGCTACCCCGAGGACCTGAAGGACATCCGACGGCTGCAACGTCGCTTCGACCTGTCGGCCGACGAGGCGGCGCGCGCCCTCGAGGCATCGGTCGCGCCGGAGAGCGGCCAGCAAAGGCTCAAGCGCCTGCTGACCCACTGAGGCGGCATGCGGACCCTCGAGTCGCCGGGGCGCGTGCGGCGTGATACCGCAGCGCAGCAGAACCGAGACGCCGTTCTGGCTTCGCGTCGCGGCCGACGCAACGAGGGAGCGCCCATGGCTGTGCACACCGATCGTCGATACGAGGAAGAGCTCGCGTACCTGCGCAAGCTGATCCTCGAGATGGGCGGGCTGGTCGAGCGCCAGATCGGCGACGCCATCGCGTCGCTGGCGAGCTCCGACCGCACGCTCGCCGAGCGCACCATCGAGCGCGACCACGAGGTCAACCGCTACGACGTCGACATCGACGAGGAGTGTCTGCGTCTGCTGGCGCTGCACCAGCCCGCGGCGCGCGACCTGCGCTTGATCACGACGGGCCTCAAGATCACCACCGACCTCGAGCGCATCGGCGACATGGCGGTCAACATTTCCGAGCGCGCGCTCGAGCTCAGCGAGGCGCCGTTCCAGCTCCAGGTCGACCTGCCGCGGATGGCGGACACCGTGCGCAAGATGCTGCGCGAGAGCCTCGACGCGTTCGTGCGCGAGGACGCCGAGCTCGCGCTCTCGGTGTGCAAGGAGGACGACGCGATCGATGCCATGCACGCCGAGATGTTCGCCGATCTCCTCGCCCGCATGACGCGCGATCCGTCGCTGGTCGTGGCCGGCACCGCACAGCTCTTCGTCTCGAAGTACCTCGAGCGCATCGCCGACCACGCCACCAACATCGCCGAGATGGTGATCTTCATGGTGAAGGGAAAGAGCATCCGGCACCTGTCCGTGCCGACGTCGATCTGATCATGCCAGGGAGCGTTCGGGCGTGATGGCGCGAGCGGGAGAGCGCACCGCCGCCGCGAGCGGCGAGCGTCGCAAGGCGCTCGTGATCGAGGACGAGCGCGACATCCGCGAGCTGGTCCGCGTCAATCTGGAAGCCGAGGGCTTCACGGTGCTCGAGGCGGGAGACGGCGAGCTCGGCCTCGCGCTCGTCAAGCGCGAGCGTCCGGCCGTGGTCATCCTCGACCTGATGCTGCCGGGCCTCGGTGGCCTCGAGGTGTGCCGCCGGATCCGCGCCGAGGAGGCGACGTCGCGCGTGCCGGTCGTCGTCCTGACGGCGCGCTCGTCGGAAGCGGACAAGGTGGTCGGCCTCGAGATCGGCGCCGACGACTACGTCACCAAGCCGTTCAGCCCGCGCGAGCTGACCGCGCGCGTCAAGGCGCTGCTGCGACGCGCGTACAGCCCGCCGCCCGAGACGCCGCACGAGGTCTACGAGCGCGGCGGGCTGCGCATCGACTTCGACACCTACGAGGTCTACCTCGACGGCAAGCGCGTCGAGCTGTCGCTGCGCGAGTTCGAGCTGCTGCGCTTCTTCGTCAAGCACCCCAATCGGGTCTACGAGCGCGCACAGCTGCTGGATCTCGTCTGGGGTCCGGACACCTACGTGGAGCCGCGAACCATCGACGTCCACATCCGCCGCCTGCGTCGTCGCATCGAGCGCGACGACTCGTCGCCGGAGCTGATCGTGACCGTGCGCGGCGTCGGCTACATGTTCGACGAGCGCCGTCTGGGGAACTGATCGGGTGGCCCGGGGGACGGGCGCGGAGCGGCGCTTCGGGATCGAGCCGAAGGCCGTCGCCCGCGCGCTGGCGCCGGCGCTGGTCGGCGGGCTCGCCGCGGCGCTGCTGCCGATCACGTCGGACCTCTGGCGCGTCGTGGCGGCGCTCGTTGCCGCCGCGGCGACGGCGGTGCTGGTCGCTGCGGGCAGCGCGCGGCGCATCGGCCGGGTCGCGGCGTGGGCGCGGGGCGTGCGCTCGGGCGAGCGCGTCACGCCGCCGCTGCCGACGCGGGCTCCCGACGCGTTCGACGCGCTGACGATCGAGCTCGGCGAGATGGCATCCGAGCTGCGCGACGACATCGCCCGGCTCGAGAACGAGCGCGACCGCCTCGAGGCCATCCTCGCCGCGATGGTCGAGGGCGTCATCGTCATCGACCGCAACGGCACCATCCTGCGCGCCAACGATCCGGTCGTTGCCACCTTCGGGCTCGAGCCGGGGCGTCCGCTCGTCGGGCTGCGGCTCTGGGACCTGACGCGCGACGTCGAGTTCAACGCGGTGGTGCGCGAGGCGATGGCAAGCCGGACGCCGACCTTTCGCGAGGTCGAGCTGCGCGGGGCGATCGAGCGCCACCTGCGGGTCGCCGTCGGCCCGACCGCCGACCAGAGCGCCTGGGTGCTCGTGTTCCACGACGTCACGGAGACCAAGCGCCTCGAGCGCGTGCGCACGGACTTCGTCGCCAACGTGTCGCACGAGCTGCGCACGCCGCTGACCGCGATCAAGGGCTTCGCCGAGACGCTGCTCTCGAGCGGCTTCGACGACCGCGAGCGGGCGCAGCACTTCGTCGCGATCATCGACCGCCACGCGGAGCGCCTCGGCCGGCTGATCGACGACCTCCTCATCCTGAGCGACCTCGAGCTCGGCAAGATGCCCATGCGGGTCCGCGCGAGCGAGGTCGCGCCGATCGTCCGCGACGTCGTCGAGCTGCTCGGCGAGCCCGCACGTCGCAAGCGGATCGACGTGCAGACGAGCGTCCCGGACGGGCTTCGCGTGCAGGGGGATCCGGATCGGCTCGCGCAGGTCGTGTCGAACCTGCTCGACAACGCGATCAAGTACACGCCTGAAGACGGCCGCGTGCGCGTCCTCGCGCGCAGCATCGAGGGCGGCGCCCGGGTCGAGCTCGCCATCGAGGACACCGGTGTCGGCATCCCGGCGGACGAGCTGCCGCGCCTCGCCGAGCGCTTCTACCGGGTGGACAAGGCGCGCCTCCGCGAGCGCGGCGGCACGGGGCTCGGGCTGTCGATCGTCAAGCACATCGTGCACGCGCATTCCGGGTCGGTGCGCTTCGACAGCCGGCTGGGCCACGGGACGACGGTGACGGTGACGCTGCCGGGTTGCCCGCAGGCCGATGCGGGTGGCTGAGGGGGAACCGCGCGCACGCCGTCGTTTGCCCGCCGGACGCGCGCGCGGTACGAGCTTCGCCGTCGGACCGGCCATCGGCATGACGCACGGCCGTCGTCCGGCGAGGGACGGGTGGTGGCGCTGCGAGCGGTCAGCAGGGACGACATGCGGGCGAGCGCCGCGGCGCGCAGGCCGCGGGGCGCGCAACCGCAGAGGCGACGCCGGCGCAAGCGCGCGACCTTTCCCCCGCTCGCGTACCGGATCGGCGAGCACGCGCTGGTCGCGGCGCTGCTCGCGACGCTCGGCCTCGCGGTCCTCGGCCGCGTCGCGCTCGACGGCACGCCGCTGACGTTCGCCGTTACGCTGGCGGGTGTCATGCTCGCAGCTGCGGCGGCGATCCTTCCGCTCGACCGGCTGCGCCGGCGGAGCACCCCGGGCTGGCGCCACACGCTCAACGGGAGCTTGCTCGCGCTCCTGGCGCTCGTCCTGTGGTACGCGGACCCGGGCTGGGCGCTCTACAAGCTGCGCGAGCTGCTCGCCGGCGAGCGCGCGACGCAGGTCCGCGTCGTGCAGCACCAGGTGTTCGCGGCGTACCGCCGCATGGACCTCGAGGCGCAGCGCAAGATCCTCGAGCGTGCCGAGGTCTACGCGCCGACCATCGAGCAGGCCGCTGCGGCCTTCGGCGTCGATCCGGAGCTGATGATGGGGATCGCCGCCGCCGAGTCGAGCTTCTACCCGCGCGACAGCCGCGACGGCGGCAAGGGGCTCTTCCAGATCACGTCGGTCCCCAAGGCGGCGGAGGAGGCCGCGAAGCAGAAGCTCGGCGTCAAGTCGCTCGATCCGTGGAACCAGCGACACAACGCCTACGTCGCGGCGGCGACGCTCGACCTCTACCGCAAGCAGATGCGCGGCGACCTGTTCTTGACGCTGCTCGCCTACAACATCGGACCGCACAATGGCGGGCTGCGTACCATCATGGACACCTACGGCGCGCGGAACTTCGCGCAGGTGCAGCCGTACCTCCAGGCGCTGCCGCGCGACTACCCGATCCGCGTCCTGTCGAGCGCGCTCTCGTACCGCGTGTGGCGCAAGCTCGGACGGCTGCCGCGCTTCGAGGAGGGAACGGCGGCGCGCGAGATCCAGAAGATCGGCATCCCCGGGCTCGAGGACGCGCTTCAGCCCGGGCTCGAGACCGCCGCCGCTTCTGCCAAGGGGCGCTGACGCCGGCGGACGAGGAGGACGAGGACGACCGCGAGCACGGCGACGCTGAGCGCGGTCTCGTACGGGACCTCCTCCGCGAAGCTCGTGTCGCGCAGCAGCTCGAGCGGCGGGCGCAGCGCGGCCATGCACGCGACGAAGACGAGCGTCGCCCGACCCGGACGGGTCGCGCGCCGCGCCGCCCAAATGCTCACGATGAACGCCACGAGCCCCGCGAGGCCGAGGTAGAGCTGCAGCGGGTGCACGGCCAGCGAGCGTCGGCCGTCGTCCGCGATCAGACCCTGCGCGACGTGGCTCCAGTACGCCGGGCTGCCGGGTGGAAACGAGACCGCCCACGGCAGCAGCGAGGGGACGCCGAAGCAGCACCCGTCCGCGAAGCAGCCGAGCCGCCCGACGAAGATCGCGACGCCCGCGAGCGGCACGACCGCGTCGAGCAGCTCGGCCCGCGTCAAGCATCGTCCGAGCGCGCGCGGGCCGAAGACGAGCAGCACGCCGAGGCTCGCGAGCAAGCCGCCGGTGATGCGCAGTCCCGCACCTTCGACGCCCGTGCCCGGCAGCAGCAAGCTCGGATCCTCGAGCAGCAGCTCGGGCGCGGCGGCAGCCCAGTGCAGGCGCGCGCCGATCACGGCCGCGACGACGGTAGCGACGAGCAGCGCGACGATCCGTAGCCGGGACGCGCCGCCTCGCTCTCGCGTCCTGCGGACGAGGAGGAGGGTGCCGCAGGCGATCCAGGCGATCGCCGCGGCACCCCAGGCGCGACCGTAGAGATGAAGCTCGGGAACCATCCTAGAAGAGGCTGAAGAACGAGAAGCCGAGGCCGAAGTCGATGTCGACGTCGACGCCGGCGTGGACGCTCACGTCCGGGATGTCACGCGGCCCCATGATGCTCGTCGCGATGAACATCGCGCCGGGACGCGACGCGGTGATCATCCCGAGCACCCACGGGAACTCGGCGCCGCGGCCGAGCGGTGGGCTCGCGACCGAGATCGAGGGCGACTGCACGATGTGCCAGTGCGAAGGGCAGCCCTGCGAAGGATCGCAGATCCCGTAGCGCGTGTACTCGACGACCCCGCCGCTGTGGTCCTTGAGCCAGAAGTTCGGCGTGTCCTCGTCGACGTCGAGCGCGATCGAAGGATCGTCGCCGTCGTCCGGCCCGTCGGCGATGGTGACGTGCATGTGCGTCGCACCGGAGACGCGGCCCTCGACGTAGGCGAAGCCGCCCTCGTATCCCGGCCAGCTCACGTTGAACGCTTCGAGGAAGGGCTCGTTGACCCACGGTGACCACTTGCCCTTCGGACCCTGGCTGCGCAGCCGCAGCGCCGTGTAGATGCCGTCGAGGCCGTCCGGCCGGCTGGGCAGCGTCGCGATGAGCTGCAGCGCGTACTCGGAGTCGATGTTCCGGAAGACGAAGCGACCCGCGCCGTCGGAACGCGTGCGCGCGATCGTCGTCCAGCGACACTGATTGATGCAGTACGAATAATTGTTGCCTGACGGACAGTCGGGCGGGCAGACCTTCAGGCGCTTGAGGTGCTGCTGCGAGGCCGCGAGCTCGACCGGGGCGTTGCGGGGAGCGCAGGCGCCGCGCAGCTCGAGCAGGTCGTTGCCGCGCATCTTCACCGACTGGATGATCGGGATGCCGTTCGCCGGACAGCCGCAGCCCGCCGCCGACGCCTCGCGCGCCGTCCCCAGCGCACCGACGAGCAGCGCGGCCGACAGCACGCCGAGCGCGCGAGCCAAGAATGTGCTTCGAGCGCGCATCTCAAGCCCCCTTTCTCGCCGCGATCGCGGCGTTGGCCATGCCGAGCGCGGTCTGCGCGTCCGCTGCGGCCGGCCGATCGAGCGCTCTCACCAGGAAGGCGAGGACCCCCGTCGTCTTGTCGGTGCGGCCCGCGTAGAGGCGCGCGAGACGGGCGACGAACTCCTGCGGTGGAAGCCGCAGGTCGATCAGCCGCACCGTCGACGCGCCGTCGACCGCGGACGTCGACGGCGTCTTCTGGGCGAGACGCTCGAGCGTCTTGCGGGCCGCGATCGGCGCTCCGGCGTCGATCTGCGCGAGCCCGATCGCGAGCTCGACGTCGTCGCCGAACGTCGAGCCGCGGACCAGGCGACGCAGCGCGCGCAGCCAGCGCAGCTCCTGCTTGTGCTCGCCGCGCGCCGCGTGGGCGCGGGCGAGCGTGAGCCCGGCGGCGACCCGGAGCATCGGCTCCGAGCCGCGCGTCACGAGCGCTCGCAGCTCGGTCGGAACCTCGGTCGCGTCGCCCTGCGCGATCAGGCGCGACCACGCGAGCCCGAGCACGCCGAGCTCGTTCACGAAGCGCTCGTTCGTGCGCGAGGCAATCAGGCCGAAGTGGCGCGCCGCGTTGCCGCCGTCGCCGCGCGCGAGCGCGAGCCAGCCGCGGGCGAGGAGGACCTGCGCCGAAGCCTCCCCGGCGGCGAAGTCGCGCTCCGCCGCCGCGAGCACCTCGTCGGCGGTCGCGCCGTTGCCTCGCGACAGCTCGAGATCGGCGAGCATTAGCGCCGCCTCGAGCCCGCGACGCGTCCGTGGCTCCTTCGCGCGCGCCTCGCGGAGCTTGGCGACGGCGTCGGCGGTGCGGCCCTCCGCGATCGCGTAGCGCGCCTGTCGCAGCAGCACGCCTGCCGACGCCTGGTTGCCGTACGCGCCGGTCGGGACGAGGGCGATCAGCAGCGCTGCGAGGAGCGCCGGCCGGCCCCAATCACCGGGCGCACGTATCCTCTTCTTGACTCCGTGGGACATAGCACCCTCCACGCCGCCGCGCCCGAGCGGCGGCGTCGCTCGGCGCCGCCCGAGGCGACGGCGCGGTGGCTGCGGTGGGGGAGGCCGCAAGCCGCGCCTTCTGCACGCGCCGTGCCTGCGCGAAAGCGCGGACACGCAAGCGCGCGAGCCCGAAGCGTTCGTTGCACTGCGACGCCGCGGCGAACGGCGTCGCTGCACCGTGCAACACGCGGTTGTCCGCCGACGCCCTGCGGACGCGGGTTGCGTCGCGGCACGCGAGCAGCGAGAGGATCTGACCGCCGTGGACGACGTCGCGAAGATCGCCGCCGACGACGAGCCGCTCGCGCGCCTGCCGGACGCCGACCAGCTCGCGATGCTGGCCTCCGCGCTCGGGCCGTTCGCCGTCGTCGACCTCGAGACGACCGGCCTCGACCCGGAGACGGCGCAGGTGATCGAGGTCGGCGCGGTGCGCATCGCCCCCGGCGAGCCGCCCGCGACGTTTCATCGCTTCGTCGATCCGGGCGCGCCGCTACCACCGCTGACCACGACGCTGACCGGTCTCACGCACGACGACCTCCGCGGAGCGCCGCCGTGGACGCAGGTCGTGGGCGAGCTCGCGGCGTTCGTCGCCGACGCGACCATCGTCGCGCACAACGCGGCCTTCGAGCGTGGCTTCCTCGGGCGGTTTCTCCGGAGCAGCGAGTACCTCGACACCCTCGAGCTCGCCTGCATCCTCCGACCCGAGCTCGCGGGCCACAGCCTCGAGACGCTGGCGCGCGACCTCCTCGGGCGCACCAAGCGACACCGCGCGCTCGACGACGCGCTCGACACGCTCGCCGTGCTGGCGCGCCTCGCGGCCGAGATCGCCCGCGGCGAGCATCCCGAGCTTCGTCTGGTCCTGCAGGACCTATCGGCGAGCTGGCCGTGGGCGCGCCTGCTGCGCGTGCCGCGCGCGACCGCCGCGAGTCGTCCGGACGAGCTGCGCGACGGCGGGGCAGCGACGCTTCGGGTGCAGCCCGCCGAGATGCGTCGCACCCGGATTCCCGCCGAGTGGTACAGCGCGGACTTCGTCACCCAGCTCCTCGCCGACGAGGCCCGCTGGCGACGACACGTGCCCGGCTACCGCGCGCGCGACGGCCAGATCGAGCTCGCGCGCGCTCTCCTGGTCGCGCTGCGCGAGGACCGCGCGCTGGCCGCCGAAGCCGGGACCGGCATCGGCAAGACGCTCGCCTACGCGCTCGTCGGGCTGCTGCACGCGCTGCACACCAACGAGCGCGTCGTCGTGAGCTCCGCCAACCGGACGCTGCAGGAGCGCGTCGTCGACGAGGAGCTGCCGCGCATCGCGGCCGTGCTCGGCATCCCGCCGCAGCCGGCGATCGTGCTCAAGGGACGCGCCAACTACGGCAGCACGACGCGAGCGCTCGATCTCGCGACGCGTCCGGCGGACTTCGGCTTTCCGGATCTGCCGGCGGCGACGCGTCTCTACTTGACGTCGTACTTCCACCGCTGCCCGGAGCGCGACCTGCAAGCCTTCGGCGGCTGGCTGCTCGCGCGTGATCCGGCGCTGCGCGGCATCCGTGACGTGATCGCCTGCTCGACGGACTGCAGCGAGCGCGCGTGCCGCGAGGCGCCCGGCGGACCGTGCGGGTACCTGCGCCGCGTCGACGCGCTCGCCGACGCGGCGATCGTGTCGATCAACCACTCGCTGCTGCTCACCTGGCCGGCGCGCTACGGCGCGATCGAGCGGCTGATCATCGACGAGGCGCACGAGCTCGCGCACGAGGGCGACCGCGCGTTCCGCGAAGAGGTCGCGGCGCGGGACGTGCGTCAGTGGCTGTCGCAGCTCGCGGCCGGCGGCAGGGGAGGGTTGCTCGCGGCGCTCGCGGCCGGCGCGGGTGATCTCGTCGCCGCGCGCCGTGCGATCGATCTCGCGCGGCGCTGCGAGCTCGCGGTCGAGGCGGCCGGACGCGCGCTCGTGCCGCTGTGCGGCGAGGGCGAGACGCTCGTGCCGTCGGCCGAGGTCGCGGCGCAGAGCCCGACGTGGTCGCACGCCGCGCGCTGCATCACCGACGCGGCGAGCGCCCTCGCCATGCTCGGCGAGGAGGTCGAGCGGCTCGCCGGCCGCTACCGCGAGAAGACCGGCGACGGCGCGCCGCGCGACGACGCGGTGTCGGCCCGCGCGGCGACGCTCGGCGCGTCGCTCGCGGCGGTCGGCACGGGCCTGCTCGCCGATCTCTTCGAGCAGACCCGCGACGCGACGGTGTACTCGGCCTGGGCGCGTCCGGTCCGCGAGAGCACCGACTGGGGCGTGCGCGCGACACCTCTCAACGTCGCGGAGCTGATCCACGCGCGGCTGCTCGAGCCGGCGCGCACGGTGGTCGCGGTGTCGGCGACGCTCGGCGTCGGCGGCAACCCGAAGCCGACGCTCGAGAAGCTCGGCTGGCAGCTGCTGCCGGAGGAGCGCCGCCTGCCGGAGCTCGTCATCCCGTCGCCGTTCGACTACCCGGGGCGCTCGGTGCTCGCCTTCGCGGAGGCGGGAACCTACCGCACGAGCGGCTTCGCCGCGGAGTGCGCGCAGGCGATCGCCAGCATCGCGCGTCTCCTCGGCGGGCGTACGCTGGTTCTCTTCACCAGCCGCAATCGCCTCGCGGACGTCGCGGAGCGGCTCGAGCCGCTGCTGCGCGACGACGGGATCACGGTGCTCGTGCAGCGACGCGGCGGCGGCGCGTCGCGTCTCGTCGAGCAGTTCGCCGCGAGCCGGCGCGCCGTGCTGCTCGGGACGCGCTCGCTCTGGCAGGGCATCGACGTCCCGGGCGACGCGCTCTCCTGCGTCGTGATCGACAAGCTGCCGTTCCCGCGGCCGAACGATCCGCTGCAGCAGGGACGCGCGCGCGTCATTCGCGAGAGCGGCGGCGACGACTTCCGCGCGCTGTCGCTCGAGCCCGCGGTGGTCGCGTTCAAGCAGATGTTCGGCCGCCTGATCCGCAGCGAGAACGACCGCGGCTTCGTCGTCGTCCTCGGCGCCGACACGAGCAAGGCGTACCTGCAGGACTTCGTCGGCTCGCTCCCGGGGCCGCCGCGCGTGCTGGTCGCCGGGATGCCGTCGATCCTCGCCGAGATGAACGCCTTCTTCAGCTCGCAGCCCGACGCGGCGACAGACCGAGCTGGTTGAGCTTCTTGCGCAGCGTGTTGCGGTTGATGCCGAGGATCTGCGCGGCGCGCACCTGGTTGCCGTTGGTGCGCTCGAGCGTCGCCTCGAGCAGCGGGCGCTCGAACTCCATCAGCAGCGTCGCGTAGACGTCGACCGGGTCGCGATCGCCGTGCGCCTCGAACTGGCTGCGCGTGCGGCGTCGCACCACCTCGGCGAGCGAGTCGCCGTTCGACGGCGGCGCGGTGGTCTCGGCGAGCTGGAAGTCGCTCGGCATGAGCGTCCGACCCGGCGCCAGCACCGCGGCGCGCACCAGCGTGTTCTCGAGCTCGCGGACGTTGCCCGGCCAGCTGTACTGCATCAGCATCGCTTCCGCCGCAGGCGCGATGCCCGTCATCTCCGTGCCGAGGTCGCGGTTGATCTTGGCGATGAAGTAGCGGATCAGCTCGGGGATGTCGCTCTTGCGCTCGCGCAGCGGCGGCACGTGGATCGGCACGACGTTGAGCCGGAAGTAGAGGTCTTCGCGGAAGCGTCCGGCGCGCACGGCGCGCGCGAGCTCCTGGTTGGTCGCCGCGACGATGCGCAAGTCCGCGCGCAGGCTCTCGCGTCCGCCGACGCGCGAGAACTCGCGCTCCTGCAGGACGCGCAGCAGCTTCGCCTGCAGCTCGAGCGGCATGTCGGCGACCTCGTCGAGGAACAGCGTGCCGCCTGCCGCCTGCTCGAACTTGCCCGCGCGGCGCTCGATCGCGCCCGTGAAGGCGCCGCGCTCGTAGCCGAAGAGCTCGCTCTCGAGCAGCTCGCGCGGGATCGCGGAGCAGTTGAGCGCGACGAACGGTCCCTGCCAGCGCGGCGAGTGGTAGTGGATCGCCTTCGCGATCAGCTCCTTGCCGGTGCCGCTCTCGCCCTCGATGAGGACCGTCGCGTCGCTCTTCGCGACGCGGCCGAGCAGCTTGTAGATGTTCTGCATCGCCGGCGAGCGGCCGATGATGTCGACGCCGACCTCGTAGCGCTTGCGCAGCTCGCCCTTGAGGACGCTCACCTCGGTCGAGAGCTGACGCGTCTCGAGGACGCGCTGGACCAGCAGCCGCACGACGTCGAGGTCGAACGGCTTGGTGAGGTAGTCGTAGGCGCCGCGCTTCATCGCCTCGACGGCGTTCGCCATCGTGGTCTGCGCGGTCATCACGACGAGCGTCGTCTGGCAGCCGGCCTCGCGCGCCTTGGTGACGACGTCGAGACCGTTCATGTCCGGCATGCGGATGTCGAGGAAGGCGACGTCGATGCCGCCGCGGTTCAGGATCGCGAGCGCCTCGCTGCCGGTCGATGCTTCGGTGACCTGGTGGCCGTCTGCGGTCAACGCTTCGGACAAGACCCAGCGGATCGAGCGCTCGTCGTCCGCCACCAGGATGCGTGCGGTTGCGTTTCCGTTGTTCTCAGGCATGGCTGCTGCCCCGGTCGACGGGAAGCGTCACGGTGAAGATCGACCCGACGCCGGGCTCCGATTTGACGCGCAGGACGCCGCCGTGCTCGCTGATGATGCGCTGGCTGATCGCCAGCCCGAGCCCGGTCCCGCCATCCTTGGTCGTGAAGAAGGGTGAGAAGATGCGCCCGAGGTTCTCGGGCGCGATGCCGGGCCCCTGGTCGCTCACGTCGAGCGACAGGAACTGCTCCCGTCCGTTCGCGCCGGCGACGTAGTACGACGTCTCCATGCGCGTCGTGATGGTGATGGTGCCGCCGGGGGGCGACACGTCGACCGCGTTGCGCACGAGGTTGAGCAACACCTGCGTGAGACGTCCGGCGTCGCCGAGCACGTTCGGCAGGCTGGGGTCGAAGGCGCGGACGAAGTTCAGCCGTCCGCCGCGTCCGGCGCCCTCGATCGCGATCACGCGGTCGATGATCTCGTGGATGTTGACGCCGCGCCGCTCGAGGCGTGGCGGTCCGGTGAGGTCGAGCAGCTGCGCCATCAGGCTGTTCAGCCGGTCGATCTCGCCGAGGATGATCTGGGTGCACTCCCGCATGCGGTGCGGATCGGGCGGGTTGCTCGACAGGAGCTGGGCTGCGCCGCGCATGCCGGAGAGCGGGTTCTTGATCTCGTGGGCGAGCCCCGCGAGCAGGATCTCGAGCTGGTTCAGCCGGTCGGCCTCGCGCGTGCGGGACTCGAGCTCGCGCTGGTAGCTGAGGTCGTGCAGGGTGACGAGGCTGCCGACCTCACGGCCGTCGTCGTCGACGAGCAGCGTCGCGGCGGCGCGGACCGGACGCTTGCCGCCGTGCCGGCTGACCAGCGACGCGTCGCCGCGGACGTTGCGCACCCCGGAGGCGCGGGTCGCCTGCAGGAGGTCGATCAGCCAGGGGTTGGCCGCGAACAGCTTGCTCGCGTGCTGACCGACGGACTGCACGGCGGACAGACCGGTCAGCTGCGCGGCGCCCTCGTTCATGAACTCGAGCGTCTGATCGCGGTTGAGGACGATCAGGCCGTCATCGAGGCTCTCGAGGACGTTGAGCCATTGCTCGGCAAGGTAGCGTGATCCTGCCCGTCGCATAAGCAGCTGCACATCTTTTAAGCAGCGATCCGCCCACAAGCGAATCAAGAAGCGGCAAAATCGCTGTCTTCCGGGCGCGATGCGCCGGCGTAGCAAGCGGGTCGCCCACCAGAAGGCCGGTGCCCACGGCGCGGGCGGGCAGGGTCGAGAGGTGCTTCGGGAGGCCAGGCGGGCTTTTCGGGGGCCGGCGGGGCTACCTCGAGCGGACCCGTCTTGACGCGCCGCGACCCGGCAGGGAGATTCCCGGCGTGGTTTCCGTCGCAGACGCCATCGAAGCCGTGATGTCCGCCGTCGTCCCGACCCCCGCCGAGGAGGTCCCGGTCGCGGAGGCCGGGGGGCGGGTCCTGGCCCAGGAGGTCACGGCGCCGTTGGACATCCCGCCGTTCGAGAACTCGCAGATGGACGGCTTCGCCGTCCGCAGCGAGGACCTGGTGGGGGCATCTCCCAGCACCCCGGTCGGCCTGCACGTGATCGGGACGGTGCCCGCGGGGCGGGCGGCCCAGGTCGCCGTCGGGCGGGGCGAGGCGCTGCGGATCATGACCGGCGCGCCGCTGCCGCAGGGCGCCGACGCCGTGGTCAAGGTCGAGGACACCCGCGTCGAGGGCTCGCTCGTCGAGATCCGGCACGCGCCGGCGCGCGGCGAGTTCGTCCGGCCGGCCGGCGAGGACGTGCGCGCCGGCGAGACGGTGCTGCGGCCGGGACGAGCGCTGCGCGCGGCGGACGTCGGGCTGATCGCCTCGATCGGGCTCCCGACGGTGCGCGTCCGGACGCGTCCCCGGGTCGCGATCCTCGCGACCGGCGACGAGCTCGTCCCGCTCGGCGGGACGCTCGGACCGGGGCAGATCTACAACTCGAACGCGTACGCGCTCGCCGCGGCGGTGCGCGAGGTCGGCGGGACGCCGACCATCCTCGGCATCGTGCCCGACGAGCCCGACGCGATGCGCGCGGCGTTCGCATCCTGCGCGAGCTTCGACGTGATCCTCTCGACCGGCGGCGTGTCGGTCGGCGACTTCGACTTCGTCAAGCAGATCATGGACGAGCTCGGGCTCGAGCGCCGCTTCTGGCAGGTCGCGCAGAAGCCGGGCAAGCCGCTCACCTTCGCGGCGCAGGACGGACGGCTCTACTTCGGCCTGCCCGGGAACCCGGTGTCGTCGCTGGTGTGCTTCACGCTCTACGTCGCGCCCGCGCTGCGTCGGGCGATGGGGCTCGACGCCGTGTTCGCGCCCTCGGTCGAGGTCGAGATGGCGCGCAGCGTGCGGACGGCGCGCAGCCTGACCGAGCTCGTGCGCTGCACGCTCGAGTGGCGCGAGAACGGCATGCTCGCGACGCCGACCGGGACGCAGAGCTCCGGCGTGCTGCGCTCGCTCTCGCTCGCCGACTGTCTGGTGATCAGCCCGCCGGGTCAGGAAGAGCTCGCGGTCGGGGCGCGGCCGCAGGCGCTGCTGCTCGGCCAGGAGCTGGCGCTCTCGCCCGCGCATCCCTTCGCGTAGGTCGCGACCCGTATCGCGTCGCGACGCTGCTGGACGTGGACGCTAGAGGTCGCTGACGTCGTCGGCGCCGCCCGCCTCGGCGACGGTATCGCTCGACGGGCCGGCGTCGTCGCCGCCGTCGTCGCCCGACAGGTCGCCGCCGGCTTCGAGCTCGTCGATCATCTCGTCGAACTCGGGTCCGGCGACCTCGTCGCCGAGCTCCTTGCCCATCTTGCGCATCCAGCGCGCGATGCTCCGCGGGTCGTTCTCGTCGAGCCCGGCGAGCTGCGACGGGTCGCCGAGCGCGTCGAGCCGGCTCTCTTCGGAGCGCGCGACCGCGAAGCGCGACATCAACCGGTCGAGCTCGCGGCTCCCGCAGCGGTCGCAGACGGCGTCGGGCTGCTCGCTGACGCGCAGCGTGAGGACCTGCACGCGGCGACGGCACGAGCGGCAGCGGTATTCGTAGATCGGCATCGCTTGTTGGAACTTACTTCAGCGTCTTGGTCGTGAAGCCCTGCTCCGAGAACGTGAGCAGCGTCTTCTTTCCATTGATGAAGGTCTCGAGCGCGACCTCGCGACCCCACAGACGGTGCAGGTGCTGCAGGGTGCGCTCCGCGTACTCCAGCAGCAGGTCGCGGCCGTCGTGCTCGTGTACCATGTAGAGCGTGCGATTGCCGCCGAAGTCGGCGTCGGTGATCTTGATCACCGGAATCGTGCCGGTGCCGATGTTCTTGAGCAGGGTCTCCTTGACCTCGCGCCAGCTTTCCTTGTCCGACACCTTGGTGACGACGTAGTCCTCGTTGCGCTGCTCGTACTGGAAGAGGTCGAGCTCCTGCATCAGCTTCTCGCTCAGGAAGCGGCGCAGGAAGGACACGTCGCGGTCGGCCTCGCGCGCGGCGAACATCGCGCGGCGTCCGCTCATCGTCGGACGGAAGCCGGCGCGCAGCTCCTCGTCGGTCGGCTCGTCGTGCAGGCGCTTGATCTCGTCCCACACCTTGAGGCCGATGTGGTACGGGTTCAGCCCGCCCGGGTGCGGGCGCACGACCTGGTTGTGGCGCACGAGGAACTCGAGGTGCAGGTCGGGCGGCAGCTCGAGCGCGTTCAGGATCTCGCGGTGCCAGTACGAGGCCCAGCCCTCGTTCATGATCTTGGTCTCGATCTGCGGCAGGAAGTAGCAGGCTTCCTCGTGCACGATCGTGAGCAGATCCTTCTCCCACTCCTCGAGGTAGGGGTTGTGGTCGCGGATGAAGAGGAGCAGGTCCTCCTCCGGCGACGCCGGCACGCGGCGCAGGTTGGGCGCCTGGTACTCGACCGGCCGGTGGATCTTGTAAAACGGGTCGGGACGCGGCTGCGCCGCCTGCAGCAGACGCTCGCGCTCCTCCTCGTCGCTGAGCTTGCGCACCGCGCGGTTGCGCCGCATCTGCAGCGATAGCGCGTGCGCGGCGTCGAGGATCTGCTCGACGCGGTCGAGGCCGATCGACGGGTCCTCGATGTACGAGCGCACGCGCTGCGCGTGCGCCTTGAAGGTGCCGATCGTGAACTCGGCGCGCGTCTGCTGGAAGTTGAAGTTGTTCTTGAAGAAGTCGTTGTGCCCGTAGACGTGCGCGATGGTCAGGATCTGCAGGCACAGCGTGTTGTCCCGCATCAGGTAGGCGAGGGCGGGGTTCGAGTTGATGACCATCTCGTACGGCAGCCCGGAGACGCCGTAGTCGTAGAGGGTCTTCAGCTTCTCGTAGGCCTTGCCGTAGGACCAGTGCGGGTAGTGCGACGGCATGCCCGAGTACGCCATGTACCCGAGCATCTCGTTGTGGTCGCAGATCTCGAACTCTTGCGGGTAGACGTCGAGACCGAACTCGTCCGCCTTCTCGCGGATGCGTTCGTCCCACATCTCGAGATCGGCGATCGAGTAGTCCGGCATGTGCGACCTCCGGTCAGGCGGACGAGGTTTCGCTGAGCTTCGCCCGATCCTTGGAGAGGAACGCGCGGAAGGAGGGCCAGATGTCCTCCTTGCGCTCGATCACCACGGTCTGGAAGTTGTCGGCGTCGAGGCGGCGGAAGAGGTTCAGCATCGAGCTCTCGTAGTAACGCGAGCCGAGCGGCTTGATCTCGCCGTAGCCGAACAGGTTCGCGACCTCGGCGAGCTGCTTCGCGGTGCGC
The DNA here is from genome assembly GCA_036563615.1 of Candidatus Binatia bacterium. Taxonomy (NCBI): domain Bacteria; phylum Candidatus Binatota; class Binatia (SeqCode); species Binatia bacterium. The sequence continues at coordinate 119,221 of DATCMB010000022.1, forward strand.
AGCGCCGCCGGGTTGTCCGAGTCGAAGTTGTCGCCGTCGGAGCAGTGGAACACGTAGATGTTCCAGAGCGACGGGTGGTAGCGCTCCTCGATGATCTCGAGCGCCTTCTGGTAGCCCGACGAGATGAACGTCCCGCCCGACTCCGCCTTGTGGAAGAACTCCTCCTCGGTGACCTCGCGCGCCTCGGTGTGGTGCGCGATGAACACGATCTCGACCGAGCGGTACTTGGTGGAGATGAACTGGTAGAGCAGGAAGAAGTAGCTGCGCGCCAGGTACTTCTTCATCGTGTCCATCGAGCCCGACGTGTCCATGATGCAGATCACGACGGCGTTGGACTCGTTGCGCACGTCGCTCACGACGTGCCGGTACGTCAGGTCTTCGATGTGGAACGGCTTGCGCTTCTGCTCGATCTCGGCGGGATCGATCGGCGAGTCCTCGAGCCGGGCGTGGCGCTTCGTCGCGAGAAGACGCTTCACGCGCTCGCGCGCCGTGCGCCGCTTGTCGAGGCGCACCCGGATGCCGACCTGACGATAGCCCTTGCGCTTCGCCGTGCGCTCCGCGGGAATCTGCCGCAGCGCGCGGCGCTCGAGGTCGGGGAGCTCGAGGTCCTCGAACATGATGTCGATGAGCTCCTCGAGCGTGATGTCGGTCTCGTAGTAGTCCTGCCCGGGGCGATCGCCGGCCTTGTCGCCGCCGGGTCCTTCCTTCTGGCCCTTGCCGATGACCTGACCGGGCTGGGTCTCGCCCTCGCCCTGGCCGACGCCGGGCGCGTTGTCGCCGTAGACGAAGCGGTACTCGCGAACGCCGCGAATCGGAACCTTGATGATCTTGTCGCGGCTCTTCCCGATGATCGACTCTTCCGCGACGATGTCGGCGATGTTGTCGCGGATCGACTCGCGCACCTTCTCGCGGTGACGGAGCCGGTCGCCGGCGCTGCGGTCGCTGCGCTCGGCTTCCGAGTGTCGGAACGGTCGGAAGATCGCGCCGGGCAAGTCAGTCCTTCCAGAGGTTGTTGGCCGCGTACTTGAGCACGACGTCGACGCAGCTCTCGCAGTAGCCGTTGTCGAGCAGGTTCGAGACCATCGCGTTGTACTTCTGCGTCTGCTCTTCGTCGCGGGTGCGGGCCTTGGTGATGATGCGCGAGATGTCGCGCACCGACGTCATCAGCCGCTTCTCGATCGCCTCCTTGAGCGGCTCGTAGCTCTGGTAGGTGATCTTCTCGCCGCGTCGCGAGGCCGCCCAGAGGTACGCGATCACCTCCTGGCGGAAGCCTTCCGCGGCCGAGCCGATGATCGCGATCTGCTCCTCGATCGACTTGAGGAAGCCCTCGTCCGGCTGCAGCTCCTCCTTCGTGTTGCGGTCCTTGACGCGCGTCTTGTTCACGAAGGCTTCGGCGTGGTCGAGGTAGTTCTGGAACAGCGACTCCGCCTGCTCCTGGTACGAGTAGACGAAGGCCTTGGTGATCTCCTTCTCGAGGATCTCGAGGTACTCCTTGTGCAGGACGTCCTGCAGGAACTCGAGCAGGCGCTTGCGCTCGTCGTCCGCGAAGTCCGCTTCCTTCACCATCGTGATCAGCGCCTCGCGGACGTTGATCGGGTTGATGCAGTTGCCGTCGACGTTGTCCGACAGCGCGTTGTCGAGCGCCTTCATGATGAAGCGCGTCGAGATGCCGCTCATGCCCTCGCGCTTGGCTTCGTCGCGCAGCTCGCGGACGTCGATCTTCTTGGTCTTGCCCTTCTCGACGACCTCCTCGCCGTTGTAGAGCTTGAGCTTGGTCATCAGGTCGCACTTCGCGGTGGGCTCGAGACGCGACAGGATCGCGAACATCGACGCCATCTCGAGCGTGTGCGGCGCGACGTGGGCGCGGAAGTCCGAGTTGCGGATGATCTTCTGGTAGATCTTCACTTCCTCGGACAGCCGCAGGTTGTAGGGCACCTTCACCACGACGATGCGGTCGAGGATCGCCTCGTTGGTGTGGTCCGCCTTGAACTTCTGCCACTCGGCCTCGTTCGAGTGCGCGATGATGACGGTGTCGACGTAGACCATCCCGTGGCGGCCGGGCGCGGGGATGACCTTCTCCTGCGTCGCCGTGATCATCGCGTGCAGGTACTCGGTCTCGTTCTTGAACACCTCGATGAACTCGACCATGCCGCGGTTGCCGACGTTGAGCGCCCCGTTCAGGTCGAGCACCCGCGGATCGCCCTCGGAGTAGACGTCAAGCTTAGAAATGTCCTCGCTGCCGATCAGCACCGAGGTGTCCTGGTTGTTCGGATCGACCGGCGGCACCACGCCGATGCCGACGCGCTCGCGCTTCGAGAAGTACTTGAGCTCGACCGGGAACTCCTCGTAGCGGCCGCCGAACTCGTGCTCGAGGCGGAAGCGCGTCACCGGCGACACGTCGCCCTCGATGTGCACCCCGAGCATCTTCTCGAACTCCTTGCGGAGATGCTTCGGGATGAGCTGCAGCGGCTCCTCGTTCATCGTCGAGCCGGCGATCGCGTAGAACGGCTCGGATTCCTCGAGGCCGCGCTGCAGCCGCTCGACCAGCGAGCTCTTCCCGGAGCCCACGGGGCCCATCAAGTAGAGGACCTGTCGACTCTCCTCGCCTTTGAGCGATGCGGAGTGGAAGTAGCGGACGATCTGGGAGATCGTCTTCTCGATTCCGAAGAACTCGTCGCGGAAGAAGTTGTAGACCTTGAGCGGCTCGTCTTTGTAGAGCCGTTTGGCGCCGGCGTCGTCGGTGTTCTGGATGTCCTCGCAGCCGGCTCGCATGATGATGTCGTAGATTCTGGCGTGGGCGAGCTTGGGAATGGTGGGATCTTCGCGGACCTTCTCGAGGTAATCCAAGAAGGTGCCTTTCCAGGTTTTGCTCTCGTGAGCGGCGCGATCTTCTTGGATGATCCTCGCGAACGTATCCTTGCTAGCCATAGGGCCGGCTCCTCTCGGCTGTCCCACGGCGACGGGGCCGGGGAAACCTGCCGTGCGCGTCGCACCGACGGTGGAGAGATCGGGTCGTCGAGGTCCCCTCGATGCTCACTTCAGAGAAATTATACGTGCGTCCCGTTGGAGGAACAAGGCGAGAAGCACTTGCGCGGCCCGCACGCTTGTTGTTCCACGCTTTCGCTCCGCAGACCCACGGCTGTGGAGCGGTGTGAGAACACGCGCCCGCGCCTCGGCGCGCGCTGCGCGCTTCTTTCGGAGGACAACCGGTGAACATCAAGGATTGCGTGGCGCTCGTCACGGGCGGCGCTTCGGGACTCGGTGCGGCGACGGTCGAGAACATCGTCGCGAACGGCGGTCGAGCGATGATCCTCGATCGCGAGAACTCGCAGGGCGCGGAGCTCGCGAAGCGTCTCGGTGATGCCGCGCGCTTCGTCGCGGCCGACGTGACGAGCGAAGAGCAGGTGCGCGCCGCGGTCGCGGCGACGGTGGATGCCTTCGGCAAGCTGAACGTCGCGGTGAACTGCGCGGGCGTCGGCGTCGCGGCGAAGACCGTCAGCAAGCGTGGTCCGTTCCCGCTCGAGCTGTTCGCGAAGTGCGTCGAAGTCAATCTCATCGGCACCTTCAACGTCATCCGACTCGCCGCCGAGCAGATGACGAAGAACGAGCCCAACGCCGACGGCGAGCGCGGCGTGATCGTCAACACCGCGTCGGTCGCCGCGTTCGAGGGACAGATCGGGCAGGCGGCGTACTCGGCGTCGAAGGGCGGCGTCGTCGGCATGACGCTGCCGATCGCGCGCGACCTCGCGTCGTACGGCATCCGCGTGATGACGATCGCGCCCGGCTTGTTCAACACGCCGATGCTCGCGCTCATGCCCGAAGAGGGACGGCGCAAGCTCGGCGCGCAGGTGCCGTTCCCGCCGCGTCTCGGCGAGCCGCCCGAGTTCGCCGCGATGGTGCGCGCGATCATCGAGATTCCCATGCTCAACGGTGAGACCATCCGCCTCGACGGCGGCATCCGGATGCAGCCGAGTTGAACGCGCGGGCGTGGCGCTGGTTGCGGCTCGCGCTGTTGCTCGTGCTCGCGGCCTGCTCGCGCCCGTTGCCGGACGAATCGTCGCCGGGCGCGCTCGTCTACGTGCAGCAGTGCGGTCTGTGTCACCCACCACATCACCCGGGCCTGATGAAGGCCGAGATGTGGAAGGTCCAGGTTGCACGCATGGCGGAGATCCGCGCCCGGCGCGGTTTGCCGCCGTTGAGCCCGACCGAAGAGAAGCTGATCCTCGACTATCTCACCCGGCACTCGGGTTGAGAACGGAGCCGTAGTCCATGGACATCAAACGCGTCAGCGAGCCGGCGGAGCGCGTGCGCGCCGACCTGCTCGCGGTCCCGCTCGTCGCAGGTGCGCCGACGTCGCGCGAGATTTCTGCACTTGACGCCGCGACCGGCGGGCGCTTGCTGCGCGAAGTGCGCCGTCGCTCGGCGGACCCTGCGAAGCAGGGCACCGTGTCCGTCTACCAGACGCACGGCGAGATGCGGGCGGATCTGATCGCGGTGATCGGCGTCGGGCGCGCCGACGGCCAGACGCTGCCGCCCGACGCGTGGCGCCGCTTCGGCGGGCAGGCGGTCGAGGCCGCGCGCTCGGCGCGCGCCAAGACGCTCGCGATCTCGGTCGGCGCGGCGGGCGGCGCCGCCGTGGGCGCGGCCGCCGAGGGCGCGCTGCTCGCGGCCTACCAGATGAACGGGTTCAAGAGCTCGCGGACGCCGTTTCAGGTCGAGCGCTGCCTGCTCGCGGGCGTCGCGTCGAGCCGCGAGGCGCAGCGCGCGCTCGAGCGCGCGCAGGTCGTGGCCGAGGCGACCTGCTTCGCGCGCGACCTGATCAACGGTCCGGCCGAGACCATCACGCCGGACCACCTCGGGCGCGTCGCGAAGCGCCTCGGCCGCGAGCACGGCTTGAAGGTGCGCGTCCTCGAGCCCGCCGACATGCGCCGCCTCGGCATGGGCGCGATCCTCGCGGTCGGACGCGGCAGCCGGAACGAGCCGCGCGTGATCGAGCTGATCCATCGTCCCAACGGGGGACGCGTGCGCGCCGGCGCCGGTCCGGTCGCGCTCGTCGGCAAGGGGATCACCTTCGACTCGGGCGGCTTGTCGCTCAAGCCGCCGGGCAGCATGGAGATCCAGAAGCGCGACATGTCCGGCGGCGCCGCGGTGCTGGGCGCGATGCGCGCGATCGCGCAGCTCCGTCCGGCGATCGAGGTGCGCGGCTACATCGCGGCGGCGGAGAACATGCCGGACGGTCGCGCGTACCGTCCCGGCGACGTGCTGCGCACGTTCACCGGCAAGACGGTCGAGGTGCTCAACACCGACGCCGAAGGCCGGCTCGTGCTCGCCGACGCGCTCGGCTGGGCGGCGAGCGGCGGCTCGACGCGGCAGAGCAAGCCGCGCTGGATCGTCGACCTCGCGACCTTGACGGGCGCGGTGACGACCGCGCTCGGACGCAGCGTCGCGGGCATCATGGGCAGCGACGAGGCGCTCGTGCGCCGCCTCATCGAGGTCGGCAAGGAGACCGGCGAGCCGATGTGGGAGCTGCCGCTGGTCGAGGACTACATGTCGGCGCTCGAGAGCCCGATCGCCGACCTGAAGAACACCGGCGACGGCACGGCCGGGACGATCTTCGGCGGCCTGTTCCTGCGCGAGTTCGTCGGCGGGCTGCCGTGGGCCCACCTCGACATCGCGGCGGTCGCGTACACCGACAAGCCGCGCCCGTACGTGCCCCGCGGCGCGGTGGGGTGGGGCGTGCGCACGCTGGTCGCGCTGATCGAGAAGGAGGCGTCGCGAGCCTGAGCGCGCGGGCCTGGCTCGCGCAGCGACCGAGCGCGCGCGAGCCAGGCGCCCCGTGCCTCAGGCCGCCTTCAGCGCCAGGATCTCGTCGGCGGACTTCGGGATCGCCGCCGACAGCACCTCGTGGCCGTCCGGCGTGACCAGCACGTCGTCCTCGATGCGGACGCCGATGCCGCGGTACTCCTCCGGCGCCTCGGTGAGCGAGCGCGCGAAGTAGAGCCCCGGCTCGATCGTCAAGACCATGCCGGGCTCGAGCTCGCGCGGCTTGCCATCGCGCCGGTACGAGCCGACGTCGTGCACGTCCATGCCGAGCCAGTGGCTCGTGCGGTGCATGTAGAAGGGCTTGTAGAGCCCTTCCTTGACGATCTGCTCGTGCGTGCCCTGGAGCACGCCGAGCGACAGCAGGCCGTCGACCAGGACGTCGACCGCGCGGGCGTGGACGTCCTCGAGCGTGACGCCGGGACGCACGGCCTCGATCGCCGCGAGCTGCGCCGCGAGCACGAGGTCGAAGATGCGGCGCTGCGCCGGCGTGAAGTCGCGTCCGACCGGAAAGGTGCGCGTCACGTCGGCGCAGTAGCAACCGAGCTCGTCGCCCGCGTCGATCAGCAGCAGCTCGCCGTCGCGCAGCTCGGCGTCGTTCGACGTGTAGTGCAGCACGGTCGCGTTGTCGCCGCCGGCGATGATCGACGGATACGCCCAGCCGGCCGCGCCGTTCTTGCGGAACACGTACTCGACCAGCGCCTCGATCTCGTGCTCCCACATGCCGGGCCGCGCCTCGCGCATCGCCGCGGTGTGCGCTTCGCCCGCGATCGCGATCGCGCGCCGCATCCACGCGAGCTCGGCCTCGGTCTTGTAGAGGCGCATCTCGTGCACGAGCGGGCCCGCGTCGAGCAGCGACGTCGGCAGGTCGTTCGCCGTGCGCGGACGCTGCGCCCACGCGCTGCGCGCGATCTCGAGCATGCGCAGGTTGAACGGCTCGTCGAAGCCGAGGTGGTAGTAGAGGGCGCCGCCGCGCGCGATGATCGGGGTCACGCGCTGCGCGAACTCCTCCATCGGGAAGGCGGCGTCGGCGCCGAAGTCATCGATCGCGCCCTCGACGCCGGCGCGCTTGCCCGTCCAGGTCTCCTTCTCCGGATCGCGCGGCTGCACGAAGAGCACGAAGCGCTCGCGATCCGCGGTGCCGTCGAGCACCGCGACCGCGTCCGGCTCGGCGAAGCCCGTCAAGTAGTAGAAGTCGGAATCCGGCCGGTAGCGATACTCGACGTCGTTCGCGTGCACCCGCGCGGCGGGCGCACGAAACACGGCGACGCCGTTGCCGATCTTGTCGAGCACCGCGGCGCGTCGTGCGGCGTAGTCGAAGCGGGGAAGGCCGTGAAACGGATCGGGCATGGGAATCCTAGCGAAAGATGTCGAGGCCGCGCCCGGCCGACGGCGGCCCGGCGATCGCGATCAGACGCGCGCGCGCGAGGGTGCCGTCCTCGGCAGGCTCCTCGAGCGTGACGACGATCCGGTCGCCGCGGCGCAGCTCCTTGATCGAGCCGTCCGCCGAGCCGCGGCGGACGATGGTGTCGCCGCCGTAGACGAAGGCGATCTTCTTCCCGGCGTCGAGGAGGGTGATCACCTGCGCGTCCTCGTCGACCACCCAGACGTTGCCGGCGAGGCGCGTCGACGCGTGGGCGGCCCGCGGCGCCGCCATCTGGACGGCCAGCACGAGCGCGACGAGCGCGAGAGCGAGGGGCCGACCAGCGCGCCGGAGCATCGCGCCTACGCTAGCGACGCCTCGTCGGACAGACAAGCCGACGCCGCCCGCGCCGCGGGCCATTCGCCGCCCGACGCGGCGCGCTGTACTATCGCGCGGACTCAGCTAAAGGGCTGCCGAACATGATGGACATCGTCACGTTCTTCGATCTGATCCAGCAGGGCTACTACGCCACCTATCCGCTCCTGCTGTGCTCGATCGTCGCTCTCGCCGTCGCCGGCGAGCGGATGTGGGCGCTGCGCGGCCTCGACGCCCGCATGCTGAACGTCGCGAAGCAGATCGGCTTCTTCCTGCGTCGCGGCGATCTCGAAGGCGCGCGCGACATGGTCGAGCGTGACGCCGGCGACCTGCCGCTCGGCCGCATCTACCTCGAGCTGCTGCCGCGCGCCGCCGACACGCCGATCGAGGATCTGATCGCCCTCGCCGACGGGCACCGCGTCGAGCAGACCCAGGCGCTCAAGCGCAACGTCTGGCTGCTCGGCACGATCGGCAGCGCGGCGCCGTTCATCGGACTCTTCGGCACCGTGGTCGGCATCATGCGCGCCTTCCACAGCATGGCGCAGACGGGCACCGGCGGCTTCGCCGTGGTCGCGGCCGGCATCTCCGAGGCGCTGGTCGCGACGGCGCTCGGTCTCGGCGTCGCGATCATCGCGGTCGCGCTCTACAACTACTTCCAAGTGCGCTTGAACGACATGGGCACGACGATGCGCGTCGGCATCACGCGCTTCGTCGACGGCGTCTGCGCCTGGCGAGGGGAACGTGGCAGTCGGCAGGTTGCCTGAGCACGACAACGGCGACGGCGACGCGATCGTCGCCGAGATCAACATCACGCCGCTCACCGACATCTTCCTCGTCCTGCTGATCATCTTCATGATCACCAGCTCGGCGATGATCGAGTCGGGGCCGCGCGTGGATCTGCCCGAGGCGGGCGTGACCTCGACCGAGACGAAGGGCGTGGTGGTCACCGTCGACGCCGAGGAGAACATCTACGTGAACGGCGAGCAGACGAGCCGCGAGCAGCTCGCCGCTGGCCTCAAGGCCGCGGTCGACAGCAGCGACGTCAAGCGCGTCGTGCTGCAGGGCGACAAGGGCGTCCAGCTCGGCGACGTCGTCTACATCCTCGACGAGGCGCGCAACGCCGGCGCGCTGGAGGTCGCCATCGCCGCCACGCGGCGGAAGTGACGGAAGCGGAGCCATGCCGCGCGAAGATCTGCTGCTCGCCCCGGAATCTCTCGAGACGCTGATCGCGGGGCTCGGCGACCTGCGCGTCGTGCTCGGTCCCGGGGCCGGTCCGGGCCTCGAGCAGGTGAAGGCGCGGCTCCAGCACGCGCTCGCGGCGCAGCGGGCCGGCGAGCGCGAGCGAGCGATCCGGGAGATCACCGCGGCCATGCATCTGCTCAGCGAGCTCGCGGCGACGCTCGACCCGCAGGAGGCCGCGATGATGCGCGCTCTCGCCGCGCAGTTCGAGAGCGCGCTCGTGCGCGGCGACGCGGCGCACGCCGCGCAGTCGGTCGACGCCATGCGCCGGCGCTCGGGCGCGGTCAAGAAGCGCGGCGACGAGTTCAAGCTTTGACTCGGGGTCGCGAGCGGCTATTTTGCCGCCGCGACGGCCGGCGAGGAGCCCTGCGCGGTAGGCGGGCCCAGGACCGCAGGGAAGACGCGACATGGCGAAGGCGAGCGAGCGCAAGGGAGTTCGGACCGAGGAGTACGAGTGCTGCGCGGCGGAGCGGAAGCGCCAGATGGACCGCATCCGCAAGAACTACGTGACGTTCCCCGTGATCCGCTCGGTGCCCTGTCCGACCTGCAAGATGATCCTCAAGATCCGCGTCTACGAGCGTCCGAGCGACGAGGCGACGGCCTGACACGCCGCGCGACCGCGCGTCCATGGCAGCGAGCGACGACGTCGCGCCACCCGAGCTCGGTGAGGAGCCTGGCTCCGAGGACGCTCTGCTGCTCGCCCTGCTGCTGCGCGGCGCGCTGAGCATCGAGGAGCTCGCCGTCGCGAGCGGCGTGTCAAGCAACGACGCGGAACGCGACGTCGAGCGCCTGCGGGCCGAGGGGTTGCTGGGCGTCGAGCCGCGTCCGCTGGGCGAGGCGCTGGCGCTCACCGCGTCGGGCCGCGAGCGCGCGTCGGCGGTCCTCGCACGCGAGGCGGATACGCTGCGGCCGTGGCTCGAGCCGCGCTACGGCGCGTTCATGGCCCTCGACCGACGCGTCAAGCAAGCGCTCCACCGCTGGCAGGTCCGCACCGACCTCGGAGCCGATCGGCCGAACGACCACCGCGACCGCCGCTACGACGCGCTGGTGCTCGCCGAGCTGCGTGCCGTGCACGCCGAGGCGGACGCCTGGCTCGCGCCGCTCGCGGCCGCGCGCCGACGCTACGCGAGCCTGCGCGCGCGGCTCGCCGGCGCGCTCGAGCGCGCCGCAAGGGGCGACGTCCGCGCGGTGGCCGGCGTCGTCGGGGACAGCTTCCACCTCGCCTGGTGGCAGCTGCACGCCGACCTGCTGCGCATCCTCGATCGCGAGCGCGGTCCCGAAGACGCCTGAGACGCTCGGTCGAGGCGAAGGGCGGCGGACCGCGGCCTGCGGAGCGGCGCCGCGTGTCCCGCACGCGTCCCACGGGTTGCGCACCGCACCGCCGCATGGCACGAGCGCGCGCATGGACGAGACGCTGCGCCGTGCCCTCGAAGCCGACATCCGCATGACGCAGGAGCGGTTCTGCGCCGCAATGGAGGCGCGGCTGCCGTCGATCGAGAGCGACTCGCTCGAGCGCTACTTCGCCGTGCTCTCGAAGCTGGTGGCGAAGCTCGAGGACCCCGAGAAGAGCCTCGGGCAGATCATGAACGAGATGATGGCGGAGAGCGCCGCCATCCTGATGCAGGAGATGCAGAGCCGCCGCTGAGCGGCGACGGGCGCGCGCCGGCACGAGCGCGTCCACGCTCCGACGATCGTACGAACGCCTGCGTCGCGTTTCCGTGTCCGTGCAATGACCACCTTGGGCCGATCCGCTCGCTCCTGCTAGAGTCCCCGCGATGGCTTCGACGTTCGCCCCACGGCTGGTGAACGGCCCCTTCGGCGACCCGGGGCTGTTCGTCGAGCTGCGCTGGCAGGGCACCGCAGTGCTGTTCGACCTGGGGCGCAACGACGGGCTGCCCGCGGCCGACCTGCTGAAGGTGACCCACGTGTTCGTGTCGCACACGCACATGGATCACTTCATCGGCTTCGACCGCGTGCTGCGTCTCTTCCTGAACCGCGACAAGCGGCTCTACCTCTACGGACCCGAGGGCATCCTCGACTGCGTGCAGGGCAAGCTCTCGGGCTACGTCTGGAACCTCACCGAGAGCTATCCGTTCGTCTTCGACGTCACCGAGGTCGCGGCGTCGGGCTCGCGCCGCTCGGTGTTCCGCGCGAGCACGGGCTTCCGGCGCGAGGACGCGGAGCTGCTGCCGGCGCAGGCGTCGAGCGGGCCGAGCACGACGCCGCTGCTCGTCGACGAGGGACACTTCCGCGTCCGCGCGGCGATCACCGACCACCGCATCCCGTGCCTCGCGTTCGCGATCGACGAGCCGACCCACCTCAACGTCGACGGCGATCGGCTCGCGCGCGGCGGCTATGCGCCCGGACGCTGGCTCGCCGAGCTCAAGGACGCGATCCGCGCCGGCGCGCCCGACGACACGCGGATCACGGCGCAGCGTGCGGATCGCACGCAGGCCGAGCGCACGCTCGGCGAGCTGCGCGATCTCGTGCGCATCACGCCGGGGCAGAAGATCGGCTACATCGTCGACACGCGCTTCCTGCCGGAGAACCTCGCCGTGCTGCTGCCGGTGATGCACAACGCCGACGTGCTGTTCTGCGAGTCGCCGTTCCTCGACGAGGACCGCGATCAGGCGGCGATGCGCTACCACTTGACGGCGGCGGAGGCCGGCACCATCGCGCGGCTCGCGCGCGCGCGGCGCCTCAAGGTCTTCCACTACTCGCCGCGCTACCAGGGTCGCGGCGATCTGCTGCGGCAGGAGGCCGAGGCGGCGTTTCGCGGTCGCATCGACCCCGGCGTGCTCGCGGAGCTCGGCGCCGCGGTCGCCTGACGGAGGCACGGATGCCGGCCGCGCGGGTCGCCGCGCCGAGCGACGAGGTCCGCGCGTTCCTCCTCGCGGCGCGCCGCGCGCACCTCGCGACGGCAAGCGTCGACGGCGCGCCGCACGTCGTGCCGGTGTGCTTCGCGCTGCTCGACGAGCGGACGCTGGTGTTCGCGGTCGACGACAAGCCCAAGCGTCCCGGCGTCAAGCTCAAGCGCCTGCGCAACCTCGAGGAGAACCCGCGCTTCGCGCTGGTCGTCGACCGCTGGGACGAGGACTGGAGCAAGCTCGGCTACGTCCTCGTCACGGGGCGAGCCGAGCGGCTGCGCGACGACGCGCGCCGCGCCGCCGCGATCGCGGCGCTGCGTGAGCGCTACCCGCAGTACGTCGCGATGGATCTCGACCCGTCACGCCACGAGGTGGTCGCGCTCGCGATCGAGCGCGTGCACGCGTGGGGACGGCTCGCCGACTGACGGCGCGCGCCGCCGCCGCGCGGCTCAGCGCTTCTTGCGCGCCTCGTCCTGCGCCGCGCGCCAGCGGGCGAGGCGCTGCGCGATCTCGCGCTCCTCGCCCTGGTCCCCGGGCTGGTACCAGCGTCGTCCGCGCAGCTCGTCGGGCAAGTACTCCTCGACGACGAAGTGACCGGGCGACGCGTGCGGGTACTGGTAGCCCTCGCCGTAGCCGAGCGAGCGCATGAGCCCGGTCGGCGCGTTGCGCAGATGCAGCGGCACGGGCAGCGTGCCGGTCGCGCGCACCTCGGCGGTGACCCGGTTCAGCGCCTCGTAGCTGGCGTTCGATTTGGGGGCGGTCGCGAGGTAGGTCACGCCCTGCGCGAGCGGGATGCGACCTTCCGGCAGGCCGACGAAGTGCACCGCGTCCTTGACGGCGAGTGCGACCTGCAGCGCGCGCGGGTCGGCGTTGCCGATGTCCTCGGCGGCGAAGATCACCATGCGCCGCGCGATGAAGAGCGGATCCTCTCCCGCCTCGAGCATGCGGACGAGCCAGTAGAGCGCCGCGTCGGGGTCGCTCCCGCGCATGCTTTTGATGAAGGCGGAGATGACGTTGTAGTGCTCCTCGCCTTGGCGGTCGTAGCGCAGCGAGCGGCGCTGCGCGGCCTCCGCGACCTGGTCCGCCGTGATGCGGCGAGCCTCCGTGCGCGCGGCGATCTCGGCGGCGACCTCGAGCGTCCCGAGCGCGATCCGCGCGTCGCCCTGCGCGTGCTCGACGAGCAGGTCGCGCGCGTCCGGCGCGAGCGTCACGCCGAGCCGACCGAGACCGCGCTCCGGATCGGCGAGCGCGCGGTCGATGAGCTGCCCCAGCGACTCCGCGTCGAGCGGCTCGAGCGTGAGCACGCGCGAGCGCGACAGCAGCGGCGAGATCACCTCGAACGACGGGTTCTCGGTCGTCGCGCCGATCAGGACGATCGTGCCGCGCTCGACATGCGGCAGCAGTGCATCCTGCTGCGCCTTGTTGAAGCGGTGGATCTCGTCGATGAACACCACCGTGGACCGACCGCTTGCCCGCTGCTCGAGCTCGGCGCGCTCGACGATCGCGCGCAGCTCCTTGACGCCCGACAGCACCGCCGACATCTGCGCGAAGGGGAGATCCAGAGACTCCGCGAGCAGACGGGCGAGCGTCGTCTTGCCGCTGCCCGGCGGTCCCCAGAGCACGAGCGAGTGCAGCTTGCGGCCCTCGACCATCGACTGCACGAGGCGTCCGGGCCCGATCAGGTGGCGCTGCCCGACGTACTCCTCGAGCGTGCGCGGTCGCATGCGCTCGGCGAGCGGCGCGCTCGCGGCGACGGTCTCGCGCCGCGACGTCGCCGCACCGCGGGCATCGGTCGCCTTCGCTGCTTTGGCGCGCGCCGGCGGCTCGCCGAGGCGCGAGAACAGGTCCGGTTCGCTCATGGACGTCGGCTTCGAGTGTGGCTTCCCCCGGGCGCGAAAGCGAGCGCGACGGCGTGCGAGCCGTGCGAATTCGACACGCCGGCTACGCCCGTGCTAACGCCGGCGAGGTTGAGTGTGGATGCGTCCATGGTCGGCCTGGTGCTGAAGCGCAAGGCCCCGCGCGCTCGTGACGTCGCGCGGCAAGTGGTCGCATGGCTCGAGGAGCGCGGCGTGCGAGCGCTCGCCGAGCCGGACGACGCGGCGTGGCTGGGGGCCGTTGCGAGCGACAAGTCGGCGATGTTCGCGCGGGCGCGCGCGATCGTCGTGCTCGGCGGCGACGGCACGCTGCTCGCGACCGCGCGTCTCGCGGGCGAGCGCGAGGTGCCGATCGTCGGCGTCAACCTGGGCGGGCTCGGCTTCCTCACCGAGATCACGCTCGACGAGCTCGAGGCGACGCTCGAGCGCACGCTGCGCGGCGAGGCGGCGATCGACCGGCGCAGCATGCTGCGCGCGACCGTGCGCCGCGGCAGCGGCGAGTCGGAGATCTACCAGGCGCTCAACGACGCGGTGCTGAGCCGCGGCGCGCTCGGCCGCACGATCGACATCGAGACCAACGTCGACGGACAGTTCCTCGCGCTCTTCAAGGCGGACGGCGTGATCGTCGCGACGCCGACGGGCTCGACGGCGTACTCGTTGTCGGCGGGCGGACCGCTCGTGCACCCGTCGGTGCGCGTCGTCGTGCTGGCGCCGATCTGTCCGCACAAGCTCAGCGTGCGGCCGATCGTCGTCGACGACGGGTCGACGCTCTCGTTCCGCCTGCGCTCGCCGGGCGAGGAGCTGCTGCTGACGCTCGACGGCCAGCAGACCGTGCGGCTCGGCGTCGACGACACGGTCGAGGTGACGCGCTCGCCGTACGTCGTCTGCCTCGTGCGCTCGCCGCAGCTCAACTTCTACGATCTCTTGCGCACCAAGCTCGGCTGGGCGCGCTGACGACGACATGCTGCGGCTCCTGCGCGTCAAGGACTTCGCGCTGATCGAGGACCTCGAGCTGCGCTTCGGTCCAGGGCTCAACGTCGTCACCGGCGAGACCGGCGCCGGCAAGAGCCTGCTGCAGCGCGCGCTGGCGATCGCCGCCGGACACCGCGCGGGCAGCGAGATGGTGCGCGCCGGCTGCGACGCGGCGTTGGTCGAGGCGACGTTCGATTCCGGCGAGCGCCGCGCGGAGGTCGAGGCACGGCTCGCGCGGCTGGGCGTCACGCCGAGCGCCGGGGGCGAGATCGCCGTGCGGCGCACGATCGCGCGCAGCGGCCGCTCGCAGGTGACGATCAACGGACGCGCGTCGACGGTCGCGGCGCTGCTCGAGCTCGGCGAGCTGCTGATCCACCTGCAGGGCCAGCACGAGTCGCTGCGCCTCGCCACAGCCGAGACGCACCTCGAGATGCTGGACCAGGCGGCCGGCACGTCGGCCGACGCGGCCGCCTTCCGCGCCACGTACGCGCGCGTCGCGGAGCTCGTTTCGCGCGTCGACGCGCTCGAGCGCGGCGCCGCGGAGCTCGAGCGCCGACTCGAGATCGCGCGCTACGACCTCGACGAGCTCGTGCAGGCGCGGCTCGAGCGCGCCGACGAGGAGGAGGCGCTCGCGACCGAGCGCACGCGGCTGCGCAACGTCGAGCGCCTCGCGCAGGGCGTGGGCGAGGCGGTCGAGCGGCTGCACGCCGCGGACGGAGCCGCGCTCGCCACCGTGCAGACGATGGCGCGCCGGCTCGGCGACCTCGCGGCGGTCGATCCGGAGCTCGACGAGATCGCGGCCGAGCTCGGCCGCGCCGCCGAGCCGCTCGCGGAGGCGGTCCGCGCGCTGGTCGACTACGCGGAATCGCTCGAGGCCGACCCCCAGCGTCTCGAGGCGATCGAGGAGCGCCTCGCGCTGCTCGCGCGGCTCGAGCGCAAGCACGGCGTCTCGGACGTCGCCGGTCTGATCGCGAAGCGCGACGCGCTGCAGGCGGAGCTCGCCCGCTCCGCGTCCGACATCGCCGACCCGGCGGCGCTGCGCGGCGAGCTCGAGCGCGCGGCCGACGACGCGTGGCGCGCGGCGATCGAGCTGTCGCGCAAGCGGCGCGCGGGCGCCGAGCGTCTCGCCCGTGCGCTCGAGGCGGAGCTCGCGCTGCTCGGCATGGCCGACGCGCGCTTCTCGGTGCGCTTCGACCCGCTACCGCCGGGTCCGTCGCGGGGCGCCGGGGCGGTGCTGACGCGCGACGGCGCAGGTCTCGGCCCGGACGGCGTCGACCGCGTCGAGTTCGATCTGGCGGCGAATCCCGGCGAGGGCGCGCGACCGCTCGCGCGGATCGCGTCGGGCGGCGAGCTCTCGCGCCTCATGCTCGCGCTGCGCAACGTCGCGGGCGGGATCGAGGTGCCGACGCTGGTCTTCGACGAGGTCGACGCCGGCATCGGCGGCGCGACCGCCGAGGTCGTCGGACGCCGCCTGCGCGCGCTCGCGGGGCGTCACCAGGTGATCTCGATCACGCACCTCGCGCAGATTGCCGTCTTTGCCGACCATCATTACGCAGTGCGTAAGACGCGCGACCGGGGACGGACGCGCACGCAAGTGGTCGAGGTGCAGGACGAGGAGCGGGTGAGCGAGCTGGCGCGCATGCTGGGCGGGACGTCGAGCGAGGCCGCACGCGCGCACGCGCGGGAGCTGCTCTCGCGGGCGCGGGACGGCGACGCCGCCGAGGTCGCCGCCCCGACGCAGCGGCGCGCCGGCGGACGCGGCCCGCGGACGCGCGCCGCGACGCGGTCGTCCTGAGCGAGCAAGGGAGCCAGGGCGAGTGCGATTGATCGAGCGGGTGGCGGTCGTGACCGGCGCCGGAAGCGGCATCGGCCGGGCGATCGCGACGGCCTTCGCCGCCGAAGGCGCGGACGTGGTGCTGGTCGGGCGGCGGGTCGAGCCGCTCGAGGAGACGGCGGCGATGGCGACGGCGCACGGCACGCGCGCGCTCGTCGTGCCGTGCGACGTTTCGATCGAGGAGGACGTGCGCGCGATGGTCGAGCGCGTGCTGGCCGATTTCGGCCGCATCGACGCGCTGGTCAACAACGCCGCGACCGTGGGCGAGGACCAGACGGTCGCCAACATGACCCTCGAGAACTGGAACTCGACCATCGCGACGACGCTGACCGGCGCCATGCTGTGCGCCCGCGAGTGCTTGACGCGCTCGATGCTGCCGCGCCGGACCGGCGTGATCGTCAACGTCGCGTCGACCGTGGCGCGCCAGGGGCTGCCGCGCCGCTCGCACTTCAGCGCCGCCAAGGCCGGGCTGATCGCGTTCACCAAGGCGCTCGCCGGCGAGGTCGGCCCGCAGGGGATTCGCGTCAACGCCCTGGTGCCGGGCCTGGTCGCGACGGAGCTGCTGCACCGCTACCACCAGCGCCTCGCCGCCGAGCGCGGCCTCGCCTACGAGCGGGTGGTCGCGGAGGCGACGCGGACGACGGCGCTGCGCCGGCTGATCACGCCGGAAGAGGTCGCGGCGGTGGCGGCCTTTCTCGCGAGCGAGCAGGCGAGCGCCATCACTGGCCAGACGATCGACGTCACCGGCGGGTGAGCCTCTCGAGCCGCGTTGCAATCGGGCGGGGGTTCGCTTACCTAGGGCGCCACGGGTTTTCGGGGCCGTAGCTCAGTTGGGAGAGCGCTTGAATGGCATTCAAGAGGTCGAGGGTTCGATTCCCTTCGGCTCCACCTGAACCACCCGGGAACGCGCACCGCTTGCCCGCGCGTGCGCTCCGCTGCAGCGCCCGATCGCGGCGTCCGCACGAGGCCGCAGGTGCTGCGTGCGGGCGCGACGATTGACGCCGCCGAGATCGGCCTCGAGGTGAGATCCGGGGCATCGGCCCGAGGGGCCGCGGCGCGCGCCATGGCGGATTCCGCATCGCCGTGGCGTAGCGCACTTGCGAGCTTTCGGAGGCCGAAGACACGTGTATGGTGAAGCGCGTGGGGAAGGTGCGTGTGGCAGTGAGGCTCGTTCCACGGACGTGCGCGCAGGGCGCCGCGCGGCTTCTTCTCGCAGCGGCGATCTGGCTTGGCGCGAGCGCCGCTGCCGAGGCGTCCGAGACCGCCCCGCAGAGCGGGCTCGCGCCGCTCATCTCCCAGATGCTGCTCGATCCGCAGCCGCTGGTGCTCGAGGGCGCGCGGCTCGACTCGAAGGTCCTGCGCGCGCTGTACGACACGCGCGGCTCCGCGCCGCTGTGGGTCGAGCAGCCCGACGCCGATGCGCGCATCGACGCCGTGCTGTCGGTGCTGCGCGCGGCCGATCGTGAAGGGCTCGAGCCGCAGGCGTACCGCATCGCGCAGATCGAGCGGCGGCGTGGCAGCACCGATCCGATCGCGCGCGCGGAGCTCGATCTGCTGCTCAGCGAAGCGGTGATGCTCTACGGCGTGCACGTGCGCACCGGAGCGCGCCGCCCGCGCGTCGACATCCCGGACGTCCCGCCCGCGGTCGTCGACCCCGATCCCGTGCGCATCGCGCTCGACGTCGCCGGAACGCCCACGGACGGCATCCCGGCGCTGATGGCCGAGCTGCCGCCGCAGACCAACGCGTATCGCGCGATGCGCGATCTGCTCGCGCGCTACCGCGAGATCGCGGCGAGCGGCGGCTGGCCGCGGGTTCCGGACGGTCCCAAGCTGACGCTCGGCGTGGTCGATCCTTCCGTGCGCGCGCTGCGCGCCCGTCTGCGCGTCACCGGCGACCTGACGGAGCCCGACCCGCCGGGCAAGAGCAACGTCTACGACGCGACCGTCCAGGAAGCGGTGCGACGCTTCCAGCGGCGCCACGGCCTCGTGGTCGACGGCACGGTGGGGCCGCGCACGCGCGCCGCGCTCAACGTGCCCGCCTCGGCGCGCGTCCAGCAGATCGTCGCGAACATGGAGCGCATGCGCTGGCTGCCGGAGGACCTCGGCGAGCGCTACGTGCGCATCAACATCCCGGAGTACCGCCTCGAGCTCGCCGAGCAGGGCGAGACCAAGCTCGAGATGCCGGTGATCGTCGGACGCACGAACTGGCAGACGCCGGTGTTCAGCAGCGAGATCCGCGACATCGTCTTCAACCCGCCGTGGAACGTGCCGCCGCGCATCGCGTCCGAGGAGCTCTTCCCGCGCTCGCTCGCCGATGAGTCGTACTTCGCGTCGCAGTCGATCACGGTGCGCGCCGGCGGTCGTCTGCGTCAGGCGCCCGGGCCCAAGAACCCGCTCGGTCGGCTGAAGTTCAACCTGCCGAACCCGTACGGCGTGTACCTCCACGACACGCCGAACAAGGACAAGTTCCGCCTCGGAACGCGCAGCCTGAGCCACGGCTGCGTCCGGCTCCAGGACGCGAAGGCGCTCGCCGCGGCGCTGCTCGAGGATACGCCGGAGTGGAACGAGGAGCGCCGCAAGCGGGCGCTCTCGACCTGGACCACGCGCACCGCGCGGCTCAGGGCTCCGGTGCCGGTCCACTTCACGTACGCCACCGCCTGGGCGACGCCCGACGGCGAGGCGGAGTTCCGCGAGGACATCTACGGCATCGACGGCAAGCTCGCGAAGGAGATCGCGCGTCCGCGCGGCGTCCGACTCCCCGAGCCGACGGCGCCGGTGCTGGTCGCGCGCGACACCGTTGCGAGCGGGCTCACGAGCGGCGCACGACCGTAGCCACCTCGCGCTCGCGCGCTGACAAGTCAAAAGTTCGCGGTCGTCGATCCTGCCTGGCGGCCGCCCCGGACTGACCTCGCGGTCGGGCCCGAAGAGCGGAAAATCGCGCTCCAACTCTGGACGCGCGCGATCTCGTGTTGTACGGGATGCCGCACGTTGGGGTGGCGGCTCGGGAAGAGGGAGCCCGAGTCGTCGCGGTACGATCAGTCCCAGGGAGGGGGAATGACGGAACCGGAACTGGAGGGGAGGGGTGTGTCTTCCGCTAGCCGGCGTAGATTCCTCTGGCTCGGCGGGATCGCGGCGGGCTTGCTGCTCGTCCCGAACTCTTCTCTTGCAGCGAAGGTAGCGAACGCGGTCAAACGCTCGTCCGGTTCGAGCTCGGGCAAGTCCGCCAAGTCGACCGCGACCAAGGGCAAGTCGGCGACCAGCCGCACGAGCAGCCCGGCGAAGCGTCCCTCGACCGTCAAGGGCAAGTCGACCGCCAAGGCGAGCGCCAAGCCCAAGGCGGTGGTGAAGAAGTCGGTGCCGGCGCGGACCGCCGCCCAGCGCAAGGCGCCGGCGCGCACGACGCGCACCGTCGCCCATTCCGGCGGCGCACGCCGCGAGATCGTGCGCGTGCCGTCGCGCCTCGAGTCGCCGGAGCCGTTCGCTCCGGGGCGCGCGTTCTCGTTCGGCGGCGCGGGGTCCTCGCAGGTTCGCAGCCTGTCGCTCTACAACATCCACACCGGCGAGAGCCTGTCGGCCGAGTACTACGTCAACGGCCGCTACGAGCCGGAAGCGCTGCGCGCCTTCGACAACCTGCTGCGCGACTACCACACCGACGAGGTCTGCCAGTTCGATCCGCGCGTGCTGAACCAGCTCTTCGAGCTGCGCAACGCGCTCGGCAGCCGGGAAGCGTTCCACGTCTGCTCGGGCTATCGCTCGCCGACCACGAACGAGAACTATCGCCGGGCCGGTGCGCGGGTGGCCGAGCACAGCTTCCACATGACCGGGCAGGCGATCGACGTGTTCCTGCCGGGCCGCGACCTCCGTCAGCTGCGCAACGTCGCGGTCGCGATGCGCGCGGGCGGCGTCGGCTACTACCCGGGCGACGGCTTCGTGCACCTCGACAGCGGCCCGGTTCGTCGCTGGTAGGGTAGGCGGTTCGTCGCCTGCCGCGGTCGCCGGCTCTCGCCGCCGTCGCGGCGCCCGCGACAAAAAATCGTTGCGCCGCGCACAGCAGCGCCTGTAGGGTCGTCCCGATGCGGTCCTTTCGGCCGCGTCCGGAGGGACCCGACGTGCACGCGCTGCGCTTTGTCACGGGACTGCTGGCCTTCGCGGTCGGACTGCTGCCGCTCGAGGCGGCCGCAGAGTTCGTCGCCACCCAGGTGAACGCCGGCAACGTCGCCGAGACGCTGTTCACCGGTACGGACGCCGACGGCGGGATCGACGACTGGTACCTGTCGAACGGCGTCGTCCAGGCGATCATCGACGACGTCGGTCCGCAGGCCGACCTGGTGCCGCTGCTCGGCGCGAGCGCGCCGCCGAAGGTCAGCGAGTTCGCCTTCACCGGCTGCTCGCTGATCGACCTCGGCAACAACGGGCAGAACAACGACCACCTGACGCAGATCTTCACGGTCGGCGGTCTCAGCACGTCGAATTTCATTCTTTACAACGGCATCAGCGCCTCGACGACGGCGTCGTCGGCGACGATCACCTGCACGGGCAACCTGCTCGGCTTCGACACCGGTCCATCGCCGGTGCCGCCCGAGGACCTCCAGGTGGTCACGGAGTACACGGCCGCCGGAAGCGATCCGTTCCTCACGGTCGTGACCACCGTGACCAACACCCATCCGACGAACACGGCGATGGGGCTCGGCGGCTTCCTCGACGCGAGCCTGTGGACGCAGCAGGCGCAGGTGCCGTTCTCGCCGCTCGTCGGACGCGGCTTCCGTCACCCGGTGCTGGACTTCTCGGCGATCGTGCTGGCGCTCGAGACGCCCGCGTTCGCCGCGGCGCCCGGCATCGCGCGTCCGAGCGACGGCGTGATCGATCCGCCGAGCGGGCTGGCGGCGGGCGAGAACGCGTACGGTCTGCTCGGCGTGGAGGCGAGCATCGACCAGGACGGTCCCGGTCCGAACCCGCCGGTCGTGTCGACCGTGAACACGCTCTTCGGCGTGAGCAGCAACCTGCTCACCGCGTTCGGCAACTTCCCGCTCGGCTCGCTGCAGCCGGGCGGCGTGCTCACCTACAAGCGCCGCATCTACGTCGCGCCGAAGAACGACGTCGCCGCGGTCGCGAACGCGATGATCACCGAGCTCGCGGCGCGCCAGTCGTTCGCGACCGGCACGATCTCCGGCGACATCGACGCGGTCGACACGCCGGACGTCGAGGCGAGCGTCATCGCGACGCGCACCGGCGGCGCGGCGGTGCCCGGCTTCGCGAACGACTCGCCGGTCACGCAGTTCCGCACGGACGCGACCGGCGCCTTCTCCGGCGTCGTGCTGCCAGCCGGCGTCTACAGCTTCGAGATCCGCGCGGCGGAGCGCGATCCGGTGACCGTGAGCGGCATCGTCGTCGCGGCGTCGACGAACACGGTGGTGACGACGCCCCAGCTGAGCGCGCTCTCGACGCTCGAGTTCCGCGTGCTCGAGATGGTTCCCGGACCGGATCCGACGATGCCGGCCAAGATCACGTTCAAGGGCATCGCGCCGACGCCGGATCCGCGCTTCCGCAGCGATCTGCTCGCGATCGCCGTTCCGCTTGCCGGGCCGGAGTTCGACCTGCGCGCCGAGACGTTCGGCGGCGGCCCGGCGCAGGCGAACTTCCTCTACCTCGCGAGCGGCGAGGGCAGCGTGCAGATCCGTCCGGGCAAGTACGAGATCATCGTGTCGCGCGGTCCGGAGTACTCGATCCGGCGGCGCAAGGTGACGATCCGCGCCGAGCGCAAGCGCAAGATCAGCATGCGGCTGCGGCGGGTCGTCGACACGGCGGGCTTCGTGTCGGGCGACTTCCACGTCCACTCCGCGCGCAGCCTCGACTCGACCGCCATGCTGCGCGACCGCGTCGCGAGCTTCGCCGGCGAGGGCGTCGAGGTGATGGTCAGCACCGACCACGACTACCACGTCGATTACGCGCCGATCATCGCGAGCCTGAATCTCGGCAACCACATCACCTCGATCGTCGGCAACGAGACGACCGGCTCCGTGCCGAACCCGCCGGCGTTCCCGGACAGCACCGGGCACATCAACGCGTGGCCGTTGACCGTGCAGCCGGACGCGCGCCGCGACGGCGCGGTCGAGGACGAGTTCGTCGCGCCGAACTGGATCTTCAAGCGGCTGCGCGACCAGGGCGCGCAGGTGATCCAGTACAACCACGTGCGCGCGGGCGTCTCGGGGATCACGTCGATCGGCTTCTTCAACAACTTCGGCTACGACCCCGGCCTGCCGATCAGCGCGTCGCCGAACGACCTGCTGCTCGACGACGACGTCACCGGTCCGGGGACCTCGGGCGTCTCGAACCCCGACGGCATCCGCAACATCGATTTCGACGTGATGGAGATCATCAACGGTACGAGCGTCCCGGGGTACATCGCGGTGCGGCGCGACTGGCTCTCCCTGCTGAACCAGCTCGATCCGCCGACGGTGCCGTTCATCGGCGGCACGGGCACGTCGGACTCGCACCGGGTCACGCTCGAGAACGCCGGCTACGCGCGGACCTACGTCGGCGGTGCCGGCGACGATCCCGCGACGCTCGACGTCTCGGTCTTCGACGCCAACATCAAGGCCGGCAACATGATGGCGACGACCGGTCCCTTCGTGCGCTTCTCGGTGCTCGACGCGGGCGGCGCGTCGGCGACGCTCGGCGGGACGCTCGTGCCGAGCAGCTCGACCGTGCGCCTGCGCATCCAGGTGCAGGCGGCGAGCTGGATCCCGGTCGAGGAGGTGCGGGTCATCGCGAACGGCTTCACCGTCCTGACCTTCGACGGGACGACGAAGCCGGCCGTCAAGGCGGCTCCGAAGAACGCGTTCAGCCAGGCGCTGAACCGCGTCGTGCGCTTCGACGCGGAGATCCCGGTCGACGTCGCGGTCGACACGTACTTCATCGTCGAAGCGGGCGCGAAGCTGTCGCCGCTTCCCGCGCCGACGCCGCTGATCGACACGATCGTGCCGGGCATGGTGCCGATCGCGTTCACCAACCCCGTGTTCGTGGACCTCGCGGGCGACGGCTTCGACGCGCCGGGCTTGCCGGTCATGGCGAGCGCGTCTCCTGTGCTTGACGCGCTGCCCGCGTTCGCGCAGGTCGAGCGCGCAGACCGGCCGTGGTACGCACGCGCGGGCGGCTGGCTGCGTCGCGCGGTCGCGTCGCTCGGCGGTCCGCGTTCCGCGATCGCCGACGACGAGGAGCGCGTGCTCACCGGACGCGAGCTCGCGGAGAAGGTGCAGCGCGACAAGAAGCAGGCGACCTCGGACTACGTGCCGCTGCACCAGCTCCAGATCCCGACGAGCGCGGTCGAGGAGGCGCTGAAGCAGCTGCCGGAGTCCGAGCGCGCGCGGATCGAGGCGGAGCGGGCGCGCGCCGCGGAAGGAGTCGAGCCGCAGCGGTGATCGGCAGCGAGCTTCGTTCGGACCGCAGCGGACGCGCGCTCCGCGCGGCGACGCTGGGGCTCGGCCTCGTGCTCGCGGCCGCCGTCGCCGGGGCGCACCAGCTCTCGGCGGACGACGTCATCGCGCGCCTGCGCGCCCCGGCGGCGCGCGAGGCGTACGACGTCGTCGACGTCGAGCGTCATCCCGGGCTGCCGCGGATGCTGCTCGTCCGGGTGGGAGAGCGCTGGCGCACGCTGCCGGCCGAGCGTCGGCGCGAGGCCGCCGAGGACTGGCTGCGCGCCTGGCGCCACGCGGTCGCGCAAGGCGTGGTGTCGATCCTCGACGTGCAGACCGGCCGCGCGGTGGTGAACTTCGACGCGCGCGGCAACGCCCTGGTCCGTCCTTGACGCCTTTCTCGACGCCTTGACGACACCTTGACGAGACGCCGGACGTTCGACATCCGCCGCGTGCACGAGGCGTCGCGATGAGCGAGCTGGCACGCTCGGTCGGCCTGCTGAGCTTCCGTCAAGCAGCGCAGCTCGTGCTGGGCGCGATCCGCGCCAAGATCGTGGCGGCGCTGCTCGGGCCGGCGGGCACGGGGCTCCTCGCGCAGGCGTCGTCGCTGCAGGATCTGCTCCGGCAGCTCAGCGTGCTCGGCTCGGCAAACGGCTTCCTGAAGCTCGTCGCGGAGGCGTACGGACGGCGGGATTCCCGCGCGCTCGAGCGCTTGATGGTGACCTCGCTCGCGCTGTTCGGCGCGCTCGCGCTCGTGCTCGCGGGGGCGAGCGTCGCGCTCGCGCCTCGAGTCGCCCGCTGGGTGTTCGACGACGCCGGGCAGGCGCCGCTCGTCGCGCTGGTCGCGCTCACGCTGCTCTTCGCCGTGCCGAAGACGCTCGCGATGCGCGTCCTCTCCGGGGCGCTGCAGTTCCGCGCCTTCGTTCAGGTCGCGCTCCTCGAGTCGCTGGTCGTCCTCGTGGCGATGGCGCTGCTGGCGTGGGGCTTTGGCTTGACGGGTGCGGTCGCGGCGTTCGCGATCGCGGAGATCGTCGCACTGGCGACGGCGGCCGTGCTCGTGCGCCGACACGTCGCTGCACCGCTCGAGCTGCGGCTCCGTCCGAGCGCCGCCGACGGAGCGACCGCACGCAAGCTCGTGCGCTACGCGGGCGCGCTGGCGCTGACCAGCATCGCCGCCGCCGGCTCGACGCTGTTCGTGCGCGGCGAGATCGTCCGCCAGTACGGCTCCGAGGCGAACGGCTTCTACCAGGTCGCCTGGCAGGTCGGGCAGAACTACCTCGGCATCCTGGCGACGTCGCTGTGGACCTACGGCATGCCGAAGGTCGCGACGAAGCTCGACGAGCCCGGCGCCGTGCTCGCGCTGCAGAACGACTTCCTGCGCATCGCGCTCGTCGTCCTGGCGCCCGGGATCGTCGTCCTGCTCGCGACGCGCGAGCTGTGGATCCCGGTCCTCTACACGAAGGAGTTCCTCGCGGCGGGAACGATGCTGTGCTGGCAGCTTGCAGGTGAGCTCGTCGCCATGCTGCGGCAGTCGATGAACATCTCGCTCCTGCCGCGCGAGCGTCTCGGGTTCCTCGTCTTCCAGGCGTTTCTCTACTGGGGCGGCTGGGCGGTGCTGTCGTGGCTGCTGCTGCCGGGGCTCGGCGCCGTCGCGGTCGCGCTCGCGTACTGCGCCGCGAACGTCGTCGCGCTGATCGCGACGTACGCCTACCACCGCGCGGCGCTCGGCTACCGCGTGCAGCGCGAGAACGCGCTGCGGCTCGCGCTCGTCGTGCCGGGCTTCGCGCTCGCCGTCCTGCTCGCGAGCGGTGCCGACGTGGTCACGGCGCGGCTCTTGCCGATCGTTCTCGCGAGCGTCTGGACGCTCGCCCACCTGCGCGTCTACCGCGAG
Source organism: Candidatus Binatia bacterium (assembly GCA_036563615.1). Classification (NCBI taxonomy): domain Bacteria; phylum Candidatus Binatota; class Binatia (SeqCode); species Binatia bacterium. The sequence goes on from DATCMB010000022.1 coordinate 144,868, forward strand.
CTGCTCGGCGTGCGCCGGCTCGCGCGCCGCGGAGCGGAGCGCTAAGGGCAGCCGATGGCCGTCGTCCGCGCGGAAGAGCTGACCTCCACGAAGCTCCGACAGCTGAGCGGAGCGCGCAGCGTCGCGTTCCTGCCGGTGAGCGCGCTCGAGGTGCACGGGCCGCACCTGCCGCTCGGAATGGACCTCTTCATGGCCCGCTGGATGGCGGAGGAGACCGGGCGTCGCTTCGCCGAGCGCCATCCCGACTGGATGGTCGTGCAGCTGCCGCCGCTGCCGCTCGGCGCCGACGAGCTGCCGCTCGCGGGCTCGGTCGAGGCGTCGCCGCGCACCGTGTACACGGCGCTCGTCGCGCACGGGCGAAGTCTCGCGCGCGCGGGCTTCGCGAACGTCGTGGTCACCAACGGACACGGCGGCCCGCGTCACGCGGCGGCGCTCGAGGCCGCGTGCCGCAAGGTCAGCCGGCGCACCGGGATCCGGATGTTCACGCCGTCGATCGTCACGCTGCACCGGATCGTCACCGGCGGACGTTTCGCGCGCGTCGAGGAGCTGATCGGACGCGCGCTCACCGAGCGCGAGCGCACCGGTCTGCTGAGCGGCGAGCACGCGGCCGCGTGGGAGACGAGCTTCATGCTCGCGCAGGACGCGCGGCTCGTCGAGCCCGGCTACGAGACGCTGCCGCCGCTGCAGCCGCCGGTGTGGCGTCCGCTGGCGCGCGTCGGCGCGTGGGCCGTCCGGCTGCGCGAGCGCACGGGTGGGGATGCGGCGAAGCTGCGCGAAGCGGTCGAGGCGCTGTCGGGCGCGATCGGCTGGCTGCTCAACGCGCGCTACGGCTACGGCGGGGAAGCCGTCACGTACAAGGGCGATCCGTCCGTCGCGTCGGCGGAGATCGGTCACGCGTTCCGCGAGATCCTCGCCGAGGACTGCCTCGAGATCGTCGAGAACGTCTGCCTCGGTCGCGTCGCGGCGCACGAGGTGCGCAGCATCGCTTCGGAGCACGCGGTGATCCAGCCCGGCTTCGCGGCGCGCGTCGGCATCGCGGCGGCGCTCGTGGTCGCGCTGCTGCTTCTCTGACGCGCTCGTTCTTGAGTGCGTCTCGGGGCTCGGATAGCTGTAGCGCTTCCCAACGACATCAGCCTCGCGAGGAGCCCATGGCGATCAAGGAAGGCGACAAGATTCCCGACGTGAAGGTCACCGAGATGGTCGACGGCAAGCCGACGCCGATCTCGCTGGCGGAGCTCTCGGCCGGCAGGCGGGTCGTGGTGTTCGCCGTCCCCGGCGCGTTCACGCCGACCTGCTCGATGAAGCACCTGCCCGGGTTCATCGAGCACTACGACGCGATCAAGAAGAAGGGCGTCGACGAGATCGCGTGCCTGTCGGTCAACGACGTGTTCGTCATGGACGCCTGGGGCAAGAGCAGCAACGCGACCGGCAAGGTGCGGATGCTGGCCGACGGCAACGGCGAGCTGACGCGCGCGCTCGGCCTCGACATGGACGCGAGCGGCTTCGGCATGGGGCCGCGCTCGCAGCGCTACGCGATGATCCTGCGCGACGGCAAGGTCGAGGCGCTGATGGTCGAGCCGGGTCCCGGGCTCAACGCGTCGAGCGCCGAGAAGGTTCTCGAGCGACTCTGAAATCGACGCCCGTGCGGCGTCGCTCGAGTCCGGGCGGCGCCGCGTGGGCACGCTCGGCGCTGCCGAGCGAGTCTTGCGCGGCGCCGAGTGACGCGCCCCGGCGCTGCGTTCCAGCTTCGTGCGCGACGCCGCTCAGACGAACCGCGTGCGACCGAGCGCGCCGTCGCGGCGCCACATGTAGCACGAGTCCGGGAAGCCGCCGGTCTCGTTGCCGCGCATCCACGGCACCTTGGTCCAGGTGTCGATGAACGAGGCGACGCACTGCACGGTCGCCGGCGCGAGCATCAAGAGCGCGTCGAGCAGCGGCTGGTCGTCGCCCGCGCCGCCCTGGCCGCCGAACTGATCGAGCAGGGCAGCCGTGATGCCGGCGCGCAGCGAGAGCCCGACGACGGGCTCGGCGCGGTCGGGACGCGGACGCCACTCGGCGGTGTCGAACGAGCGCGCGTCGCGCCGACGCTCCTCGAGCGCGAGCTCCGCGATGCGGAGCTCGCTCATCGCGACGCGCGCCGCTCCACGCAGCTCGAGCTGCGCGGCGAAGCGCTCGCTCGCCGCCGTCGCGTCCACCTCGGGCGCGAAGCACAGATCGTTCAGCTGTAGCGTCAACCACAAGTCGCCATCGCTCTCGTAGCCGTCGACGACGACGTCGCGGCGGAACACGCGCTCGCCGCGCCGGCGCGGCGCATCGGAGCCGTGCAGGCGCCCGTCCTCGCGCAGCGCCCACGTCGCCGTCGGCCCGACGAGCTGCGCGAGCGTGAGGACGTGCGAGCAGCCGCGCGGGCCGCCGATCTCCTCGCTCAGCCGGCGCGGGTATCCTTTGTCGAGCGTCGTTCCGGCGAGCGCGTCGACGCGCGCGACGAGGTCGCGGCAGCTCTCCCCCTGCGTGGCCGCGCTCGCCTCGAAGGCCACCGTCGGCATGCGCGCCGTGAGCCGCGTGAGGCGTTGCGCGCGCCGGTCGATCGCGCCCGCGAGCTGCATGTGGTGGATGATGCCGGTTCCCTGCAGGTCGCCCGCGACCGGCACGAAGCCGCGCTTGCGCAGGTCGAGCACGTAGGCGGCGAGCTCGAGCTCGGCGCCGTCGCCGCCGAGCAGGGTCACCGAGAGCGTGCGGGTGTGGATCGGGATGCCGCGGGCCGCGATCTGCATGCTCCGTATGTGCTCCGGCTTCCGGCGTCCCGGCAAGCCGCGCGCTCGTGGCGATCGGCCGGAGAGGGCAGGGCGCCGCTCGGGCCGCTTGCTCAGGCGCTCGCGCGGGCCACGAGCAGCTCGTCCGCGAGCCAGCGACGCAGGAGCTTGAGCGCTTCGCCCGCCGCCGCGTCGTCACCGACGCGTGCCGCGAGCCACTCGCAGAGGTCGGCGAAGGTGACGCCGCCGCCGCGCAGCCAGTCGAGCGCCGCGAACTCGAGCTCGTCGACGCGGCGGTGGAAGACCTGCCAGCCCTGACGCCAGACGCGAAGCCACAGCGTGGCGCGCGGCACGTCGCCTAGCTCCTCGCCGCGCAGCAGCCGCTCGCGCGCGTCGTCGACGGGAGCCGACGTCGCGACGAGCCGGAGCGACCGCACCGGGCGGACGTCGAGCGCGGGCCACGCCTCGGGCGCGAGCGCGGCGAGATCGTCCGGCCGCAGCACGGGCTCGTCGACGGCGTCGAAGGCCTCGACCAGCGCCCACTCGAAGCGGGCGAGATCCTGCTGCCAGGGCGCGTCGAGGAGCTCCGGGTGGTGCTCGAGAAAGCCCGGCAGGTGACGCCCGAGGTCGCGCAGCGACGGGCTGTCGCTCGGGTGGCGGACGAGGTAGGCGCGCACGAGGCGCGCGAAGCGCTCGTCGCCGAGCGAGCATCGCAGCGCGCCGTAGTCCTCGGCGAGCGCGTCGTGCAGCCGCAGGAAGTACATCTCGGCATAGATCGCGACGCGCCCCGCGGCGGAAAGCCGCTCGTCGCCGGCGACCGGCAGCTCCGCGACCAGGCGCTCCACCTCGTGCGGCGCGAGCCCACGCGCGTTTGCGATCAGCTCACGCAGGCGGAGCTGCAGCTCGCGCAGCGGCAGCGGGGCGGCGCTCATGCCGCCTGCTCGCCGCGCTGGGCGACGGTCGCGAGCGCGATCTCGCGCGCCCGCAACGCCTGCTCCTCGACCGTCGCGAGCGGCGGCACCTCGCCGTCCCACTCGACCAGCGTCGAGACCCGGCCGAGGCGCGCGATCGTGTAGCGGTAGAGGTCCCACACGGCGTCGGTGATCGGCGCGTCGTGGGTGTCGCGCAGGTGCGTGCCGTAGTCGCTGTGGCCGGCGAGGTGGATCTGCGCCACGCGCTCCGCCGGGATGGCGTCGATGAAGCGCCGCGGGTCGAAGCCGTGGTTGTGCGCGCTCACCCAGACGTTGTTGACGTCGAGCAGCAGATCGCAGTCGGCTCGCCGGGTGAGCTCGGCGAGGAACTCCCACTCGGGCATCGTCGAGTGGGTGAACGTCAAGTAGCTCGACACGTTCTCGAGCACGAGCCGTCGGCCGAGCGCGTCCTGCACGCGCTCGACGCGCGCGGCGACGTGCGCGAGCGTCTCCTCGGTCCACGGCAGCGGCAGCAGGTCGTGCAGGTTGTGCGCGTCGACGCCGGTCCAGCAGAGATGGTCGGAGACCCACGCCGGCTCGAAGCGGTCGACGAGCGCGCGCAGCGCGCGCAGGTAGTCCTCGTCGAGCGGGTCCGTGCTGCCGATCGACAGCGACACGCCGTGCAGGACGAGAGGGTAGTCGCGGCGCACGCGCTCGAGGACGTGCAGCGGACGTCCGCCGGGGACGAGGAAGTTCTCCGAGATGGCCTCGAACCAGTCGACGCGCGTGCCGTGCTCGAGGATGTCGGCGTAGTGGCCGCGCCGGAGCCCGATGCCGAAGCCGAGGTCGCGATGACGGCGCATGGGATTCACGCAGTTGCGGGCGGGGGAGCGTCGGCGCTCCCCCGCCTGCGGTGCGTTACTTGACCACCTGGCCGCCCTTGGTCTTGCACTCCTCCTCGCTCGCGGTCGAGACCACGCCCTTGCCCTTGCACTCGTTCATGCCGCCGCAGGCGTGACCCGCGCCGGCGCACTCGCCCTTGCCCTTGCACTCGTTGATGCCGGCGCAGCGGACCTTGGCGTCCTTCTTCTCGCCCTCGGTCGGGGTGTCGGCGAGCGCCGTGCTCGCGGTGAACATCGCTGCGACGCCGAGCGCGATCAGCGCTCCCTTGGTGGTGCGGTTCATGACGTGCTCCTTCGTTCTCCAGGTTGAAGGCCGGACGGACCCGAGCTCCGGCCCCTTCGACGGCGCCGCGGTTCCGGCGCGTGCTGCGACGTGGATTCGGATGCCAGGCGCGAGCGGACGCTCGTGGGGCGCGCCCCGGCCCGCTCGGGCCGATGTCCCAGGGCGGCCCCGGGTCGGGCGGGGCGGAGAGATCGCCTCACTTCGCGCCGGAGCTCGTCCCGAGGCGCTGGCGGATCAGGTCGCCGACCTCGGTCACCGACCGGCTGGTGCGGCGCGGGAAGATCGTGTGGATGCTGCCGGCTCCGTCGCCCGTCCAGCGCGGCACGATGTGCACGTGGACGTGCGGGATCGTCTGGCCGGTCGCCTCGCCGTTGTTGATCCCGATGGTCGAGCCGACGGCGCCCACCGCCTCGCGGACCGGTCCCGCGAGCCGCACGACCGCATCGAAAAGCCTGCGCGCGTCCTCCGGGGACAGATCCTCGACCCGCGCGACGTGCGCCTCCGGGACGACCAGGGTGTGACCGTCGGCCAGCGGCGCGACGTCCAGGAAGGCGACCACCCCCGGCTCGCGCGCGACGATCTCGCCCTTCACCTCTCCGCTCGCGATCCGACAGAAAATGCAGCTCATCACCCGCTCCGCCGCCACGCTGGGCGGCTCGTCCTGACTAGACCGCCCCTCGCAGCGCGTCAACGACCGGCGCCGGCCGGCATTTGACGCCGCCCCGATCGCAGCCTAGGGAAAAATTGACGATCGGGCCGAGCAGCGACTCCGGCAGGGCGATTGATTGACCGGTCGTCATGCCAGAATCCATCGAACGACAACGAGTGTGCCGAGCCGGAAAAGTGCGCGAAATTCGTCGTCCCCCGTTGCTCCCCACGCCCGTCATCTGGCAAGATCGAAGAATTCGGGGAATTCAGACCTGAAAGGCGGCGACTCGAAGCGTTGAGCCGCTAGAGGGCATTTTTCCATGGAGAAGAAGAAGACGGGCGTGAGCCGCCAGACGTTGTGGCAGCGTAAGCATCGCGCGCTCGGGCTGTGCGTGGTGTGCAGCCAGCCGGCGTACAAAGGCTGGCGGTGCGTAAAGCACTACGAGCAGCACAAAATCGTCATGCGGCTGCGCTACATTCCGAAAGTGAGAGGCCGCTACGACGTCGGTGGGTCGTCCGAATTCCTCGAGGCTGCGGAGCGCGCCGCCAAGAAGGCCGCCGCCAAGCGGGCCAAGGAAGGCAAGACGAACCTCGCGGTGCTCTTGACCAGCGTCGGTCGTCAGGCCCAGACGGCGGCGCCGGTCCAGGCGGCCGCGCCCGCGAAGAAGCGCGCCACCACGGCTCGCGCCAAGACGACCAAGAGCCGCAAAGCGAGCCTCTGACCTTCTGCGCAAATCTCGCCGGACCTGGGTAGCTTCGCCTGCGGCACTGGTGTAGGCAGGAGCATTCCCAGCCACTCGTCGTCCAGGCGCTCGCATCGAGTATCGCTCGACCGGCTTCGTGTCGGCTGAGCAAGCACCGTTTGCTCCGGCGGGGACGTGGTTCGCGCGGTTGCGGTTCGGAGCCGGTCGTTGTCGTTTCGGAGGAGTACGGTGAACGCGCAGAAGGTCTTCCCGTTTCGCGCTCAGCTCGAGCGCGGTCACGGTAGCGTACGGTCGGAGCGGACAGGCTGGCTCACGCCGTACGAAGTCGAGACCCTGTTCGCCGATGCCCTCTGGGCGGGCCGTGGCGCGCGCCTCGACGTGCGCGTACCGGCCCGCATCAGCGACGACAGCGTGAGCTGGATCCGCCAGCGCTTCGACCGCCTGCGCCACCGCGGCATCGGCGTCAGCGTGCGGCGCGACGAGAGCTGGGTCTTCCGCGACGACGTCAAGACCGGCTCCTGACGTCGCTCGACGCCGACGTGCCCTGGGTCGTGGGCACGTCGCTTCACGAAGGCTTCGGTCGCTTCGGCGGCCGCTTGGGCTCGCTGCGCTCGCGCGGCGCGTCCTGACGAGCGCGCTCGCGCGCGCCGGCGGCGGAAGCGCGGGCGGGGGAGCGGCGCTGCGCGTCCGCCGTGTCGCTCGCCGTGCCGTCTTTCTCGCGCGGCGTGTCGTCGCCGAACATCTCGGCGACGATCCACGCCATCAAGAGGTCGACGTCGCCCGACGAGCGCTTCTTGCGCATGCTCCAGCATGAACCCCGCGCCCCCGCGTTGCTAGCCTGTCCGAGAAAAGTTTGGCCGCACGCCCCGAGCGCGTTCGTGCTCGCGGCTTCGCTTCGCGTCTGGCTCGGGTTACGATCGCGCGTGATGTCGTTCGAGAGCGGCTCGTGGCGTGCGTGGGTGCTGCTGCTGCTCGTCGCCGGCGCCTGCGCGGTGGGCCCGTTCCGACGCCCGCCGGCCGATCCGTACGCCACGGCGAGCGTGGCGCGCGGCAAGGTGGTCTACGACCAGTACTGCGCGCCTTGCCACGGGGCGACGGGTCTCGGTGACGGTCCGCTCGCTGCGGAGTACGACCCGCCGCCCACCGATCTCGTGTCGCCGGGCTGGCACGTGTCCGTCAAGGACATCGAGATCGTGATCGCGACGCCGCACTACTCGGGGCGGCTGATCAAGTCGCGCGTCCAGACGGGCAACCGCGAGATGCCCGCCTGGAACGAAGTCTTGACGCCGCAGGAGATCGACGACGTCACGGCCTACATCCGCTCGCTGGCGCGCTGAGCCGGTCACGTCGCTCATCCGCAGCGCGCCGGCGGTCGACCTCCACGGTCGGCTGGCCACGCGGCCGCCAAACGCAGCGCGGCGCGCGTCCCGGGCCGGTTTTCGGCTCCGAGATCGCGCGCCGCGATCGAGTGGTCCCAAGGGGACTCGAACCCCTGTTACCGACGTGAGAGGCCGGTGTCCTAACCGCTAGACGATGGGACCGTGAGCTGGGGAGGTAGGACTCGAACCTACAATCGCCTGATCCAGAGTCAGGTGGCTTACCAATTAGCCGACTCCCCAACCAGTGCCGGCAAGGTAGCAATCGCGAGGGCGCCTGGCTAGTGGCGCCGGTCCACGGACGTGCAGCGACGCCGATTTTTCGGCGTGTTTCTCACGAAACGCCGCTCTCGACGCTGCTGCTCCCCATGCGCTCGAGCGCCGTTTTGAGGCGGCGCAGCGAGCGCTCGCGGCCGAGCACGTCGAGCACCTCGAAGATCCCCGGGCTCACCGTGCCGCCCGTGACCGCGACGCGCACGGGCTGCGCGAGCGCGCCCAGAGACTTCCCGCTGCTCGCGATCACGTCCTGGAAGACGCGCTCGATCGACGCCGCGTCCCAGGTCTCGAGCGCCTCGAGGCGAGAGGTCAAGTCCTGCAGCAGCGGCGCGTTTTCCGGCTTCAGGAACTTCGCCGCCGCCTTCTCGTCGATGGTGATGTCGTCGCTCAGGTAGAAGTGCGCGAAGTCGGTGAGCTCGCCGAGCGTCTTCGCGCGCTCGCGCAGCGTCATCGCCATCTTCGCGAGCCAGGCGTCGTCGCCGGGGATGTGGATCCCACGCGACTCCATAAAGGGCCGCAAGTCCGCTGCGAGCTGCTCGGGCGTCCGCGCCTTCAAGTACTGGAAGTTCAGCCAGTCGAGCTTCTCGAGGTTAAAGACTCCCGCGGATTTGCCGACATTTTCCAGGGAGAAAGCGTGGATAAGCTCCTTGCGAGTGAACACCTCCTGATCGCCGTGCGACCATCCGAGTCGCGCGAGGAAGTTGATCAGGGCGTCGGGGTAGTAGCCGAGCTCGCGGTACGACGTCACCGCCGTCGCCGCGTGGCGCTTGGACAGTCGCGCGCGATCCATGCCCAGCACCTGCGGCAGGTGCGCGAACTCCGGCACGGGTGCGCCGAGCGCGCGGTAGAGGTGGATCTGCTTCGGCGTGCTCGGCAGCAGGTCGTCGCCGCGCAGCACGTGGCTGATCGCCATGTCCGCGTCGTCGACCGTCACGACGAGGTTGTACGTCGGCCAGCCGTCGGAGCGCGCGATCACGAAGTCCTCGATCTCGGCGTTCTGGAAGACCACGCGCCCCTTCACGAGGTCGTCGACCACGACCTCGCCGTCGAGCGGCACGGCGAAGCGGATCGCGGCCGGGCGTCCCTCGACGGGACCCGGGCCAACGCCGGGACGGCAGTGCCGGTCGTAGGCGACGCTGCCGCCGCGCTCACGCGCGGCCTTGCGCTTGGCTTCGAGCTCCTCGGGCGTGCACGTGCAGCGGTACGCGTGTCCGGAGGACAGCAGCCGCTCGATGGTCGAGCGGTAGAGATCCATGCGCTGCGTCTGGAAGAACGGCCCCTCGTCCCACTCGAGGCCGAGCCACTGCAGCGCACCGATGATCTCGTCGACCCATGCTTGGGTCGATCGCTGGCGGTCGGTATCCTCGATGCGGAGGATGAACCGTCCGCCGAAGTGGCGTGCGTAGAGGTAGTTGAACAGTGCAGTGCGCACGCCGCCGACGTGCAACGCACCGGTCGGGCTGGGCGCAAATCGCGTGCGTACGGACGCCATGCGCCGCGGCTAACAGAGCGACTGTGCGGTCGCCAATTCGATCGCGAGCACGGACGCATCGCGGGCAGGAGAGGGACGTGAACGCCACGCGAGAGGTCGGTCCGGCAGAGGGATCCATGGCGAGAAAGCGGATACTGGTCGTCGAGGACAACGAGGACAACCGGCGCATCCTGCTCTACCGCCTGCGCAAGATCGGTGACTTCGACATCGTCGAGACCGCCAACGGTGCCGAGGCGGTCGCGGCGGTCGAGGCGAATCCACCCGACCTGATCTTCATGGACCTCAAGATGCCGGTCATGGACGGCTGGGAGGCGACCCGGCGCATCCGTGCGCTCGAGTGCGGCAAGGAGATCCCGATCATCGCGCTCACCGCGCAGGCGATGGCCGGCGACGAGCAGAAGGCGCTTGCGAACGGCTGCAACGACTACCTCGCGAAGCCCGTGGTCGATCCCTCCCTGGTGCGCGAAAAGATCGAGCGCCTCCTCGGCGTCACCACCAAGCACTGACCTGACCCTCGGGCGGAGCACCGGGCTCCGTCCGCCCATCTTCCGATCCTCTCGCCGTCGCTTGCGCGCCACTGCGCGCGCGGCCCTGCCATTCGCCCGCCATTCACTTGCCATGTCCGCGGGAAATGGAGTATGGCGCGCGCCGTAACTCTTGATCAGCGGAAGAGTCGGCGGGCTCCTTGGCGGGTGACCCGCCGCCGAGGAGGGTAGCTGATGAAGGTGAGTATGGGGGGAAGGGTTGCTCTCGTTGCGGCGGCGCTGAGCTTGGCTGTCGTCGCGGCTACGCCGGCGAGCGCAACCATTCAGTTGGGCGACGCGTTGGTCTTCGGCGACGTGTCCGCCCAGAACCTTTTCCGCATGCGGAAACCAGGCAACTTCAACCTGGTTCAGCAGCGCAACACGCTCCGTCTCGGCCTCGACTACAAGTGGCTGCACGACGGGAAGCTCATCAACAAATTCGACACACCCGACTGGATCCGGCAGTCCAGCGTCTACGTCCTGTACCGCGGCGTCTACGACAGCGTGTACGACCTGAAGCCCGGCGGCGCGTTCTACACCTTCACGGGCGCGCGTGACGGCTCGTTCAGCGACATCCCGCGCAGTGCCCGTGACGCGGTCAAGTGGGAAAACACGCTGCGCGAGGCGTACATCGACATCGACTTCGCGAGCATCCCGCTCAGCCTGCGTCTCGGCCGGCAACAGATCGTCTGGGGTGAGACGGACAACTTCCGTCTGCTCGATCGCGTCAACGCGCTCGACCTCACCTGGCACCTGCAGCAGGAGATCGACGTCGGCCGCGGCTGGGATCAGCTCCGCATCCCGTACTGGATGATCAAGTGGCTGTGGCGGCTCGAGGACTTCGGTCCGGTCTCGAACGCGTTCCTCGAAGGCTTCTGGAACCCGGGCGACTGGTATCCGAACAAGCGCCGCTTCCTGCCGTACTCGCCCTGGAGCCTCCCGCTCGAGAATCCGATCCCGTTCCCGAACCTCGAGCGCGGCACGACGCTGTTCCGCCAGGGCGACTACACGCGTAACCCGGCGGAGAACAGCCAGGTCGGCGTGCGCTTCAGCGGCTTCGCGGCCGGCATCAACTTCACCATCGCCTACATGTACCAGCGTTGGGCGGGCGACGACGGCTCGAACACCGCGTTCGTCCGCGCGGACCTCGATCCCGTCACGGCCACCGAGGCGCTCGCGAACAACACGCTGCCGGCCTGGTACACCGCGCCCTACGTCCACGTGATCGGCGCGTCGGCCAACTACTTCGACGAGTGGTCCGAGGCCGTCCTCAAGACCGAGATGGTCTACATCATGGGGACGCCGTGGGCCGACGGCGACAAGCGCTCGCCGGTGCTGCCCGATCTGCTGTTCGGCGTCAGCAAGCGCGACATGTGGCAGGGCATGATCGGCTTCGATCGCCCGACCTGGATCCGCTTCCTGAACCCGAACGCCACCTGGCTCATCCTCGGCCAGTTCTTCTGGCACTACCTGATCGACAACGAGCGTCCGGTGGGCGATCAGATCGGCTTCGTCGGCAACCTGTCGCCGACCATGCCGCTGATCGGGCGCGACGGTGGGCCGTGCGTGAACTTCGTGCGCTGCAAGGCGGTCGACCGCGTGCGCGACTGGGAGATGCTCATGACGCTCGCCGCGACGAGCTTCTACATGGGCGGCTCGCTGGTTCCGCAGATCACCTACGTCCTCGACCCGGTGAACTCGTTCAACCAGGAGGTGGCGTGGAGCCTCGACTACTACGTCACGCCGGACTTCATCGTGAACGTGGCGCAGAAGTACTACATCAACACCACCGAGGCGCCGGTCTACGAGACGTGGGGCATCGCCGGCGTCAACCGCGGCCGCTCGGAGACCCAGCTCCGCTTCACGTATCAGTTCTGATCGACACGGCAGGGCGGGGCGGCTCGAAGGCCGCCCCGCACGCGAAGGGCGCGGACGAGAGTCCGCGCCCTTTTTTTGTTCTTGTGCGCGCGGCGGCGGCGCGGGCGTCAAGACAGGATTGCGCGGAGGCGAGTTGTCGGTCCGCTGGGCGGGCGGTATACGAGGAAGGAGCCGTTAGCTCAGTCGGTAGAGCATCTGCCTTTTAAGCAGAGGGTCCGGGGTTCGATCCCCCGACGGCTCATCAGAATCCCCGCGATTTCCGTAGGATTTCTCCAGAGCCCGTGGCGGGGAAGGGCGTCTGCGGGTCCCGGGGGCTGCCATGGGGGCTCGGCGCGACGCGTCGGCGGCCCGAACCGCCGACGTCACTCACGACCGGCGGACGCGCTGCATCCCAGCCCGTACGCGGCCGGGCGCGGCGGGGCTCGGCTCGTACGCGGCCGCCGCTCTCACTTGCGCGGCGCGAAGGTCTGCGCCTGCTCGACCATCGTCTGCAGCGACGCGACCGAGGAGCGCAGGTTCGAGAGCTTGAGCGTGGCGCGCGCCTCCGGCTCGAGACGCGACTCCTCGATCTCCGCGAGCCGGGCGACCGCGTTCTCGATCGCCGTCAAGCGCGTGCCGAGCAGGGTGACGCAGCCTTCGAGCGTGTGCGCGAGCTGTGCGATCGCGCGCTCGAGTCGTTCGCCGCAGGCGTCCACGGCGCGAGCGAGCTTGACGGTGTCTTCCATTGCGAGACCTCCGTGGCCGAGCCGTCGCAGGGTGCGCTTGCGGATTTCGCGCGGCTTCGCCGCGCGCGATGGTACACGCGGCGCAGACGTCGGTCGATGCCGTTCGCCCATGGCGCGTGCGCCGTGCGACGTGCGATGTGCGAGGTCGTCACACCGGGCGCTTGATCGGCTCGGCGCGCGCGGTAGACGAGCACGACCACCGGGAAGGAGCGAGCGATGAGCGACGAGGGTAAGCGGACGGGCCAGGGCGGGGTCGACGACCCGGCGGTCCAGGCCGTGGCGGAGCGCGCGCTCGCGCTCGTCGGCGACGGCGCGAAGGTCGGGCTCGGCTCGGGCCGTGCCGCATCGGCGTTCATCGCCAAGCTGGGGGCGCGGGTGCGCGAGGGGCTGCGCGTCGTCGGCGTGCCGACCTCGGAAGCGTCCGCGGCGCAGGCGCGCGAGCTCGGCATCCCGCTGGTCGAGCTCGACGAGGAGCTGGTGCTCGACGTCACGATCGACGGCGCGGACGAGGTCGCGCCGAACCTCGATCTGGTGAAGGGCTGGGGCGGCGCGCTCGTGCGCGAGCGCATCGTCGCGTCGGCGTCGAAGCGTCAGGTGATCCTCGTCGGACCGGAGAAGCTCGTGCGCACGCTCGGCGAGCGCGGCCGCATCCCGGTCGAGGTGATCCCGCTCGCGCGCGGTCCGGTGACGCGCGCGCTCAAGCAGCTCGGCCTCGAGCCGACGCTGCGGCTCGGCGCGGACGGCAAGCCGTTCGTCACCGACAACGGCAACCTGACGATCGACTGTCGTCCGCTCGCGCCGATCGCCGACGGCGACGCGGCGCGCGCGCTCGAGGCGCGCATCCTCGCGATCGCCGGCGTGGTCGACACGGGGCTCTTCCTCGGCACCGCGGATCGCGTTCTCGTCGGTCGGCCCGACGGCAGCGTCGAGGAGCTCGTGCGCGCGTGACCCGGACCTCGCGCGAGGAGGCACCCATGCGAGACGTCGAGGAACGCATCCAGGCTCTCGAGCGCGCGAACCGCGCGCAGCGCCGCGCGATGATCGTGCTCGGAACGCTGCTCGCCGCGGTCGTCACCATGGGCGCGGGCGGCTTCAGCGACGTCTTGCAGGCGCGTCGCATCGAGATCGTCGACGACACCGGGAAGCCGCTCGTCACGCTCGAGGCGCGAATGGGCCGCGGCGCGATCGAGCTGCAGAGCGAGGAAGGGCAGCGCAACGTCCTGCTGTCGACGACCTCGAACGGCGGCGCGCTCGCGCTCTACGACGAGCGCGCGCACGCGGTGCTGACGCTCGGCGCCGACGACGACAGCGGCCTCATCGAGGTGAGCGACGCGGCCGGCCGCACGCTGGTGCGCATCGGCTCGGGCCAGGCCGGCGGCGGCGCGCTCGCGACCTACGGCGCGTCCGGCAAGCGCCTCGTCGAGCTCGGCGCGACGACGGACGGCGAGGGCACCGTCACGACCTTCGACGCAAAGGGCAGCGAGCTCGTCGGCCTCGTCGTCTCGTCGCGCGGCCAGGGCCGCATCGTGGCGTGGGACGGCGGCAAGGAAGACGCGACCTGGCCCGACCGTTGAGCCGGCGCGTCGACGCTCGCATCACGCTCGCGCGGTCGGGCCGCGACCGCGCGCGAGGGCGCGACCGCGACCGCATTCACGACCGTGTTCGCGACCGTGACGCCGGCGTCGCGACACCTAGCGCCCCTTGAACACCGGCTGACGCTTCTCGACGAACGCCCGCGCGCCCTCGCGGTGGTCCTCGGTCGCGAACAGCGTCGCGAGCGTCGAGCCGATGTAGGCGCCGAGCTCGCGCGGGTCGCCGTAGGTCGCGCGCCGCAGGCCCTCCTTCATGTAGCGCAGCGCGAGCGGCGCGTTCGCCGCGATGCGCTCGGCGAGAGAGCGCGCCGCGGGCATGAGCTCGTCGTGCGGCACCACGCGCGAGACGAGGCCGATGCGCTCCGCCTCGACCGCGTCGATGACGTCGCCCGTGAACAGCAGCTCCGCGGCCCGCGCCGAGCCGACGATCTGCGGCAGCCGCCAGAGACCGCCCAGGTCCGCGATCAGGCCGCGCTTGACGAACAGCTCGCCGAAGCGCGCGCGCTCGGAAGCGATCCGCATGTCGCACAGGAGCGCCAGGTCCATGCCCCATCCGACGGCCGGACCGTTCACCGCGGCGATGATCGGGCGGTCGCACTCGAGCACCGCGAGCGCCGCGGGCGTCGGCTGGGGACGCACCTGACGCAGCGACGCCACCGTCGACTCGCGCTCGCCGCCGAGCATGATCTCCTTGACGTCGTCGCCGCTGCAGAACGCGGGATCCGCGCCGGTGAGGATCACGCAGCGCACCTGCTCGTCCGTCTGCGCGCGTCGGAACGCGGCCTCGAGCTCCGCGTAGGCCTGCCGGTTGAGCGCGTTGCGGCGCTCGGGGCGGTTGAGCGTGATCGTCGCGATCCCTCCGTCGACGACGAAGTCGAGCATCGTGAACGTCATGGCGGAGATTCCTCCTGCGGGCGCGTCGCTCGCGCCGCGCTCGCGCTTCAGAGCGCCCGCACCTCGTCGGCCGCGCGCTCGCCCGAGCGGATCGCGCCCTCGATGTAGCCGTTCCACTCCTCGGCCGTTTCGGTGCCGGCCCAGAAGATGCGACCTACCGGCGCGCGCCACGCGTCGCCGAAGCTCGTCAGAGCGCCCGGCGGCAGCATGCCCGCGTAGCAGCCGCGCGTCCACGGGTCGGTCGACCAGTCGCGATCGACGTAGCCGCGCGCGTCGCGTGCGGCGTCGCCGAAGTAGCGCGCGAAGGACTCGAGCACGGCAGCGCGGCGCTCCTGCGCCGGTCGTGCGCCCCAGCGGCGGGCCTCCTCGCCCTCGATGAAGCCGAGCAGCACGCCGAAGCTGCCGTCGCGCGGCGAGTTGTCGAACGTCACCTTGACCGGGCCGGTGTCGCTCGTCACCTGGCCGGTGAGGCCCCGGTCGCGCCAGAAC
The DNA here is from genome assembly GCA_036563615.1 of Candidatus Binatia bacterium. NCBI lineage: Bacteria > Candidatus Binatota > Binatia (SeqCode) > Binatia bacterium. The sequence goes on from DATCMB010000022.1 coordinate 160,315, forward strand.
GGAGCGTCGTAGATCGCCTGGCACTTGATGACCGAGCCCATCGGGAAGCGCTGCGTGAGCTGGTCGCGCGCCGCCGGCAGCGCGGGCTCGTACTCGATGCGCGACGCGAGCGTCGGCGGCAGCGCGACCACCACCGCGCCCGCACGCCAGACGCCGACGTCGGTCTCGACCGAGACCGAGCCGTCGCGGTCGACGATGCGTCGCACCGGCGTGCCGAGGACGATCCGCGGCCCGAGCTGCTCGGCCATGCGGATCGCGATCGACTGCGTGCCGCCGACGAAGCGCAGCTCCTGCGCGCCGTCCTTGACGCCGACCAGCGACGCGAGGCCGTTGCCCGCGTGCAGGTAGAAGAGGAAGTGCAGGAACGAGAGATCGCGCGGCTCGGCGGCGAACACCGCCTGCACCGCGAGGTCGAACAGGAAGCGCGCGCCCTCGGTGGTGAAGTGCGCGAGCTTCCAGGTCTCGACGGTCTGCGAGTCGAGCGCGACGGTGTCGACGCCGTCCGCCTCCCACGGACGATCGAGCGGGATGCGCGCCGCGAGCGGCTCGAGCTCGCCGAACGCGACCGTCAAGAACTCGTTCAGGTCGTCCGCCGGGATCGGCGGAATGGACAGGGAGGTCGAGCCGTCGTAGGGCAGCAGCGAGCCGCGGTAGTAGAGCAGGTTGTCGCCGGTCGTATAGGTCGGGAAGGTCTCGACGCCGAGCTCGGCCGCGAGCTCGAGGAGCCGCGTCTGCGCGACCGCGGCCCACTGTCCGCCGACCTCGACGACGCTGCCGTTGCCGATGGGGACGTTGAGCGTCCGTCCGCCGACCCGATCGCGCGCCTCGAGGACGACGACCGACGCGCCGAGGCGCGCGAGCTTGCGCGCCGCCGCGAGCCCGGCGAAGCCGGCGCCCACGACCACGACGTCGGCCGATGCCGCCCCGCCGCGCGCGCCGTCGCGACACGTCGGGCGGATCGCGGTGAGCTGTGCGGCGGCCGCAGCCGGCGTCGCGAGCGTCGCGCCCGCGGCTGCGGTGGTGGTGAGGAAGCGTCGTCTCGAGATGCGGGGTCTGGCCATGCGCGCGAGGTATCAGGAGGCGCCCACGCGCGGCAATCGGCGACGTCAGTGAAAGGCGCGCGTCAAGAACCAGAACACCCCGACGCCGCAGATCGCCGCCGAGCCCAGCTCGGCGACCGTGCGCTCCGCGCGGCCCGCGGCGTCGCGACGCGCGATCCAGCGCAGCAGCGGCCACACCACCGCGACCACCGCGAGCTGCCCGATCTCGACGCCGACGTTGAAGCCGAGCAGCGCGAGCGCGAGGCGATCCTGCGGCAGCTCCATCTCGGCGAGGATGCCGGCGAAGCCGAAGCCGTGCACGAGGCCGAACGCGAACGCGACCACCGCGCGCAGCGCTTCGGGGTGGGCCGCGACGTCGAGCAGCGCGAAGTGACAGCGCGCGAAGACCGCGAGGCCGATCAGCGCGAGCGGCGGCAGCGCGCCGACGCCGAGCCACGCGAGCGCCGCCATCACGACGAGGATCGCCGCGACGAGCAGCGGAATCACGCGGTCGCGCCCTGCGAGCAGCCAGGCGTTCTCCGCCGCGACGAGCGCGATCGAGAAGCCGATCAGCGACTCGATCGCCGCCGCATCGGGCTGCACGAGGCCCAGCACCGCGAGCGCCAGCGTGACGCTGTGCGCGAGCGTGAACGCCGTGACCAGCGTCGCGACCTCGCGCAGCGTGCGCGCGAGCAGCAGCAGCGCCGCGACGAACGCGAGGTGGTCCCAGCCCGAGACGATGTGCTCGATCCCGAGCAGGACGTAGCCCGCGAGCGACGTGCCCTCGCCGCCGTCGGACTCCGCGCGCGACGACGCGTCGAGCGTCCATTCCGGTTCCTGGAAGGTGAGGACGCGCTCGGCGACCGCGCCGTCGGCGCCGCGCACGCGGGCGAAGTGCAGGTGCGAGGGGGCGACGTCGAGGAGAAGGCCGGTGCGCATCGTGCGTCCGCCGCTCGGGCAGTCGACGCGCCACTCGAAGACGCGCCAGCCTTCGCTCGCGGGAAGCGTGCGCGGCGGTCCGCTCGGCGCGCAGGGCGCACCGTCGCGCTCGAGCACGAGGTGCTCGGCGACGTAGCGCGCGGCGGCGTCGGCGTCGCCTTCGAGGCGCAGCAGCGACAGGTCGAGCGCGGTGAGACGCGCCCGCACGCGCGCGCCCGCGTCGTCGAGCTCCCAGCTCGAGTACGAGATGCTGCGGTTGTGCGCGTCCGCCTGTGCGGTCGCGAGCGCGATCGCGAGCGCGATCGTGAACGAGATCGTGAGGCGGCCCAGCGGGACGCTCGCCCACGCGTCGGCGAGCCGCCGCAGTCGTCCGCTCACGGCGTCGGCTCGCGCAGCCGCACGACGCTCGCGTCGCGCAGCGCGGCGAGGTAGTCGCGCAGCGCGTCGTCCTGCCGCTTGCGGCGCTGCTCGGCGCGCACGACGTCGGCGATCTCCTCGAACGGCGGCGTCTCGTCCGGCGCGCGCTCGAGGACCTCGACCACGTGGTAGCCGGTCGCCGAGCGGACGGGATCGCTCGGTGCGCCGACCGGCAGCTCCGCGATCGTCCGCGTCACCGTCGGACCGAGGTACTCGCGTAGCTGTCGTGCATCGAGGAGACCCGTGGGCAGCGGGACGATCGGCGTGTCGCCGAGCTCGCGCGCGACGACGTCGAAGTCCTCGCCGGCGCGCAGACGCTCGGCGGCTTGCCGGGCGCGCTCGCGGGCCGCGGCGTCGGGACGCTCGGGCGTGACGCGCACCAGTACTTGACGCACGCGAACGCGGCCCGGACGCACGAAGAGATCGCGGTTCTCCTCGTAGAACGCGCGTGCTTCCTCCTCGCTCGGCTCCTCGGCCGACGCTTCGGCGACCACCGACTCGATCACCGACGAGACGATGTCCGAGCGCACGCGGCGGTCGCGACGGGGCAGGCCGAGCTCGAGCCCCCGCTGCACGAGCAGCTCCTCGTCGATCAGGCGGTCGAGCACCCGGCGTCGATCGGCGTCGTCGAGCGGTGTGCGGCGGTCGGCGGCGAGCGCCGAGAGGGCGCGCTGGTACTCGCTCTCCGGCACCGCGACGCCGTTCACGATCGCAATCGCGCCTTCCGGCAGCGGCTCGGCGGCGTGCGGCGCGCGCAGCAGGTCGACGGCGGCCAGGACGAGGCCGGCCGCCGCGCCGATCGCGAGCAGCAGTCGAGCTCGGCGCTGCGTGTGCGTCGCGTCCCGCATTCGCGGCGCTGCGCTACCACGAGACACGCGCGCTCGCACGCATGCCGCCGTGCGTCCAGAGCGTCCTTTCGCGGCGTTGACATGCCGGCGCGACGCTGAGTAGTTTGCGCGCGTTTTCGGCGCGGCACGGATGTACCGCGCGATACATTGAACGCCCGCACGACGGGCGGGGCGGGCTAGCCGGGCATCGAGGAGGGAGGCCACCATGGTTGCTCGATCCGGGAGGAGAACGGGGTTGGTGCGGCGCCTCGCGAAGCGTGGTGCCGGCGCCGTGGCGGTCGCATGGTTCCTCCTGACGCCGGGCGTCGCCGACGCGATCAAGTTCGGACAGAACGACGCCGTCGAGCTGCGCGGACGCTTCTACTCGCAGGTCACCCTCGCGACCGAGTACTCGCAGTTCTACACGCAGCCGCCGATCGATCCGGGCAATCTCAAGCAGTGGCGCAACTTCTACAACCCGGAGCTCGAGATCGACTTCCGTCGGCTGTTCGACTGGCGCGGATTTTTCGACGACGTCAGCGGTCGCCTGACGATCTGGGGTTTCTACGACGGGATCTACGACTTCGGTCCCGAGCGCTATCGGCAGAACCTCGCGCGCACCAAGAACTACGGCCCTGCGACGGACACCGCCTTCTACTCCGAGGGCCACTCGATCGAGCAGGCGCTGACCAACAGCGCGCGTCGGCGTGACGGGCGCGAGTTCTACGGTCGGCGCACGCGCGTCAACGAAGCGTATCTCAATCTGTCGAAGGGGCCGTGGTTCATGCGCATCGGCCGCCAGGCGATCTCCTGGGGCGAGGCGGACACCATCGGTCTGCTCGACGCGAACAATCCGTTCGACATCCTGCTGGTCCCTGGAGTCCAGATCGATCTCGACGAGGCGCGCATCCCGCTCTGGACGGTGCGCATGACGTACGAGCTGTTCTCGAACTGGGGACCGTTCTCGAGCGCGTTCATCGACGCGTACTGGGTGCCGGGCTGGCTCGACGTCGAGACCGGCTACGTGCCGATCATGGGCGTGAGCCCGTACTCGCAGCCGCCGCCGCTGCAGCCGGGCTTCATCCAGGTCTTCGACAAGCTGCCGCGCTACGAGACCGGCAACTCGCGCTACGGCTTCAAGTTCCAGACCGTCATCAACCGCGACTACAACTGGTCGATCTGGTTCTACCGGACCTTCCAGCAGGTCCCGGTTCCGACGCTGGTCGGCATCTCGGAGCAGAATCCGAACGGACCGGGCGGCTTCGTCACGACCGCTCTGCACCACGGGCTGACGAACGTGATCGGCACGGCGCTGAGCTGGTACAGCGAGGCGCTGAACTCGATCGTGCGCACCGAGATCGAGCTGTTCAACGACGAGCCTGCCTTCCTGCCGTACAAGGCGATCGGCGCGGTCGTCGACTCGGGCTTCACGAAGCGCGGCACGTACGAGACGGCGAACGTGCTGCGCGGCGAGTTCGGCCTCGACCACAACTTCTTCATCCCCGAGATCAATCCGGCCGCGAGCTTTCTCGGCATCGTCTCCGTCGTGTGGCAGGCGAACCTGTCCGAGACGAGCCGCAAGGACTTCCGCACGCCGATCATCAAGCCGAGCGCCATCCGGCGTCAGCTGAACGGCGGTCCGCTCGCCGGTCAGGTCGTGACGCCGTACTGCGACAACCCGAACGCGCAGGGTCCGAAGGAGTGCGACTACGTGAACCAGGACCCGTTCGAGGCGTTCATCCAGGCGACCGTGCGCTCGGACTTCGCGGGCGGACGGCTGCAGCCGCAGCTCACGACGATCGCGACGATGCGCGGCGCGCTGCTGTTCGCGCCTTCGCTGCTCTACCGCTTCTCGGACTCGTTCCTGTTCGACGTCAAGTACGTCAACACGCACACGTTCGGGACGGGCAACAACGGCTACACGCAAGGCGTCGGCCTCCTGCGCGACCGCGACCAGTTCTGGTTCCGGGCGACGTACCAGCTGAACTGAAAGGTTTGACCGCCCGTCGAGGAGTCGAGCACAATGAGGCGCCTGGGCGCCGCGTCGGCGGCGCAACGGTACCCCACGGAACGGTACCCCACGGAAAGGATTCGTTCGATGCACAAGTCGAGGGCACGCCGGTTCTGGCCGCGCGCGCTGTGGGTGCTGGCTTTGCTGATGGCGCCCGCCGTCCATGCCGCCGAGCCGATCGAGGAAGTCCCGTCGGGGACGATGCTCAGCAAGGACAACTGGGAGATCGCCAAGGGACATCTGCCCGACGAGATCCTCGAGTTCTACAAGCGCGGCGAGTACGCGAACCCGATCGTCAAGCTCGAGGCCCTCGGGCGCACGGTCGTCGATCCCAACCTCGAGGCGGCCTCGGAGAAGAACCGCGGCAAGTTCGACGTCGACGAGAACGGGACGGTGGTCGAGAAGGCGACCGGCAAGCGTCCGCCGGTGATCATAGGCCGGCCGTTCCCCGACATCGATCCGAAGGATCCGAAGGCCGGCGCGAAGATCGTCTGGAACTGGTTCTACACGCTCTACTGGGAGGGCGGGTTCCACACCAACACGCCGATCAACTGGATCTCGCGTGACGGCCCCCTGCGCCGCATCTCGACCGACGTGACCTTCAAGTACTACGACGGCCAGCCGCCGTTCTTCCAGGAGCGCATCGGCGAGAACCCGCTCAACATCCTGTCGCGGACGCTCGGCGTGGTGAAGGAGCCGGCCGACGTCAACGGCATCGTCAATCTCAATTGGCGCTACCGCGACGGCGACAAGCAGGACCAGGCGTGGACGTACGTGCCCGCGCTGCGTCGCGTGCGGCCGATCAACCCGGCGAACCGCTCGGACGGTCTGCTCGGCTCGGACATCTCACTCGACGACGGCCCGTACTTCGACGGCAAGCCCGAGGACTTCGAGTTCAAGCTCGTCGGCGAGAAGGTGATCCTCGCGCACTTCGACAAGATCGCGCTCGAGAAGGGCTCGCCGGTCCGCCGGCTCAAGCCCGACGAGGTGGTGTCGGACCTGATCGACTCGTCCGAGGTCGGCTGGCGTCTCGAGACGCCGACGTATCCCCTGATCCCGCCGCAGACCGAGGGCTGGAAGAAGGGCGAGGGGCTCGTCGCCTGGGCGCCGATCCAGTGGGCGCTCGTGCCGCGCTCGGTGTGGGTCGTCGAGGCGGTGCCGAAGAACCCGTACTACCTCTTCGGCAAGCAGGTGCTCTATCTCGACAAGGAAACCGGGCGCGGCTACTGGAAGAACAAGTACGACTGGAAGGGCAACGCGCTGGTCAACTACGCGCTGCCGCAGTTCCCGGTCACCAAGGTCGACGACGAGCCGTACTACGTGCGCACCGGCGGCGGCGGCAACGCGGGCTACGCCGTGAACTACAAGCTCGACCGCGCGACCGTCACCGGCATGCCGGTGAACCCGACCGAGTACTACATCGACATCCCGGATCAGATCTTCGAAACGGACCGCATCGTCCGCTTCGGCAAGTGAGCCGGGGCCGAGCCACGTGACCGACGGCCGGCCGCCGCTCCGGCGGCCGGCCTCCCGAGTTGCGACCGCGGGGCGCGGCTAGTAACCAACCGGTTTCCCGTCCCCGTCGTCTAGGCAGGCCAAGGACACCAGCCTTTCACGTTGGTAACACGGGTTCAAATCCCGTCGGGGACGCTCTCGAGGGCGCTCCACTGAGCGGCCCGCGCGCCGGACGGCGGTCGCGCCGTCCGGCGGCTCGTGCGCGCGCGTCCGTCCGGCGGGCGCTCGAGCGCCTGCGCCGCAACCCGCGCCGCAAGCTTCTCCGCGCGCCGCTTTGAGCGAGCCGCGCGGCAATCGCTACAGTCGGGCGGGGGACAGATGACCAAGTCCATCGCTCCGGCGGCCGGGCCCGACTCGCGCGACTGGGTGCGCGTGCTCTTCGAGGTCACGCGCCAGCTCTCCTCGACGCTCGAGCTCGACCAGGTGCTCGGCAAGGTGCTCGACCTGACGGCGCGCGCCGTCGGCGCCGACGCCGGCAGCATCTTCAAGCTCGACGCCGAGGGCCGCGTCGTGAAGAGCATCCTCGCGCGCGGCAACGTCCCGGCGCGCGTCGAGCGGCCGATCGTCGCGGCCGTGATGGAGCGCGGGCTCGCCGGCTGGGTCTACCAGCACCGCCAGTCGGTGGTGATCGCCGACACCGAGCGCGACGACCGTTGGCACTTCTTCCCGGACGACGTGATCGTCACGCGCTCCGCGATGGCGGCGCCGCTCGTCCGCAAGGACCGGGTGATCGGCATCATCACCATGATGCAGTCGCAGCCGGACCGCTTCACCCAGCACGACCTCGAGCTGCTCGACGCGATCGCCGCCCAGGCCGCGGTCGCGATCGAGAACGCGACGCTGTACGCGCGCGCCACCGCCGAGCGCTCGATGCTGAGCGCGGTCATCGCGAGCGCCCGCGACGCGATCCTGGTGACCGACCGCGACGACCGCGTCGTGCTGCTGAACCCGGCGGCGCAGGCGGTGCTCGGCATCGGCGAGGACGCGCGCGGCAAGCAGGTCACCGAGCTGCTCGCGGACCCCGCGCTGCGCGAGCTCTACGCGACCCGCGAGCCCGGCGTCCGCGAGGTGACGCTCGCGGACGGTCGGGTGTTCGACTGCGCGCTGGTCGACGTCGCCGACGTCGGGCGCGTCCTCGGCATGCACGAGATCACCGCGCTCAAGCACCTCGACGCGCTGAAGAGCGAGTTCGTCGCCCACGTCGCGCACGACCTGCGGGCGCCGCTCGGCGTGATCCAGGGCAACGCCTGGCTGCTCGCCGGCCTGCCGCAGCTCGGCGACGACGACCGGGTCGTCGCCGAGGAGATCCTGCAGGCGATCCAGCGCATGCGCTCGCTGATCGACAACGTGCTCGACCTCGGCCGGATCGAGATGGGGATCGAGTCCGAGTTCGAGCCCGTCGACCTCGAGCCGGTGCTGCGCTCGGTGGTGTCGGCCGCCGAGCCGGTGGGGCGTGACAAGGGCATCTCCTTGCAGATCGAGTGCGCGCCGGATTTGCCGCGGATCAACGGCTCGGCGATCCGTCTCGAGCAGGCGGTCACCAACCTGGTCAACAACGCCGTCAAGTTCACGCCGCCGGGCGGCGAGGTGCGGGTGCGGGCGCGGCGCGCGGATTCGAAGCTCGTGGTCGAGGTGCGCGACACCGGGCCCGGGATCCCGCCGTCGCAGCAGTCGAGGCTCTTTCAGAAGTTCTCCCGCCTCGGCAACGACCGCACGCAGGAGGGCAACGGCCTCGGCCTCGCGATCGTCAAGACGCTCGTCGAGGCGCACGGTGGGCGGGTGTTCGTCGAGTCACAGGTCGGGAAGGGCAGCGTCTTCGGCTTCACGCTGCCCGTGCCGGAGAGCGCCGCTTCCTGATCGCGGGCGCGCGCGTCAAGCATCGTTCGCGTCGCGCGTCGAGCGCGCGTGAGCAAGCGCGCGTCGGGCGCCGGACGCGTCAGCGCGCGCGGAGCCAGGGGTACTGCTCGAGGTATTCCTCGGGAATCGGCTCGGTGTTGCGCTCCGCGAACGGGCGCAGCGGCGACACGTAGGCGCCGCTGCGGGCGTCGCAGCGCTGGCCGTCGTTGCTCTGCCAGGTGCCGTTCGAGCAGTACATGACGAGCCCGCCCGAGCACACGACCGCGTTCTCGGGGTAGCGGCGACCGTCGAGCAGGCAGCTCGAGCCATCCTGCGCGAGCGCGGACGCGGGACCGGCGAGCACGAGCAGCGCCGCGAGCAGCAGGGGCGAGCGATGCGCCATGGCGCGCGATTCTATGCGCGTCCCGACGCCGAAGCGAGGAAACGGAAGGGGGCGAGGGAACCAAGGCGGATCCGCTGCGGCGACCCGACTGGCGGTCGCCCGTCCGCACGCCTACGACTGCGACGTGCGACCGCGCCTGGTGGTGGACGAGAACATCCCGCTCGCGCGGGAAGCGTTCGGCGAGCTCGGCGAGGTCGAGCTCCTCCCCGGACGCCGGATCGACGCTGCGGCGGTCGCCCAGGCCGACGCGCTGATCGTGCGCTCGGTGACGCGCGTCGACGAGCGTCTGCTCGGCGCGAGCCCGGTGCGCTTCGTCGCCACGGCGACGATCGGCACCGACCACGTCGATCTCGGCTACCTCGAGCGGCGCGGGATCGCGTTCGCGCACGCGCCGGGCTGCAACGCGCGCTCGGTCGCCGAGTACGTCACGGCCGCGCTGCTCGAGCTCGAGACCGAGGGCGGTCGTCCGGCGAGCGGCTGGCACGGCGCGACGCTGGGCGTGGTGGGCGCGGGCAACGTCGGCACGCGCGTGATGGCGATGGCGTCCGCGCTCGGGCTGCGGGTCCTGGTGTGCGACCCGCCGCGTGCAGAGGTCGAAGGGGAGAGCGGCTTCGTGCCGCTCGCGCGCCTGCTGGAGGAGGCGGACGTCGTCACGCTGCACGTGCCGCTCACCCGCGACGGGCGTCATCCGACCTGGCACCTGCTCGGCGCCGCGGAGCTCGCGCGGCTGCGCCCCGGCGCGCTGCTGATCAATACCTCGCGCGGCGGCGTGGCCGACGATCGCGCGCTGCGCGAGGCGTGCGCTGCGGGCCGGATCAGCGCCGTGCTCGACGTCTGGGAAGGCGAGCCCGAGCCCGACGCGGCGCTGCTCGACCTCGTCCGCCTCGCGAGCCCGCACATCGCGGGCTACTCGCTCGACGGCAAGCTCGCGGGCACCCGGATGGTCGCCGAGGCGGCGTACCGCTTCTTCGGCGTCGCGCCCCCGGATCCGCGACGCTTCGAGGTGCCGAACCCCGAGCCGCTGATCCGGCTCGAGGGCGCCGGACGCGCCGCCGTCCGGGAAGCCGTCCGCCGCGCCTACGCGATCCGCGACGACGACGCGCGCATGCGCGCCGCGCTCGCCGCGGCGCCGTCGCGCGGGGCGGAGTTCGATCGCCTGCGCCGCGACTACCCGGTGCGGCGCGAGTTCCCGACCTTCGTCGTCGACGGCCCGGACCTCGCCGCGGACGACCGGACGACGCTCGCGGCGCTGGGCTTTCGCCTGGGAACCCGCTGAGTGCGCGCCCGACCTCGGTGGCTCGCACGGGAGCCCTCTGGTACGCGCTCCTCGATGCTGGACAACGAGGCAAAGGCACACTGGCAGCGGCACGGGTGGGTGTGGCTGCGCGGGTTCCTCGACGCCGAGGACACGAAGCGGATCGCGTCCTGGACCGAGGAGATCGCGGCCTGGCCCGAGACGCCCGGCAAGTGGATGCGCTACTACGAGCGCAGCAAGCAGGACGGCCAGAAGCTCCTCGCCCGGATCGAGAACTTCATGCCGTACCACGAGGGGCTCGCGTCCATCTTCGGCGGCGAGCGCTTCCGCGAGCTGCTCACCGAGTGCTGCGGCGAGCCGGTGGTGCTCTTCAAGGACAAGATCAACTTCAAGCTGCCCGGCGGCGCCGGCTTCGACGACCACCAGGACGCGCCGGCGTACGTCAACTTCGGCGTCGAGCACCACGTGACGCTGATGGTGCCGGTCGACCCGTTCACGCTCGACAACGGCTGCCTGGAGATGGCGCTCGACTCCTGCGAGCGCGTCTTCCTGCCGTCCGAGCCGGACGGGACGCTGAAGCCCGAGGTGATGGCGAACCTCGAGGTGGTGCCGCTGCTCGCGGTGCCGGGCGACGTCATCGTGTTCGACGCCTGGGTGCCGCACCGCTCGGGCCCGAACCGGTCGTCGCAGCCGCGACGATCGTACTACTTGACGTTCAACCCGGCGTCGGCGGGCGACCACCGCGCCGAGTACTACGCGCGCAAGCGCGAGTGCTTCCCGCCCGAGTACGAGCGCAAGCCCGGCGTCGACTACGCTTCGCTGGGACGCCAGTTCAACCTCGGCAACCCGTTCGACTGACAACCCGTTCGACGGAGCCGCGGACGCAGGTGGTGCGTCCGCGGACCGTCTTTTTCGACGTGCCTGAGAGCGCAAGGAGGAAGGATTCATGAGTGAGATTCGTTTCGACGGCCGCGTGGCGGTGATCACCGGCGCTGGCGGCGGCCTTGGCAAGACGTACGCTCTCGAGCTGGCGCGTCGCGGCGCGAAGGTCGTCGTCAACGACCTCGGCGGCAAGACCGACGGCACCGGCGCGAGCCACAGCATGGCCGACCAGGTCGTCGAGGAGATCAAGAAGAACGGCGGCGAGGCGGTCGCGAACTACGACTCGGTGTCGACGCCCGAGGGCGGCGAGGCGATCATCCGCGCCGCGGTCGACGCGTTCGGCACCGTCGACATCGTGATCAACAACGCCGGCGTGCTGCGCGACAAGACCTTCGCCAAGCTCACGCCCGAGGAGCTCAACATCGTTCTCGACGTGCACCTGAAGGGCGCGTTCTACGTCTCGCAGCCGGCCTTCCGCATCATGAAGGAGAAGGGCTACGGGCGCTTCATCTTCACGTCGTCGGCGGCCGGCATCTTCGGCAACTTCGGCCAGACGAACTACGGCGCGGCCAAGATGGGCCTCGTCGGCCTGATGAACGTGCTCGCGGTCGAGGGCCAGAAGTACAACATCCGCTCGAACGCGATCGCGCCGACCGCGCGCACGCGCATGACCGAGGAGCTGCTCGGCCCGCTCGCGCCGCTGCTCGACCCCGAGGCGGTGACGCCGCTCGTCGTCTACCTCGCGTCCGAGCGCTGCCAGCTGACGCACGAGATCTTCTCGGTCGGCGGCGGCCGCTTCGCGCGCATCTTCATCGGCTTGACGCCGGGCTGGGTCGCCCCCGCGGGCTCCAAGACGAGCGCCGAGGACATCGAGGCGCACATCGAGGAGATCCGGAACCCCGAGGGGTACACGATCCCGGACAGCATCGCGGACGAGCTCCGCATCCTCGCCAAGGCCCTGAAGGCCTCCTGAACGGATTCACGCGGCGGCCCCGTGCGGGCCGCCGCGTGCCGCGGGCGCCGTCCAGCGCGGCTCTCTCGGACGGTCTTACAAGAAGAACGTACAGCGGCCCGTGCGCGGGCAGCTGGGCTCCTCGCAGTCGAGTCGAGCCCGCCCGCGCGCGGCGGCGTCCGATCCTCGTTGCGTCCTGGCAGCGATCTTGCGTTAGCGAGCGCCCCGGCGCACCTGAGAAACGAGAGATCGGACGCACGCATGAGGGCCTCCACCGCTCGACCGTCGCGCGCGCGCAGGCTGGCGCTGCCGGCCGTCGCGCTCGCCGTCCTGCTGCAGGTCCCGACCGCGCTCGCGGTCGAGCCGACCGAAGACGTCCTGCAGTACGAGCTCCGTCCGGGCGACGATCCGTCGCGCGTCGCGCGGATGTTCCGCATCCCGGTCGAGGAGCTTCTCGCGCGCAACGGCATTCGCGACGCGAGCCGTCTGCGCGTGGGGACGGTGCTCACGATCCCCGACCCGCGCGCGACCGTGGTGCGCGAGCTGCGCGCCGAGCAGGCGCAGCTCACGAAGACCGTCGACGAGCTGCGCGCGACGCTCGACGAGCAGCGCGCACGGATCGCGTCCCTCGAGGGCGAGCTCGAGCGCGCGATCGCCCACCGTGAGGCGCTCGAAGGCCAGCTCACGATGTACCGCGTCACCAAGCTGGTCGCGGGGATCGCGCTTCTCCTCTGCCTCGCGCTCGCGGGAGCGCTGGTGCTCGTGCTCGCGCGAATGCGCGACGAGCAACGCCGCCGCCTGATGACCGTCAAGCACACCGAAGCGCTGCGCGCGGCGGTCGAGCGCTACCGCAACCTCGGCGCGCAGCTCGAGCTCAAGTACCACAACCTCTACCGGCAGACCCCCGATGTCTCGATCGAGACCGCGGCGAAGGCGCTGCGCTCCGCGTACGACGAGGAGCGGGCGGCGCTCGAGGCGAAGATCGCGGACAGCGAGGCCGCGCTCGCGGAGCTCGACAAGCCCGCGTCCGGACGGCGCCGCCACCACAAGGCGGCCTGAGCTTCAGAGCAGCGGCGGCGTCGTGCCGCCGTCGTAGACGATCCGTCCGCCGACGACGCGGGCGAAGTCGGGCAGGCGATGCTCCGCCGGGCGGTCGCGGCCGAGGTGGAGGACCTGCCAGCCGGCGACCAGCAGGTGGTCCGCGATCAGCCGGCGGTGGCACTGCCACCAGAGCGCTTCGGCGCACATGATCGCCGTCGGACGTTCCGCGGCGAGCGCTCCGAGCTCGGCGAGCGCGCGTGCGAACTCTTCCGTGTCGGCGTAGTCGGCGTAGGCGCGGAACGCGTCGACCGTCCAGGCGAGGTGCGGCGAGCGCTCCAGCGTCGGGCGGCGTCTTCCGCCGAGCTCCGGCATCCAGCGGTAGTCGATGCCCGCCGCAGCGCAGGAGGCGGCGAGCGCCTCGCGGCCGAACTGCGGATGACGGCGCGAGCCGGGAAAGGCGCGCACGTCGACCAGCCGTTGGATTCCCGCCCGACGCAGGACGTCGAGGAAGTCGTCGATTGCGAGGTTCGAGTGGCCGACGGTGTAGATCGTGCGCGTCACGCTCGAGAAGAGCTTGGCAGAGCGTGCGCCGTCCTGCATGCGCGATGCGCGGTGGACGACGGAGGGCGTTCGTCCGGAGCGCGCTCTTGAGCGCCCCGCGGCTTGGTGTCAGAGTGGGGCGCGCACGGTTCGCCGCAGCGGCGCGGGAGGAGCCTATGCAGACGGTTCGCGATCTGCTCCGCAAGAAGGGCGGAGAGATCTACTCGGTTTCGCCCGACAGCAGCGTGTACGAGGCGCTGCAGCTCATGGCCGACAAGAACATCGGCGCCGTGCTGGTTCTGGACGGCGAGCAGATCGTCGGCATCCTGTCGGAGCGCGATTACGCGCGTCAGGTGATCCTCAAGGGCAAGACGTCGCGCGAAACTCCGGTCCGCGAGATCATGACGACGCGGGTCGTGTTCGTGAAGCCCGAGCAGACCATCGAGGATTGCATGGCGCTGATGACCGACAAGCGCATCCGCCACCTGCCGGTCATCGAGAACGGCAAGCTCGCCGGCGTGCTGTCGATCGGAGACGTCGTCAAGGCGGTGATCTCCGAGAAGCAGTACCTGATCGAGCAGCTCGAGGCGTACATCACCAGCGGCGGCTGAGCGGTCGAGCGCCGACGCGGCCGGGTGCGTCGACCAGGACTTTCGACCACGGCCCGCGTCAAGCTATGCTCGAACACGCAACTTTTGACGGCACGGTGGACGTGCGCACGACGGCGCAGGGAATCCGGCGTCGCGTGCGCAGCCTCGCGAGACCTCGATGAGCGCATCGTCGGGATCATCCTCGGGACAGGGAACGGGCGGCGGCACGCGCAGCGTGATCCACGACCTGCGGCAGCCGCTCGCGGCGCTGCAGGTCTGGCTCGACCTGCTCGACGGCGCGCTCAAGGGCCGGCTCGACGAGAAGGAGCAGCGCTACCTCGCGAAGATCCGCGAGGAGGCGTCGCGGCTCGGCGCGTTGCTCAGCAGCGCGAGCAGCGCCGGCGGCACGAGCAGCGCCGCTGCGACGCCCGCGGAGCCTGCAGCGACGACGCGCGCGAGCACCCCAGGCGACCCGAAGCCCGGCGCGGCGCCCGAGAACCCGCCCGGGCTGCGCCTCGCCGGCGCGCCGCTGCTGCTGGTCGAGGACGACGACGTCACGGCCGAGGCGCTGCAGCTCGCACTCGAGGCGGAGGGCGCGTCGGTCGCCATCGCCGGCTCGATCGCGGACGCGCTCGCGCTCCTCGACGCCGCACCGCCGGTCGCGGTGCTGAGCGATCTGCGCCTGCCCGACGGCGACGGCTACGACCTGGTGCGCGAGATCCGCAAGCGCGACCAGGCGGCGGGTCGGCACACCGCGGTGGTCGCGGTGACCGGCTTCGACAGCTCGGAGACGCGCGCCGCGACGCGCTCCGCCGGCTTCGACGAGCTGATCGGCAAGCCGTTCTCGATCACGCACCTGCTCGCGACCCTCGATCGCCTGATCGCGGCCTGACGCGCGCTCTGCAGACGAGCGTTCCGTAGCGGCGCCCGCGGTCACGGACGATTTTCGCGCCGCGTCTGTAGAAGCTACATCGTGGCCCGGCGTCGTCGTGGCCCGTCGTCCAGCGTTTGCTGGCCTCCGACGCCGCTCGTCGCGTGGCACGGTTCGCGCTTTCCGCAGCGACGCTCGTTCGGGGCGAACGGCGGAACGTGTCGATGGCGGCTCCAAGTCCAACGCGCGACGTGCGCGACCACTCCATGCGCGACGATTCCTTGATCGCCGCGGTCGTGGACGTGTTCGACGCGGGGCAACGGGTGCTGCTCGACCGGATCGACCTCGCGTGGGTCGAGGGCCGCGCGATGGTCGCCGGCACGGTGACGAGCCTCGCGCTGCTGATCGCGGGGCTCGCGTTCCTGCTCGTCGGCTGGTGCGCGCTGAACGCGGCTTCGGTTCTCGTTCTGTCGCGCACGCTTTCGCTGCCGCAGGCGATCGGCCTGATCGCCGCCGTGAACGTCGTCGCCGGCGCCGTCGCGCTGGCGCTCGCCCTCCGTCAAACCAGATCCCTCACCGGGACCACGAACGAAGGACCGCAGGGAGGAGCACGCGCATGACGCAGGCCTACGCAGAGCAGATCGAGGCTCTCCAGGAGTCGCTCGATCACGACCGCGCCGAGCTGCGCGCCGCGATGGAGCGCGTCAAGCGCGCCGCGCGCGAGCCGCTCGCGGTGCGGCGGAGGATCCGCGAGCGACCGACGCCCTGGATGTTCGGCGCCGCGCTGGTCGGCCTGTGGCTCGGCGCAAGGGAGTCCGTATGAGCGCGCAAAGCACGCACGGGGGAATTTTGTCGAGCTCGCTCGAGCACATCCAGCTGCGCGACGGCACGACCGGGCGCGAGGAGCTCGAGCGCCTCGATCGCCAGGTCCGCAATTTCGTGACGGAGAAACCGCTGATGGCGGTGATGCTGGCGCTCGCCGCCGGCTACGTCGTCGGCCGCATCGTCTCGCGCATCTGACGCGTCGCCCGGTCGCACGGGTTGGGGAGCATCGTGAAGAACCAAAGGAAACAGAGCGAACAGCAGAGCTGGGAAGGCGAGGGCGGCATGGGCTCGGGCTCGAACGGACACGACCGCCAGAGCGAGGCCGTGACGCGCGTCTACGAGCAGTCGAAGCGCGTGCGCGAGGACTTCGAGGGGCTCGTCTCTGCGGTCTACGAAGCCAAGGCGGACGTCGAGTCCGCGCTGCGCGAGCGGCTCAAGGAGCATCCGTACCTCGGCCTCGCCGCGGCCGCGGGCCTGGGCTACGTGCTCGGCGCCGGCATCTCGCCGCGGCTGCTCCGCACCGCGTTCGGGCTCGGCACCCGCATCGCGTTCGCGGCGGTGATGCGCCAGCTCGCCACGCCGATCACCGAGGCGGTGACGGCGCGCACCTGAGCGCGTCGCCGCCTCTCCTTTTCACGACCAGACAACCAACGGAGAACGACATGCACGCGATGGAGCTCAGCAAGAGCTTGCCGTCGGCGGAGGAGCTCCTCCGCGCGATCGGCCTGCAACGGACGCGGACCACCAGCGACTTCGTCGGCAGCATGGCGCTGTTCGGCGCCGGCATGCTGGTCGGCGCCGGACTGGCGCTGCTGTTCGCGCCGAGCTCGGGCGCCGAGATGCGCGAGCAGCTCGGATCGCGCCTCGGCAGCGTCCGCGAGCAGCTCGGCGAGAAGGCCGAGCAGGCGCGCCGCACGGCGGCGAGCTCGGTCGGCGCGGCCGCGCATGGCGGGTGAGCGCGCCGGGGCGCGCGACACCTACGCTCCCCGGATCGTCGTCGCTCTCATCACCTCCGCGCTCGCGGGCGTCCTCGCCTGCGGCAGCGGCAGCAGCGGCGGCGGCGAGGCCGTGCCCGCGCCGCTGCCGCAGGAGAACCCCGGCTTCCGCGCGATCGCCGGCGTGTCGATGGGCGCCTACGGCGCGCTCAACGTCGGCACCAAGCACCCCGACGTCTTCGGAACCATCGCGGCGCTCGGCGGTCCGGTCGACCTGACGCAGCTCCTCACCGACACGGTCGAGGAGGGGCTCGAGGTCAAGCCGCAGACCGTGATCCCGCGCACGATCGGCGACGACTTCACGTTCGATCACCTGCCGCCGTACCCCGGACGCGACACGCAGGTCCGGCTGCTGCGCGATCTCGTGATCGCGTTCGGCAACCCGTTCCTGCACCACCCCGACCCGGCGCGGCAGTTCTTCGCGATCGACTCCGAGCCCGCGATGCTGCTGCGCGACGACGTCTTCGGCACCTTCACCGTCCCCGGTGAGGTGCGCGGCTTCTTCGACGGCGGCGACGGCAACGAGGACGGGCTGCGCCAGAGCGACGAGCCGGCGGATCTACCGACCGACGTGCTGCTGGTCGCGAACGGCTCGCTCGGCGCGATCGCGGGCGTCGAGCCGACGGCGATCGTCGGCGGACGCGCGCTCGCCGACCTCGACGGCGACGGGGTCTACGACGTCGGCGACGGCATCGTGCTGAACCCGTCCGAGCCGATCCGCGGCGACGACGGCGATCTCGTCCTCGAGCCCGAGCTCGGCGAGGAGTTCGACGACTTCGGCCTCGACGGCGTTCCCGGCACCGGCGACTTCGGCGAGGGCAACGGCGTCTTCGACGTCGACCCCGACCGCGCGACCTGGCTCGAGGAGAACCCGACGACGCGTCTCGCGGGCCGCTCGGCGAGCGACATCGCGCGCCAGCGCATCTACATGGACGTCGGCACCGAGGACGAGTTCGAGTTCGGGCAGCACTACACGAACCTCGTCGAGGTGCTGCGCGCCAAGGGTCTGCAGGTGCGCGTGCAGGACGGCTACGAGGGCGACTGCTTCGACGTGCCGAAGCCGTCCGAGCCGCTCTACCTGCTGCGCTACCCCGGCGGACACATCGGCATCCCCGAGTCCGACAGCGTCCTCGACGACCTGCTGAACGGCGAGGTCTGCGGCGCGATCGGCATCTGGCAGCGCCTGGTGAGCCTGATCGGCTACCTCGACGCGAGCTTCCCCGACGGCAACTACGGCGTCGGCGAGATCGACATCGACATCGATTTCGACGACTTCGATTTCGACTTCGGCGATCTCGACGTGCGCGGCGAGATGGTGGAGCGCGACGTGCCGGCGCCGAGCCTGCAGCTTCGTCCCGAGGACGCGGTGCCGACGCAGCGCGTGCTGGTCTACCGTCCGCCCGAGTTCGAGCGCAGCGACGGCGCGTTCCCGATCGTCTACGTGCTCGGCGGCTACGGCCAGACGCCGCAAGATTTCGAGCGCGCCGGCGACCTGCTCGATTTCCTCATCCTGACACGACAGGTGCAGAACATGTTCGTCGCGTTCCTGCCGGGCTCGGGCGGACAGCAGGGGTCGTTCTACGTCAATCACAGGGTCGCCGAGGACGGCATCCCGGACGTGATCGGGCCGACTTCGGGCCGCTACGAGGACGTGATCCTCTTCGACTTGATTCCGGCGATCGAGAACGACGTCGCGCGCGGACGGATCCGGCGCTGACGTCGGTAGAACGTGCCGAACGTCCGGCACGGATTACACGCGCCGAAGAAGCGAGCCCCATGCTTCGGGGCGCGCAACCTCGCAACCGCGCGGCTACGCGAGGCGAAACGCGCGCCGGACGGCGAGCCGACCGTGGCACCGCTGTTGCACTTCCCCCGCACCGAGCCGCTCCGCGACGACGCGGGCGGGATGGAGGAAACCGACATGTTGAGCTGGGCAGTTACTTTCTTCGTCATCGCGTTGATCGCCGCAGTGCTCGGCTTCCGTGGAGTCGCCGGTCTGTCGGCGGAGATCGGCTACGTGCTCGTCGTCGTCGCCCTGATCTTCCTCGCGATCGCCTTCTTCACCGGTAGGTCGACCCCCACACCTTAGCGGCACCGCCGAGCGGCGAGTTCCGAGAACGAAGGAGCACCAACAAAATGGGTCAGAGAGATCGGCGCAACGACGATCAGATCAACAAGGAAGGCGCACGTCGCTACGGCGAGGGCGTGCGGCAGAACGCGCCGGCGAGCGACCAGCAGGCGAAGGACGCTGCGAAGGCGCTCGACGGTCCCGAGGGACAGTCACTGCGCCGCGCCGAGCGGGCCGGCAAGGCCGCGGCGAAGCTTCCCCGTCACTGAAGCGGCTCGGGACGGGCGGCTGTGCGGCGCGCTCAGGCGCCTGCGGCCGCCCGTCACTTGACCGCCACCACCTCGACGTCGCCGAAGCGACGCAGCACGTTCACCCCGACGTCGTCTCCGTGGCGGTGAAAGGCGACGTCGATCGTTCCCGCGCCCACGTGAAGGTCGCGGATCTCCACGTGGTCGATGTACGCGGGCAGCATCGAGTGCCCAAACACGACGCGCTGGCCGGCGCCGTCGATCGAGATGCCCAGCACCGCCGCGAGCGTCAGCAGCGGAGCGCCCGACGCCCAGATCTGCGGCGCGCACGCCACCGGGTAGAGCGTCGGCCCCTCGCCGGGACGGCGCGGGAAGCCGCAGAAGAGCTCCGGCAGCCGACGTAAAGCAAAGAACTTGCTCGCGTCGTAGAGTCCCGTGAGGATCGCGCTCGCCTCGTGACGCTGCTGGTAGCGCGCCATGCCGGCCGCGATCATCGCATTGTCGTGCGGCCACACCGAGCCGTTGTGGTACGACATCGGGTTGTAGCGACGCTCCCCGACCGCGAGCGTGCGTACGCCCCAGCCCGAGAACGAGCCGGGATCGGTCAAGCAGCTCGCGACCCGGCGCGCGCGTTCCGGTGATGCGATGCCGGCGAAGAGACAGTGCCCCGCGTTGGAGGTGCGCACGCGACACGGTCGCTTGTCGCCGTCGAGCGCCAGAACGTAGGTGCCGAGCTCCTCGTCCCAGAACAGCTCCTCGAAGCGCTCGCGCAGACGGGTCGCTTCGCGCTCGAGCCGCTCCGCGGTGGACTCGTCGCCTCGCATGCGGGCGAGGCTCGCGGCGCCGAGCTTCGCCGCGTAGACGTACGCCTGGATCTCGCACAGCGCGATCGGCCCCGTGGCGAGCGTGCCGTCGGCGTGCATCACCGAGTCGTCGGAGTCCTTCCAGCCTTGCTGGCGAAGCCCGCTCGGGCAGTGCGACGCGTACTCGACGAAGCCGTCGCCGTCGAGGTCGCCGTGACGATCGATCCACGCGAGCGCGCGCTCGATGCTCGGCCACAGCGCCTCGACGGTCGCTCGGTCTCCCGTGCGCCGCCAGTACTCGCTCGCGAGCCAGATGAAGAGCGGCGTGGAATCGGCCGATCCGTAGTAGCGACCGAACGGGATCTCGCCGAGCGCCGCCATCTCGCCCGAGCGCGCCTCGTGCAGGATCTTGCCAGGTTCGGCATCCGCGACGTCGGAGGACTCGGTCGCCTGCGTCGCGGCGAGGTAGGTGAGGACGCCGCGTGCGAGCTCGGGCTTGCACCACAGCACCTCGAGCGCGGTGATGATGCCGTCGCGGCCGAACGGACAGCAGAACCACGGCACGCCGGCGTAGGGGTACAGACCCGTCGGCACCTCGGACGTCATCATCGCGAGGTCCGCGAGCGAGCGCTCGAGCCACTGGTTGAAGTCCTCGTTCGAGGTGCGCAGCGCGGCGCCGCGCGTCGCGTGGCGCGTGATCGCCGCTGCCGCCGCACGCCGCGCGTCGCCGAAGGAGAGCAGCTTGCGCCGCTGCGGCTCGAGCTCGCACGAGATCGCCACGTGCAGCGTCACGTCGTCGTGTGCGACGAGCCGCACGTCGTACTCTGCGCGGCCCGGCTCGATCGTCGTCGGCGCCGGATGGAACGCGATGCGCGTGCGGCGCACGACGCGGTCGAGTCCGTGGTAGCGCAGCACGACGTCGCCGCCCTCGACCAGCGGAGGCTCGAGGCGTCCGCGCGATGCGCGGCGCGTGCCGCGCACCTCGAACATGTCGGCGTAGTCGGCCGCGAAGTCGACGCCGAGCCGCAGCGCGACGGGCTCGGGCTGGTAGCTGCGCAGCCGCAGCTCCTGGTACAGCGTGCCGTTCCAGAGCAGCAGCGAGCGCAGGACGTGCACCGTGTCGCGCTGCACGATGCTGCCGTCGGCGAGCTCGAGGTCGGGGTTGGTGAGGTTCGCGACGAAGACCGCGTTGTCGTCGGGCACCGTCGAGCTCAAGAGCAGGAAGCGCAGCGACTGCACGTCGATCTCGAGCTGCGAGAGAAAGCGCGTTCCCTGGTGGAACAAGCCGTCGGTGCCGAGCCCGATCGGACGCACGTCGCCCGAGCGGTCGACGATCAGGAAGGTGTCGTCGTGCTTGAGGACGCGCGTGTGCTCGGGCTCGAGCGCGCCGGTGACCAGGATGTAGAACTGGTCGTGAACCTGGATGATGTTGCTCATCGGTCGCGTGCGTCTCGACGTGGAGACGCCTTCGTAGCGAGCGCCTGTCGCTCGCGTCGTGCGGAAGGAACGTCCGTCAGACGCCGCGCGCCATCGCCTCGGTCTGCGCCTCTCCGGCCGAGGTGATGTCGTGCGCGCCGAGCCGCTCGAAGACCTCGCGTGCGACCTTCCGCTCGTTGCTCGCCTCGGTGTGCACCGAGATGAGGTAGTTGCCGCCGGCGATCTTCCCGGCGAACCGCTTCGCTTCGAACTCCGGGATGCCGAGCCCGACGAGCGCTCCCGCGATCCCGCCGAGCGTCGCGCCGATCGCGGCGGCGCTGAGCGCCGCGAGCAGCGGGCCCGCGGCGACGAACGGACCGAGCCCGGGGATCGCGAGCGCGCCGGTCCCGGCGAGCCAGCCAAGCAGGGCGCCGATCAGGCCGCCTGCGCCCACTCCGGCCGCCGTTCCCTCCGGGGCCTTGCTGCGCAGCGCGTGCGCGAAGTGTCGGGTGCCGGTCTGGTCGGGAAAGAGCACCGAGATGTCGCCGCGCGAGAACCCCGCCAGGCGGAGCTCGGCGACGATCGCCTCGGCCTGCTCGTCGCTGTCGACCAGGCAGAAGACTGCTCTCGACACCTTTGCGTATCTCCGTGTGAGCGTGCCGTCGCGTGCGCGCCGAGCGCGCATCGCGGAACATCGGCCGCACGACAGGAGCGAAGGCCGTGCCACGAGCAACGAGGAAAGCGGTCTGCAGAGCCCGTGGCTGAGACGCGGCTGGCGCTTTCGCCGTGGCAGTCTTCCACAACTTACCCTGTAAAGTTTTCAGAGTGCCGAACGGGCCCAGTAGCTTTTACAGCCAGCAGGGTCCGATCAGGTCCCGCCGATCCCGCCTGCAATCGCGGCAATGCATCGAAAAATCCGCCGCTTGCGCCTGCTTCGCCGCAAGCTCCGAAGCGTCCGGCAGGCGTGGCGCACCCATTGCTCGACGTGCCCCGGACTTTCGTCTCAAGAGGAGGACAGCGGATGAGCTCGATGCCGGGATCGGCGCAGGACGTACCGCGGTTTTTCGCTCCGGACATCATCACGCCGGATCAACACCTCGACCGGATCCGGCCGGCGAGCGCGGACTGTCCAGAGATCCGGCTGATGCTTGCGGTGATGGAGAACGGCATCGCCACCTACCTGCGCTACGCCGCCGAGGCGCAGATTCCCGCCAAGCGACGCGCGCGCAGGCTGTTCGGCGAGGCCAAGGCGTGGGTCGAGTCGTCGGACACCAGCTGGCCGTACTCCTTCGAGAACCTCTGCACCGCGCTGGGCTTCGATCCGGGCCAGCTGCGCAAGGGCCTGGGTTCCTGGGAGATGGCGAACATGATGCAGCGGCGGCCGACGCGGCTGTCGATCCGGCGGATCAACGGGTCGCGGCACGTGATCGGCGCCGGCACGGACCGGCGGCGCAGCCGCGGCACGGCGCGCGTTCGCCGTCAGGAGCGCGGCGCCGGGGGGCAGTCGCCGCGCGAGGCGACCGCCTGAAGCGAGCAGCCTGAGGGCGACGCGGCGCTCCTTGCCGCGCCGGCCGGAGGAGCGAGAGCCCGCCATCCCGAGAGGATGGCGGGCTCTTTTCGTTCCGGATTCCCGCGCCGCTTCGTGACGCTCGAGTTTCAGCTCGAGCGCTTCTGCTGCGCGATCCCCGCCGACGCCGTCCCGGACACCGACGCGCCGGCCTGCGCACCGCGCTGCGCTTCGTCCGCGCCGCCCGGTTGCACGCGCAACCGATTGTGCACTTGCTTGACGCCGGGGATCTGCTCGACCAGGTCCTCCGCGTCGCGCTTCATCTGCCGGTCCTCGACCGAGCCCTCGAGCGTGACCTCGCAGGCGTCGACGGTCACGGTCATGAACGACGCGTCGATCTCGGGATCCGCCATCAGCGCGTCGCACACGTCTTCGCGGATGCGCTCGTCGCTGCGCTGGTAGCCCTGCGGGCCGCGTCCGGTGAAGCGTCCGGCCTGCATGCCGAAGCCGCCACGGAGACGTTCGCGCCAGCCGCCGCGCGCCCCCGCGTGACCGAGGCCCCACTCCGAGCTGCCCGCACGCCGGCGTCCCTCGAGGAACTCCGGCCCGACGCCGCCGTAGCCCTCGCGGCCGCTCTCGAGACCCTCGCGCTCGGGGCCGGGCCACTCGCCGTAGCCGCCGTAGCTGCGCTCGCCGTAGCCGCCCGGTCCGTGCTGCCAGGCGCCGAGGCCGCGCTCGTTCCAGCCCTCGTAGCCGCCGAAGCCTTCGTGCGGCGAGGGCGCGTTGCGCGAGCCCCCGTAGGGCTCGCCGCCGTACGGCGCAGCGCCGTAGCGACGCTGACCGTACTCGCCGCGACCGTAGCCTTCGCGGCCGCCGCCGTAGCCTTCCTCGTAGCCGCGGCCGTAGGACTCGCGCCCGTAGCTGCGCTCGCCGTAGCGCTCGGAGCCGTAGCCGCGCGGCGAGTGCTCGAACGACTCGCCCGCGCCCTGCGCGGACCAGCCGCGACGCTCGCCGCGCCCACGCTCGATCCCCTCGGTGCGGTAGCCCCAGTCGCGCTCGTCGTCGGTCGCGCGCCAGCGGCCGCGCGACTCCTCTTCGCCGAAGCGGCGCTGTCCCTGCCGCTCGTGACGTCCTTCTTCTTGACGGTAGCCGCCTTCGTGACGCTCAGCCATCACAGCTCCTTCCCTCGTGCGTGTTTCGCGTGTGGGCGAGCACACGAGCCGAACGACATGCGGCTGCAACGGCGGTGCCACGGGGGTTTCGACGTGAACCCGCGCTGGACCCGCGCGCGACGCGGCAGTCTGTACAAAGCGACGGGTAAGAGCGTCGGCCGCGGCTCGCGTCAGCCGTTCTCGCGTCAGCCGTTGATGATCTCGCCGCCGTTCGGGTGCAGCACCTGCCCGGTCATGTACGACGCGTCCTGCGACGCGAGGAACACGTAGCTCGGCGCGATCTCCTCGGGCTCGCCGGCGCGCTTGAGCGGCACGTCGGAGCCGAAGGTCGCGACCTTCTCGGGCGGGAAGGTCGACGGAATGAGCGGCGTCCACACCGGACCCGGCGCGACCGCGTTCACGCGGATGTGCTTGTCGGCGAGGCTCTCGGCGAGCGAGCGCGTGAAGGCGACGATCGCGCCCTTGGTCGCGGCGTAGTCGAGCAGCGTCGGGCTGCCGCGGTACGCGGTCACCGACGTCGTGTTGACGATCGCGCTGCCCTCGTGCAGGTGCGGCAGCGCCGCCTGCGTGAGGTAGAACATCGAGAAGATGTTCGTGCGGAACGTCCGCTCGAGCTGATCTGCGCTGATCTCGGCGATCGACTCGCGCGGGTGCTGCTCCGCGGCATTGTTGACCAGCACGTCGAGGTGGCCGAGCTCGCGCACGGTCTCGTCGACGACGCGCCGGCAGAAGTCCGGATCACCGACGTCGCCGGCGAAGACGATGCAGCGCGCGCCCTCGCGCTCGACGAGCGACTTGGTCTCGCGCGCGTCCTCGTGCTCGTCGAGGTACGCGATCGCGACGTCGGCGCCCTCGCGCGCGAACGCGATCGCCACCGCGCGCCCGATGCCGCTGTCGCCGCCGGTGATCAGCGCGACACAGCCGGCGAGCTTGCCCGAGCCGCGCTGACCCGGGCGCGTCGCCTTCGGGCGCGGCGTCATCTCGCTCTCGAGACCCGGCTGGCGGTCCTGCTGCTGCTCGGGACGCAGCTTCTTCTTGCGCTCAGACTTGCTCTTGTTCGCCATGCTTCGTCTCCTGCTCGTCGGCCGCGCCGTCGAGCGGTGTCAGATCGTGGTTCGCCGGACCGTTCAGCACGCGCCCCATGCACGAGAAGCGCGAGCCGTGGCACGGACAGACCCAGGTGCGCTCGACGGAATTCCACGACACGATGCAGCCGAGGTGCGGGCAGGCCGCGCCGAGCCGGTGCACGCGGCCGTCATCGTCGCGGTAGACCGCGATCTTGGTGAGCCCGCGGCGCAGCACGGCGCCCGAGCCGTTCGCGATCTCCTCTTCGGACGACACGCTGCCGGGACGCAGCCAGTCGACGTACTGCGCCGCGACGTTGAGGTTCTCGCTCAAGAGATCGGTCGCCGCGCCGACCGTCAGCCGGCCCGGGTCGTAAAGCCCGACCCACGGATTCGGACGATCGGCGATCAGGTCGCAGATCAGCATCCCGGCGATCGTGCCGTGCGTCATGCCGTGACCCGAATCGCCGGTCGCGACGTAGACGTTCTCCGCGTCGGACGGGTTGCGGCCGATGAAGGCGACGCCGTCGCTCGGCTCCATCACTTGCCCGCTCCAGCGCTGCTCGACGCCCTCGACGCTCGGGAAGCGCTCGCGTGCCCAGCTCTCGAGCCGTGCGAAGCGCTCCATGCCGTCGTCGGCCTGACCGCTCTTGTGGTCCTCGCCGCCGACGATCAGCAGATCGTGTCCGGCGCCACCGTTGGGTGGCACCGGCTGGAGACGCACGTAGTGGTAGGGATCCTCGGTGTCCCATAGCAGCAGGTCGGGCACCGAGCCGTGCGCGACGCGCAGCGCGATCGCGTACGTGGTGTACGGCGCCTGCTTGGCGTGGATCACGAAGCGGTCGTTGACCGGCGTGTTGGTCGCGACGACGACGTGCGCGCACGACACGCGGCGTCCGCCGAGCGTGTCGACGTGCGCGTCCTTGCCGCCGACGATGACGGTCGCGCGCGTGCCGGTGAAGACCTGGCCGCCGAGGCGCTCGAACGCGCGGGCGAGCCCCTCGAGGTAGCGCAGCGGCTCGATCCGCGCCTGGGCCGGAAAGCGCAGGCACGGACCGGTGTCGAACGACGCGAGCGGCGCGCGCATGACCTGCTCCACGCCAGGCACGCCCGCGCGCAGCGCCGCTTCGAGCTCCTCCTGCAGGAGATCGGACAGCGTGGGAAGCGTCGTCGGCGGCGCTTGGAGCGCGCTCGCTTCCGGTGCGAACAGGAAGCCGTCGACGCGCGCGAAGTCGCAGTCGATCCCCTCGTCGCGCGCGATCTCCTCGATGCGCGCGATCGCCGAGGTGTGGCTCTCCGCCGCGAGGCGTGCGCCGCTCTCGCCGTGCAGCCGCTCGAGCTCGCCGTAGCGGTCGTCGAGCGCGTTCGAGAGGTGCGCGGTGGTGCGACCGGTCTGACCGCCGCCGATCGGGCCGTCGTCGAGGACGACGACCTGCGCGCCGTCGCGCTGCAGCAGGTACGCGGTCGAGAGGCCGGCGATCCCCGCGCCGACGACGCAGACGTCCGCCCGCACGTGCGAGGAGAGAGCCGGCCGTTCGCGGACGTTGCCGTTGCCCGACCAGGGCGATCGCATGGAGACGCGGTGCAGCACGGCGGGGTGCCGCGCACGAAGCGTGCCGCGCCGTTCGCCGCGCGTCTTCCTGCGCGCGTCGGACGGATGTTGCCGCCCGCGTTGTAACAACTTCCGCGCGTGGCGAGGATTCTTGTCGCTCGCGCCTGCTCGGGGCCGCCTTTCGTCGTGGCCGAGCCTTTGCACCGCGACGTGGAGCCCGGCGGTGCCGCGGGCGATGACACGGGAGGGTCCGGCTTTGAGAGCAATCAGAATGAACCTCGAGACGTCAATCATGGTTGCGACGCGCTCGCTTGCGCGCGTCGCGTGCCTGGCCGTGCCGCTCTGTCTCGTGCCGACGCACGCGCTGGCGCAGGACGCGCCGTCCGGCGTCGCCGTCACCGGCGTGCAGCGGTCGGGCACGACGGTCACCGGCTGGGTCGAGAACCAGACCAACCACGAGGTGCGCGATCTGCGTCTCCTGGTGCAGCAGGACTGGCGTTGGGCCCGTGAGAAGTCCCCCGGGGAAGACAACCCCGGCACGAGCGAGATCGTCCGCATCCCGGAGTCGATCCCGCCCGGCGGCAAGGTGCAGTTCCGCTACCAGATGCCGCGGCCGCTGCCCGAGCGCACCGACGGTCACTTCGAGACCAACGTCAAGGTGCTGAGCTTCAGCGAGCACTGGCTCGTCGAGCCGTCCGCCGCGGTCGAGCAACGGACGACGACGATCGAGCGTCGCACTGGCCCGTGAGACGAATCCCGCGTGCGACCTATCGCATCCAGTTCGGGAGCTCGTTCGGGTTTCGTGACGCGGCCGCGATAGCGGACTACCTCGCCGCCCTCGGCATCAGCCACGTCTACGCGTCACCGTACCTCGCCTCGGCGAGCGGGACGCACGGCTACGACGTCGTCGCGCACGATCGGGTCGAGGAGCGGCTCGGCGGCGCGGACGCGCATCGCGAGATGTGCGACGCGCTCGCCGAGCACGGCCTCGCGCAAGTGCTCGACGTCGTGCCGAACCACATGGCGATCTCGGGTCGCGAGAACGCCCTGTGGTGGGACGTGCTCACGAACGGTCCCGCGAGCCGCTTCGCGTCGTTCTTCGACATCGAGTGGGAGCCTCCCGAGCGGCGCATGCGCAACACGCTGCTGCTGCCGGTGCTCGGCGATCACTACGGCCGCGTGCTCGAGAACGGCGAGCTGCGCGTCGCGCGCGAGTCCGACGACGAGCTGGTCGTCCGCTACCACGAGCGCGCGTTTCCGCTGAGCCCGCGCACCATCGACGTGCTGCTCGAGCGCGCGGCGGAGCGTAGCGGGATCACCGAGCTCGCGGCGCTCGCCGAGGACCTGCGACGTCTGCCGGATTCGAACCAGTGCGACCCGATCAACGTGCAGCTCCGCTTCCGCGAGTCGACGCGTCTGCGCGGCGAGCTGCAGCGGCTGCTGCGAGAGAAGGCCGACGCCGCCAACGCGCTCGACGCCGCGATCGCGGAGATCAACCAGGATCCCGACGCGCTCGACGCGCTGCTCGAGCGCCAGAACTACCGTCTCGCGTTCTGGCGCGCGGCCGATCGCGACCTCTCGTACCGGCGCTTCTTCGACATCGACACGCTGATCGGCGTGCGCGTCGAGGACCCGGAGGTCTTCCGCCGCTCGCACGAGCTCGTGCTGCGCTGGGTGGCGGAGGGCATCGCCGACGGGCTGCGCATCGACCACGTCGACGGCCTGCGCGACCCGCTCGGATACCTCGAGCGGCTACGCGCCGAGGCGCCCGACGCGTGGCTGCTGGTCGAGAAGATCCTCGGCCACGAGGAGCGCCTGCCGACGAACTGGCCGATCGACGGCACGACCGGCTACGACTTCGTGAGCCGCGTCGGCGGGCTGCTGATCGACCCGACCGCGGAAGCGCAGCTCACGAAGCTCTACGAGCGCTTCACCGGACGGCTCGAGACCTTCCCGGAGCTCGTCCGCGAGAAGAAGCACGCGGCGCTGCGCGAGCTGCTCGGCAGCGACGTGAACCGCTTGACGGCGCTCTTCCTCGACGTCTGCGAGCGCCACCGCCGGCATCGCGACTACACGCGCCACGAGCTGCACGAGGTGTTGCGCGAGGCGCTGGTCTGCATGCCGGTCTACCGGACGTACGTGCGCCCTGAGCACGGCGAGGTGAGCGAGGAGGACGTCGCGATCGTCGAGGGCATGATCGCGCGCGCGAAGGCGAACCGTCCGGACCTCGACCCGTCGGCGTTCGACTTCCTCGCCGACGTCCTGCTGCTGCGCGCGCGCGGCGAGCGCGAGGCCGAGCTCGTCACGCGCTTCCAGCAGCTCGCGGCGCCGACGATGGCGAAGGGCGTCGAGGACACCGCGTTCTACGTCTACAACCGCTTCATCGCGCTCAACGAGGTCGGCGGCGAGCCGTTGCAGTTCGGCGTGTCGCCCGAGGACTTCCACCGCGCGCAGAGCGAGGCGCAGCGGCTGTGGCCGCGCGCGATGCTGGCGACGTCGACGCACGACACCAAGCGCAGCGCCGACGTGCGCGCCCGGCTCGCCGTGCTGAGCGAGATCCCCGAGGACTGGGCGGAGGCGGTCGAGCGCTGGTCGAAGCTCGCCGAGCCGCACTGGGCGGGCGCGACGCCCGATCGCAACGTCGAGTACCTGCTGTACCAGACGCTGGTCGGCGCGTGGCCGATCGGCGCCGACCGCGTGCTGCCGTACCTCGAGAAAGCGTGCCGCGAGGCGAAGGAGCACACGAGCTGGACGCAGGCGAACGCCGCGTACGAGGAGTCGGTGCGACGCTTCGCCGAGGGCGTGCTCGGCGACGCGGAGCTGGTCGCGGATCTCGAGCGCTTCGTCGCGCGCCTCGTCGAGCCTGGGCGCAGCAACTCGCTCGCGCAGGAGCTGATCAAGCTCACGAGCCCCGGCGTTCCGGACGTCTACCAGGGCACGGAGCTGTGGGATCTGTCGCTCGTCGACCCGGACAACCGCCGTCCGGTCGACTTCGCGCTGCGCCGCCGTCTGCTCGCGGAGCTCGACCACCTCTCGCCGCAGGAGATCGCCGCGCGCAGAGACGAGGCATTGCCGAAATTATGGTTGACGAAGCAGGCGCTCGACGTCCGCAAGCGCCGTCCGGAAGCGTTCGGCGGCGACGCGTCCTACCGTCCGCTCTGGGGGACGGGCGCGCGCGCGCAGCACGTGGTCGCCTTCGTGCGCGGCGAGAGCGTGGTCACGATCGCGACCCGCTTCCCGCTCAAGCTCGCCGGCGACTGGGAGGGCACGTGTCTCGAGCTCCCGCCCGGACGCTGGCGCGACGTCCTCGGCGGCGTCTCGCACGACGGCGGCGCGCAGCCGCTCGACGCGCTGCTGGCGGTGTTTCCGGTCGCCTTGCTGATCGCGGAGGACGCGGCGTGACCGAATTTCGCGTGTGGGCGCCGAACGCCGAGCAGGTCGAGCTGGTGCTCGGCGACGAGCGACGCGCCGAACGCGCCGAGCGCCACGCGATGGCGCGCGGGGAGCGCGGCTGGTGGACGGTCGAGCTGCCGTTCGACGCGAGGGGACGCGACTATGCGTACGCGCTCGACGGCTCCGATCCGCTGCCCGACCCACGCTCGCCGTGGCAGCCGCACGGCGTGCACGGCTTCTCGCGCGTCGTGTCGCACGCCGACTTCGAGTGGCACGACGCCGGCTTCCAGGCGCCGCCGCTCGCGTCGGGCGTGATCTACGAGCTGCACGTCGGCACGTTCACGCCCGAGGGCACGTTCGACTCCGCGATCGCGCGCCTCGACCACGTGCGCGCGCTCGGCGCGACGCACGTCGAGATCATGCCGGTCGCCGCGTTTCCCGGCAGCCACGGCTGGGGCTACGACGGCGTCGATCTGTACGCGCCGTACGAGCCGTACGGCGGGCCGGCGGCGATGAAGCGCTTCGTCGACGCCTGCCATGCGCGCGGCCTCGCCGTGCTGCTGGACGTCGTCTACAACCACTTCGGTCCGGCCGGGAACTACGTCGAGCGCTTCGGTCCGTACTTCACCGACGCCTACCGCACGCCGTGGGGTCGCGCCGTCAACTACGACGACGCCGGCAGCGACGAGGTGCGTCGCTTCGTGATCGACAACGCGCTGATGTGGCTGCGCGACTACCACGTCGACGGGCTGCGGCTCGACGCCGTGCACGCGATCCACGACGAGTCGGCGCGCCACGTCCTGGAAGAGATGGCGGAGGAGGTGCACGCGCTCGGCGCGCGGCTCGGACGTCACCTCGTGCTGATCGCCGAGAGCGACCTCAACGATCCGCGCCTGCTGCGCGCGCGAGAGGCCGGCGGATACGGCCTCGACGCGCAGTGGAGCGACGACTTCCACCACGCGCTGCACGCCGTCCTGACCGGAGAGCAGCACGGCTACTACGCCGACTTCGGCCCGCTCGCCGATCTCGCCCGCGCCGTCGAGCGCGCCTACGTCTACGACGGCCGCTACTCGCCGCACCGCGGCCGTCGTCACGGGCGTGCGGCCGACGGGCTCGACGGCGAGCGCTTCGTCGTCTTCGCGCAGAACCACGACCAGGTCGGCAACCGCGCGGCCGGCGAGCGTCTCGCGCACCTGGTGAGCGAGGGCAGGGCGCGCATCGCGGCGGCGCTGGTCCTCGCGTCGCCCTACGTGCCGCTGCTGTTCCAGGGCGAGGAGTGGGGTGCGACGGCACCGTTCCAGTACTTCACGGCGCACGAGGAGAAGGAGCTCGCCGACGCCGTGCGCGAGGGACGCCGCAAGGAGTTCGCGGCCTTCGGCTGGGGCGACGACGTTCCCGACCCGCAGGCGAAGGAGACCTTCCTGCGCTCGAAGCTCGACTGGAGCGAGCTCGAGCGCGAGCCGCACGCAAGCCTGCTCGCCTGGCATCGCGAGCTGATCCGGCTGCGGCGCAGCGTCCCGGACCTCGCCGACCCGCGGCGTGCGCGCACCTCGGCGCGCTTCGACGAGGAGGCGCGCTGGTTCGTGCTCGCGCGCGGCGACGTCGTGATCGCGTGCAATCTGGCGCAGGCGAGGCAGCGCGTCCCGCTTCCTGCGGGGCCTGCGCGCGTGGTGCTGCTCGCCTCGGACGGCACGCAGGTCGACGGCGCGAGCGTCACGCTCGAGCCCGACGGCGTCGCCGTGCTCGCGCCGGCTCGCTGAGCTGGCTCGCCGAGACGTTGGCCCGCGTGCGCCGAAGGCGAAGGCGCGTCTCGATCCGTTGCCGGACGTCTCGAGGCACGTCGCTTGCGACCGTCGTCCGCTCATCGTCCCGCGACCGCGCTCCTTGCGGTCCCAGGAAGACGGAGGTGTGGCTTTGGCTTCAGCGAAGGGCAGCAAGCAAAAGACGTCCGCGCCTGGCGACCGGCCGGCGCGCGAGCGGCACAAAGCGCGAGCGGCTGCGTCGCCCGCGGCGATGGACGAGCGCATCACCGCCGGCGAGCGTGCGGCCGCGCGCGCCATGATCGAGGACGAGCCCGAGCTCGCGGGGCTCACCGAGGAAGCGGTGCTCGCGCTCGGCGATCTCGAGCGCGACACGGATCCGCTGGTCGAGGCGGGCGCGCCGGACGGCTTCGAGCACGCGGCCGCGGCGCAGCAAGGTCGCTCTCCGGTGCTCGCGGGCGGCGACGTCGACGCGTCGGAAGCGGAAGCGGGCAGCGGCGAGGAGGCGGTCGGCGGCTCGACGCCGACGCCCGATCAGGACAACGTCGACGAGCTCGGGCGCGCGCTCGGCGTGACCTTCGAGGACGACGAGCCGCTCAGCGGCGAGGAGAAGATCAGCAAGCGCGACGACGACCGCTGGGAGCTGGATCCCGCGTCGGCGGAGGACTGGTCCGAGCGGCGCAACTTCCGGCACGCGCTGCCCGAAAAGAAACGCGGCCGACGGAGTTGACCGCCGGCCGCGTCACGCTGCGGCGCGGGCGCGAGGCGCCCGCGCCGTGTGCGCCGAGAGGAGAGGTCAATCCTCTTCCACCTCGGTGCGGGTCTCGGTGCGGGTTTCATGCTTGACGGCCGGCGGCGCCGGAACGACGGTGCGCTCCTCGATCACGCGCTGCTGCACCGGCTTCGAGACGACGACGCGCTCGACCACGACCGGCTGCTCCTGGCTCTCCGTCACGTAGATCTTGACGGGCTGACCTCGAACCTGGTCGTACGTGATCACGTTGCCCTGCTCGTCGACGAACGTGGTGCGCTTGTCGATGCGATACGTGGTGGGCGTACCGGTGGACGACATGACGGTGATCTGCTGCGAGTTCGGCGTGATCTCCTTGACCGTGCCCGAGATCGTCTCGGTCTGCGTGGTCTCGCGACGGACGACGTCCGCGCTCGCTGCTCCGACCAGCGCGCCGAGCGCGATCGAGCCACACGCAGCAATGAAGAATGCTTTCATCGAATCCTCCTCGTGAGGGTAACGCGTCGTGCGACGCGCCGGCTTTGACGCCGTCGTTAGTCCTCGTAGCGCTCCTCGACGCGCTTGGTGCGCGTCGTGGTGGTGGTCGTGTCGTCGAACGGATCGGACGGTGCGATGACCGCCGTGCCCGACGGCACGCTCGCAGTGCTGCTCTCGCGATAGGTCGTCGTGGTGCGCTTGACGTTGTCGGAGCATCCGACGCTGACCCCGGCCATGCCGATCGCGACCGCAGTCAGAAGAACGAACTTTTTCATGTCGCCTCCTTGTTGGCTCGCGGACACGCGCCGGCGAGCAAGCTTCGGAGGAGTGGAGCTACTTGCGTGCCAGCGCCGGTCGTCGCGAACTCGCGTGCGAAAGCGCCCGCGCAGCGTGGATCGCGAGCGCGCGCTTGTAGGTTTCGCCGTCGCGCTTG
This sequence comes from Candidatus Binatia bacterium, assembly GCA_036563615.1. NCBI lineage: Bacteria > Candidatus Binatota > Binatia (SeqCode) > Binatia bacterium. Next base: position 193,898 of record DATCMB010000022.1, read on the forward strand.
GAAGCGTTTGCCTGGCGCGCGCTGCGCAGCGTGTGCGAACGACCTCGATCTACGACGACGCGCCGGTTCGCAGCTCGCCCGCGTGCGCGCGGCTTCGTCGCGCGCGCGAGCGACCGAGCTCGACGAGCGCCGCGGCGAAGCGCTTCAGGTCCTCGATGAAGAGGTTCGTCTCGCGCTCGCGGTCGGCGTCGGTCGGCGCGCGCAGCAGCGACGACGGATGAACCGTCGCCATGACCACCGGCGCGAGCGGCGACTCGACCGCACGTCCGCGCTGGGTGGTGACGCGGAAGCTGCGCCCGAGCAGCGCCTGCGCGGCGGTGGCGCCGAGACACAGGATGCCCTTGGGGCGCACCAGCGCGATCTCCCGATCGAGCCACGGACGGCACGCGGCGATCTCGCTCGCGTTCGGCTTCTTGTGGATGCGCGCCTTGCCGCGCGGCTCCCATTTGAAGTGCTTGACGGCGTTGGTGACGTAGACGCGCTCGCGCGCGATGCCGGCGGCCTGCAAGGCGTCGTCGAGAACGCGCCCCGCGGGCCCGACGAACGGACGTCCCGCGCGGTCCTCGCGGTCCCCCGGCTGCTCGCCGACCAGCATCATGTCGGCGTGCGCGGGGCCCTCGCCGAACACCGTCTGCGTGCCGATCTTCCAGAGCTCGCACGCGCGGCAGTCGAGCGCGGCCTCACGGACCTGCTCGAGGCGAGAACGGGGGACGCTCGATGCCATGGCTTCGCTCCTTCCGCCGACGACGGCATGCGCCGAACGGGCGGCTGCACGCGCGGCGCGCCGTGATCTCGGAGCAATCGTTCGGCCGACGAAGCGAAAGGCGAGCGCGCCCGCGCGGCGCTCGCGCGCGTAGTTCCTACATGCAGGACGGACCATCCTACACGCCGCGCCGAGGGGCTTCGTGCAGCCGCGGCGCCTCGATCAGCGTGCGCCGCGACGTCGCGGTGGCGTGCGAGTTGCTGCCTCGAGCAAGACGCACACGACGAACCGGGAGGGACGAACGATGGCACGTCGAATGGCAACCCTGTGCACCGCAGCGACGATCGCGCTCGCGATCGGCGCCTTCGGCTGCGACACGAACCGCGGCGACGGCAGCGTCGTCGAGGGCGATGCCCGCACGAGCGACGCGGCGCGCGACCGCACGTCCGAGCTCAACCCGCCGATGGGCGCCGGCGAGGCCGGCCGTCAGGCCGACCGCAGCGCCGGAGCGCCGGGCGTGAACGCCGGGGCACCGGGCGCGCCGGGTGCGCCAGGCGCGATGGGCGCCGGCGGCGGCGACGCGACGATCGTCGCCGAGGTGCGCAACAAGCTGCGCCGCGCCGTCGACATGGAGGCGAACACGATCGACGTGCGCGCCAACGACGGCGTGGTGACGCTGACCGGCCGCGTCTCGAGCGAGGACGTCAAGGACGACGCCGAGGAGCTGGCGAGCGACGTCGAGGGCGTCGAGCGCGTCGAGAACCAGATCACGGTCGCGCAGGGTCCCGGCGCGGGCTCCGGCAACCCCTGACCCTCGGTCCTGAGCGCTCGCTCACGACGCGGCGCGCGAGGCGCTGTGCACCGTGCGCCTCGCGGTCGGCTCCTACAACATCCATCGCTGCGTCGGGCTCGACGGGCGCTGCAGCCCGGAGCGCATCGCCGACGTGATCGCCGAGATGGCGGTCGACGTCGTGGCGCTTCAGGAGGTCGATGGCGGCTACTTCCTGCAGGAAGGCCGTGACCAGCTCGCCGAACTCGCGGAGGCGACGGGCATGGAGGCGGTCGCCGGGCCGACGCTGACCAGCGAGGTCGGCCACTACGGCAATGCGCTGCTGACCAAGAAGCGCGCGGTCGCGGTACGCCACGCCGACCTGTCGGTCGCTGGCAAGGAGCCGCGCGGCGCGCTGGACGTCGACCTCGAGGTCGACGGCCACTCGGTGCAGCTCGTCGTGACCCACCTGGGCCTGCGCCGCTTCGAGCGCGTCAAGCAGGTCGACCAGATCCTGCGCACGGTGATCGGCGCGCCGGAGGACCGGCTCATCATCGTCGCCGGCGACTTCAACGAGTGGCGGCCCGGCGACCACTCGCTGCGCCCGCTGCACGCGCGCTTCGGACGCTCGCGGCTACGGACCTTTCCCTCGCGCCGGCCGGTGTTCGCCTTCGACCGGATCCTGGTCGAGCCGCGCAGCGCGCTGGTCGAGCTCACGGTGCACGACACGCCGCTCGCGCGTGTCGCCTCGGACCACCTGCCGGTCAAGGCGATCGTCGAGTCCTGAGCGGGCACGGCTCTTGCGGGCGCTCGGAGGGTTCAACCCGGCCTGCGAACGATGGAGGTGAGGCATGGCCAAGTCCAATCGAGGAGTCGTCTCGAGCCTGAGGTCGCTGTTGAGCTTCGGCGAGGAGTCGGAAGCCGGCAAGGATGCGACGACGCTCTTGCACGAGGATCACGACCGCGTCGACGCCCTGTTCTCCCGCTTCGAAGCGGCGACCGGCAATGCCGAGAAGCGCGACATCGCCCGCAAGACCATCGCCGAGCTGCGCGTGCACGCCCAGCTCGAGGAGCAGCTGTTCTATCCGTCGCTCGCGAGCGAGCTCGAGGACGACGAGATGGTCAAGTGCGCCATCGAAGAGCACGGCCTGATGAAGCACCTGCTCGACGACCTCGACCGCATGCGTCCGAACGACGGCAGCTTCGACGCCAAGTACAAGGTGCTGACCGAGATCGTCCGTCACCACGTGCGGGAAGAGGAGAGCCAGGTGTTTCCGGCCGCGCAGTCGTCGGACCTCGACCTCGACGCCCTCGGCCTCGAGCTCCTCGAGCTCAAGCGGAGCCTGATCAGCGGCAAGCGCGTTTCGCGCAAGAGCGGCGGACGACGGAGCGCGGCGCGCAAGCGCTCGCGCACGACCGGACGGACCACCGCGGCCAAGCGTCGTGCGACCGCCGCTGCACGGCGCGCGAAGAAGACCGCCGCCAAGGCGCGTGGCGGAGCGAAGAAGAAGGCCAGCTCGCGCAAGAAGGCGGCGTCGCGGCGTCGCTGACGGACGGAAGATGATCAGGACCGCGGCCGGACCATCCGGCTGTGGTCGCGTGACACGAGGGCACGCGGCAGCGGAGCCGTCGGCATCACCACGGAGGGAGGTCGAGAGGACATGACCTATCTCATCATCGCTGCGGGCCTCCTGGTGGTGCTGTTCCTCTCGATCGAGGCGCGCCTGCGCGTCACGCGCGGGCGACCCGAGGACGCGCCGCGCGCGCCGCGCGTGCACCGCAGCGACGCGCGACGTCTGCGGCGCGGGCGTGCGGATCTTCGCCTGGTGCGCTCTGCGTCGGTCGAGCGCACGCGCCGCGCGCACGGCTAGCCCGAACGCGCTTTTCACATGCGCCTTTTGCAAGCGGCGCGGGAGTTTCTTAACCGCGCGCGCGGCGTCGCGCGCGCTTCGCCTCGACGGAGAAGGCGCTCGGCGGTGGCACGCCCGCTGCTCAGGGTCGCCCGTTGTGAACTGACGCCGCAGCCGCGGCGAGGGAGGTCGAATGAGTCTCGATTTGATGAAGGAGAAGGGCGTGCCCCTCGAGGAGCAGTCGTTCACGCTGCGTGAGCTGACGCCGCCGCCCATCAGCAAGCTCGACGACGACGCGTTCACCCGGGTGCGGATCATCCTGATGAACGGCATCGAGTCGCACGCGCTCCGCTTCAAGCACGCGTTCGCGTGGAACACGCGCGAGCTGCGCGGGACCCTCGCCGCCGTGCGACGCGCGGAGCAGCACCAGCAGACGATGGTCAACTGGCTCCTGCCGGCCGACCAGTCGGTGCTCGAGACCACGATCGGCTTCGAGCAGGTGGCGATCGAGCTCACCGCGAGCCTCGCGCTCAACGAGCCCGATCCCTACCTCGCGCAGACCTACCGCTTCGGGCTGCTCGAGGACTTCGACCACCTCTACCGCTACTCGGCGCTGATGGATCGGGTCGAGGGCAAGGACCCGAACAACATCCTGCAGAGCTACACCGACATCCTCCCGGGCCGTCCGACGCTGGTCGAGCACCGGGCGCCGATCGACGAGATCCGCTGGCCGTACGATCGCGCGAGCGTGCACCCGATGAGCCGCATCAACGCGCTCACGCTGGTCGGCGCGGAGTACCAGACGCACGACTACTACATGGTCGTCGGGCCGACGTTCGCCGATCCGGTCGCGCGCGGGCTCTACGCCGAGATCGCGTCGATCGAGGAGCAGCACGTCACGCAGTACGGCTCGCTCATCGATCCCGACGAGACCTGGCTCGAGAAGTGGGTCCTCCACGAGGCGATCGAGGTCTACAACTACTGGAGCTGCGTCAATTACGAGAGCAACCCGCGCATCCTGAAGATCTGGGAGCGCATGCTCGACTACGAGCTCGGTCACCTGCGCCTCGCGATGGAGACGATGAAGAGCATCGAGCGGCGCGACCCGGCGGAGATCCTGCCGGAGAGCTTCGACGAGCCGGTGCGCTTCGAGAGCCATCGCGAGTTCGTCCGCGAGACGCTGTCGAACGAGGTGCACCTGCGCGCGCGCGGCCCCGACTTCATCCCCGCGAGCGAGGAGAAGCCGGACTCGCCGTCCGTCCTGTATCGCCAGCGGCTGCACTCCGAGGGCACGCCGTCGGAGATCGTCGCCGCGGGCTACCGCTGGATGCCGGGCACCGAGCTCGCCGGCATGGCGCACAACGGCGGCGCGACCGCCGCACGAGAGGTCAGGCCATGAGGGAGACGTCGACGGGAAGGAATCGTACGGGCATCCAGGCGGCGTCGAGCGATCTGCGCCGCGCGATGGAGGACGTGACCGAGCTCACGCCGGTCGACGCGAACGACGGCTCGCTCGCCGCGACGCGCGCCGAGTTCGCCGAGGAGAGCGACGACAACGTCGGCAGCATCCCGCCGCCGCCGACGCTGAAGGGCATGGTCAAGTCGGCCGTCGGCGCGCTGTCGGGCGAGAGCGTCGCCGAGCTGCTCGACCGACTCTCGCAGCGTCTGGCCTTCGAGCGCAGCGGCAGCCGCTACTACGAGGGGCTGATCACCAAGTTCAAGGTCGCGCAGGCGGCGAACATGATTCCGGACGGCGGGCCGACGCTCGACGACCTCGTGCGCTTCCACGACGACGAGATGCGCCACTTCGCTCTGCTCAAGACCGCGATCGAGGACCTGGGCGGCGATCCGACGGTGCAGACTCCGGCGGCCGACGTCGCCGCGGTCACCGGCATGGGCATCGGTCCGGTGATCAACGATCCGCGCACCGACTTCTGGCAGGCGCTCGAGGCGATCCTGGTCGCCGAGCTCACCGACAACGACTCCTGGGACATGCTGATCCAGGTGGTCGCGGGTCTCGGCTACGACGACCTCGCGACCCGCTTCACCGTCGCCAAGACCGACGAGGACGAGCACCTGAGCAACGTGCGCATCTGGCTGCAGCAGCACGCGATGCGGCAGGCAGGCGCCTCGACCTGAGCGGCTGACGTCCGAGTCGGGCTCGCCGCCAACGTAGGGCAGGGCCCCCAGAAAGAATCGCGCGCAGCCGGCGCCGGTGACCCAGTGGTCGGCTGCCCGCGTGCTCGCGATGTAAATGAAATTGACTTTCAATTTCATCCAACGTAGAGCGAAGAGCACGACGCCGCCCGCGGCCGCCGAGGCCGCGACGGCGGCAACCAGGACGAAGGAGCGAGCATGGACGAAGTGGTCGCGTTCACCGAGGAGATGCTGGCGGCGTGCCGGGCGCTGGGCCGCGCACGGGTCGTGCTGCGCAACCCGGTCGGGGTGGTGGAGGTGTTCGCGGACCTGGGGACGCTCGAGCTGCGCGACGGCTGGGCGCACCTCTGCACCGAGCCTTTCCACCTGCACCTGCACTGCCACTCGATCGCCGAGGTGCACTTCCGCGTCCCCGACGGCGAGGGCGCGAGCGCGAGCCGCGCGGTGTGGTTCGCCGACAAGAACGGCGCGCCGCTCCTGCTGATCGTGCTCGACCAGGCGAAGGGCGACCGCGCGACCGAGCAGGCGCGCGTGTTCGACGCGCTGCGCGCGCAGCACGGGCCGTCGCGCCCGCTGATGTCGCTCGACGCGCTCCCGCCACGCAGCGCGATGAGCTGAGCGGCGCGACGCGCCGAGACGCGCGCCGCGGCGAGCCGAGCGCGCGTGTCGCGCGGCGATTCGCCTGCGGCGCGAACTCTCGTTAAGAGCGGGGCGATGGCGGTCCTCGGAACGCGCCTCGACCCTTCCTCCGAGAGCTTCGTGCGCAACCGCGAGGGGATGCTCGCGAAGCTCGCGGAGATCGACGAGCTGCACGCGCGCACCATCGACGGCGGCGGGCCGAAGTACGTGGCGCGCCACCGCGCGCGCGGCAAGCTGCTGCCGCGCGAGCGCATCGAGCTGCTGCTCGACCGCGACTCGCCGTTCCTCGAGCTGTCGCCGCTCGCGGCGCATGGCACGGAGTACGTCGTCGGCGCGAGCGTCGTGACCGGCATCGGCGTGGTGTCGGACGTCGAGTGCGTGCTGATCGCGCACGACCCGACGGTGCGCGGCGGCGCCACCAACCCGTACTCGCTGAAGAAGGCCCTGCGCGCGATGGACATCGCGCGCCAGAACCGCCTGCCGCTGATCAACCTGGTCGAGTCCGGCGGTGCCGACCTGCCGCGCCAGTCGGAGATCTTCGTCCCGGGCGGCGCGACCTTCCGCAACCTGACGCAGCTCTCGGCGGCGCGCATCCCGACCGTCGCGCTGGTGTTCGGCAACGCGACCGCCGGCGGCGCGTACCTGCCCGGGCTGTGCGACTACGTGGTCATGGTGAAGGAGCGCGCCAAGGTGTTCCTCGGCGGTCCGCCGCTCGTGAAGATGGCGACCGGCGAGGTCGCGAACGACGAGGAGCTCGGCGGCGCGGAGATGCACTCGCGGGTGTCGGGCGTCTCGGACTTCCTCGCCGTCGACGAGCGCGACTGCCTGCGCATCGGGCGCGAGATCATGTCGCGGCTCAACTGGCGCAAGCTCGGCCCCGGTCCGACGATGCCCGCCGACGAGCCGCTCTACGATCCCGAGGAGCTGCTCGGCCTCGCGTCGCTCGACTTGAAGCAGCCGATCGACGCGCGCGAGGTCATCGCGCGCATCGTCGACGGCAGCCGCTTCGACGAGTTCAAGCCGCTCTACGGCTCGAACCTGGTCACCGGCTGGGCGTCGATCCACGGCTTCCCGATCGGCATCCTCGCCAACCAGGTCGGCATCCTGTTCTCCGAGGAGGCCGAGAAGGCCGCGCAGTTCATCCAGCTCGCGAACCAGAACGACGTGCCGCTCGTGTTCCTGCAGAACACCACCGGCTACATGGTCGGCAAGGCGTACGAGCAGCGCGGCATGATCAAGGACGGCTCGAAGATGATCAACGCGGTGTCGAACAGCGGCGTGCCGCACATCACGCTGGTGATCGGCGCGAGCTACGGCGCCGGCAACTACGGCATGTGCGGCCGCGCCTACGATCCGCGCTTCCTGTTCGCCTGGCCCAACAGCAAGACCGCGGTGATGGGACCGCAGCAGCTCGCGGGCGTGATGTCGATCGTCGGACGGCAAGCCGCGGAGGCCGCCGGGCAGCCGTTCGACGAGGAGAAGGACGCGATGATGCGCCGCATGGTCGAGGAGCAGATCGAGAGCGAGTCGCTCGCGCTGTTCAACACCGCGCGGCTCTACGACGACGGCATCATCGACCCGCGCGACAGCCGTACGGTGCTCGGCATCGCGCTCTCGGCGTGTCACTCGAACGAGGTGCGCGGCGCCCGCGGCTTCGGCGTCTTCCGCATGTGAGCCGCTCTCTCCGCCAACCGATGTCCGCTTCCGAGCCGAAGACGATCCGCAAGCTGCTCGTCGCAAACCGCGGCGAGATCGCGCGTCGCGTGATGCGCACGTGCCGCGCCATGGGCATTTCGACCGTCGCCGTGTTCTCCGAGCCGGACCGCGGCGAGCCGTTCGTCGCCGAGGCCGACGAGGCGGTCGCGCTCGGCGGCGCGACGCCCGCGGAGTCGTATCTGCGCGGCGACGCCATCGTCGCCGCCGCGCGATCGACCGGCGCCGACGCGATCCACCCCGGCTACGGCTTCCTCGCCGAGGACGCGCGCTTCGCCGCGCTGTGCGTCGACGCGGGTCTGACCTGGATCGGACCGCCGCCCGAGGCGATCGCGGCCATGGGCTCGAAGCTCGAGGCGAAGCGCATCGCCGAGCGCGCCGGCGTGCCGCTCTTGCCGACGCGCGAGGTGCGCGCGGGGCAGGACGCGGCGCTCGACGCGGCGGCGCGCGAGCTCGGGCTGCCGCTGCTGGTCAAGGCGTCGGCGGGCGGCGGCGGACGCGGCATGCGCATCGTGCGCTCGGCCGCCGAGCTCGCCGACGCGGTGGCGAGCGCGAGCCGCGAGGCGCAGAGCGCCTTCGGCGACGACACGGTGTTCCTCGAGCCCTACGTCGAGGCGCCGCGGCACGTCGAGATCCAGGTGTTCGCCGACGCGCACGGCAACGTCGTGCACCTCTTCGAGCGCGAGTGCTCGATCCAGCGTCGATACCAGAAAATCATCGAGGAGGCCCCGTCGCCGGCGCTCGACGACGAGCTGCGCGCGCGCATGGGCGAGGCCGCGGTGCGGCTCGCGCGCGAGATCGGCTACCGCGGCGCCGGCACCGTCGAGTTCCTGCTCGCGCCGGACGGGCGCTTCTTCTTCCTCGAGGTCAACACGCGCCTGCAGGTCGAGCACCCGGTGACCGAGTGCGTGACCGGGCTCGACCTCGTGCGCCTGCAGATCCTGGTCGCGGAAGGACGTCCGCTGCCGGCCGAAGCGCTGACGCCGCGCCGCAGCGGGCACGCGATCGAGGTGCGCATCTACGCCGAGGTCCCGGAGGAGGGCTTCGCGCCCGCGACCGGCACGCTGCACCGCGTGCGCTTCCCCGAGGCGCCGGGGCTGCGCGTCGAGGCGGGCGTCGCGGACGGCTCGGTGGTCGGCGTCTACTACGACCCGATGATCGCCAAGCTCGTCGCGTACGCGCCGACGCGCGCCGAGGCGGCGCGGCTTCTCGCGAGCGCGCTGCGGCGCACGCGGCTGCACGGCGTGCGCAGCAACCGCGAGCTGCTGATCGCGGTGCTCGAGGACGACGAGTTCCTCGCCGGCAAGACCGACACGCACTTCCTCGAGCGCAAGCCGCCGCGCGAGCTGGTCGCGCGCGTCGAGCACCCGGACGCGAAGCGTCTGGGCGCGATCGCCGCGGCGCTCGCGGCGCAGGCCCGTCGCCGGCGCGAGGCCAAGGTGCTGCGCACGATCCCGTCCGGCTGGCGCAACGTGTCCTCGCAGCTCGAGCGCGCCGAGCTCGACTGCGCGGGACGGACGATCACGGTCGGCTACCGGCTCGGGCGCGGCGGCGCCGTGCTCGAGGTCGACGGCGAGCGCCTCGCGGGCGTGGTCGTGCGCGACGCGACGCCCGACACGGTGCTACTCGAGGCGGACGGCGTGCTGCGCCGCTTCGAGGTGCACCAGGTCGGCGACGTTTCGTGGGTCGACGGTCCGCTCGGCGCGTGCTCGTTCACCGAGCTGCCGCGCCACCCGCAGCCGAAGGTCGAGCTCGCGGCGGGCTCGCTGGTCGCGTCGATGCCGGGGATCGTCGTACGGGTGTGCGTCGCCGTCGGGCAGCAGGTCGAGGTCGGCGACGAGCTGGTCGTGCTCGAAGCGATGAAGATGGAGCACCGCGTGCTCGCGCCGCACGCGGGGGTGGTCGAGGCGGTGCGCGTCACCCCGGGGGCGAGCGTCACCGCCGGCGACGTGCTGGTGGTGGTGGCGCAACGAGAGGGCGAACGAGAGGTCGGCAATGCCTGAAGCGGTGCTTTACGAGAACGACGGTCCGGTCGCGTGGCTGACGATCAACCGGCCGGAAGCGCGCAACGCGCTCAACCAGGCCGTGCGCCAGGGCCTGTGGGACGGCTTCCGTCGCTTCGCGGCGGACGATGCGAGCAAGGTGCTGGTGCTGACCGGCGCGGGCGACGAAGCCTTCTGCGCCGGCGCCGACCTGAAGGAGATGGCGGAGCTCAAGCTCGAGGTGCCGCCGCCCGACTTCGCGCCGTACCTCAATCGCAACATCGAGATGCCGAAGCCGGTGATCGCCGCGGTGAACGGCATCGCGTACGCGGGCGGCTTCCTGCTCGCGCAGATGTGCGACCTCTGCGTCGCGGCCGAGCACGCGCGCTTCGGCATCACCGAGGCGCGCTGGGGACGCGGCGCGCCGTGGGCGGCGCCGCTGCCGTGGCTGATCCCGCCGCGGGTCGCGCTCGAGCTGCTGCTCACCGCGGAGCCGATCGACGCGCAGCGCGCATTCGAGATCGGGCTCGTGAACCGCGTCGTGCCGCGCGGGGAGCTGCGCGCGACCGCGCAAGCGCTCGCGCTGCGCATCGCGCAAAACGCGCCGCTCTCGGTGCGCGCCTCGAAGGCGATGGTCTACGCCGCCGCGGAGCGCGGCTGGTCGGCGGCGCTCGACGAGGGCGACCGCCTGTTCGAGCCGGTCTACCTGAGCCAGGACGCGCAGGAAGGCCCGCGCGCCTTCCGCGAGAAGCGCGCGCCGCGCTGGCAGGGGCGCTGAGGCGCCTCCCGTGACGACGAGCGCGGAGAAGCGGCCGGTCCGCATCGCGAACTGCAGCGGCTTCCTCGGCGACCGTCTGGCGGCGGCGCGCGAGATGCTCGAGGGTGGTCCGATCGACTACTTGACGGGGGACTACCTGGCCGAGCTCACGATGCTCATCCTGTGGAAGGCGCGTCTCAAGGACCCGACGCTCGGGTTCGCGACGACCTTCCTGCGCCAGATGGAGGACGTGCTCGGGCTCGCGGTCGAGCGCGGCGTCCGCATCGTGGTGAACGCGGGCGGGCTCAACCCGGCCGGGCTCGCGGAGCGCGTGCGCAACCTCGCCGACAAGCTCGGCGTGAGGGCGCGCGTCGCGCACGTCGAGGGCGACGACCTGCTGCCGCGGCTCGACGAGCTGAAGGCCTCCGGACAGAGCTTCACGCACCTCGAGACCGGCCGCAGCCTCGCCGAGGCCGGCGTGACGCCGGTCACCGCCAACGCCTACCTCGGCGCGTGGGGCATCGTCGCCGCGCTCGAGAGCGGCGCCGACGTCGTGATCTGCCCGCGCGTCACCGACGCCTCGCTCGTCGTCGGCCCGGCCGCCTTCCACTTCGGCTGGAAGCGCGACGACTGGGACCGCCTCGCGGGCGCCGTGGTCGCGGGGCACGTCATCGAGTGCGGTCCGCAGGCGACGGGCGGCAACTACAGCTTCTTCCGCGAGGTGCCGGGGCTCGAGCACCCGGGCTTCCCGCTCGCCGAGGTCTACGCGGACGGCAGCTCGGTGATCACGAAGCACCCCGGCACCGGCGGCGTGGTGTCGGTCGGCACGGTGACGGCGCAGCTGCTCTACGAGATCGACTCGCCGCGCTACGCGAACCCCGACGTCGTCGCGCGCTTCGACAGCATCCGCCTCGAGCAGGAAGGACCGGACCGCGTACGCATCTCCGGCGTGCGCGGCGAGCCGGCGCCACGCGACACCAAGGTCTGCATCAACTACCTCGGCGGCTACCGCAACGGCATGACGTTCGTCCTCACCGGGCTCGACGTCGAGGAGAAGGCCGAGCTGGTCCGGCGCTCGCTGTTCGGCGCGCTGGGCGGCGAGGAGCAGTTCGACGCGGTCGACGTGCGGCTCGTGCGCACCGACAAGCAGGACGCGCCGAGCAACGAGGAGGCGACGGCGCTCTTGCGCGTCACCGTCAAGGACAAAGAGCCGAAGAAGGTCGGGCGCGCCTTCGCCAACGCCGCGGTCGAGCTGGCGCTCGCGAACTACCCCGGCTTCTTCGCGACCACGCCGCCGGGGGCCGAGAGCCCGTTCGGCGTCTACTGGCCGGCCCTCGTGCCGCGCGAGCTGATCCGCGAGGAGGTGGTGACCGACGACGGGCGCCGCATCCCGGTGCCGTCGACGCTGCCCGGCGAGGCGTCGGCGAGCACGAGCACGCACGGGGCGGCGGAGCCGACGATCGAGGCGCCGGCGCTGCCGCCCGCGCCCGGTGGGCCGACCGAGCGCCGCCCGCTCGGCACGCTGGTCGGCGCGCGCTCGGGCGACAAGGGCGGCAACGCGAACGTCGGGCTCTGGGCGCGGACGCCCGAGGCGTACGCCTGGCTGCGCGAGCTGCTCACCGTCGAGCGCTTCCGCGAGCTCGTCCCCGAGGCGGCATCGCTCGAGGTGCGGCGCTACGAGCTGCCGAACCTCCTGGCGCTGAACTTCGTCGTCGTCGGGCTGCTCGGCGACGGCGTCGCGGCGTCGACGCGCTTCGACCCGCAGGCGAAGGGTCTCGGCGAGTACGTGCGCTCGCGCTGGGTGCCGATCCCGCGCGTCCTGCTCGACGCGGCGGCGCGCGGCGCGGCCTGACGCACGAGCGCGCGCGAGTCCGCGCTGGCGCGCGCGGCCTGACGCACGAACGCGCGCGAGTCCGCGCTGGCGCGCGCGCAGGCCGACACACGCAGCCCGCGCGCGCCGCCATCAGCGCGCTAACGCCGCCGGCGCGAGCAACCCCTTGCCGGGCACGAAGTTCACCTCGAGCCGGATCCCGTCCGGATCCTCGAACAGCACCGAGTAGTAGCCCGGCGCCCAGGGACCTTCCTCGGGCGGGTGGACGATCGTGGCGCCGAGCTCGAGCAGGAAGCGGTAGACCTCGTCGACGTCCTCGCGCGAGCGCGCGCGGAAGCACAGGTGGTGCAGCCCGACGCGGAACTGCGCGAAGCGCTCGTCGCGGTAGCGCTCCTCCGCTTGCACGACCCCGACCGCGGTGCGCCCGCCGACGTAGTACAGCATCTGATCCGTCTGGAGGATCGGCGTGAGGCCGAGGAAGGCGAGCAGCTTCTCGTAGAACGGCCGGCAGACCTCGAAGCGGCTGACCGTCAAGAACGTGTGCGCGACGCCGTTGATCTCCATCGCGCCACGATGCCGTCCGCGCCGTGGCGAGACAATCGCTCAGGGCAGCGCGTCGGCGGCGGTCGCGGCCGCGGTGGCCGCGGCGATCGGCGTGCCGCGACGCCGCATTCCCGCCTTGTCGTACACCGCGTCGATCACCCGCATGTTGGCGATCGAGTCCTCGGGACCGGTCGGCACCGGCGCGCCGTGCCGCACGTGCGCGACGAAGGCGCGCAGCTGGTGCACGTAGGTCGCCTCGCCGCTGACCCGCTCGGTGCGCGTCCCGGCCGGCGTGCGCACCGTCAGGCGGTGGTACACGTGCGGCAGGATCGGGTTCCACACGCGCATCTCGCCGTGGTCGCCGCGCACGATCGTCCGCACGTCGAGCAGCCGCGCCGACAGCAGCGACACCGTCATGCGGCCCCACGTCCCGTCCGGGAAGCGGAACTCGGCCTCCATCAGGCGGTCGATGTCCGGGCCGCGCAGCAGGGCGCGCGCGCGGACCACCTCGGGCTCGCCGCCGACCAGGTGGCGCATCTGGTGGATCGCGTAGCAGCCGAGGTCCATGGTGGCGCCGCCGCCGAGCGCGTAGTCGAAGCGGATGTCGCGCGGCAGGACGAGCGGCACGCAGAAGTACGACGACACCTCGCGCAGCCGTCCGAGCTCGCCGCTCGCGACGATCTGCCGCATGCGCTCGGCGAGCGGGTGGTAGCGCCAGTGGAAGGCTTCGACCAGGCGCTTGCCCGTGCGCGCGGCGACCTCGGCCATGCGCACCGCCTCGTCGGCGTTCGACGCGAGCGGCTTCTCGCAGAGCACGTGCTTGCCGGCCTCGAGCGCGCGGATCGTCCACGGACCGTGCAGGGCGTTCGGCAGCGGGTTGTAGATCGCGTCGACGTCGGGCGACGCGAGCAGCGACTCGTACGTCGGGTAGGCGCGCTCGATCCGATGCTTGACGGAGAAGTCGCCGGCCCGCTGCGCGTCGCGCGCCGCGATGCCGACGACCTTCGCCTCCGGAACCGAAGCGGCCGGACGCACCAGCGCCATCGGCGCGATGCGCGCGGCGCCGAGGATGCCGATCCGCAGCGGCCCCTCGGCGCGCGCCTCACCGCTGACCTGGACGTCCTCCGGCGGGACGCTCACAGCCCGAGGATCCGGTTGTAGCGCTCGAGCCGCGACACGTCGCCGCTCTGGATGCGCTTCGCGTGCATGTCGACCATCAGCATGTTGCGCCGGATGAACGACGCCGCGAGCTCGTACTTGGTCGGCACCACCTCTGCTTGGAAGAGCAGCTCCGCCGCCACCACCACGTCGATCACCATGTCGCACACCCGCTTCGCGTTGAGCAGCGCGTAGCGCGGATCCTCCATCAAGCCGGGCAGCGACGCCGTGATCGCGCCGATGCCGTCGCGCACCAGCTTCGCCTCCTCGGGGAAGCGGTCGTCGAGGTGCTCGAGGTCGGCGCGCGTCTGCTCGAGCGCGGTGAACAGCGCGCCCTTGCTCATCTCGCGCAGCGCGAAGCTCGCCTGGATCTCGGACGTGCCCTCGTAGATCGTCGTGATGATCGAGTCCGAGTGGTAGTGCCCGGCGGGCGACTCGGCCATGTAGCCGATGCCGCCGTGGATCTGGATGCCCGCGCGCGTCACGCGGTTCGAGACTTCGGTGCTGTAGTACTTGCAGAGCGGCGTGAAGAAGCGGATCAGCTGCGTGTTGCGCTCGAGCTCCTCCTGCAGCGCCGCGCGATCGACGCCCGGATCGTTGCGGTCGCTCGCGAGGTAGGCCTCGATCGCCGCCGTCATGTCGATCATCGCGCAGGTCCGGTAGAGCAGGGCGCGCGACGACTGGATGTCGAGCGCCATCAGCGTGAGCATCGACTTCACGAGCGGCTGCTCGATGATCGGCGCGCCGAACTGCACGCGCTCCGAGGCGTACGTGCGCGCTTGACGGTAGGCGGCCTCGGCGATGCCGATCGCCTGCGCGGCGACGCCGAGCCGCGCCTGGTTCATGAGGTCGAGCATGGCGCGGAAGCCGTTGCCGCGCTCGCCGAGCAGGAACGCCTCGGCGTGGTCGAACTCGACGGCGCAGGTCGGCGAGCCGTGGATGCCCATCTTGTTCTCGACGCGCGTCACGCGCACCGTGTTGCGCCGTCCGTCGGGCAGCACGACCGGACAGAGCAGCAGGTTGAGGCCGTTGGTCGTGCCCTTCGACTGGTCGTAGGTCGCGGCGTCGCGCGCCAGGACCAGGTGGACGTCCGAGCCGCCGTTGGTGATGAAGATCTTCGCGCCGTCGATGAACCAGCGGCCGTTCTCCTCGGTGGCGCGCGTCGTGATGCCGCCGAGGTCCGAGCCCGCCTGGGGCTCGGTCAGGTCCATGCAGCCCTGCAGCTCGCCGGACGCGAACCGCGGCAGGTAGCGCTGCTTGATCTCCTCGCTGCCGTACTTCTGGATGTCACCGGCGACGCCCGCCTGCAGGCCGACGATCGTCATCAGGCTGGTGTCGGCCCGCGAGACCATCTCGAGGTAATTCGAGTTGAGCAGGACGGGCAGTCCGTAGCCGCCATACTTCGGGTCGAGGATCAGGCAGACGAGGCCTGCCTGGCGCAGCTTGTCGTAGCCGCTCGCGATGTGCGGCGGCACGATGACGCGGCCGTCCTCGAGCCGGACCTCCTCGTGCCAGTGGTCCTTCGCCTCCGCTTCGATGTCCTCGCAGATCTCGCCGATCGTCTGGAGGATCGTCTTGAAGGTCTCGACCTCGCTGGCGACGTCGCCTTCCGAGCCGCGCAAGAGCTTGAAGTAGCGCGCCCAATCGACCCGGTGGTCGATGAACTGGCGCATGTCCTGGTGGAAGAATTCGCGGTTCATCCCGGCCTCCTTATCATGCAGCGCGTCATCGTCGAGCCGGGACGTGAGGGGGCTCGCGGGCCGTCCGCGAGGGGGACGCGCGTCGTCGGCGTCAGGATCTGCTGGCCGCGCGTGTCGCGATGCGCCGCCGGGCGTGCGTCAAGCTCCGCCGGCGGCGAGGCCGACCTCCTGGCCGTGCGACAGCTCGAGCGTGTGGCCGTCGGGGTCGGCGAGCATCGCGAAGTAGCCGACCGGCGCTCCGGCGTCGATCGGCCCCATGCGCAGGCGCCCTTCGGCGCGGGCGACGTCGCACAGGCGGTCGACGTCCTCGCGGGTCGCGCAGCCGACGCCCAGGTGCGCGAGCCCCTCGAGCCGCTCCTCGACGCGCTCGACCTCGATCAGCACGATCACGAACGGGCGCGTGCCGTCCGCGAGCCACACCACCTCGCGTCCGGTCGACGGGTCGCGCCGCCGGTGCACGACGTGCATCGCCGCATAGCGTTCGTAGAACGCGACGCTCGCCGCCGGGTCCGCGACCGGCAGCGCGACGTGCGTCAAGCCGACGTCGGACATGCGCTGCCCCGGTTTGCGCTTCGCCATCGCACGATCGCCACGCTCCGGCGTTCGGCGATCTGCCGCTTGACCGCCCGCCTCCGAGCGGGCACCGTTGTTGGCTGTTGTCCAGGGGTCCGCCGCGCCGTCGGAAACCGGCCGCCTTCGGGACTTCTGGCAGGAACCGCTCGAACCGAAGGAGGTCGATCGATGTCAGTACGCCGTTCCATTGCGTTGCTTGGTCTGCTGCTCGTTCCGGGGGTCGTGCTGCCCGGTGCGACGTCCGCCGCAGACCAGGATACGCTGATCAAGTACTACCGCAAAAAGAACAACGTCCCGCCGAGCGAGACCGTCACGGTGAAGGACGTCAAGGACTCGCCGATCAAGGGCGCGAAGCAGGGCGTCCTCGAGATCGGCACGCCGCCGCGCGCGCGCCAGGTGCCGTTCACCGCGTCGTCCGACTTCCGCTACGTGATCTTCGCCGAGGTCGACGACGTCACCGTCGATCCCGCGAAGGCGGTGATGGACAAGGTGTCGCTGAAGAACGAGGTCTGTCGCGGTCCGAAGGACGCGAAGGTGACCATCATCGAGTACTCGGACTTCCAGTGCCCGTTCTGCGCCAAGGGCTACAACACGATCGAGAACGAGGTGCTGACCGAGTACAAGGACAAGGTCCGCTTCTGCTACAAGCACCTGCCGCTGCCGTTCCATCCGTGGGCCGAGCCGAGCGCCATCGCGATGGAGTGCATGAAGCAGCAGAACCCCGACGCGGCCTGGGCGGTCTACCGCGGCTTCTTCGAGAAGCAGAAGGAAGTGACGCCGGCGAACGTCAAGGAGAAGGCGCTCGAGTTCGCGGCCAACGACAAGATCGACAAGGCCAAGTTCGAGGAGTGCTTCGACAAGAAGGAGACCCTCGACAAGGTCAAGGCGGACAAGGCCGAGGCGACCTCGCTCGGTCTGACCGGTACGCCGTCGTTCGTGATCAACGGCCGCATGGTGAAGGGCGCCCAGCCGGCGGCGAACTTCAAGGCCATCATCGACGACGAGCTCGCGTCGGCGAAGTGAGCAGCGCGGGGACGTGTCGCACGCCGGCACGTCCCCGCATCCATCCCGCCGCTCCCGCGTCCCGACGTGACGCCGCGCGCTCGCGTGGCGGCGTGCCGTCCCCGTCGCGGGTGCTAAAGTGCGCCGGCCAGGGACGGCCGGATGCTTCACGTCGATTCTCACGCTCTGGCGGCGACCCCCGCCGTCAATCATCGGGCGCGCGCTGCGCGCCTGGCGCAACGGGCGCGCGACACGCGCCTGACGCATCACACCCGCCACGCGCGTCACGCGCGCCCCACGGGCGCGTTCCCGCGTCGACCGTACGCGGGCGGCGACACGCCGTGGCTGCGCTGACGGAGCCGCCGCGACGTGCACGGCTCGCGTGACAGCGGAAGGGCAGGGGCGATGCGCTGGTGCTCGACGGCGTCGGAGCAGCCCCGGCTCGAGGACGCGGCGCGCGAGGCCGCCGCGACGCTGCGCGCGCAGCTCGACGGCGCGCGTCCGGACCTGGTGATCGCGTTCCCCTCGGACCAGTACCGCGCCGATCACCGCGAGCTCTCCGCGATCCTCGCCGACGAGCTCGGCGGCGGTCTGCTGCTCGGCTGCTCGGCGCACAGCGTGATCGGCGGCGGGCGCGAGATCGAGCACGGCCCGGCGCTGTCGCTCACCGCGGCGTCGTTGCCAGACGTGAGCTTGACGCCGTTCCACGTCGACCTCGACGCGCTGCCCGAGCCCGACGCGCCGCCCGAAGCCTGGCGGCGCGTGTGCGGCGTCGACGCCGGCGTCGAGCCGCACTTCCTGCTGCTCGCCGACCCGTTCTCCTTCGACGTCGAGCGGCTGATCCGCGGGCTCGACGCGGCCTTTCCATCCAGCAAGAAGATCGGCGGCGTCGCGAGCGGCGGCCGCACGCCGGGCGACAACGCGCTGCTGCTCGGCGACCGCGTGCACCGCTCGGGTCTGGTCGGCGTGGCGATGGCCGGCAACCTCGAGCTCGACACCATCGTCGCCCAGGGCTGCCGTCCGATCGGCGTGCCGATGTTCGTCACGCGCTGCCGCGACAACGTCCTGCAGGAGCTCGACGGACGCCCCGCGCTCGAGGTGCTGCAGGACCTCTACGAGAGCCTGCCGCCGGCGGATCAGGAGCTGTGCCGCGGCTCGCTGTTCCTCGGCATCGAGATGAAGCAGGCGCAGGGCGAGTACCAGCAGGGCGACTTCCTGATCCGCAACCTGCTCGGCTCGGACCGCGAGGAGGGCACGCTGATCGTCGGCGCGCTGCTGCGGCCGCTGCAGGTCGTGCAGTTCCACCTGCGCGACGCGCTGACCTCGGCCGAGGACATCGAGCGCCGGCTCGCGCGCTACGAGGCGGAGCGCGGCACCGAGGCGGTGCGTGGCGCGGTCCTGTTCTCGTGCCTCGGGCGCGGCGTGCACCTCTACGGACGTCCGAACCACGACAGCGACGTCCTGCGCCGCCACCTGGGCGACGTCGCGCTGGGCGGCTTCTTCTGCAACGGCGAGATCGGTCCGGTGCAGGGGACGACGTTCCTGCACGGCTACACGAGCGCGCTCGGCATCTTCCGCTCGCGCGGCTGACGAGCTCGCGCGCTCGCGCGGGCTCACGGTGGCGTCACGGGTCTGCGGTGGACCCGGCTGCGCCGCCCCGATAGACGCGTACGACGTGCCCGTGGACGTACCCGCCTGGTGCCGCTCCGTGGCCGGCGAGGGCCCGGTGCTCGTGGTCGTGCCGCACGGCGGACTGTGCGCGCACGATCTGCTCGAGCTGCGTCGCGGCGGCACGCTGCGCGGCAACGACCTGCACACCGGCGAGGTCGCGCGCGCGCTCGCGCAGCGCCTCGGCGCGTCGCTGATCGAGAACCTCGCGGTCGACCGCAACCAGCTCGATCTGAACCGCGTCGACGAGGTCACGACCCACGCGCCGTGGTTTCTCGACCTGCTGCGCGAGCACCTCGGACGCATCCTCGCGCGCCACGCGCACGCCGAGGTGCTGTTCGTGCACGGCTGGCACGTCGTGCAGCCGACCTGCGACGTCGGCGTCGGGGCGCGGCTCGCGACACCGACGGAGGCGGCGAAGCTCGCGCCGCGGCTCACGGCGTCGCCGAGCTACGTCGCGAGCGCGCTCGACACGCTGCGCGCGCTCGGCGCACGCGACGGCATCCACACGACTTTCGGCGAGCGCTGGCCTGCGGCGCACCCGAACAACGTCATGCAGCTCTTCCGTCGCGTGCCGCGCGCGACCGGCGGGCCGTGCGCGGCGCTCGCGGATCTGACCGCGTCGGGGCGCACGCACGCGGTGCAGCTCGAGCTCGGCGCGCCGCTGCGCTTCCCGGGCGCCTGGCGCGAGCGCTTCGTCGCCGCGGCGGCCGCGGCGTTCGGAGGCGCAGCGCAGCGCGCGAACGTGGACGCGGGCGCGAGCGTGGCGACGCCGTCCGCAGCGCTCGTCGCGCCGCGTGGGCACGCCGACGCGCGGCGTGGGCACGGCGACGCCGCGCAGCGTGCGGCCGCGGCGACGGCCGGCGCGCATGCACCCGTGCGCGGCGTCGCGCTGCAGGCGCACGACGCCGCGGTCGGCGCGCACGGCCTCGGCATCGTCGCCGGCCTGGGCGCGCTCGGACCCGACGAGATCGGCGGACGCCTGCTGCTCCTGCCCGGCGGCCAGCGCGTGCTGCTCTTCACCGGACACGGCCGCCCACGCGCCGACGGCCGCCTCGCGCTCGCCGGGCTCGAGGCGGAGATCGGCGAGCACACGGCCTGGGTTCGCTTCCGCGGACCGCTGCTCGACATCCCCGATGCCGCGCTCTACTTCCGCGACGAGCGCGCGCAGCTCGCGGCCCGCGTCGTCGGCGCCGACGTCGAGCTGCACTACGCGACGAGCGAAGCGCGCACCTGGGGGTGGCTCGAGGGGCGCGTCAGGCTCGACGGCGCCGTGCTGCGCGTCGGCGCGACGGCGTTCACCGATCCCGTGCTCGCGCGTCTCGCGCCGGAGCGTCCGGGCGTGCGCCTGCGCCTCGTCGCCTCGTTCGGCGCCGACCTCGGCGCGGTCGCGGATCTCGACCCCGGCGAGCCCGCGTCGTCGCTGCGGCTGCTCGGGGACGACGGCGCGACGGCGCTCGCGCTCGCCGAGGAGGCCGACGGTGCGCACGCGCCGCTGCCGGACGTCGTGCCGGGACGGCTCACGCCGCCTTTCGCGCTCGCGCTGCGCGGCGGTGGCGCGCTGCGCTGCACGCCGCGCAGCCACGTCACCATCCTGCGTCCGGTGCGTCCCGGGCTGTTCGCGCGGGTGACCTTCGGCGTCGCGGGCTACGCGCTCGGCGAGCGACGTGGTAGCGGCTTCTACGAGCACACGACCGCGTTCGCCTGCGGCGCGGACGCCCGCGAGCCGACATGAAGACCATCGATCTGCGCAGCGACACCGTCACCCGTCCGACGCAGGCCATGCGCGCCGCGATGGCGGCGGCGGAGGTCGGCGACGACGTCTACGGCGAGGACCCGACGGTCAACGCGCTGCAGGAAGAAGCCGCGCGTCTGACCGGCAAGGAGGCCGCGCTCTTCGTGCCGAGCGGCACGATGGCGAACCAGGCGGCGCTGCGCGCGCTCACGCGGCACGGCGACCTCGTGCTCGCGACCGAGGGCGCGCACCTCGAGCGCTTCGAGTCCGGCGCCGCGGCGGCGATCTCGGGCGTGCAGGTGAAGACCGTCGGGCGCGACGGCACGCTCGACCCCGACGACGTCCGACGCGCGCTCACGCCGCGCGACCACCACTTCGCGCCGCTCACGCTGGTCGCGCTCGAGAACACGCACAACACGGCGGGCGGACGCGTCTTCCCGCTCGACCTGCTGCGCAGCGTGATCGACGTCGCGCGCGAGCACGGGCTCAAGCTGCACCTCGACGGCGCGCGGCTCTTCAACGCCGCGGTCGCGAGCGGCGTGCCGGTCGCGGAGTGGGCGCGCGGCTTCGACACCGTGACCTTCTGCCTGTCGAAGGGGCTCGGCGCGCCGGTCGGGTCGGTGGTGTGCGGCTCGGCCGAGGTCATCGAGCGCGTGCACCGCGTCCGCAAGATGCTCGGCGGCGGCATGCGCCAGGCGGGCATCCTCGCCGCCGCGGGGCTGTATGCGCTCCGTCACCACGTCGAGCGGCTCGCCGAGGACCACGCCAACGCGCGGCGCCTCGCCGAGGGTCTCGCCGAGCTGGGTCTCACCGTCGACCCGTTCCCGGAGACCAACATCGTGCTGTTCGGCGCACCGAAGGCCAAGTTTGGCCTTGCGCTGCGCTCGCGCGGCGTCCTGGTCAACGAGGTCGGTCCGCGTCGCTACCGCGCGGTGACCCACCTCGACGTGTCGGCGGACGACGTCGAGGACGCCTTGGCGCGGATCCGGGACGCGCTCGACGCCGCGGCCTGAGGCGCGCGAGCCGCTCGGCCTGAGCTGCTCACGGCGTCGCACGAGCGGCGTCCGTCGCGCTGCCCGGCCCGGTCGCGGCCGCGCTCTGCCGCACGAGCTGCGCGCGTCCCGGCTCCTCGCCAGCGCGCAGCGCACTGCGCATGTCGGTCGCCTCCTGCGACCGTTCGCCGCGCCGCAGGTGCGGATGCGCCAGCGCGCGTGCGATGGCGGTGAATGGCGCCGCGGCGGGTGACGTCCATGTCGGGCAGGCGCCGCGCCGGGGACGCGGGCTCGTTCTTTGGCACGAAACGACCGATGCAACGACCGGTGCGAATGCGACTTGCACGGGGCCGCTGGAGCGGCCACAACGATCGCCGGGCGGCGCTGCGTCGAACGCCTCGGGAGAGCATCGGATGGCGGACATGAGAGCGAGCGCTGACCCACGGACGAGCTGCACGACCTCGCGCGCGAGGCGGCGGCTGGATGTCGCCCGCGCGCCGCTCTCGGCCGGTGCGCTGCTCGTCGCTCTCGCGCTGCTCGTGACCGGGGCGCTGCTGCCGACCGCCGTCCAGGCCGGCGACGTCGGACGCCTGATGGCGATCGCCCGCGAGCGCGGCACCGCGCGCGTGCTGGTCCGGCTCGACGTCCCGGAGGCGGCCGCGGCGGCGCCCGATGCCTCCGAGGCCTCTCGGGTCGCGTCGCGGCGCACGGCGATCCGCGCGTCGCGAGCCAAGCTCGCGCGCGACCTCGGCAGCACCGCGTGGGCGGTGGCGCGCGAGTTCGACACGATCCCGTACGTCGCGCTCGAGGTCACGCCCGCAGCGCTCACGGCGCTGACGCTGTCCGGCGCGGTCGTCGACGTCGAGGAGGACCGCCTCGAGAAGGTCATGCTGCCCGAGAGCGTGCCGCTGATCGGCGGCGACGCCGCGTGGAGCGCCGGCTTCGACGGCGACGGCTGGGTGGTCGCGATCCTCGACACCGGGGCGCTGCGCACGCACCCGTTTCTCGCCGGCAAGATCGTCGACGAGGCGTGCTTCTCCCGCACCGGCGACTGCCCCAACGGTCAGACCGAGCAGTTCGGACCCGGCGCAGGTGCGCCGTGCGCGTACGCGGAGATCGCGTGCCAGCACGGGACGCACGTCGCCGGCATCGCGGCGGGCCGCAACGCGGAGTTCGCCGGCGTCGCGCGCGGCGCGGGCATCATCTCGATCCAGGTGTTCTCGCGCTTCGAGGGGCGCGACTGCGACGACGACATCGAGGACCCGTGCGCGAAGTCCTACACGTCCGACACGATCGCGGCGCTCGAGTGGCTCTACGAGATGCGCAACACGTACAAGATCGCGGCGGCCAACCTGAGCCTCGGCGGCGGCAGCTTCTCCTCGCAGGCGACGTGCGACATGCAGGACGGCGCGCGCAAGGCGGCGATCGACCTGCTGCGCTCGGTCGGCATCGTGACCGTCGCGGCGTCGGGCAACGAGGCGAGCACGAGCGCGCTCTCGGCGCCGGGCTGCATCAGCTCCGCGGTGAGCGTCGGCGCGGTGAACAAGGGCGACCAGATCGCGGGCTTCTCGAACTCGGCGTCGTTCTTGACGCTGCTCGCGCCGGGCACGTCGATCTGGTCCTCGGTGCCGCCGGACGGCTTCGAGTTCGTCTCCGGAACCTCCGAGTCGACGCCGCACGTCGCGGGCGCGTTCGCCATCCTGAACCAGCGCCTCGGCCGCGGCGACGTCGACCTCGTGCTCTCCATCCTGCAGCAGACCGGCGTGCCGATCCGCGACCCGCGCAACGGCGTCGTCAAGCCCAGAATCGACATCCTCGCGGCGCTCGAGGCGCTGCCGATCGGCAACCCGTCGGGCCTGCAGATCACGCCGGATCAGGCGCGCACGCTGATCAGCAAGGACGTCGGCAACGAGCGCTGGGCGATCAGCTACAACCCGGAGGACCAGACGATCACGGGCAACGTGTTCGACGCGAGCGGCGGGCCGCCGAAGTTCGTCTGGTGCGAGCGCACGGGCGACGACGGCAACCCCGATCCGTACGACGTGCAGATCGACTTCGCGTGCTCCGGCGCCGACGCCTGCACGGGATCGTCGTGCCCCGTCGACGACTGGACGTTCATCGGCGAGGTGCCGCTGCCGGGCTCGTTCCTGCTGCCGCCGCGCGGCCAGGTCGCGAGCACGGGCGGCGCGGCGCCGGGGCCCGGTGGAACGTCCGGCGGGAGCGGCCGGCCGTCCGGCCTGCAGATCACGCCCGACCGGCGCCGCACGCTGATCAGCAAGGACGTCGGCAGCGAGCGCTGGGCGATCACGCTCAACCCGGACCAGACGGTCACCGGCAACGTCTTCCAGGCGAACGGTGCCGAGCCGAGCTTCGTCTGGTGCGAGCGCACCGGCGACGACGGCAACCCGGATCCGGCGCGCGTCATCATCTCGTTCTCCTGCTTCGGCGCGGATCGCTGCCAGCAGCAGAGCTGCTCGCCCGACGAGTGGACGTTCATCGGCGACGTGGAGCTGCCGGGCTCGTTCTTCCTGCCGGGCTGAGCAGGACGGACGCGCGCGTCGCCGGGAGTTGACCCGGGCCACGTTCGGGCCGAAAGCTGGAAGCATGGGCTACGCGGCGCGCGTCGGCGCCGAGCGCTTCGTCTTCGCGGACCTGCGCGAGGTGCTCGCGAAGGCGAACGAGGAGAAGTCGGGCGACCAGCTCGCGGGGATCGGCGCGCGCTCGGAGAGCGAGCGCGTCGCGGCGAAGCTCGTGCTCGCCGACCTCACGCTCGCCGAGATCGTCGCGAATCCGCTGATCGACCCCGAGCGTGACGAGGTCAGCCGCCTGATCCTCGAGACGCACGATCGCGCGGCGTTCGCGCAGATCGCGAGCTTGACGGTGGGCGAGCTGCGCGAGCTGCTGCTGCGCGCCGACGGTCGCGAGGCGGTCTCGCCGTGGGCGCTGACGCCGGAGATCGCGGCCGCGGTCGCGAAGCTGATGAGCAACAAGGACCTGGTGCTCGCGGCGCGCGGGCTTCGCCGCGTCACGCGGTGTCGCAACACGCTCGGCGAGCCGGGCGTGCTCGCGATCCGCGTGCAGCCGAACCATCCCGCGGACGACGTCGCGGCGATCCTGCTGTCGACCGTCGAAGGCTTGCTCTATGGCTGCGGCGACGCGGTGATCGGCGTCAATCCGGCGAGCGAGTCGGTCGACACGGTGGCGGCGATCCTGCACGCGCTCGCGCGTCTGGTCGACGGCTTCGCGATCCCGACGCAGACCTGCTGCCTCGCGCACGTCAGCACGCAGCTCGCGGCGCTCGAGCGCGGCGCGCCGGTCGACCTGCTGTTCCAGTCGATCGCCGGCACCGAAGCGGCGAACGCGAGCTTCGGCGTCTCCCTCGCCATGCTGCGCGAGGGGCGCGAGCGCGTGCTCGAGCACCACCGCGCGCGCGGCGTCGCGTGGGTCGGCGACGACGTCATGTACTTCGAGACCGGGCAGGGGAGCGCGCTCTCCGCCGAGGCGCACCACGGCATCGACCAGCTCACGTGCGAGGCGCGCGCCTACGGCGTCGCGCGCGCCTTCTCGCCGCTGCTGGTCAACACGGTCGTCGGCTTCATCGGCCCGGAGTACCTCTACGACGAGCGCCAGATCGTCCGCGCCGGGCTCGAGGACCACTTCATGGGCAAGCTGCTCGGCCTGCCGATGGGCTGCGACGTCTGCTACACGAACCACGCGCAGGCCGACCAGAACTCCGCCGACAATCTGCTGCTTCTGCTCGCCGCCGCGGGCTGCAACTACTTCATGGGCGTCCCGTGCGCGGACGACGTGATGCTCGGCTACCAGTCGACGAGCTACCACGACGCGGCGTCGGTGCGCCGCATCTTCGGGCTGCGTCCCGCGCCCGAGTTCGAGCGCTGGCTCGCGGAGCGCGGAATTTGGATCGACGGTGAGCTCGCGGCGCAGAGCGACGCGCTGCGCGACGACCTGCTGCGCGCGGCCGAGCGCCTCGCGCTGCCGGGGACGGCGTGAGCGCGCGCGACGACGACGCCACGCGCGCTCGCGACGACGTGACGCGGACGCGTCCGGAGGGCGTTGCGGCTGCCGGCGAGCGCGCGCTCGCCGAGGCCGTGCTCGCGCGCACGCCGGCGCGCATCCTGGTCGGCCGCGCCGGCACCGCGTACCGCACGCCGACGCAGCTCGAGCTGCGCCGCGACCACGCCGCCGCGCGCGACGCCGTGCGCGCCGAGATCGACCTGCACGGCGACCTCGGCACCGAGCTGGTCGAGCGCTGGCGTCTGTTCGAGGTGCGGACCGAGTGCCGCGACAAGGACGAGTACCTGATGCGCCCCGACCTCGGACGCAGGCTCTGCGAGGCGGCGCGCGAGCGCGTGCGCGCCGAGTGTCCGCCGCGCGCCGACCTGCAAGTCGTGATCGGCGACGGGCTCTCGGTCGCCGCGGTGAGCGCGCAGGCGCCGGCGCTGCTCGAGCCGCTCGCGCGCGCGGCGGCGGAGCGCGGCTGGACGTTCGGACGTCCGTTCGTCGTGCGCTACTGCCGCGTCGGCGTGCTGAACGAGATCGGCGCGTTGCTCGAGCCCGAGGTCGTCGTGCTGCTGATCGGCGAGCGTCCCGGGCTGCGCACGGCCGCGAGCCTGTCGGCGTACATGGCGTGGCGGCCGCGTCCGGGGCACAGCGACGCGGACCGCAATCTCGTGTGCAACATCCACGAGCGCGGGGTCGCGACCGACCTCGCGGTCGCGCGCATCGTCGCGCTCGCGGAGACGATGCGCGCCGCGCGCGCGAGCGGTGTCGCCGTCAAGGAGGATCTGGCGCGCCTCGCGGACGAGACGCGGCTCCTCGGCTGAGCGCGGCGCAAAAAGCCGGCGCGACCCTGCGGCCGCGCCGGCTTCTCCATCAGACGTCCGTCAGACGTCCGTTCTCGTGCGCCGACGTGCGCGTCAGCTCGCGCCCGGGGCCTTCTCGAGCGGCTTCTTGAACGCCTCGTGCTCGGACGCGAAGCGCAGCTTCTCGGGATCGAACAGCTCGTCCGGAAGCTCGACGTCGTAATCGATCGCCGTCACGTCGAGCGTCGAGCTGGTGTTGCTCGCGAGCGTCTGCATGCGGATCTGCAGCGGCGTCGGGACGCCGTCGACCTTCGACACCGAGCCGAACGTCTCGACTTTGAACACCTCGCCCGCCGGGCTGTAGAACTCGCGGCGCATCGGCAGCAGCGTCTCGGCGTCGATCCAGGTCACCGTGCGGGCGTAGTACCAGGTCTGGATCACCGACGTCGGGATCGACTGCACCTTGTACGCCTTGCGGCCGTCGATCACCTCGGTGCCGAGCAGCTCGTTGGTGGTCTCGAGCGGCAGCATGCCGAGGTCGGCGTAGCTGAAGTCGGTGTCGAGGAAGCTCTGGTAGTTCTCGGCCGGCACGAGCTTGCGGATGCGCCGGACCACCGGGACGTAGAGGTACTCGACCGCCGGGCCGTTCGCCGGGCTCATCGTCAGGTACGCGATGCCGCGCGCGCCCTCGGGCCCGAGCATCACCGTGAGCGTGCGGTCGCCGTCGGGAAAGCGCTTGCGCGCCTGGGCGAGCTGCAGCTTGGTGATGGTGCCGCGGTCGTCGAACGTGAGGTCCATCTTGCGCAGGCTCGGGCGCGGCGGCTCGAGCGCGGCCTTCATCTGACGGATGATCTCGTCCGCGCTCGGCGTGCTCTGCGCACGGGCGCTCTCGGGACGCGACACCGCGCTCGCCATCGCGAGCAGCGCGAGCGCAGCAACCTGGACGAACCTACGACGGTCAACGAGCATCGCCACCTCCCTCTCGGATCGAAGCTTTCGCGCCATAGCGCAACGTGCGCGGGAGACCAACAGGCGGCGGTCAGCCGAGCGCGCGACAGAACTCGGCGAGCCCGTCCTCCCACGGCGGCAGAACGATGCGCGGCTCCTGCAGCGTCGTCAGCACCGAGTAGCGCGGACGCGGCGCGGGACGCGGGAACTCCTCGGTCGTCACCGGCACCACCGGCGTGCGGATGCCGCGCAGCGCGTAGAGCTTGCACGTCAGCCCGTACCAGGTCACCGCGCCCGAACCGGCGAGGTGGTAGGTGCCGAACGCATCGGTCGTGATGAGCCGCGCGAGCGCCGCGGCGAGGTGCGGGGCGTAGGTCGGCGAGCCGGTCTGGTCGTCGACCACGCGCACCTCGGGACGCTCCGCGAGCGCCAGCATCGTGCGCGGAAAGTTCTTGCCGTGCTCCTCGTAGACCCACGCGGTGCGCACGACGTAGTGCCGCGGGTTGAGCTCGCGCACCGCGATCTCGCCGGCGAGCTTGCTGCGCCCGTAGACCGACTGTGGGTCCGGACGGTCGAACTCGTGGTACGGACGCGTCGCGCGGCCGTCGAAGACGTAGTCGGTCGACACGTGCACGAGCGGGATGCCCGCCTCGGCCGTCGCGAGCGCGAGGTTGCGCGGTCCGACCGCGTTGCCGCGGAACGCGCCCTCGACGTCGGTCTCGGCGTCGTCGACGCGGTTGTAGGCAGCCGCGTTGATCACGAGCTGCGGGCGCGCCGCGCGCACGGCGTCGCGCACCGCCTGCAGATCGACGATGTCGAGCTCGCCGTGCGTGAGCGCGGTGACGTCGTGCTCCGCGAGCGCCTTGCCGAGCGAGCGCCCGAGCTGGCCGGCGGCGCCGGTGACGAGGATCCTCACCGTCCCTCGTAGCGCGGCAGACGGTCGAGCAGCTCGGCGAGCGGCTTCCCGGCGCGGTCCTTGTCCGACAGCAGCGGCTCCGCGACCGGCCAGGGGATCGCGAGCTCCGGATCGTTCCAGGCGAGCCCGAGCTCGTCACCCGGCTGGTAGTAGTCGCTGCACTTGTACTCGACCTCGGCGACGTCGCTCGTCACGCAGAAGCCGTGCGCGAAGCCGATCGGCACGTAGATCTGGCGGAAGTTGTCCTGCGTGAGCTCGACGCCGATCCAGCGCTTGAAGGTCGGCGAGCCGCGCCGGACGTCGACCACGACGTCCCAGATCGCGCCGCGCAGCACGCGCACGAGCTTCGCCTGCGGGCGCGCGAGCTGCGCGTGCAGACCGCGCACGGTGCCACGCGCGGAGCACGAGTGGTTGTCCTGCACGAAGGTCGCGTCGACGCCGGCCTCGGCGTAGCGCTTGGCCTGGTACGTCTCGACGAAGAAGCCGCGGGCGTCGCGGTGCACGGTCGGCTCGATGACGAGCACGCCGGGCAGCTCGGTCTGCAGCACCTTCAAGGCGTCACGTCTCCTGTTCGAGGATGCGCAGCAAGTACTGGCCGTAGCCGGTCGTGTGCATGCTGCGCGCGATGCGCTCGACGTCCCGAGCGCCGATGTAGCCCATGCGCCAGGCGATCTCTTCGATGCAGGCGACCTTGAGGCCCTGGCGCTCCTCGATCGCCTGAATGAAGTTCGACGCCTGCAGCAGCGCCTCGTGCGTCCCGGTGTCGAGCCAGGCGATGCCGCGTCCGAGCTTCTCGACGTGCAGCTCGCCGCGCCGCAGGTAGTCGATGTTGACGTCGGTGATCTCGAGCTCGCCGCGGGCCGATGGCTTCAAGCCCGCTGCGACCTCGAGGACGCGGTTGTCGTAGAAGTAGAGCCCGGTCACCGCGTACGACGAGCGCGGCTGCTTCGGCTTCTCCTCGAGCCCGACCGCGCGTCCCTGCTCGTCGAACTCGACGACGCCGTAGCGCTCGGGATCCTTGACCCAGTAGCCGAACACGGTCGCGCCGCTCTCGCGCTCGACCGCCGCGCGCAGGTAGTCGGCGAAGCCGTGGCCGTGGAAGATGTTGTCGCCGAGCGCCAGCGCGACCCGCGACGTGCCGACGAACTCGCGGCCGATGATGAACGACTGCGCGAGCCCTTCGGGGCGCGGCTGCACCGCGTACTGGATGCGGATGCCGACGTCGCTGCCGTCGTCGAGCAGGCGGCGGAAGGCGTCCTGCTCGTGCGGCGTCGTGATCACCAGCACGTCGCGGATGCCGGCGAGCATGAGCGTCGCCAGCGGGTAGTAGATCATCGGCTTGTCGTAGATCGGCAGCAGCTGCTTCGAGGTCGCGCGCGTCACCGGGTAGAGGCGCGTGCCCGAGCCGCCAGCGAGCAGGATGCCCTTGATCTCCGAGCCCGACCTCGGGCGAGGGGGCGTGCGCGCCGCGTCCGGCGGGGTCATCGCGCTCCGTCCGCCGCGTCCGCGCGCGCGGCCGTGCCGAGCCGCTCGCGGCGGTACTTGCCCGCCTGCACCGCCTCGCACCAGTCGCGGTTGTCGAGGTACCAGCGGACGGTGGCGGCGAGGCCCGAGTCGATGTCGTGCGCGGGCTTCCAGCCGAGCTCGCGCGAGATCTTGCTGCTGTCGATCGCGTAGCGACGGTCGTGGCCCGGACGGTCGGCGACGAAGCGCTTGAGCTCGGCGTAGCTCTTGAGGTTGCGTCCGGCGAGCGCCGGGTTGTCGCGCGGCGGCAGCAGCTCGTCGAGCAGCGCGCACAGCCGGTCGACGAGCGCGAGGTTGGTCATCTCGCCGTACCCGCCGATGTTGTACTTGTCGCCCGGCACGCCGGCCTCGAGGACGCGCCAGATGCCGTCGCAGTGGTCCTCGACGTAGAGCCAGTCGCGGACGTTGCCGCCGTCGCCGTAGATCGGCAGCTCGCGGCCCTCGATCGCGTTGAGCAGCATCAGCGGAATCAGTTTCTCGGGATACTGGAACGGGCCGTAGTTGTTCGAGCAGTTGGTGATCAGGACCGGCAGGCCGTAGGTCTCGTGGTAGGCGCGCACCAGATGGTCGGCCGCCGCCTTGCTCGCCGAGTACGGCGAGTTCGGCGCGTAGGGCGTCGTTTCCGAGAAGGCGCCGGTCGGGCCGAGGCTGCCGTACACCTCGTCGGTCGAGACGTGCAGGAAGCGGAACGCACGGCGCTCGTCCTCGGGCAGCTCCGCGAGCCAGAGCCGCGACGCCTCGAGCAGCTCGAAGGCGCCGACGGTGTTGGTCTGGACGAAGGCGCGCGGGCCGTCGATCGAGCGGTCGACGTGCGACTCGGCGGCGAAGTTGACGATCCACGTCGGCCGGTGCTCGCGCAGCAGGCGTCCGACCAGCTCGCCGTCCGCGATGTCGCCGTGCACGAAGACGAAGCGCGGGTCGCGCTCGACGTCGCGCAGGCTCTCGAGGTTGCCGGCGTAGGTCAGCTTGTCGAGCACCACGACGCGGGCGTCGGTGCGCGCGAGCGCGAGGCGGACGAAGTTGGCGCCGATGAAGCCGGCGCCGCCGGTCACGATCATGCTCCGCATCGCCACCCCGGAATAGCCGAGCGTTGCCGGGCCTGCCAGCGAGGGTCGCCGGCGTCGGCGGGCGCGCCGAGCCGGGTCGCGGACGGCGGAAGGGCGGAGCGCGGGCGGAGCACGGGGCTCGTCGAGCGGCGTTCGCGCTGCGTCGGCGTGGCTACTGGTGCGCCGGCGACAGCAGGTCGTTGACCGTCTTCACCGGGTTGAAGGTCTCGGCCGGCACCTCGACGAACACCGTGTTCCAGTCCGCCATCGAGCCGTTCCACAGCCCCGGGTGCTCGAGCGCGCGCAGCTTCCGGCCGCCGTGCGACTTCTCGGCGATGAACACCGCCTGCCGGTCGACGTGCTTCTGGAGCTCGTACGGACGTCCGCGGTGGTCGCGCAGCGCGCACACCAGGTCGACCGGGTTGAAGTGCGTCGACGTGCCGAGCAGCGCGCGCTGCTCGGGGTCGCGCGTGTCGACCTGCGCGGTCTCGACGATCTGCCGCGTGACCTCGCCGGACGCGCTGCGCACCCAGAACGGACCGCCGCCCGGATCGCCGGAGCAGCGCACCATGCCGCAGACGCGCAGCGGACGGTCGAGCTTGGCGAGGACCCAGGCGCGCCGGCGCTCGAGCGGCCAGGTCGCGAAGCCCTCCGGCGTCGCGACCTCGAGGTCGCGCTCGAGGACCTGCGCCGCGGCCACGACGGCGTCCTCGCCGGCGTCGCGCTCGAGCCGTGCCAGCGCCGCGAAGGCCTTCGCCTGCAGGCCGAGCAGGACGCCACCGAGCACCTTGCGCCAGTGGACGATGGGCTCCTTCAGGCGGTCGGGCACGACGTTGTCGATGTTCTTGACGTAGACCAGGTCGGCGCCGGTGCGCTCGAGGTTGGTGAGCAGCGAGCCGTGGCCGCCCGGACGGAAGAGCAGGGCGCCGCTCGCGTCGCGGAACGGGTTGCCCTCGAGGTCGACCGCGACGGTGTCGGTGGAGGGCTCCTGGTGCGAGAAGCTCACCTCGAAGCGGGTGTCGAGGCGCTGCTCGTGGCGCCGCTGCGCCGTGGCGAGCAGCTCGCGGAAGCCCGCGAGGTGCTGCGGCGACACCGTGACGTGCAGGCGCGCCACGCCCTCGCGGCTGCGCGCGTAGCGCGCCGCCTCGACCAGGTGCTCCTCGAGCGGCGTCCGCGGACCGTCGGGATAGCGGTGGAAGAGCAGCAGGCCCTTGGGCAGCGCGGCGTAGTGCAGGCCGCGCTCGGTCAGCAGGTGCTCGAGGATCGCGCCGACGCGTCCCTCGCGCCGTGCGTCCTCGGGATCGAGGCCGTGCGCGCGCATCGCGTCGCAGAGCTTCTCGAAGAACGCGAAGCGCCGGAGGCCGTCGACGAAGGCGAGCACCTCGCGCGCGTCGCCGTCACCGTCGGCCGCGCGGCGCTCGAGGTCGCTGCGCCGCACGTCGCGGTTTTCGTCGAGCACCGCGAGCAGCGCGCGGAACATGCGCGTCGCCGCGCCCGACGCGGGCACGAAGGCGGAGAAGCGGCCGTTCTCGGCGGCCTCGGCGTGCAGGCGCAGCGCGCTCGCCACCTCGTCGTCGGTGAGCACGCGGATGCCGTCGCCCGGACGGCAGGCGCGCTCGAGACGGGTGTGCGGCGGCGGATCGCGCAGCAGCGCGAGCTGTCTCTGCACGTCCTCTGCGGCGAGCCCGCGTTCGGCGATGCGGCGCAGATCCTCCTCGTGCAGCAACCCCTCGGCCATCGACTGTCCTCCGAGCTTCGAGGCTATCGTGATCCGGCGCGGGAATCATCCTGCGCCGGCGCGCTCGGCGCGGGTCGCGGCGACGCGGTCGGCTCGGGCTTCGTTGGCGCGCTGAGGTCAGGCTGCGCCGACGCGGTCGGGTCGGGCGGGGTTGGCGCGCGGGGCTCGGCCTTCGTCGGCGTGCCGGCCTCGGGCGCGGGGACGCGATCCTTGCCGTCGAAGGCGGGCGCGAACACCGAGAAGCCGACCATCGGCTCCTCGGAGATCACGCGCGCGCCGTGCACGGTGTCGCGCGGCACGAGAACCGCGTCGCCCGGTCCGAGCTCGATGGTCTGGTCACCGATGCGCGCCCGCGCGCGTCCGCTGCGCACGACGATCACCTCCTCGTGCTCGCGGTGCAGGTGCGGCGGCATCTCGCTCGTGAGCTGCCACACGTTGACGCTCGCCGACTGGCCGCGCAGCACCTCGGTGACCTGCGCGCCGCGCGCGGGATCGATGGGGTGCGCGGCGATCACGTCGTCGAGGCTCGCGACCTGCGCGCCGACTGGGCCGCCGCAGGCGAGGCAGACCGCGCAGGCGAGGGCGACCGCGCGCGGCGGGCTCGTGCGTCGTCTCGCGCGCCGAGGGGAAAGCGTCATGGCGCCGCCGGCCATAGCACCACGACGCGCGCGCTGCGACGCGCGACGCCCACGCGCCACCCACGCGCCACCCACGCGCCACGCCCTCCGATGCCCCGTTTGCCCGCCGCACCCGGCGCTGGTAACCGAACGTTCGTTCGGGCCATGGCGAGCGAAGCGCAGAAGACCGCGCCGGTCGAGGCGGGATCCACCGCGACCCGCATCCTCGACGCCGCCGAGGCCTTATTCGCCGAGCGCGGCTTCGCCGGCGTCTCCGTGCGCGAGATCGCGGGCCAGGTCGGGCTCAACCAGGCGAGCATCTACAACCACTTCCCGAGCAAGCAGGCGCTCTACGAGGCGGTGCTGCAGCGCGGGCTGCAGCCGATCCTCGACCTGCTCGCCGAGTGCGCGCCCGTGCTGCACGAGGAGCGCGAGCGCGACCGGTTGCTCGAGCAGCTCGTCGAGCACCTGTGGCGCACGCCGCACCTGCCGAAGCTGATCCAGCGCGAGGTGCTCGACGGCGGCGAGTACCTCGAGCGGCTCGCCGACCACTGGCTGAAGCCGATCTACCAGCAGGGACGCCAGGCGGTGCTCGCCACCCCCGGCGTCGGCGACTGGCCCGAGCAGGACCTGCCGCTGCTGATCCTCGGCATGTACCACCTGCTGTTCGGGCACTTCTCGTCGGCGGCGCTGCTCGAGCGGCTGATCGGCCAGCCGGCGCTCTCCCCGGAGATGAAGCGCGCGCACCTCGCCTTCGTGAAGCGCGCAAGCGAAAGATTGCTCAGGGCTTGAGCCAGCGCTCGAGCCAGCCGAGCACCTCGCCGTCGACGCCCGCGAGATTGTGTCCCTGCCCCGAGTAGGGGACGAAGCGGAAGTGGTCGGGGACGCCGCGCGCCTCGTACGCCGCGCGGAAGCGCGTCACCGTGTTCTCGACGCACGCGTACGGGATCGCGCGGTCGAGCTCGCCGGCGAGCAGCAGCAGCGGTCGCGGCGGGTAGCGGTTCGCGTTGCGGATCGGCTCGCGCGCCGCGATCTCGACCGCGTAGTCTGGGTCGAGCTCGAGCTTGCCGTTCGGCAGCCAACGCGGGTCGTCGTTCAGCGCGAGCGACGACGAGCGCAGGAACGTGAGGTAGTCGCCGCACGCGACCCGCACGACGCCGACCGCGATGCGCGGGTCGTGCGCCATCGCCTGCAGCGCGGTGAAGCCGCTCGTCGAGCTGCCGGTGATCGCGATGCGCTGCGGGTCGACGCGGGGGTTCTCGAGGATCCAGTCGATGACGCGCGGGATGCTGTGCTCGGCGTCCGTCGAGATGATCTCGAAGTAGGCGCGTCCGACGATGCCGGGGCGCGGCGCGGCGAGGAGCCAGCTCCCGACCGTGTGCGAGTCCTCGTCGCGCACGGGGAGGTTGGTCGTGTCCTCGAGCCCCGCGCTCGAGCCGGAGGCCTCCGACGCCTTCTTGAAGCCGCGCAGCAGCTCCCAGTTGGTGTGGAAGCGCACGACCCCGAAGCCGCGATCGAGCAGATCCGCGTCGGGGACGATGGGCGAGATCACGACCGGCAGCGGCCCGGATGGCTGCGCCGGCAGCGTCAGCGCGACCGTGATCCAGCCGTTGTCGATGGTCGCCGAGACCTTCTCCGGCTCCGGGCAGGGATCGCAGGCGCGGGGTGCCGTTGCGGGCTCGGTGGCCGCGGCCGGCGCGGGGGCCGCGGCGGGGACGAGCGACGCGGGATCGGGCCGACGCACGGCGGGCTTGCACGCGGCCGCCGCGACGAGAAGGATGCCGAGCAGCGTGCGGAGCATCATCGATCTGACCAGTTCGCCTGGCATCCGGAGTAGCGATACGTGACTCTCGGCGATCGGGAAAGCGGAACGCGCCTCGTGCGCGCGGCGGCGGTCGGGCGCGGACTCGGGCCAGTGCTCTGTGCGCTGATCGTCGCGGTCGCCGCGACGGGCTGCGCGCGCTCCCTCGTCGAGCGCGCGATCGCGGCGCGGGGCGGTCCGCTCGAGAGCGCGTCGCGCGAGTCCGAGGCCGAGGTCTACGAGAAGATCCCCGGCACCTGGGCCTGGCGCATCGACTACCGCGTGCCGGATCGCCTGCGCTGGACGCTCGAGACCTGGGGCGACGAGCAGACCTACGCCTACGACGGCCAGACCGTGCGCTACTTCCTCGGCACCGCGCCGGTCGGATCGGATCCCGCGCTCGCGCGCGCGGTGCGCACCCAGGTCCGCTGGATCGGGCTCAGCCTGCTCGACGTGCTCGACGACGAGCGGCTGCTGGTCGTCGAGGAGCTTCCCCGCGACGCGCTGCCGGCCGGGGTCGCGAGCGGCTTGCGCGCCACCTGGCGCGAGGACGGGACGTCGTACCTGCTGTACTTCGACGAGCGCGACCTGCTGGTCGCGAGCCGCGGCCCGGTCGACGTGCCGGTGATCGGCAGCGGCGAGCTCGTCGCGTCGTACGAAGACTTCCGCGAGGTCGGCGGCTTCCTGCTGCCTTTCCGCGGCCGCTACACGCTCGACGGCCGCCCGCTGTTCGACGAGACCGTGCTGCGCTGGGTGCCGAACGACCCGGCGCTCACGGAGGAAGCCTTCACCCGCGCGCCGCCGCCGAAGCTACGCTGAGACGGTCCCCTCGGCTGGCCCCGCGCGCGGTGCCGGCGTCGCGGCGACGTGCGCGCGAAACGCGCCGGCGTCAATCCATCCCGAGCTTGGCGCGCCCCTCGGGCGAGATCATGTTCGGGTTCCATACCGGGGTCCACACGATCTCGACCTCGGCCTCGGCGACGCCCGGCAGCCCGAGGATCTTGTAGCGCGCGTCGGCGGCGATCGACGCGCCCATGCCGCAGCCCTGCGCGGTCAGCGTCATCTTGACGTCGACCCGGTTGCGGCCGTCGTCGAGCGGCTTGATCTGCATGTCGTAGACCAGGCCCAGGTCGACGATGTTGACCGGGATCTCGGGGTCGTAGCAGGTCTTGAGCTGCTGCCAGACGAGCGGCTCGAGCTCCTCGGGGGTCAGCTTCTCGCCGCTCGCCGCGGGCACCTCGGGCTCGGGCGCCGGCTCCATGCCGACCGCGTCGGCGTCGCGGCTCGAGATCCGCAGCAGTCCGCCGTACTCGGGGACGTGCACGGTGAAGGATCCGCCGAGCGACTGGGTGATCACGGCCTTCGTGCCCTGGGGAAGCAGGACCGTGTGGCCGGCGGGGATCATCACCGCCTCACAGTCGCGCGTCAGCTCGATCCACTGGTTGGACTCGCTCATGTCGAGCAGGATAGCGTCCGCCTGCAGCAAAACCCAGGTAGGCCGAAATCGCTGGCGCTCGCGCACGAGTCCGGCTACCAACAAACGTTGGCTCGGACGCGGCGCGACGGCGACGCGGGTTCCGGGAGGGAGCACAGACGATGGCGTACGAGCACGGCAGGATCACGGACGAGGGCATCGCGAAGCTGCGCGAGCGCATCGGCAAGGGCTTCGAGGGGCGCCAGCCGTGGCGCACCGAGGTCAACCGCGACACCATCTGGCACCTCGCGCACGCGATCGGCGACCTGAACCCGCTCTACACCGACCGCGAGTACGCCAAGAAGCACAGTAAGTGGGGCCGGCTGCACTGCCCGGGCGTCGTGCTGCGCTGCTACGACACGCTGAGCGCGCCGGGCTCGGCCGGATTGCCGGAAGGTCTCCCCGGGGTGCACTCGATCTGGTCGGGCTCGCACTACGAGTGGTACCGCCCGGTGCTCGAGGGCGACGTCATCCGCTCCGAGAGCTACCTCAAGGACGTCGTCGAGAAGACCAGCAAGTTCACCGACGGCCGCACGGTCTACCAGACGTACGAAGCGGTCTATTACGACCAGACCGGCGCCTGCATCGGCAAGCGCAGCGACACCTACATGCGCGCCGACCGCAACAAGACGCGCGAGAAGAGCGTGTACAAGGAGCAGGAGAAGCTCGCGCACTGGACGCCCGAGGACATCGAGCGCTTCCAGGAGGAGTACCGCAACGAGACGCGCACGGTGGAGCGCTACTGGGAGGACGTCAACGTCGGCGACGACATCGGCAAGGTGATCAAGGGTCCGCTCACGCCGACCGCGGAGATCGCCTTCGAGTCCTTCTTCGGCATCTATCTCGTCGGCAACATCGTCGCGTCCCGCCTGCTCGACAAGCACCCGATGCTCATGGTGCCGAACGAGCAGGGCGTCCCGGAGCCGCCGCAGCGCGTGCACTGGGACAACAAGTTCACCCAGGACACGCTCGGCCTGCCCGGCGCCTACGACCTCGGCCTCGAGCGCCTGTCGTGGATGTGCCACGTGGTCACCAACTGGATGGGCGACAAGGGGCACCTGGCCTTCATCGACGCGCGCTACAAGCGCTTCAACTACCTGGGCGACGTGACCTGGGCGCGCGGCAAGGTCGTCGAAAAATTCGAGCGCGACGGCCGCAAGATGGTGAAGCTCGACGTCTACACCATCAACCACCGCGAGCAGATCACCGCGACGGCGGTCGCCGAGGTCGAGCTGCCGAGCCGCGCTGCGTAGCCGGCGGCGCCCAAGCGAGCGAATCGGAGCAGGTGGGGCTGCGCTCGTGGCCCCGCCTGCGTCACTTGGCGGGGCGGGTAGCGCGTCGGTCGCGCTTGTCGCGCTCGCGGAGCTCGAGCGCGAGCTGGCGGACCTCGTCGCGCGCGACGGTGATGAAGGCGGCGTCGGACGAGCGCTTCACCCAGGCGAGCACCTCGTCACCGGACAGAATGGCGTACGGAAAGCCGGGCGGCCCGCCGGGGATGGCCTGGCAGCTCCAATGCTCCCTCGAGGCTTGCATGACTCTGGACCTCCGTCCCCGAGCTCCAGTGCGCGAGAGTGTGTCGGTAAAGCCAGAATCGATACCAAAATTCGGATGGTGTCAAGAGCTTTTCGTCGTCTGCTCGCCCGGCGAGCGTCCGCCGGCGCTGGATGCTCCTGCAACGGTGTTGCAGAACGGCCGCGCCGGCCTGTCGGGAGCGCGGCCGCCGTGGTAAGCGGGCTGCCATGACGCGCAAGAGCCGGGCTCAGGCGGCGAGCCGGGTCGCGGAGATCCGCGCCGCGATCCGTGCGGCCGGGATGCGCAGCACCGCGCCGCGCATCGCGGTGGTCGAGCGCCTGCAGCGCGCCACCGCCCCGATGAGCCACGCCGAGATCACCGAGGAGCTGCTGCCGCTCGGCTTCGACCGCGCCACGATCTACCGCAACCTGGTCGACCTCGCCGAGGCCGGGCTCGTGTCCCGCGTCGAGGTCGGCGACCACGTCTGGCGCTACGAGATGCGCAGCGCCGACCGCGGCACCGAGCGCGAGCACCCGCACTTCGTGTGCAACGACTGCGGCACCGTCGCCTGCCTGCCCGAGGTCAGCGTGAACATCCGCCCAGCGCCGGGCTCGCGCCGCTCGCCGGTCGCGGAGGTGTCGCAGGTCCTGCTCAAGGGCCGCTGCGAGAGCTGCTAGCGACCCGCGAGCGGCTCGCCTTCGCGGCGACCGTTCGCGAGCGCGCGCTCTGAGCGCCGCAGCAGCCAGGCGGCGACCAGCGTCAGGCTCAGCACGAACGCCGTCGTCTGGCCCGGCGGGTAGTCGAGGTCGTGCGCCACGACGAAGCTCACGAGGCTGCCGGCGAGGCCGAGCAGGGGCGCGACGACGAACATCGTGCGCACCTCGCGGCACAGGCTGCGCGCCGCGAGCGCCGGCAGCACCAGGCAGCCGAAGGTGAAGATGCTGCCCGCGACGCGGTTCGAGAGCCCGACGACGACGCCGAGCCAGATCGCGAGCAGCACGCCCCAGCGCCGGACGCCGAGCCCGACGGCGGACGCCATCTGCGGATCCATCGCGAGCAGCGCGAGCTCGCGGTGACGCAGCGCCACGCCCGCTGCGGTGAGCGCCAGCAGCAAGGCGAGCACCGCGACGTCGCCCGCGGTCGCGCCGATGATCGTGCTCGCGACGAGCCGGTGGATCTCCTCCGTGCCGTGCGGGCTGTGCGACAGCAGCAGCACCGACAGGCTCGCGCTGAAGAGAAAGACGAGCCCGGTCGCGGCCTCGCGGCTCTCGCCGCGCTCGTGCGCGCCGCGCGTCGTGAGCAGCGCCGCGAGCACGGCGAAGATCCCCGCCGCGGCGGAGAGGAAGGCGTCGCTCTCGAGCCACGGAACGACCGCGAGAGCAGGGAGCGTGGCCAGCCGCAGCCCGCACGCGATCCCGAGCAGCGACGCCTGCGACATCGCGGCGCCGAGGAAGATCTGCTCGCGCGCCACGACCATCACGCCGAGCAGCGGCAGCAGCAGCGAAATCAGCCAGCCGGCGAGGTAGGCGTCGCGGAACAGCGCCCAGGAGTCGAGGAAGGACGCGATCACGACCGCACCTCGAGCGCGGGACCCTTCGCCCGCTCGCGCGCGGTGCGCTCCTCGACGCGCACCGTGCCGTCGGCGAAGGTCGCGACGTGCGACGCGTGGCGCTCGGCCATCGCGGCGTCGTGCGTGACCAGCAGCAGCGTGAGGCCGTGTTGGCGGTTGAGCTCGACGAGGTCGCGCAGCAGCGCCGCCTCGGCGTCGGCGTCGAGGTGGTTCATCGGCTCGTCGAGCACCAGCAGCTCGGGCTCGCGGATCAGCGCGCGGGCGACGAGCGCGCGCTGACGTTGCCCGCCCGAAAGCGCGCGGAACGACGCCCGCTCGAGCTCGGCGAGCCCGACGCGCTCGAGCGCGCGCCGCAGCCGCGCGCCGCGCTCCGCACGCGGCACGTCGAGCCCGACGAGACCGAGCGACACGAACTCGCGCACCGTCGTCGGCAGCGACGGGTTCGTCTCGGCGTGCTGCGGCACGAAGCCGACGCGCGCACGACCGCCGAGCGACGCGGCGAGGCGGAGCGTCCCGCCCTGCGGCTCGAGCATGCCGAGCACCGCGTGCAGGAAGGTGCTCTTGCCGCTGCCGTTGCGCCCGACGAGGAACCAGAACTCGCCGCGGCGCACCGTCAAGTCGACGTCGCGCAGCACGACGCGCGCGCCGTAGCCGAGCGTCAGCGCGCGGGCCTCGAGCAGCACCTCGGGGCGCGACGTCATCTCGTCTCCGCACCCGCCGACGCGATCTGCTCGACGTTGTAGCCGATCATGTCGAGGTACGTCGGCGCCTCGGGAACCGCGCCGACCTGCGTCGCCATGCGCAGCACGCGGGCGCCGGTCTTCGAGCCGACGAGGTTCGCGTAGCGCGGATCGTAGTACGTCGACGCGAGCACGATCCGCACGTCCTGCGCGCGCATCAGCTCGATCACGCGCTCGAGGCTCTTGGTCGTGGGCGGAACGCCGGGCAGCGGCTCGAGGTCGGCGACCACCTCGAGGCCGAAGAAGCGCGTGAAGTAGGTCCACACCGCGTGGTCCTCGACGAGCTTCGTGCCCTGCAGCGGCAGCATGCGTCCGAGCCAGCCGCCGAGCTCGGCGCGCTGACCCTGGTCGTCGAGGAAGGAAGCGAGCTTGCGCGCCTCGTAGAGCCGGACGAGCTTCGGCACGTCGTCGCCGTAGCGCGCGGCGAGCGCGGGTCCGACCAGGCGGCGGAAGAGCTCGTCCTGGAAGGTCGCGAGCCGGCGCTCGAAGCGCGCGGCGGCGTCCGGCCGCAGCTCGGAGAGCTTCGCGGCGATCGCGCGCGCCACCGCGAGGCCGCGCAGCGGATCGAGCAGGTAGTGCGGGTTGCCGCGCGCGTGCACGTCGCCCTGGCTGCGGTCGACCGGCGTCGTCGGGATCCCGAGCGGCTGTCCGATCGCCGTCGACGCGTCGAGGTAGCCCGCCGCCCCCGGCTCGACGCGCGGGTTGCGCGCCTGTCGCAGCAGCGCCGGCAGCCAGGCGATCTCGAGGTCGAGCCCGATCTGCACCAGGAGGTCGGCCTCGCTGAGTTGCTTGACGAAGCTCGGCCGCGCTTCCGCGAAGTGCGGGTCCTCGGTGGGCTTGACGAAGGTCGTCACGGCGACGTCGTCGCCGCCGATCTCGCGCACGAGCGCGCCGAGGTCGGGCGTCGTCGCGCAGACGCGCAGCGGCGCCGTCTCCTGCGCGGTCGCGTGTGCCGCGGATGTGAGGGAGACGAGTACGGCGGCGAGGCCCGCGAGGGCGCGTGCGGCCACGCGTCGGCCGCACGCGCGCGAGCGATGTTCGATGCCTCGGGAGCGATTCGCGTTCATCGCCATCGGCTCCTTTCTCACCACTCGTGCGCCGGGTGGCTGCCGTAGAGCAGCTCGAGCCCGAGCCACACCGTGCTCGCCTCCTCGCCGGGCAGCGCGGTCGCGTGGTCGAAGTTGTACTGCAGGCGGATGCGCGCGAACTCCGACGGCTGGTAGATCAGCAGCGGCGAGAAGCGGAAGCGGTCGTCGCGCAGCGGGTCGTTCGCGCGCCCGCCGACGCTCTGCCCCGAG
Source organism: Candidatus Binatia bacterium (assembly GCA_036563615.1). Classification (NCBI taxonomy): domain Bacteria; phylum Candidatus Binatota; class Binatia (SeqCode); species Binatia bacterium. Next base: position 235,677 of record DATCMB010000022.1, read on the forward strand.
CCGCTCGCCCACTCGAAGCGCACGCCCGCGGACCACGGGTAGCGGAAGCCGTAGAGGAGCTGCGTGTAGAAGCCCCAGTCGCGCAGCAGCGCGCCGGGGATGGCCTCCTGCACGTGCGCGTCGTCGTGGTCGTCGTGGTCGTGCAGCGCGTGCGCGTGGCCGTGATCGTCCTCGGGGATGACCACGCCGGCGGGGATCGGCTCCGCGGTGTAGTCGCGCTTCATCACCTCGCTCTGCCAGAGCAGGAACGGCCAGCCGCGGAAGTTGTCGGTCGGGCGCCACTTGAGCGTGAAGTCCGCGCCATAGACGAACGTGCGCGCCGAGCCGCCGGTCGAGTTCGGACCGAACAGCCCAGAGAAGCCGAGCAGCGCCGAGACCTCGTCGCCGAAGCTCCACGCCGTCGCCGAGCGGACGAGGTAGAGCAGGTCGCCGAGGTTGCGCGTCTCGGTATCGATGCCGGGGCGACCGCCGATCCCTTCGGGCGCGAGGAAGCTCGTCGTGAGCTCGCCCTCGTTGGCGTTCTGCACGCCGACGTAGAGCTCGGAGAACAGCGGCACCGGCAGCAGCCACGACAGGCGAGCGCCCGGCGAGCGCAGCCCCTCACCGCCGAACATGCGGGTGTTGATGATCGGCTGGTCGATCCACGGCCAGGAGTGCGGGTGCGTCGGGTTGATGCGTCCGAACTCCGTCAAGTAGTAGCCGGCTCGCAGCTGCAGACCCCACGGTAGCCGTCGCGTCGTGCCGTACGCTTCCTCGAGCTCGACGCCGTCCGGCGTGAACAGGATGTAGGTGACCGCGTCGAAGTACGGGTCGACGGCGCCGAAGAAGCCGAGCTCGGCCTGCTGGAAGGTGAAGCCGCGGCGGTCCGGATCGTGCGCGCCGCCCTGCAGCGTCCGGATCTCGGCGTCGTTCGCGGTCGACCAGCCGGCGGCGACCATGAGGTCGATCGACGGCTCGAGGAGGCGCAGCGTCGCCTGGCCCGGCAACGGTCTGCTGAAGAGCGTGCCCGGCGGCGAGGAAGCCGCTGTGTGGTCGTGCGGCCCGCTCGCCCCATCGCCTGGGGCGCTGGTGCTCGGCGGCGGCGACGACGCGGCGAGCGGCGCCTGGGTCGGCTGCTCCGGGGTGGCCTGTGACGTCACCGAAGTCGCCGTCGTTGTGGTCGCTGCCCTCGTTACCGGCAGCACGCCGCGCGGCGCGCCAACGGCGCCTTGCGAGCCCGCGTGCGGCGAGCCCGCGTCCTGCTCGAGCTCGGCGATCGCGCGATCGAGCGCGCTGCGCGAGCGCGCGTCCTCATCCGCATCCGCTGCGAGCTTCGCGTCCACTCCGGGCGCCGGAGCGCGCTTCTCCTGCTGCTGCTGCTGCGCCAGCTCCGGCGCGATGCGCCGCAGCAGCTCGAGCATCTCGTCGAGCTGTCGCTGACGCTCGCGATCGCGGCGCTCGAGCTCCGCGATCTGCGCCTTCAACGCCTCGATCTCCGCGCGCTCGTCGGCTCGGGCGTTCGCGAGCGGCAGCAGCAACGCGAGCGCGAGCGACGCGCACGCGATGCGCGTCCTCTTCGTGACGTCGGTCCCCGACATCGACCCATCCTCCCGGCTCGTGGACGTGCCACGAGCCCACCAGCACGCCGTGCGGCGTGGTCGCCTGACGCCGCTCGAGCGAGCGGCGGCGTCGACGCGGCACGTGGCCGCGCCTGCTCCTCAGAGCGCGACGACGGGAGGGCTGCGCGGCGCGTGCCGCGCGACGAGGGAGATCCCCGCGGCAGGCGGGGGCGTGCAGGGCGTCCAGGGCCGCACCGCGTTCGGCGGCGTCGGCGTGCTGGACGGCGCGAGCAGCGCGGGGCGGTGCGAGAGGGCTTGGCAGGCCGGGCAGGGAGCGTCCGCGTGCTGCGCGCGCGCCGCGTACGCCGAGGTCTCGCCGATCGCTTCGGGGTGCTGCGCCGCGTGAACGTGCGGCAGCAGCGTCTGGCAGAGGAGCGTCAGCGCCAGGAACAGCGCCGCGCGCCAGCCGGGACGCCGCGTGCGCGCCGTCGCGGGCCTCGAGCGAAGGTTCGTGTGACGGATCGTGCTCACCCCGATTGGCGCCCTCGGAACTCGCGGTCGTTACCAGCCGTGCTCCGGCGCGGCAAGCGCAACGCGCAGCGGGCGCAACAGCGACCAAAGCGTAATCGCAACTCGATTGCAACTACAATCGTGGGAGCGCTCCGTGAAAACGACGCGTTTGCTGCTCTTGGTGCAGGGCCCGTCGTTCCGCTACAGCAGGCGCGGCCGCTCATGGAAGCCTTCCTCCTGTCGGGCGCCGCCGGAACCCTGACGCTCGGCGGCGGACTTCTCGCGCTGCGCTTGCAAGCGTACCGCGCGTACATCTTCGCCTTCTGCGGCGGGGCGCTGATCGCGGCGGCGCTGTTCGAGATCCTGCCCGAGGCGCTCGAGCTGCTGGGCTCCGTCGAGTCGGGCTTCGACGCCGGAGACCTGCTGCTCGCCTGCGGGCTCGGCTACTTCGCGTTCTACGTCATCGACCACATCGCGCACGGCGGCCACGTCCACCACGGCGCCGCGCACGAGGACACGCACCAGGCCGGGCTGTGGGGCGCGCTCGGCCTCGGCCTGCACAGCTTCTTCGACGGCTTCGCGATCGGGCAGGGCTTCCAGGCGGGCCACAGCCTCGGCTGGGCGATCGCGCTCGGGGTGACGCTGCACAAGCTCGCCGACGGCATCAGCGTCGCCGGCATCATGCTCGGGACGCAGCACAGCCTGCGCGCGACGCGCGCGATGGTTTACCTGGTCGCGGCGGCGCCGATCGCGGGCTTCTTCGCGCAGTCGTTCGTCGCGCTCGGCAGCGCCGTGCTGGCGCTGCTGCTCGGCTGGTTCGCCGGCATCTTCGTCTACCTGGGCGCGAGCAGCCTGCTGCCCGCCGCGCACGAGACCAGCCGCTCGCGCTTGCTGATGGTCGCGACGCTCGCCGGCGCGGCGTTCATCCTCGCCGCCCAGTGGTTGTCGCATTGATGGCGAACGAGGGAAGCTCGCACGCCGCGCACCGGGCGTGCGTTCGCCCTCTTGCCGGCGGCGACCGCGACGGATGAGGAAACCGATGGGCGCCGTCACCGTCGAGCGTAGCGTGCTGTTCGCCGACATCGTCGGCAGCACGCGGCTCGTCGTCGAGCAGGGCGACGACGCAGCGCGGGTCCTGCTCGTGCGCTACGTCGACCTGCTCGCGACCACCGCACAGCAGTGCGGCGGCGAGGTCGCGAACCGGCTCGGCGACGAGGTGCTGTGCATCTTCGAGCATGCGGACGACGCCGCCGGGGCTGCCGCCGCGCTGCACGAGGCGGTCGACGCCGCGTCCGTCCAGGATCGTCTGCCACGCCCGATCCGGCTGCGCATCGGATTCCTGCACGGCCCGGTCGTGCGCTCGCGCGAGGCTGGTTCGGCGGCACGGTGCACAAGGCGGCGCGTCTCGTCGCGCTCGCGAAGGCGGGGCAGATCCTCACCACGCGCGCGACGCTCGAGCGTCTCTCGCCGCGCTGGCGTCAGGCGGCGCGCTGGTTCGACCGCCGCGTCCTGCGCGGCGACACCGCGGAGGAGGAGATCCACGAGCTGCTGTGGGACGCGAGCGTGACCTCCGTTCTCAGCGTGGGTCCGCTCGACGCCGGTGCCGACGAGCGCGTCGACGGGGTCGTGCTGACGCACGGCGAGCGCTCGGTGCGCGTCGATCTCGCGCGGCCGCGCGTCGAGCTCGGTCGCAACCCGGGCTGCGACCTGCACGTCGCGAGCGCCGCGGTGTCGCGTCTGCACGCGATCGTCGAGTGGAACCGCGGCCGCGTGCACCTCACCGACGTCAGCACCAACGGGACGACCATCGAGCGCGCCGGCCTGCCGCCGCTTCGCGTGCACCGCGACAGCGCGCCGCTCGAGGGCGAGGGCACGCTCTGCCTCGGCAGCGCGAGCGCCGTGGGCGGCGCGTCGCGCGTGGCGTTCCGCTGCACGACGCGGGCGGCGTAGCCCGGCCGTTCGCCCGAGCGCGAACGCCCGCCCACGCGGCCACGCGCCGCGGACACGCCCGCGCTCAGCCGCCGCCGAGCGCCGGCACGAAGTGCACCTCGCTGTCCGCCTGCACTGCCTCGAGCAGCCCGCCGCTCACGACGTCGCCGTCGACCGACACCGCGAGCGACGGCACGAGCTCGCCGTTCTCCACGATGCGCTCCGCGAAGCCCGGATGGAGCGCGTCGATCGCCTCGACGAGCTCGCCGACCGTGCGGCCCGCGACCTCGATGCGGTCGCGCCCGCCGGTCAGCGGCCGCAGCTGCGCCGGGATGAAGACCAGCGCCACGCCTGCGTCAGCTCGCGGCCGCGATGCTCGGCGACTCCGGCGCCGTGCGCACGCCCGCCGCGCGCAGCGCCGCGAGAACGCGCGGCGGCGACATCGGCAGGCAGCGCATGCGGACGCCGGTCGCGTTCGCGATCGCGTTGGCGATTGCCGCGGGCGGCGGCACGATCGACACCTCGCCGACGCCGCGGATGCCGTAGGGGTGACGCGGGTTCGGCACCTCGACGATGATCGTCTCGATCATCGGCAGGTCGAGCGCGACCGGGATGCGGTAGTCGAGGAAGCCCGCGTTCAGGAGACGTCCCTGCTCGTCGTAGACGTACTCCTCGTTGAGCGCCCAGCCGATGCCCTGCGCGGTGCCGCCCTGCATCTGGCCCTCCACGTACGCCGGATGGATCGCGCGGCCGGCGTCCTGCACGACCGTGCAGCGCAGCACGTCGACCTTGCCGGTCTCGACGTCGACCTCGACGTCGACGATGGCCGCGGCGTAGGCCGCGCCGGTCGCCTTCTGGGCGTTGACCGTCGCGCGTCCGACCACCGGACCGCCGGTGCGCGCGAGCTGCTTCGCGATGTCGGCGACGCTGAGTGACGCGCTACCGTCGTTGCGCACCACCTGGCCGTCGACGAAGCGCACCTCGTCCGGCAAGATCTTCCAGATCGTCGCCGCGCGCTCGCAGAGCTGGCGCTTGACGTCCTGCGCCGCCTCGTAGACCGCGAGACCGGTCGCCATGGTGACGCGGCTGCCGCCGGTCACGTCGGTGTGGCCGATGGTGTCGGTGTCGGCGACCACGGGACGCACGCGCTCGACGGGCAGCCCGAGCTCCTCCGCAGTGATCATCGCGCACGAGGTGCGCGTGCCGCCGATGTCGGGCGAGCCGGTGACGAGACTCGCGGTGCCGTCGGCGTTGATGCCGATCGTCGCGCTCGATTGCAGCCCGGCGTTGAACCAGAAGCCGACCGCGACGCCGCGGCCGCGGCGCCGCGCGCTCGCGGGCGTCAGCGCGCTGCTCCAGTGCAGGTGACCGTCGCTCGCGGCGTCGCTCAGGCTCGACTGCCAGTGCGGCGAGCGTCGCGCGGCCTCGAGCACCTCGATGCAGCCGATGCGGCGGTGGCGCGGTCCGGCCGGCGTCGGCGTGCCCTCGCGCGCGGCGTTCTTGAGCCGCAGCTCGATGGGATCGATGCCGAGCCGCTCGGCGAGCTCGTCGATCACCGACTCCGCCGCGAACGCGGCGTTGCTCGCGCCTGGCGCGCGGTAGGCCGCGGTCTTCGGCCGGTTGACGACGACGTCGTAGCCCTCGATGCGCAGCGTCTCGATGTCGTACGGCGCGAGCAGACACATCGCGCCCGCCCACACCGGCGAGCCCGGGAACGCGCCCGCTTCGTAGAGCAGCGTCGCGTCGGCGCAGGTGATCTTGCCGTCGCGGGTTGCGCCCATCTTGACGCGGATGTGCGAGCCCGAGGTCGGGCCGGTCGCGCGCAGCACCTCGGCGCGGCTCATGACCAGCTTGACGGGGCGTCCGGCCTTGCGCGCGAGCAGGATCGCGATCGGTTCCAGGTAAATCGTCGTCTTGCCGCCGAAGCCGCCGCCGATCTCGGCCGGGATGACGCGGATCTGCGACAACGGCATGGCGAGGATCTGCGAGCAGAAGTGGCGCACGTCGAACGCGCCCTGCGTGCTGCACCAGACCGTCGCCTGGCCGTCCGGATTGACCTGGGCGACGGCGTTGTGCGGCTCGATGTAGCCCTGATGCACCATCGAGGTGTCGAACTCGCGCTCGATCACGACGTCGGCCGCGGCGAACGCGGCCGCGAGGTCGCCGCGCTCGAACAGCACCACGCTCGCGACGTTGGTCGGCTCGTCGCTCGGCGTCGGCAGGCCCTGCGTGCGCAGATCCTCGTGCAGGATCGGCGCGTCCTTCTTCATCGCCGCGCGGACGTCGAGCACGTGCGGCAGCACCTCGTAGCGCACGTCGATCAGCGACAGCGCCTGCTCGGCGACGTGCGGGCTCGTCGCCGCGACCGCGGCGACCGCGTGCCCGGTGTAGAGCACCTTGTCCTTGGCGAGGATGTTGTCCGACAGGTAGCGCGGGTTGACGGTGCTCTCGCCGGCTTGCTCGGTGGAGCTCGCGACGCGCGGCATGTCGGCGCCGGTGACGATCGCCTTGACGCCCGGCAGCGCGGCCGCGCGGCTCACGTCGATCGAGAGAATCCGCGCGTGCGCGTGCGGGCTGCGCAGCACCTTGCCGTGCAGCATGCCGGGCAGGTTGATGTCCGCGCCGTAGCGCGCGCGGCCGGTCACCTTGTCGATGCCGTCGTGGCGCAGCGGACGCGTGCCGACGACGCGAAACTTGCGCTCGACGTTCGCGCCGCTCGCCTCGCTGGACGTGCTCTTCCGTTCGTCGCTCGAGGACATCGCTCACTCCCGTTGCGCCGGCGCGGCGCTCTTCGTCTCGCGCATGGCGCGCGCCGCATCGAGCACCGCGCGCACGATCTTGTCGTAGCCGGTGCAGCGACAGAGGTTGCCCGACAGCTCGTAGCGCACCTCGCGCTCGCTCGGGTCGGGGTTGCGGTCGAGCAGCGCCTTCGCCGCGACCAGGAAGCCCGGCGTGCAGATCCCGCACTGCAGCGCCGCGTGCTCGAGGAACGCCTGCTGCAGCGGGTGCAGGCGATCGCCTTCCGCGAGACCCTCGACGGTCGTCACCTCGCGACCCTGGGTCTCGACCGCGAGCACGAGGCACGAGCACACGACGCGCCCGTCGAGCAGCACGCTGCACGCGCCGCAGTCGCCGGTCGCGCAGCCTTCCTTGGTGCCGGTGAGATCGAGCTCGTCACGCAGCACCTCGAGCAGCGTCTGGCGCGGCTCGCACAGGAAGTCGGTTTCCTCGCCGTTCAGGATCAGGCTGACGTGCGTTCGCTGGCTCATGCAGACACCTTCGCGGCGCGCGCGCGACGCGCGGCTTCCGCCACCACCCGGCGCAGGAGGACGCCGGTCACCTCGGTCCGGTACTCGGCCGGCGCGCGCATGTCGGAGATCGGCCGCGCATGGGCGCGCGCGGCGTCGGCGGCGCGCGCCAGCGCCGCGTCGTCGAGCGTCGTGCCGACGAGCGCCGCCGCGGCGTCGGTCGCGAGCACGGCGGTCGGCGCGACCGCACCGAGCCCGATGCGCGCCGCCGTGCAGCGTCCGTCCGCGCCGAGCGTGACCGAGGCGCCGACGCCGACCACCGCGATGTCCATCTCGTTGCGCGGGATGAAGCGCTGGTAGCAGTCGGCGCTGCGCGGCGCGGGCGCCGGCACGCGGATCTCGACCAGGAGCTCGCCCGGCTGCAGCGCCGTTCGTCCCGGCGCGAGCAGGAAGGACTCGCAGGGGATCTCGCGCGTCCCCGACGGCCCCTGCACGACGCACACCGCGCCGAGCGCGATCAGCGCGGGCGCCGTGTCGGCGGCGGGCGAGCCGTTGCACAGGTTGCCGGCGACGGTCGCGCGGCTCTGGATCTGCGTCGAGCCGATCAGCGCCGTCGCCTCGACCAGGCCGGGAAACGTCTCCTGCGCGCGCCGGTCCTCGGTGAGTCGCCAGCACGGCACGGCGGCGCCGACGTGCAGGTTGCCCGACGCGTCCCATTCGAGACGCGCGAGCTCGTCGATGCGCTTGACGTCGATCAGGTGCCGCGCGGGACAGGTCCCGGCGCGCAGCTGAACGAGCAGGTCGGTGCCGCCGGCGAGGACGCGCGCCTGCTCGCCGTCGGCGGCGAGCAGCGCCACCGCCTCGGGAACGGTCGTCGGCGCGGAGTAGCGGATCTCGTGCACGCGTTCGTTCTCCTTGCGGGAATCATCGATCTTAAGAGCCCGCTCGTGGTCGATGCAATCGTGACGCGGTAGACAGAGCGTGATGGACGATCTCGGCGCCTTCCTCGACGAGCTTCGCAGGCGGCTCGACGAGCCGACGCGCGACGGCAGCGGCGTCGCGATCGCGACCATCGTTCGCCATCGCGGCTCGACGCCGCGCAAGACCGGCGCGAAGATGCTGATCGATCCGTCCGGCGCGCAGCTCGGCACGGTCGGCGGCGGCTGCGGCGAGGCCGAGGTCGTGGCGCGGGCGCAGCGCGTGCTCGCGACGCGCGCGGCGCAGCGCATCGAGGTGAGCCTGCTCGAGGAGGACGGCTGGGAGAGCCCGTCGATCTGCGGTGGCGTGCTCGACGTCTTCATCGAGCGCGCCGACGACGAGGTGGGCGGCATCCCGCGCGCGGCGCTGTTCGCGGCGCTCGCCGAAGCGCGCGAGAGCGCGCGCGGCGTCGCGATCGTCACCGTGACCGCGGCGCCGCCCGAGCAGCGCGCGCTCGTCGGACGCAAGACGCTGGTCGACGAGCGTGGCGTGCAAAGCTTCGCGCTCGGCGAGCCGGAGCTCGATCGCGCTGCCGTCGAGGCGGCGCTCGCCGCGCTCGCCCGCGGCGCGCCGGGCGAAGCGTCCGTCGGCGACGAGGACGAAGCCGAGGCCACGCGCCTCTTCGTCGAGCCGCTGGTCGCGACGCCGGAGCTGGTGATCGTCGGCGCGGGCCACGTCGGGCAGGCGCTCGCGCGGCTCGCGCCGCACGCGGGCTTCGCGGTCACCGTGCTCGACGATCGCGCGACGTGGGCGAACCCGCATCGCTTGCCCGACGCGCGGCGCATCGTGGTCGACGATCCGCGCACGGCGCTCGCGTCGCTGCCGCCGCATCCGGCGCGCTACGTCACGCTCGTCACCCGCGGTCACAAGCTCGACGCCGAGTGCCTGCGCGTCGCGCTCGGGATGGAGCTCGTCTACCTCGGCATGATCGGCAGCAAGCGGCGGGTCGCGCGCATCGTCGAAACGCTCGCCGCGGAGGGCTTCGATCCCGACCGGCTCGCGCGCGTGCGGGCGCCGATCGGGCTCGACATCGGCGCCGAGACGCCGGGCGAGATCGCGGTCGCGATCCTCGCCGAGATGATCGACGTGCGGCGGCGGGGCAGGGCGGGCGCGGTCGCGCTGTCGGCGCGGCGTCGCGGGTGAGCCGCGGAAGGAGCGGCGTGGTTTCGCGCCGAGCTGTGAAGCGCAGCGTCGCGATGTCTCCGCGGGTCGTGACGCACGCCGCGCTCAGCGCAGCAGGCGCGCGAGGTCGTCCGGCGTGTCGACGTCAAGCAAAATCCCCGGGTCGTCCACCGCGACCTCGCGGACGCGCGCGGGCTCGGCGCGCACCACGGCGCGCGCGCCGAGGTCGTCCGGCGTCGCGAGCAGCTCGTCCCACACCGCGTGCGCGAACAGCACCGGATGACCGCGTCGCCCGGCGTGCGTCGGCAGCGCGATGGCGGCGGGCGGCGTGGCGCGCACGGCCTCGATGAGCGCCGAAACGGTCGTCGCGCGCACCGCCGGATGGTCGACCAGCGCCACGACCGCGAGCTCCACCTCCGGCGCAGCGGTGGCGAGATGACGGAGCGCGACCTTCAGCGACGACAGCTGCCCGCGCTCGGGCTCGGGATTGCGCAGCAGCGCGACGCGCTCCTTCGCGCCGAGGGCGCGCGCCGTCGCGTCCTCCGCCTCGCCGGTCACGACCACGACGTCGCCGACGCCGCCCGCGCGCAGCGTGTCGACGACCCGGGCGACGAACGTCTTGCCGTCGAGCACCAGCGCCGCCTTCGGCGTCCCCATGCGCCGCGACGCGCCCGCCGCGAGGACGATGCCGACGACGGAGCTCACGACGGTCGCGGCACGCGCATTCTGACGCGGCTCAGGGCTTGCGGTCGCGACCCGTCAAGTAGTCGCCGAGCAGCCCCTTCGAGTGCTCCGCCTCGTGGCAGTAGACGCAGAGGTTCTCCCAGTTGCTGCCGTCGGGCGGGTTGTTGTCGTGGTTGCCGTCCTTGTGGTGGACGGTGAGCAGGTGCAGGTTGTCGGCGTCGAACTCGCGCGCGCAGCGGGCGCAGATCCAGCCGTGCAGGGCGAGCGAGCGGGCGCGGTAGTCCTGCGAGCGCGCGAGCTGCTCGCGCTTGATCTCGGCGAAGATCTCGTCGAACGGCTTGCCGGTGACCGGATCGACGCTGCGGATCCCGCCCGCCGGACGGCGGCGCGGCTTGAAGCGCATCGTCGGCATGCGATCCCTTCGCGTCGCGCGGGGACGTCAGTCGACCGTGTCGCCCCCCGCGAGCTCCTGCTCGGCCGCCTCGAGGTGCGCGACCACCTGGCGGTCGATCTCGCGATAGCGTGCGATCGCGTTGTCGAAGCGGTCGAGCTCGCCGCGCTCCTGCGCCATCGAGCGGCCGAGCTTGCGGATCCAGTCGATGTGCCAGGCCTCGTCCTTGGTGACCGCCTTGAGCACGGCCTCGGTGTCGGCGTCGAGGTTCGGACGGCGCAGGTGCTGCTGATAGCGCCGCAGCGCGCGCTGCTCGACGACCACGGTGAGCGCCAGCAGATCGATCACGTCGCGCGGCACGCCGGCCGCCTTGCCGATGCGGACCTGGTAGCCGTCACAGACCACGAGCGGCTTGCCGCCGGCGCGGATGATGCGCTCGGTCCACAGCCAGGCGTGGCGGGTCTCGTCGGCGAGGTGCTGGGAGAGCGAGATCTGCGCGTCCGGATCGTGCAGGTGACGCAGCAGGCGGAAGAGCAGATTCGAGCCGTGCTGCTCCGCGTTCCGGTAATACGAGAAGACCGCGACCTCCGGCTTGATGCTGCCGTCCGCCAGGGCCGTCGCCAGGTCGATCGTATTCGTCGCCATTCCTACTCCTCTCGGGACGCCCGCACCCCGTACCGCCGCTGCGACCGATACCGTCATTGGCCCGCACGAACGGCGTTTCGGACACTAGAGATCTCCGACGCGTCGCGCAACCGAAGGGGGGCCCTTGCCGACCGGTCAGGCGGTGACGTCCGGAAGCACGGAAAGCCGCAGCCGCGCGGTCTGCTTGCGGAAGATCCCCGGCAGCAGGAGGCGAACCAGGTAGGCGAGCCCGACGTAGCGCGGCACCGTCACCTCGTAGGCGCCCTTGCCAAGCGCCTCGAGGACGTCGGCGCAGAAGCGCTCGACGTCGATGAAGTTCTTCTTCACGCTCTCCGGCATGCGCGCGAGCGTCGCCTCGTCGAACATCTCGGTGCGCACGAGCGCCGGGTAGACGCACATCACGTGGATGCCGAGCGGCTCGAGCTCGTACACCAAGCTTTCCGACAGACCCGCGATCGCGAACTTGGTCGCGGTGTACGCCGCCTCGTCGGGCTGGCCGAGCTTGCCCGCGACGGACGACAGGTTGACGATCCAGCCGCGTCCCTGCGTGCGCATCACCGGCAGCACGGCTTTGATCCAGTAGACCGCGCCGAGATAGTTGACGCGCATCATGCGCTCGATGTCCTCGACGTCGTGGTCCTTGAACAGCACGTGCCGGTTGTAGCCGGCGTTGTTGACCAGGAGGTCGATGCGTCCGAAGCGCTCGACGATCGCGCGCGCCGCGGCCTCGACCTGCGCGCGCTCGCCGACGTCGCACTCGAGGGCGAGCGCCTCGCCGCCGCCGGCCGCGATCTCTTCCGCGAGCGCCGCGAGCCGGTCGCGACGCCGCGCCACGAGCGCGACGCGCGCGCCGCGGCGCGCGAGCATGCGCGCGAGCCCGGTGCCGATGCCGCTCGACGCGCCGGTGACGATCGCGACCCGCCCGTCGAAGTTCGACAGTCCCTTCATGCGCTGCTTGTCGCAGGCGGGTGGCGGGGGGATCAAGCGCAGGCGTGCGCATCCGGCGATCGTGCGGGTGCGACGAGCGTGCGCGCGACGAGGCGAGGGGCGCCGCGTCAGACGGCCGGGCGCGCGCGGCGCGCGTCCTCGAGCTTCGCGGTCGCGCGACGCTTCGGGCGCGCTGCGGCCGCGACCGCGCGGCCATCGCTCCTGCGCCCGCTCGCGCGCTCGCTCTGCACGCGCTCGATGATCGCGAGCGCTTCCTCGCGGGTCGGTCCCGGGAACGGCCGGGTGCGCTCGCCCGCGGTCAGCGACTGCGCGATCACCGGCAGGACGCGCGCGACCACCGCGGGGGCGAGCAGCCCCGAGCGCGGCTCGTCGAGCATGTTCATCACGCGCATGAGCGCGCGGTAGACCTGACCGTCGCGGCGGCTCGCCGGGATCAGCCCGTGGTCGAAGTAGACCGCGAGCGCCTGGCTCGCGATCTGCGCGAGCACGCGGTCGGGCGAGGAGAACAGGCTCCAGAGCGCGGTAAGCAGGCCTTCGCGCGCGGCGTCGCTCTTGCCGACGGCGGCGGCTGCGCGCGCGCGGCTCACCTTGTCGCCCGCCGCCGCCGAGACCCAGAACGGCTCGATTTCCTTCTTGACGCGCGCGTCGAACGCGACGGCGGCGGCGACCGGATCCTCGGGGTGCTCGGCGAGCGCGTCGGCGAGCGCGACCGCCGTCAGGAGCGCGCAGGTCGCGCCGCGTCCGTAGATCGGATTCGTGTGGTACGCGGCGTCGCCGATCGGGAAGAAGCGCTCGACGAGCGGTGCTCCACGCGACACGAACGAGCGCAGCCGGTTCGAGAGCCCGCCCATCACCAGCACCGGCGTCTCGGGGCCGTCGATCGGCTCGGAGACGCCCGGACGCCGCCACACCGCGACCTGCGGGAAGGCCGCGACGATCGCCTCGAAGACGTCCGGGTCGGAGAGCGCGCGCAGCGGCTTGTCCGCGACGTCGCTGCCGACCGTGATCGAGAAGGTGCCGTTGTCGCCCGGGAAGGTCGCGAGCTTCAGCCAGCCGACGTCGCCCGCGACGAGGCCCGCGGTCGCGCCCGGCGGGCGCGGACCGGTGAGCCGGTAGAAGCGCGTGAAGTAGAAAATTCCGGTCTGGACGCTCTTCTCGCGCGGCGCGGCGGCGCCGACCTCGGCGAGCCACTCGGCAGCCTTCGAGCGCCGTCCGCTCGCGTCGATCACGACGTCGGCGAGGAGGACGGAGCGGCGGCCGCCGAGCGCCGGAGCCTCGCCGTCGGCCTGGCGCTTGTCGGGATACCAGGGGATGCCGTCGCCCCGCGCGGCGCTGGCCGGCAGGCGGCGGTAGCGCACGCCGGTCACGACGGGGCGCGCGTCGTCGCGACGCTCGCACCGCGCGACGAGCCCCTCGACGTACACGCCCTCGCGGATCTGGATGTTGCGCTCGAAGCGCGCGACCCGCTCGAGCGCCCACTCGAACGCCGCACGGCGGCAGCCGAGCAGGACGAGCTCGCCGTCGCCCTTCTCGCGCTCGCCGAGGTCGAGCCCCGGCGGCAGATTGACGGTGAGCGGCAGCTCGAGCGCGCCGTGCGTGCGCAGCAGGTTCAGCACCTCGGGGAAGCGCTCGCGCATGACGCACGTGAGGCGCGCGAGGAAGGTGTGCGAGTGCCGGAACTGCGGGACCCCGGCGCGGTCCCAGCGCGCGAACGCCTCGTCGGCCGTTTGCGCGGGCGGGCGGACGTCGCGCTCGAGCACGGTGACGCGCCAGCCGGCGCGTGCCAGCAGGATCGCCGCGGCGAGCCCGCTGATGCCGCCGCCGACGATCGCCGCGCGCCGCGCCGGTGAGCTGGCGCGCGATCCTCGACGGTTCTCCGGCACGGCTCCGAACGTACGGTCTGGGAGCCAGGCCTTCAAGCGTCAAAGACAACCGACGCGCGTCGCGACCCCAAACGCAAAGCAGCCGGTAGCGGAGGGAAGGCTACCGGCTGCATGCTTGCGTGACCCTCCGCACGTATCACGGACCATTCCGTGGTCGCGGTCGAGGCATCACGCGTGTCTGCCGAGCGCTTGGAGCAAAGCCGGTGCCGCCTCCGGACGACGTACGTACGCGGCGCTCCGGCGCGCGAGCGCGTTTCGCGTGCCGCTTTTGTGTGCGCCTGCGGTCGATCTACGCAGCCGCGGGCGGTCGCTCGGCGTCTTCGTCCGCGCTCGCGCCGTGCTCCATCAGCGCCCAGACGATCGCGAGCAGGAAGACGAGCCGCCCGTGGTAGAAGGGCATGTCGACGAAGCCGATCAGCAGGAAGACGCCGACGGAGATCGCGTACGCGATCGCTTCGAGCCGACGCTCCGGGCTGCGCGCGCCCGCGACGCCGCGCCAGGCGACGCGGACCAGCGTCGCGAGCAGCACCGCGGCCGCGACCGCACCCACCACGCCGGTGCCGGTGAGCACGTCGACGTAGAGGTTGTGCGAGTGGAAGAGGAACAGGCTCTCGCCGTAGAGCTCGAGATAGCGCACCGGGAAGAGCCGCTCGAGGTTGCGGATGCCGAAGCCGATGCCGACGAGCCAGTGCTCGCGGAACAGCGACATCGACGCCTCGATGATGCGTAGCCGCTGCAGGTCGGCTTCGGTCCTGCCCATCGAGAGGTAGCCGGTCGCCGCAGCGACCACGGCCGTCACCACGACGCCGGTCACGAGCGCGCCGACCGCGACCCGCCGCCTGCGCGTCGCGAGCGCGAGCGCGACGACGCCGAGCGACAGCGCGACCCAGGCCGAGCGCGAGAACGTGATCACGACGACGAGACAGCTGCACGCCGCGTAGATCCAGGCGGCGACGCGCCGGTCGTCGCGCACCGTTCCGGCGAGGAAGATCGGTGTGAGCAGCGCGAGCGCGAAGCCCAGCGTGTTCGCGTGATCGGTGACGAGCGCGACGCGGTACGCTTCGCGCAGCGTCAGCACCGCCGGGTTGTGCACGACCTCGCGCACCAGCACGCCGATCGTCAGCAGCCCGAGCCAGTGGAAGAGCCACAGCGAGCCGCGCGGTCCGGCGGCGAGGATGCGCGCGACGTAGAACATCCCGAGCGCGTTCGCGAGCAACCGGAAGTCGCCCCAGCCCCCACGGTTCAGCGCGATCGACAGCCCCGCGGCGGCGAGGAAGCCGAGCAGCGCAGGTCCGATGCGCGAGCGCGGGAAGCGCATCCCGTCGGCGCGCGCCAGCACGCCGAGCGCGACCAGCACGACGAGGTTACGCGCGAAGCTGTTGTAGCCGAACGACGCGCCGCCCGGCAGCGAGATGCGCCCGACCAGCAGCAGGATGCCGAACAGCGCGAAGCCGCCGATCGCGACCGGGCGCCAGGCGGCGCGCAGCCGGCTGGTGAGCTCGTCGAGCGTCATGCGTGGCGCTGCGGTCGGCTCACGAGATCCGCGCCGGCCGCTGTCCGGCGCGGGGCAGGGTGAGCAGGCGCCAGCGGTAGCGCAGCGAGGTCGGGTGGAGCGCGATCGCACGCTCGAGCGCCTCCGCTGCGCCGGCCACGTCGCCGGCCTTCAAGCGATGCCGCGCACAGCGTGCGATGCGCTTGGCGAGCGCGCGGTCGACGAGCCGCTTGCCCGCGACCTCGATCGCTTGGGGATGCTGGGCGAGAAACGTCTCGAGCATGTCGAGCATCTGGTGCGCGAACTCGTGCTGACGCGAGGTCACGCTGCCTTCGTATTGACGGTAGGCGAAGACCGCCTTGTCGACGAAGCGCACGCCGAGCACCAGCGTCGCGCGCAGCGCGAACTCCCAGTCCTCGGCCTTCTCGACGGTGAAGCCGCCGAGACGCTCGAACGCCGCGCGACGGACGCACATGCCCTGCGGATAGATGAAGCTGCCCTCGAGCAGCCGCGCGACGTCGACGCCGCGCTTGAGCCGCCGCGTGTAGCGCACCGGGATCACCGGCCCGAGCGGACGCCCGTCGGCGGTGATCTTGATGCCGTTGCCGAACACCAGGTCGACGCTCGGGTCGGCATCGAGCACCGCGAGCAGATCGCGGAAGCGTCCGGGCAGCACGAGGTCGTCCGCGTCGTGGAACGCGAGCACGTCGCCGCGCGCCGCCGCAGCACCGGTGTTGCGCGCGACGCCGGGATTCGACGGCAGCGGCCGCGAGATGATCGTGATGCGGTCGCGGTACGCTTCCAGCACGCGCGCCGTGCCGTCGGTGGAGCCGTCGTCGACGGCGATCACCTCGCTGTCCGCCGGCAGCTCCGCGAGCACGCTGTCGATCGCGGCAGCGAGGTACGGAGCGGCGTTGTGCGCGGGAATGACGACGGACAGCCGCACGTTCAGGTGCGGGATTGCGTCGAGGCGCGCGCGCGCTGCTTGCGCGCCAGCGACAGCATCTCGCTGTAGTGGTAGAAGCGTCCCTTGGCGCGGTACTTCTTCCGCACGTTGCCGACCAGGCTGTACGCCGCGTAATTGATGCACGCCTTCGCCAGGTTCGGCAGGATGCTGGTCAGCACCTTGTTGTGCTTGTAGGCGTAGCGGCTCCTTCCCTGCCGACGGTGGTACTCCTCGAAGTACTCCTCGGTGAGGCGCGAGCGGTCGATCTCGTGGATCACGCGCGCGCGGCTCATGTAGCCGATCCAGCCGCCGTGGGCGATGATGCGGTCGGCGAGCTCGTTGTCCTCGCTGAGACCGGCCGCGCCCGGACCGATTTTTTCATTGAAGAGCCCGACGACCGCGAACGTGTGCCGGCGGATCGCCATGTTCGCGCCGGTGAGCTTGGTGCGCACGGTGTCGGGATCGAGGTCGAGGTGGACGATCGTGCGATAGCGGTCGAGGAGGGCGTAGAGCTCCGGGTCCTCCATCGCCTCGCGCGGCCAGATCACCGAGCCCTGCGCCGCGAAGCAGTCGTGGCGCGTGAAGTAGTCCCACACCTCGGCGAGCCACATCGGCTCGGCGACGACGTCGTCGTCGACGAACGCGAGCAGCTGCCCGCGCGACGCCGCGATCGCCGCGTTGCACGCGCGCGACTTGCCGGGCTCGGGGACCCGCACCACGAGACGGCGCGGACCCGCGGTACGCCACTGGGAAAGCAAGCGCGGCGTCTCGTCGGTGGAGCCGTTGTCCGCGACGACGATCTCGTACGGCACCGGCGGCGGCACGAGCTTGTCGAAGCTGACCAGCAGCTCGCGGAGGCTGCGCGCGCGATTGCGCGTCGGCACGATCACCGAGAGGACCGCGTCACCATCCTGCTGCATGCTGCAACTCCGCTGTCGTGATGGCGGTCGGGGGCGACGGCAGGGCCGCGGACATCGGCTCGACGCGCGCGCCGCCGCCCTTGCGCGGGTCGCCGGCGCCGCCGACGTTGCCGGGCAGGTCGGTCGCGAGCGACACCGCGGCGATCGCCGGGAACTCGCGCAGCTCGTGCCCGAGCCGTGCGAGCGCCTCGCGATCGATCGGCCGCACGCCGGGCTCGACCAGCAGCACGTTCGGCTGCCACTGGTGGTGGACGCGCGGCGCCGCGACCGCGGCTTCCGGCGGCAGCCCGAAGTCGAGCACGTTGCTCAGCACCTCGATGGTCGCGCTGACGATGAGAGGACCACCGGACGCGCCGACGGCGACGACGGCACGTCCATCGCGCACCGCGACCGTGGGCGTCATGCTGCTCGCGGGACGCTTGCCGGGCTCGATGCGGTTCGTGCGCCCGGGCGCGAGGCCGAACAGGTTCGGGCTGTCGAAGCTGAAGTCGTCCATCTCGTTGTTGAGCACGATGCCCGTTCCCGGAACGCCGAGCATCGCGCCGAACCCCGTGTTGATCGTCGTCGTCAAGGCCACCGCCGACCCGTCCGGAGCGATTACCGAAAGATGCGATGTACCGCCATCGCGCGCGGGGACGCCGACGGTGCCGTACTGCTCGGGCGGCAGCGTGCGGCTGGCGAAGAGACGTCCGCGGAGCGGGGCGCCGCGCGGCAGGGGAGGCAGCTCGTCGAACGCCGGATCACCGGACGCGCGCGCGCGGTCGGCGAACGCGTGCTTGAAGATCTCGGCGAAGAGCTGGAAGCGGGTCGGCGTCGCGAGCCCGAGCGCCGCGACGTCGTAGCGCTCGAGCGTCCGCAGCGCGAGGACCAGCGCGGGTCCGCCGCCGCTCGGCGGCGGCATCGTGTAGACGCGCGCGCCGCGGTAGCCGACCTCGAGCGGCGTGCGCCACACGGGACGGTAGCGCGCCAGGTCCTCGACCGTCAGCACGCCGCCGCCGGCCTGCACGGTGTCGGCGATCTTTTGCGCGACGGGACCGGTGTAGAACGCGCGCGGCCCCTCGTCGGCGATGCGCTCGAGCGTCGCGGCGAGCGCGGTCGAGCGCAGCAGCGCACCCTCGGCCCACGGCGCGCCGGTGGGATCGAGGTAGACGCTCGCCAGCTCGGGGTCGGCGGCGAGCGCCTCCTTGTGACGCTGGAGCTGCGAGGCGAGGTGCTTCGACACCGCGAAGCCGTCGCGGGCGAGGCGGATCGCGGGCTCGAAGAGACGTCGCCACGGCAGCCGTCCGAAGCGCTCGTGCGCCGCGGCGAGCCCGGCGATCTCACCCGGCACGCCGACCGCGAGCGCACCGCGGCGGCTGCGCTGCGCGACGTACTGGCCGTCCTCCTCGTAGAGCTCCGGACGCACGCGCGCGGGCGCGGTCTCGCGGTAGTCGAGCGCGACCGCTTTGCGGCGCTCGTCGTCCCAGATGACCATGAAGCCGCCGCCGCCGATGCCGCACGACGACGGGTGCACGACGCACACCGCGAGCGCGGTCGCGATCGCGGCGTCGACCGCCGAGCCGCCGCTGCTCAGGATCTCGAGCCCGGCGTCGGCGGCGAGCGGGTTGTCCGCTGCGACGATCGCGACGCCGCGCGCCGACGCCTCACGCGGCGCGCAAGCGAGAACGAGGAGAAGGATCGCGACGCACCAGGAGCGGTGCCCGGAGCACCGCCCGGTGCACGAAGGTCTCAACGAGGCGACCGTTTAGACGCGCGTCCGAGGCGGCGCAAGGCGCGCGGCGGTCGCGCCCGCGACGAGCGGCCGTCGCTTCGCTGACGAGCGCCGCCACGTCGACGACGAGGAGCGGTCGTCGCGCCGACGAGCGTGGCGACGCGCGCGCCGGAAAGCCCGCGGACGCTGTGGTAAGGGCTCCGCGTGGCGTTCACCGAAAAGGATTTTTATCTCGATGAGTTTCGCGGCCGGACGCTGGTGCTCGCGGCGGAGAGGAGCGCGCTGCGCGCCGCGACCGCGCGTCGCCGCCTGGCCACCGTCGTCCGCGAGCTCCTGGCGCACGGCACGCAGCTGCTGGTCGTGGTCGGCGAGACCGCGCCGACCATGCGCGGCCGCTCGACGCGCCGCTGGCTCGGGCTGCCGCAGGCGCGTGCGCGCCGCCGTCCAGGCTCGCCGCCGTCGCGCCGCCGCGGGGACACCGTCGTGTGGCGCGACGACGATCCGGACGCGACCCTCGCCGACGTCTGGGACGTTCTGCGCGTCCGCGCGCTGTGCGTCGTCCTGTGCCGCGGCTCGGCGCTCGCGCCCGCGTGCCGGACGGCGGAGCGCTTCCGCGTCCACAAGCTCGTGCTGCTCGACCCGGCCGGTGGTCTGCGCGAGCCGAAGAGCCGGCGCGTGCTGTCGTTCCTCGACCAGGCGACGCTCGACGTGCTGCTCGAGGCCGGCGAGGCGGAGTTCCACGGCCTGTCGCACCGACGCGCGATGCTCGGCGAGATCGACCGCGTGCTCGAGAGCGGCGTCGGCTCGGTGAACCTGTGCCGCATCGACGGTCTCAGCCGCGAGCTCTTCACCTACGAGGGCTCGGGGACGCTGTTCACGCGCGACGACTACTGCCGGGTCGATCGGCTGTCGATCGACGACTTCCACGAGGTCGAGCGTCTGGTCGCGCGCGGGCAGAAGGAGGGGCTGCTCAAGCCGCGCAGCGGCGACGAGATCGCGCGCCTGCTGCTCGGCGGCTTCGGCGCGTGGATCGGCCGCGAGCACCTCGCCGGCATGGGCGCGCTCTACGTGACGCCGTACGCGGAGGAGAAGGCGGGCGAGATCGCCGGGCTCTACACGATCACGCGCTTCAAGGGCGAGCGCATCGGACGCCGGATCGTGCGGCGGCTCGTCGCCGAGGCCCAGGCGCGTCAGCTGCGCTACGTCTTCGCGGTGACCGCCAACGAGGAGGCGGCGCGCTTCTTCCGCGGCGAGGGCTTCCGCCAGGTCGGGCACGACGAGATCCCGGCCGCGAAGTGGAAGGACTACGACCCCGCGCGGCGGGGCCGGGTCAAGGTGTTCCGGCTCGACCTCGCGTGAGCGCGGGCGCGTCGTGCAACGAAATCAAAGAAAGAAAAAACGGCGCGGGGAACCGCGCCGTTTTTTTCTGGTTGAATGCCGTTCACGGGGACACCGGGCGTCCCCACGTGAGGGTTCTCAGCCCATCTTGAAGAGCGACTGCATCTTCATCGCGAGACCCATGTCGCCCGCGATCTTCAGCTTGCCGCTCATGAACGCCATCTGGCCGTTGAGCTTGCCCGTCGTCATGTCGACGTAGTCCGAGCCGGCCATGGTCATCGTCATGTTGGGCGACGGGTGCGTGCCTTCCTTCACCTCGAGCGTGCCGTCCTTGATGATCGCGTGGTACTGACCAGCGTTGTCGCCCTCGCCGGTGAGGTTGAACTGAATGACCGAGTTCATCCCCTTGGCCGCGTCGGCGTTGAAGCGGTTCGGCATCTCGGCAAAGATTTCCTTCACGGTCGGCATTCTTCTCTCTCCTTATTAGGTGCTGCGCGACAGCGGCACGCTGCGACTCCCCGAACTCTCGAGCGTGCCCCCTCCATGGATTCTCGGGCGGGAACGCCCGATTCGCGCTGGCTCGGAAGCCTCTCGATTAGTCGCACCCCCGATGCTTGTCAACAACGATGACGGCGCCGAGCGCGTCGCATCGTCCGTTTTTGCTCGACGGTACATTGGTGCCGACTGACCGTCCGGATAGAGGCGTTTCCTCGCGTCGGTTGGTGACGAAGCGCGCGCGTGCGTCGCGCGACGGAGGCGGTCGATGGAGAGCGACGGCGGTTCGTGCGCGGGCGACGAGATCGTCCTCGCGTTCGACGATCACGCGTATCCGGGTGCACTGCGCCACGTGCACGCGCCGCCGTCTCGGCTCTACGTGCGCGGACGATTGAGCGCGTGCCCGGAGGAGCTGTCGTCGCCGGCGATCGCGATCGTCGGCGCGCGCGACGCGACGGCCTACGGTCTCGCGTTCGCGCGCTCGCTCGCGCGCGAGCTCGCGCAGGCGGGTCTCTGCGTCGTGAGCGGGCTCGCGCTCGGCATCGACGGCGCCGCGCATCGCGGCGCGCTCGACGCGGGCGGGACGACGATCGCGGTACTCGGCACCGGAACCGACATCCTCTATCCCCGCGCGCACCGCGCGCTGCGCGACGAGATCCTCGCGCGCGGCGCCGTCGTCTCGGAGCTGCCGCCCGGCACGCCGCCGCGCCGCGAGCACTTCCCGCAGCGCAACCGGATCATCAGCGGGCTCGCGCTCGGCGTCGTGGTGGTCGAGGCGACGCTGAAGAGCGGCTCGCTGGTGACCGCGCAGCACGCCCTCGAGCAGGGGCGCGAGGTGTTCGCCGTGCCGGGACCCGTGACCTCGGCGCGCTCGCGCGGGCCGCACGCGCTGCTCAAGCGGGGCGCGCGCCTGGTCGAGAGCGTCGACGACGTGCTGCTCGAGCTGCCGCCGGGCGTCCTGCGTCCGCGGACGGCGGGCGGGGCGGCGACCGGGCTCTCGCCGGAGCTGGCGGAGCTCCTCACCGCCATCCGGGACGGGGCCTCCACGGTCGACGCGATGGCCGCCCGAACCGACACCCGGATCCCGGAAATCCTCAATCAATTGCTGCTTCTCGAGCTCCGCGGGCTGGTCGTCCGCGGGCCCGGCGGGCTGTACGTCGCCACCGCGGATGCCGCCGCATCTGGCACGGCTCGTGCTGAGGGCGGGGTTGACTCACCTCCGGACGAGCGTTAACCGCGCCTGGTTCGGGCGGAGATCACTGGATGGCGAAGAACCTGGTTGTCGTCGAGTCCCCGGCGAAGGCGAAGACCCTGGCCAAGTACCTTGGCCGGGATTACCAGGTCCGCGCTTCGGTCGGGCACATCCTGGACTTGCCGAAGAGCAAGCTCGGGGTGGACATCGAGAACGACTTCGCCCCGACCTACAACGTCATCCCCGGCAAGGCGAAGATCATCGCCGAGCTGCGCAAGGCCGCGAAGGAAAAGGAGACGATCTACCTCGCGCCCGACCCGGACCGCGAGGGCGAGGCGATCGCCTGGCACATCGCCGAGAAGCTCGGCGTGCCGCAATCCAAGCTGAAGCGCGTCCTGTTCAACGAGATCACCAAGGACGCGGTCAAGCGCGCGATCGCGAATCCGCAACCCCTCAATAAGGATCGCTACGACGCCCAGCAGGCGCGCCGCGTCCTGGACCGCCTCGTCGGCTACCAGGTGTCGCCGCTGCTGTGGAAGAAGGTCCGCCGCGGGCTCTCGGCGGGGCGCGTGCAGACCGTCGCGGTGCGGATCATCGTCGACCGCGAGCGCGAGATCCGCGCCTTCGTCCCGGTCGAGTACTGGTCGCTCACCGCGCGCCTCGAGGGGCCGCTGCCGCCGGCGTTCGACGCCCGCCTGGTCGAGGTCGGAGGCAAGCGTCTCGATCCCAAGGGCTTCCGGATCGAGAACGAGGAGCAGGCGAAGGCGATCCTGCAGGCGGTCAAGAACGCGCTGTGGATCGTCCGCGACGTCGAGACCAAGGAGCGCAAGCGCAACCCGCAGCCTCCTTTCATCACGTCGCGTCTGCAGCAGGAGGCGTCGCGCAAGCTGTCGTTCAGCCCGAAGCGGACGATGAGCATCGCGCAGAAGCTCTACGAGGGCGTCGAGCTCGGCAGCGAGGGCGCGGTCGGTCTCATCACCTACATGCGCACCGACTCGACCCGCGTCTCGCCCGAGGCGCAGGCGCACGCGCGCGAGTTCATCAAGGCCCGCTACGGCGAGCAGTACCTGCCGAAGGAGCCGCCGGTCTACCGCTCGCGCAAGCAGGCGCAGGACGCGCACGAGGCGATCCGTCCGACGTCGATGGAGTACACGCCGGAGCGCGTCGAGCCGTTCCTCGATCCGGCCGAGCTCAAGCTCTACACGCTGATCTGGAACCGCTTCGTCGCGAGCCAGATGGCGCCCGCGGTCTACGACCAGACGGCGGTCGACATCCCCGTCGGCGAGTACCTGTTCCGCGCCAACGGGCAGGTGATGAAGTTCGACGGCTTCATGCGGGTCTACATCGAGGGCACGGACGAGAAGACGCAGGACGAGTCCGCCGAGTCCGACTCCACCGACGATCGTCAGCTGCCGCCGCTCAAGCCGGGCGACCACCTGAAGCTCCTCGAGCTGAACCCCGAGCAGCACTTCACGCAGCCGCCGCCGCGCTTCACGCAGGCGACGCTGATCAAGGAGCTCGAGGAGAAGGGCATCGGCCGCCCGTCGACCTACGCCAGCATCATGGGGACGATCCTCGAGAAGGACTACGTCACCGAGGACGAGTCGCGCCGCCTGCACCCGACCGAGCTCGGCATGCTGGTCACCGACCTCCTCGTCGAGGCGTTCCCCGACATCTTCAACGTCGAGTTCACCGCCGGCATGGAGGAGGTGCTCGACACCGTCGAGGAGGGCTCGAAGAGCTGGGTCTCGGCGGTGCGCAGCTTCTACGACCCCTTCACCAAGGACCTCGAGCACGCCGACGAGCACATGCGCGACGTCAAGACGCAGGAGATCCCGACGGATCTCACCTGCGAGCGCTGCTCGGCGCCGATGGTCATCAAGTGGGGTCGACGCGGCGAGTTCATCGCCTGCACGAACTACCCCGAGTGCCGCAACACCAAGAACTTCACGCGGCGCGAGGACGGCTCGATCGAGGTCGCGAAGGAAGAGACCATCGACCGCACCTGCCCGAAGTGCGGCCGTCCGATGCAGATCAAGTTCGGCCGCTTCGGCAAGTTCGTCGGCTGCACGGGCTACCCCGAGTGCCGCGAGGTGCAGCCGCTCAAGCTGCCCGAGCCGATCGGCATGAAGTGCCCGGACTGCGGCGTCGGCGACGTCGTGCAGAAGTTCTCGCGCAAGCGGAAGCTGTTCTACAGCTGCAATCGCTACCCCGACTGCACCTTCAGCTCGTGGGACAAGCCGCTCGCCGAGCCGTGCCCGCGCTGCGGCGGCAAGTTCCTGGTCGAGAAGGTGACCAAGCGCGCCGGCGCCGAGAAGAAGTGCCCGAACCCCGAGTGCGACTTCCGCGAGGCGCTCGAGCAGGCGGTCGCCTGAGCGAGGCTTGGCGGCCGCTCCGCGCCGTTCGGTCGGTTCCGTCGGTCGCGCCTTCGTTCCCGACGGCCGCGCCGTCGCTCCTGCAGGCCGCGCGCTCGCCCCTGTCGATTCGCACGTCGGCGCGCTAATCTCGCCCGGATGAGCCCGCGCGTCTCGATCGTCGGCGGCGGCCTCGCCGGCTGCGAGGCGGCCTGGCAGCTCGCACGCCGTGGGATCGGCGTCGACCTCTACGAGATGCGCCCGGTGCGCAGCACCGAGGCGCACCAGACCGACCTGCTCGCCGAGCTGGTGTGCTCGAACAGCTTCCGCAGCGCCGAGCGCACGACCGCGATCGGTCTCCTGAAGGAGGAGATGCGGCGTCTCGGCTCGCTGGTGATGCGGATTGCCGACGAGCATCGGGTGCCGGCGGGCGGCTCGCTCGCGGTCGACCGCGAGGGCTTCGCGCGCGCGATGACCGAGGCGGTGCTCGCGCTGCCCGGCGTCGTCCTGCGTCGCGAGGAGGTGCTCGAGCCGCCGCCGGGCCTCACCATCATCGCCTCGGGGCCGCTCACCTCGCCCGGGCTTGCGGAGTCGCTGCGCAAGCTGTTCGGCGCGGAGTACCTCTACTTCTACGACGCGATCGCGCCGATCGTCACCGCCGAGTCGATCGACATGACGAAGGCGTTCCGCGCCTCGCGCTACGGCAAGGGCGGCGACGACTACGTGAACTGCCCGCTCGACCGCGAGGCGTACGAGCGGCTGGTCGACGAGATCCTCGCCGCGGAGAAGGTGCCGACGCGCGACTTCGAGCGCTGCGTCCACTTCGAGGGCTGTCTGCCGATCGAGGAGATGGCGCGCCGCGGACGCGACACGCTCGCCTTCGGTCCGATGAAGCCGGTCGGGCTCGTCGACCCACGCACCGGCAAGCGTCCGTACGCGGTGGTGCAGCTCCGCCAGGACGACCGCAACGCGACGCTGTTCAACATGGTCGGCTTCCAGACCAAGATGACCTACCCGGAGCAGCGCCGGATCTTCCGCACCATCCCGGGTCTCGAGAAGGCCGAGTTCGTGCGGCTCGGCAGCCTGCACCGCAACACGTTCATCGAGGCGCCGAAGGTCCTGCGCCCGACGCTGCAGACGCGCGTGCGTCCCGACCTGCTGATCGCCGGGCAGCTGATCGGCGTCGAGGGCTACCTCGAGTCGGCGAGCGCGGGCTATCTCGCGGGCGTCAACGCGGCGCGGCTGGCGCTGGGTCGCGAGCCGCTCGTGCCGCCGGCGACGACCGCGCTCGGCTCGCTGATCCGCTACGTCACGCAGCCCGGGCGCACCGACTTCCAGCCGATGAACGCCAACTACGGCCTCTTCCCGCCGCTCGAGGGACGTCGCCTGAAGGGCCCCGAGAAGAAGATCGCGCTCGCCGAGCGCGCGCTCGCCGACCTCGACGCCTTCGGCCACGACGCCGCGAGCGACGTCGCCCGCGCCGCCTGATGTCGACGGCGCAGGAGGCAGGGAGCGGCACGCGGGCCTCGCTCGCGGAGCGCGCCGGCCTCGCGCCCGAGCTCGTCGAGGGCGAGGCGGCGTACGCCGCGCAGCCCGAGCTCGCGCTCGCGCGCGCGGCCGACCTGTCCGACGTCGCCGAGGTTCTCGGGGGCCTCTCGCATGAGGAGCGGATCGCGCTCTTCGTCCTGCTCGGCGGCAGCGGCCACCTGAGCCGCGTGCTGCGCTCGCTCGACGACTGGCCGGGCTGGCTGCGCGCCGCGGTGCGCGACGAGCTGCCGCCGCCCGAGCTCGACGTCGACGCGCTGGTCGAGCTCGCGCACGAGCAGGGTGCGGCGGCGCGCGAGCTGCGACGCTGGCGGCAGCGCGCGTACCTGCGCATCGGTGCGCGCGACCTCTGGGGGCTCGCGCCGATCACCGAGACCTTCGTCGGCCTGACCGAGACCGCGGAGACGGCGATCACCGCCGCAACCGCGGTCGCGCGCGCGCAGCTCGAGGCGCAGCACGGCACGCTCGAGCTCGAGGGCGGACGGCGCAACCGCTTCGCCGTGCTCGGCTTCGGCAAGCTCGGCGCGTGCGAGCTCAACTACAGCTCGGACGTCGACCTCGTGTTCGTCCACGAGAGCGACGCCGCGACCAGCTCGGGTGGCGCTCGCGGCGCGCTCGCGGCGCAGAACTTCTTCACGCGGCTCGCGGAGCGGACCTCGAAGCTGCTCTCCGAGGTGACCGCCGACGGCTTCGTCTTCCGCGTCGACCTGCGGCTGCGTCCCGACGGCATGAACGGGCCGCTCACCAACTCGCTCGCCGGCACCCTGCAGTACTACGAGGCGCTCGGCCAGACCTGGGAGCGCGCCGCGCTGTTCAAGGCGCGGCCGGTCGGCGGCGATCGCGAGCTCGGCGACCTGCTGCTCGCCGAGCTCGAGCCGTTCATCTACCGACGCACGCTCGACTACACGATGATCGCCGACCTCGAGGCGATGAAGGCGCGCGTCGAGGCGCAGGAGCGCGGCAAGGGCAGGGGAGAGCGCAACGTCAAGCTCGGCCCCGGCGGCATCCGCGAGATCGAGTTCCTCGTGCAGTCCTTCGCCATGGTGCACGGCGGCAAGGACCGTCGGCTACGCGAGCGCAGCACGCTCGGGCTCCTGCAGAGGCTTCTCGAGATCGGGCTCCTGCAGCCGTCCGACGGCGAGGCGCTCGCCGCCGCGTACCCGTGGCTGCGTCGCGTCGAGCACGCGCTGCAGATCGACGAGGACCGTCAAGTACACGTCCTGCCCGAAGATGCAGAGGGGCGCACGATCGTCGCGCGTCGCCTCGGCCTGCACCTCGAGGGCGAGGGGCCGGTGTGGCGGCGGCGTCTCGGCGGCGACGCGCTCGCGCGCTTCGAGGAAACCCACGCGCGCCACACGTCGGTCGTGCGCGCCGCGTTCTCCGAGCTCTTCCGCGAGCGCCGCGAGCAGACGCTGCGCTCCGCGGACGAGGCGACCCGCACCCTGATCGACGAGCTCGACGCGCCGGACGCGCGCGAGCGCGCGGCGCGGCTCGGCTTCGAGGATCCCGACGCGGCGCTCGCGGCGCTGCGGTTGATCCGCGACGGCGCGCCGCACGCGCGCGCGAGCGCCGTCAGCCGCCGCACGCTGGTCGCGCTCGCGCCGGCGCTGCTCGACGCCGTCCGCCAGACGGCGCGGCCCGACCGCGCGCTCGCGCGTCTCGCGGACTTCCTGGTGCGCGTCGGCGCGCGGCGGACGTTCCTCGCGCTGCTCGCCGAGAACCCGGCGACGCTGCGCCTGCTGGTGACGCTGTTCGCGTCGAGCGACTACCTGTCGAACACGCTGCTGCAGCATCCCGAGCTGCTCGACACGCTCGTGCGCGCGGATCTCGCGGTGGTGCACAAGTCGCGCGACGACTTCGCGCGCGAGCTCGATGCGCTGCTCGAGCAGGCGCCGGACTTCGAGGGCCAGCTCGACGTCCTGCGTCGCTACCGCAACGACGAGTTCCTTCGCATCGGCTCGCGCGACGTCTTCGGCGAGCTGCACTACAGCGAGGTGAGCACGCAGCTCAGCGACCTCGCCGAGGTCTGCCTGTCGCGCGCGTACGACATCGCGCTCGCCGAGCGCAGCCGTCGTTACGTGCCGCCCGCGGGGCTGTCGCTCGCGGTAGTGGCGCTCGGCAAGCTCGGCGGACGCGAGCTCAACTACCACTCGGACCTCGATCTGATCTTCATCTACGGGCCGTCGCCGGAGAGCGAAGCACCACCGCCGACGGCGGAGACGTCCGAGCAGCACGCCGACGAGCGGACCGTGCTCGGCCCGCAGGAGTTCTTCGCCAAGGTCGCGCAGCTCCTGCTGCTCGTGCTGCAGCTCGCGACCCGCGAGGGCTACGTCTACAAGATCGACACCCGGCTGCGGCCGTCGGGGCGCTTCGGTCCGCTGGTCACCTCGCTCGAGGGCTTCGCGCACTACCACGCGCAATCGTCGGCGCTGTGGGAACGGCAAGCGCTGATCCGCGCGCGTACGGTGTGCGGACCGGAGCCGCTCGCCAAGAAGATTCACGAGATCATCGAGGGGTTCGTCTTCGGACGCGGGCTGACGCGCGAGGAGCTCGCCGAGATCGCGCGCATGCGCAGCCGCATGGAGCGCGAGCTCGCGCGCGAGGACGAGAAGCACGTCAATCTCAAGGTCGGGCGCGGCGGGCTCGTCGACATCGAGTTCATCGCCCAGGCGCTCGCCCTCGAGCACGGGCACGCCCGCCCCGAGCTCCGGCAGCGCGCGACGCGCCCGCTGCTCGACGCGCTCGGCGCGGCCGGGCTGCTGTCGCCCGACGACCTCCGCACGCTGGTCGCCGCGCACTCGTTCCTGCGCGGGCTCGAGAACCGGCTGCGCATCGAGGGCGAGCACCCGATCGAGCGCATCACGCGCGACCCCGTCGCGCTGGTGAGCGTCGCCCGCCGCATGGGCATCACGGAGGAGGGGGCGCAGGCCGGGGAGGTTTTGCTAGAGGAGCTCGATCGCCATCGCGACGCCGTGCGAGACGTCTTCCAGCGCCTCGTCGGCCGCGCCGCGAGCGGGTAGGCGAGCAAAGGAGCATCCGTGGAGAAGAGTAGCTGGATCTGGCTCGACGGCCGCTTCGTTCCCTGGGACGAGGCGAACGTCCACGTTCTGACGCACACCCTGCACTACGGCCTCGGCGTCTTCGAGGGCATTCGCTGCTACCGCGGCGACGACGGGCGCTCTCTGGTGTTCCGCCTGCGCGAGCACAACCGCCGCCTGTTCGACTCGGCGCGCATCCTCGGTCTCGAGATCCCGTTCGGCGAGCAGGAGATCGACGACGCGTGCGTCGAGACGGTGCGCAAGAACGGGCTCGAGGAGTGCTACATCCGCCCGCTCGTCTTCCTCGGCGACGGCGAGATGGGCCTCGCGGCGGAGAATCCGGTGCGGGTCGCGATCGCGGCCTGGCGCTGGGGCGCCTACCTCGGCGACGAGGGCATCACCAAGGGCATCCGCGCGAAGACCTCGTCGTTCCACCGCTTCCACTCGAACACGCTGATGTCGAAGGCGAAGACGGTCGGGAACTACGTGAACTCGATCCTCGCGTCGCACGAAGCGCGCTCGGGCGGCTTCCAGGAAGCGCTCATGCTCGACACCGAGGGCTTCGTCGCGGAGGGCAGCGGCGAGAACATCTTCGTGGTGCGCGACGGCGTGGTGAAGACGCCGGGCGGGCACTCGATCCTGCCGGGCATCACGCGCGACTCGGTGATCAAGATCCTGCGCGACCGCGGCGTCGACGTGCGCGAGGAGCGCATCACGCGCGACGAGATCTACATCGCCGACGAGGCGTTCCTCACCGGCACCGCGGTCGAGATCACGCCGATCCGCGAGCTCGACGGCCGTCGCGTCGGACGCGAGACGCCGGGCCCGGTGACGTCCTCGCTGCAGAAAGACTTCTTCGACATCGTGCGGGGCCGCAACGAGCGCTACCGCAGCTGGCTCACGCCGGTCTGAGTCCGGGAAGGAGCGGGCGATGCGTCGAGCGCTGGATGTGGCGACGTCGCTGGGCTCGAGCGTCGCGCGTCTCGGGGCCGGGCTCGCCGTCGGAAAGCTCGGCAAGCGGCCCGAGAAGCTCCTCGAGCTCTACGAGTTCGAGGCCTGCCCGTTCTGCCGCAAGGTGCGCGAGGCGCTGTCGATGCTCGACCTCGACGCGCTCGTGCGCCCGTGCCCGAAGAACGGCGAGCGCTTCCGTCCGACCGTGGTGGCGCGCGGCGGCAAGAAGCAGTTTCCCTGGCTCGTCGACCCGAACACCGGCCACGCGATGTACGAATCCGACGACATCGTGCGCTACCTCTACGAGCAGTACGGCGACGGCAGCCCGCCGTGGCACTTCGCGCAGCCGCTCGTCATGGCGACGCTCGTTGCGGGCACGCTGTGGCGGCCGATGAAGGGTGCGTGGGCGCGTCCGTCGCGCGCGCCGGAGCAACCGCTCGAGCTCTGGAGCTTCGAGGCGTCGCCGTACTGTCGGCTCGTGCGCGAGACGCTGTGCGAGCTCGAGCTGCCGTACCTCCTGCACAACGTCGCCAAGGGCAGCCCGAAGCGCGAGGCGTTCGTCGCGCGTTCCGGCAAGATGCAGGTGCCGTATCTCTTCGATCCGAACACGGGGCGTGCGCTCTTCGAGTCGGCCGACATCGTCGCCTACCTCGAGGAGACGTACGCGCTGCCGGCGCGCGCCGGGAGCACGGTGCGCGCCGCCACCGCGGGGACCAGCTCATGAGCGTGGCACCACGTCTCGGACGTCTGTTCGCGCCCGACGGGCGCTGCTTCGATGTTGCGATTGACCACGGCGTGTTCAACGAGCCGACCTTCCTCGGCGGCATCGAGGACATGCCGGCGGCGATCCGGACCATCGTCGAGGCCAACCCCGACGCGATCCAGCTCACGCCCGGGCAGGCGCCGCTTCTGCAGAGCATTCCGGGCAAGCACAAGCCGGCGCTCGTCGCGCGCGTCGACGTGGCGAACGTCTACGGACCGAACCCGCCCGACGAGCTCTTCTGCAGCCTGATGGACGGCGGCGTCGAGCAGGCGGTGCGGCTCGACGCGGCTTGCGTGGTCGCGTTCCTGCTGCTGGTGCCGGGCGAGGTCGATCTGCACCGGCAGTGCGTCGAGAACCTCTGCCGGCTGAAGCCCGAGTGCGAGCGCTTCGGTATGCCGCTCATGGTCGAGCCGATCGCGATGAAGCCCGACGGCAAGGGCGGCTTCGCCGTCGACGGCGACGTGACGCGCATCACGACGCTCGTCCGCCAGGCGGTCGAGCTCGGCGCCGACGTCATCAAGGCGGATCCCACGGACGACCTCGCGGACTTCCACCGCGTGGTGCGCGTCGCTGGCGGCAAGCCGGTTCTCGTGCGCGGCGGCGGCAAGGCGTCGGAGGAGGAGATCTTCGCGCGCACCGAGCAGGTCATGAAGCAGGGCGCCGCGGGAATCGTCTACGGGCGCAACGTGATCCAGCACGAGAAGCCGTCGGCGATCACGCGCGCCTTCATGGCGATCGTGCACGACGGCGCGAGCGCCGCGCAGGCGATGCGCATCCTGCGCGACGGCTGACGGCGCGCGCGCCGTCGGCACGAATCCGGCGGAATCAGCGTCTGAACTTCGCGAACTCGGGCGGGCGCTTCTCCTCGAAGGCCTTGCGTCCCTCCTGACCTTCGGGGCTCCCGTAGTACAGCTCGAGCGCGGCGAAGCCGAGCTCGGTGTTGCCGTGGATGTGGTCGGTATCGGCGTTGAACGACGCCTTGGCGATCTTGAGCGCGGTCGGGCTCATCGCGTTGAGCTCGCGACACCACGCCTCGACCTCCTCGCGCAGACGATCCGCGGGAACGACCTTGTTCACGAGCCCCATCTCGAGCGCTTCCTGCGCGCCGTACTGACGGCACAGGAACCAGATCTCGCGCGCCTTCTTCTCGCCGACGACGCGCGCGAGGTACGCGGTGCCGAAGCCCGGGTCGACGCTGCCCATCTTCGGTCCGACCTGGCCGAAGATCGCGCGGTCCGACGCGATCGTGAGGTCGCAGACGACGTGCAGCACGTGTCCGCCGCCGATCGCGTAGCCGTCGACCATCGCGATCACCGGCTTCGGGATCGCGCGGATCACGCCGTGCAGGCCGGCGACGTCGAGCCCGATGCCGGGACGGTCGCCGTAGCCGTGCGGGCCGCGCTCCTTCTGGTCGCCGCCCGAGCAGAAGGTGTTGCCGGCGCCAGACAGGACGACGACGCCGACGCCGCGGTCGGCCCACGCCTTCTTGAAGGCGTCGATCAGCTCGTCGACCGTCTCGGGCCGAAACGCGTTGCGCCGCTGCGGCCGGTTGATCGTCACCCACGCGACCTGGTCGCGCACCTCGTAGAGAATGTCCTGATAGCTCACGTTGCTCTCCCTGCGCGCAATCTGGCACGCTTCGCGCACCCTCTGCTACCGAGACGAGGAGCGATGAGCACGCTCTCGATCCAGGACGTTGATCGGCTGCGCGACGACCTCGGCGCGCTGAGAGAGGGCGCGGCGCTGTCGCCGCTCGACGACCGCGCGCTGCTCGCGGCGCGCGGCGAGGATCGCACGAGCTTCCTGCAAGGCATGCTGTCGAACGACGTGGCGTCGCTCGCGGCGGGGCAGGGGACGTACGCGCTGCTGCTCACCGAGCAAGGGCGTCCGGTGGCGGACCTGCTCGTGCTGGCGCTCGCGGACGCGTTCTGGCTCGAGACCGACGCGCCGGCGCGCTCGCGCGTCCGCGAGGCGCTCGAGCGCTTCATCGTCGCGGACGACGTCGAGCTCGACGAGCTGGTCGCGCACGGCGTCGCGCTGCGCGGCCCGCGCGCGATCGAGGTGCTGGCGGGCGCGCTCCCGGCGCACGCGGACGCGCTGCGCGCGCTCGCCGAGTGCGCGCACCTCGAGGTCGAGCACGGTGGTGCGAAGCTGCGCGTCGCCCGTACTCGCGACATGGGCCTCGACGCGTTCCGCGTCTGGACGTCGGACGCCGGCGCGCGCGACGCGCTCGCCGAGGCGCTCGTCGCACAAGGCGCACGCCGCGTCGGTGCGGACGCGCTCGAGGTGCAGCGCGTCGTCGCCGGCTGGGCGCGCGCCGACGTCGACTACGGCCCGCAGACGCTCGCCGCCGAGGTGCCGTGCTTCGCGCGCGCCGTATCCTACCGCAAGGGCTGCTACCTCGGGCAGGAGGTGATGGAGCGCGTCGCGGCGCGCGGGCACGTCAACTGGCTGCTGGTCCGCTTGACCGCGGACGCGTCCGCGTCGTTCTCTGGCAGTGCGAAGGTGAAGGACGGAGACGGCGAGGTCGGACGGGTGACCAGCGTCGTGCGGCTGCCGGACGGTGGCCTGGCGGCGCTGGCGCGCGTGCGCGCGGCGGTGGCCGAGACCGGACGTCGTCTCGCGGTCGAGGGCGACGCCGGCGACGTGCCGGTCGAGGTCGCGACCATTCCGGTGCAGACGTGAGCGGGACGATCCGTCCCGTTTGAGATTGACGATCGACGATCGGGAGGCAGAACGATGGCCAACACGCTGGGCAAGCGCTACCTGTGCGAGAGCTGCGGCACCGAAGCGCTCTGCAACAAGTCGGGCAGCGGGAGCATCTCGTGCTGCGGCACCGAGATGAAGCTCAAGGAAGCGAAGCCGCTGCCGTCGTCCGACTGAGCGACGTCCTGGTCGTCGGACGGCCGCTCGCGCCGGATGCGCGTGGCGCGCTGCGCGCGGCCGAGCCGGTGCTGCTGCGCGTCGCGCAGGGACGCGTCGCGTCCTGCACGCCGCTCGCGGCGCTGCCGGCGGACCGCCGCGCTCCGGCGGACGCGCTCGGCGACCCCGACGCGCTGCTGCTGCCCGCGCTGAGCGACGCGCACGTGCACCTGGTCGCGTGCGCGGCGGAGCGCGAGGCGCTCGATCTCACGCGCCCGCGGCCGGCGACGATCGCGGAGCTGCTCACGCGCCTCGTCGACGCCGCGCGCGGCGCGTCGCCGAGCAGGTGGCTGCGTGCGACCGGCTACGACGAGGCCTGGCTCGCCGAGCATCGCCACCCGACGCGCGCCGAGCTCGACGTCGCGGTGCCGGACGTGCCGCTGCGCGTCCGCCACGCGACGCGGCACGCTTCGCTGCTCAACTCTCTCGCCCTTCGTCGCGTCGAGCAGCAGCTCGGGCCGCTCGGCGCGGCGCACGTCGCGAATGCTCCCGACGGCGCGCCGCTCGCCGTCGTCTACGGGCTCGAGCCGGAGATCACGCGCGTCGTCGGACCGCTCGGCGAAGAGGGGATCCTGCGCGGGCTGCGCGCCGTCGGCGCGGAGCTCTCGCGCCACGGCGTCGTGCACGTCGACGAGGTGACGGCGAGCAACGACGCCGCGCGCGTCGCGCTGCTCGCGCGCGCGGTCGAGAGCGGCGCGCTGCCGCAGCGCGTTCGCGCCTACGTGCGCGACGCGGACGAGGTCGCGGCGGCGCGCGAGGCGGCGGCGGGACGCGTCGAGATCGCGGGCGTCAAGCTGCTCGCGCGTGCGGAGGAGGAGGCGAGGGCGCCCGCGTTTCGCGACGCCGTCGCGCGCGCGCGGCGGCTCGGTCTGGCGGTCGCGGTGCACGCGGTGGAGGCGGACGTCGTCGCCGCGGTGCTCGACGCGCTCGCCGCGGCGCCGCCGCGCAGCAGCGCTGCGACGAGGCCGCGCGCCATCGCTGCAACGCCGCTGCGCACCGCCGCCGCAGTGCCGCCGCGCTCGACGCTCGAGCCCGATCGCATCGAGCACGCGTCGCTCTGTCCGCCCGAGCTCGTGACGCGGCTCGCGTCGGCGGGCGTCGCGGTCGTCACGCAGCCGGCGTTTCTCGCCGCGCGCGGCGACAAGTACCGGCGCGAGGTCGAGGAGCCGCTCTGGCCCTGGCTCTATCCGCTCGCGACGCTGCGCAAGGCCGGTGCGCACGTCGTCGCGGGCAGCGACGCTCCGGTCGTGCCGCTCGATCCGCGCCTCGGCCTCGACGCCGCGGTCGAGCGTCGCGCGGGCGACGTCGTGCTGGCGCCCGAGGAGAGGCTCGATCCGGCTTCGGCGCTCGAGCTGTTCACCTCTTCGGCGGCGCGGCTGCGCGGCGAAGCGGCAGCGCCGCCGTGGACGCCTGGAGCGCCGTGCGATCTGCTGGTCGCGGACGCGTGGTCGCCGCGCGACGGCTTCGCGTCGCTTCGGGTGCGCGCGACGCTGCGCGCCGGACGGTGCATCGCATGAGCGAGGCCCGCCGTCCCGCGACGCGCCTCGAGCGCGAGGACCGCATCGTCACCTTGACGCTCGACCGCCCGGAGACGCTCAACGCGTACGACAAGACGATGCGCGACGAGATCTTCGCGACGCTCGAGTGGCTGCACCGCGAGCCCGAGGTCAGCGTGCTCGTCGTGCGCGGCGAGGGACGCGCGTTCTCGACCGGCGGCGACCTGAACGAGTTCGGCACCGCGCCGTCGCCGGTGCGCGCGCGCGAGGTGCGTCAGGTGCGCGACGTGTGGCGCCTGTGGTCGACGCTGCCGTGCGTGTCGCTTGCCGCCGTGCACGGCTACGCGGTCGGCGGTGGGCTCGAGATGGCGCTGCTGTGCGACTTCCTCGTCTGCACGACGGACGCGCGCTTCGCGCTGCCGGAGACCGGGCTCGGGCTGATCCCGGGCGTCGGAGGGACGCAGACGCTGCCGCGCGCGATCGGACTTTCGCGCGCCGCGAGCGTGCTGCTCGCGGGCGAGTGGATCGACGGACGCGAGGCGGCGCGGATCGGGCTCGCGCTCGAGGCCGTCCCGCCGTCGCGCCTGCTCACGACCGCGCGCAGGCTCGCCCGTCGCCTCGCGAGCGCCGACCCGCGGCTGCTGCGCGCGGCGAAGCAGTGCGTCAGACGCGGCATCGATCTGCCGCTCGCGGACGGCCTGCGGCTTGAGCGTCGCATCGGCTCCGCGATAGGACCGCGGGAGCAATGAACACCGCCAACTTTCTTTCGATCCCCGCCTCGATGTTCGGCGACCAGGAGATCCTGGTCTACGGCGAGCATCGTGCGACCTATGCCGAGACGCTGTCGCGCGTGCGGCGCCTCGCGCGCGCGCTCGCCGCGCGCGGCGTCGGGCGCGGCTCGAACGTCGCCGTGCTCGCGACCAACTCGCACCGCTACGTCGAGTGCTACTACGCGACCGCGACGACCGGCGCGACCTTCGTGCCGCTCAACTACCGCGCGAAGCTGCACGAGCTCGAGCACATGATCGGCAAGGCGGCGCCGCGCGTGCTGGTCTACGGCGAGCGCTACGCGCCGCTGCTCGACCAGCTGCGCGACAAGCTGCCGGGCGACATGCAGCGCGTCTCGATCGATGGCGAGGGCGGGGACACCGTCGAGTCGCTGATCGCGAGCGCCGACGAGGACATCGAGGACGCGGACGTCGAGGAGTCCGACACCTCGGTGCTGATGTACACGAGCGGGACGACGTCGCTGCCGAAGGGCGTGATGCTGAGCTTCGGCGACTTCACGGCGTACGTCGTCGGCACCGTCGAGATGGCGGACGGCGAGCCGCGCGGCACCGCGCTGCTGTGCGTGCCGCTCTACCACATCGCCGGCGCGACCAACATCATGACCTCGATCTGGACCGGCCGGAAGCTCGTGCTGCTGAGCCAGTTCGACGCCGGCGAGTGGCTCGCGACGGTCGAGCGCGAGCGCGTCACGCACGCGTTCGTCGTGCCGACGATGCTGAAGCAGATCCTCGACCACCCGCGCTTCGCGAGCACCGATCTCTCGAGCATGACGAACCTGTCCTACGGCGGCGCGCCGATGCCGTTCCCGGTGATCCGCCGCGCGCTCGAGGCGTTTCCCAAGACGTGCGGCTTCGTGAACGCCTTCGGTCAGACGGAGACCACGTCGACGCTCACCGTGCTCGGACCCGAGGACCACAAGCTCACCGGCGATCCCGCCGCGGACGAGGTCGTGCTGCGTCGTCTGCACTCGATCGGCCGTCCGCTGCCCGACGTCGAGATCAAGGTGGTCGACGAGGCCGGCAACGAGCTGCCGCCGGGCGAGACCGGCGAGATCCTGGTGCGCACGCCGCGCGTCATGAAGGGCTACGCGGGCGACGTCGAGGGCGGCGCGCGCATGGAGCCGGACGGCTTCCTGCACACGCGCGACCTCGGCTACGTCGACGACGACGGCTACGTGTTCCTGGTCGGCCGCAAGGACGACATGATCATCCGCGGCGGCGAGAACATCGCGCCGGCCGAGGTCGAGTCGATCCTGCAGGGACATCCCGCGGTGGAGGAGGTCGCGGTGCTCGGCCTGCCGAGCGTCGAGTGGGGGCAGATCGTGGCGGCGGCGGTCGTCCTGCGTCCCGGCGCCAGCGCGACCCCCGAGGAGCTCTCCGAGTACTGCCGACAGCGGCTCGCGAGCTTCAAGAAGCCCGAGGTGATCAAGATCGTCGATCAGCTGCCGCGCAATCCGCTCGGCAAGATCCTGCGCAAGGACCTCCGCGAGCAGCTCGCCGCGGAGCGCTGATGGCGCGTCCCGCGCGGCGCACCGTGCAGGACGCGGTCGAGGTCGCGCGCGACGGCGGCGTCTGCACGATCACGCTGCTCGGCGGCGCCGCCGGACCATGCTTGACGGCCGAGCTGCACGCGGAGCTCGCGGCGGCCGCGGCGGAGATCGACCTCGACGAGGACGTGCGCGTCGTCGTCCTGCGCTCGCGCGGTGCGGCGTTCTGTCGTCCGGCGGAGGTCGAGCCATCGCCGCGAGCGGCGGACGCGGTCGCGGCGGTCGCGGCGCTGCGCGTGCCGGTGATTTGCCTCGTGCAGGGCGACGCGCTCGACGTCGGCTTCGAGCTCGCGCTGGCCTGCGATCTGCGCCTCGCGGCGCCGCGCGCACGTTTTGGCTTGACGCAGATCGCGCGCGGCGCGCTGCCGCGGCACGGCGGGACGCAGCGGCTGCCGCGCGTCGTCGGCGCGGCGCGGGCGCTGCACATGCTGCTGCTCGGCGAGACCGTGCGCGCGACGCGCGCGCTCCGACTCGGGCTCGTGCACCGCGTGGTCGCTGCGCGAAGTCTCTTCGCCGAGGGCGCGCGCCTCGCGGCGCAGCTCGCCGAGCGCGCGCCGATCGCGCAGCGGCTCGCCAAGGAAGCCATGCTCGCCGCCTTCGACCTGCCGCTCGCCGAGGGGCTGCGGCTCGAGGGCGACCTCTACGTGCTGCTGCAGTCGACCCGCGACCGCGACGAGGGGATCGCGAGCTTTCGCGAGAAGCGCCGGCCGCGCTTCGCGAACCGCTGAGGCGTGCGGCGCTTGCGCGTCGCGCCTCGTCCGGCAAAAGAGATCGCCACAACCGTTCGAGGAGATTCCATGCCCAGCCAGCTCGGAAAGATCTACGTCTGCACGCAGTGCGGCGCGCAGTTCATCGTCACCAAGGCGGGGAGCGGCGACCTGACGTGCTGCGGCAAGCCGATGGAGCAGAAGAAGTAGCGCTTGCCCGCGGCCGGGGCGTCGCCCGGCAGCTCGTGCGTCAGCCGTCGCGCAAAGGCGCGCGCTCGCTCGCGAAGGCGTCGAGGACGGCGCGGGTCGCGTGACCGCACGTCGAGCGGCCGCCGAGCACTGCGAGGTCCTGCGCGGTGTCGACGTCGAGCGCGGCGCCGCGCAGCTCGCACGTGACCAGCTCGAGCCCGCGCGACTGC
Organism: Candidatus Binatia bacterium; assembly: GCA_036563615.1. Classification (NCBI taxonomy): domain Bacteria; phylum Candidatus Binatota; class Binatia (SeqCode); species Binatia bacterium. Next base: position 274,177 of record DATCMB010000022.1, read on the forward strand.
GCCGCCGTGCGGTGCAGCGCGAGGCTGCCGGGTCCGAAGTGCGTCTCCGGCAGGACGTCGAGCGGGCGCACGGCGAGGACGTTCGTCCCGGTGCCGTCGAGCGAGGGGACCGCGAGGACGCCGCGCTCGGGCAGGCGCTCGAGGGCGGACGCGAGCTCGCGCGCGTCGAGGCAGGGCAGGTCGCCCATCACCACGACGACGGCGGTCGCGCCGCGCGCGCGACAGGCCGCGATGCCCTCGGCGACGGCGGCGTTGAGCCCGCCGCCACGGGTCTCGTGCAGGGCGATCGCGCCGTGACGCTCGGCGAGCGACTCGACCACGTCGTCGCGCGTCACCACGACCGTTCCCGCGAGCGTCGGCACCGCGGCGAGGGTCGCGAGCACGTCGGACAGCATCGCCTGCGCGAGCGCGTGGCGCTGCGACGCAGTCAGCGTCGCGCCCAGACGCGTCTTCACCGCGCCACCGAGCTTCGCCGGCACGACCGCCCACAGCATTCCGTTTCCTTGCGCCTCCGATGGTGTTCTGCCAAACAGCGCCACGTGCAGCCTGTCGGTACGGGTCGATGCGCGTGATCGCAGGTACGGCCAAGGGCCGACGGCTGCGCGTGCCCCCTGGACTGCGCGTGCGACCGAGCGGTGCGCGGCTACGCGAATCCGCCTTTGGCATACTGGAGCATCGCGGCGCAATCGAAGGCGCTCGCGTCCTCGACCTGTTCGCCGGCACCGGCGCGCTCGGCATCGAGGCGCTGTCGCGTGGCGCTCGCGAGCTGGTCGCCGTGGAGCACGACCGTGACGTCGCGCGTATCCTGCAGGCCAACCTTCAGCAGACGGGCGTCGCCGATCGCGCTCGCGTGCTGGTCGAGCCGGTCGAGCGAGCCATCGCCCGGCTCGCCGCAGAAGCTCCGTTCGATCTCGTCCTGGTCGATCCTCCGTACCGCGCCGGGCTTGCCGAGCGCGCGCTCGACGCTCTCGTCGCGCGCGGCGTCGTGGCCGCGGACGGATGGATCCTCATCGAGCACGCTCGCACCGAGCCGCTCGCGTGGCCGAACGCGCTCGTGCGCGAGCTCGAGCGTCCGTGCGGCGACAGCATGCTGACGCTGCTGCGGGCCACGGCGCAGCCCGGTGATTGCCGCGAGGTTCCCGCACATGCCCACCCCTAGGCGCTCGACCTCCAAGGCGGCGAAGAAGTCGTCTTCGCTGCAGAACGTGCCCATGGCGATCTACCCGGGCTCGTTCGATCCGATCACCAACGGTCACATCGACATCATCCGACGCGCGTTGCACGTCTTCCCGCGGGTGACCGTCGCCGTCGCGTACAATCCGAACAAGGACGCGGCGATGTTCACCCCGGAAGAGCGCGTCGAGATGATCCGCGAGTCGCTCCGCGACGTCGGCGATCGTGTGATCGCGGACTCTTTCACCGGTCTGCTGGTCGACTATGCTGAGCGAATCGGCGCGCGTGTGCTGATCCGTGGCCTGCGCGCAGTGTCCGACTTCGAGTACGAGTTCCAGATGACGATGATGAACCGCCACCTGAGGCCGAACATCGAGACGGTCTTCATGATGGCGGGTGAGCAGTACTTCTACACCAGCTCGCGGCTCGTGAAGGAGGTCGCGACCTTCGGCGGAGACGTACGCAACCTGGTCCCGGACTTCGTGCTGGAGCGGTTCAAGGAACGGCTGAAGAAGAGAGCGGGGGACGTCCGCTCACGAGGCTAGGATGCGTCTTTCCTCCCGGACCAAGCTGATCAAGCCGTCGGCGACGCTCGCCGTGACGGCAGAGGTCGCGCGGCTGCGCGCGAGCGGCGTCGAGGTCATCGACTTCGGCGCCGGCGAGCCCGACTTCGACACCCCACAGCGCATCAAGGACGCGGCGATCCGCGCGCTCGAGGCCGGCATGACGAAGTACACGCCGGTCGCGGGCACGAAGGAAGTGCGCGAGGCGGTGGTCGCGAAGCTCAAGCGCGTGAACGGGCTCGAGTACTCGGTCGACGAGACGATCGTCAGCTGCGGCGGCAAGCACACGCTCTACAACGCGTTCCAGGCGCTGTTCGGACCGGGCGACGAGGTCGTGCTGCCGGCGCCGTTCTGGGTGAGCTACGCCGACATGCTCGTGCTCGCGGGCGCGACCCCGGTCGTCGTGCAGGCGCCGGCGTCGCAGGGCTTCAAGCTCCGTCCGGAGCAGCTCGCGTCGGCGATCAACGAGCGCACGCGCGGCGTCGTGCTCAACAGCCCGTCGAACCCGACCGGCGCCGCGTACCAGGAGAGCGAGCTGCGCGCCCTCGCGGAGGTGCTGCTGAAGCATCCCGACGTCGCGATCATCGCCGACGACGTCTACGAGATGCTCTACTTCGACGACGCGCGGCCGCCGCACCTGCTGCGCATCGCGCCCGAGCTGCGCGAGCGCACGGTGATCGTGAACTCGGTCTCGAAGACCTACGCGATGACCGGCTGGCGTCTCGGCTACGCGGCCGCGCCGGCCGACGTCGTGAAGGCGATGGCGACGATCCAGGGGCAGTGCACGTCGAACCCGACCGCCATCGTGCAGGCGGCGGCGGTCGAGGCGCTCACCGGCCCGCAGGACGAGCTGCCGGCGATGGTCGACGAGTTCCGCTGGCGGCGTGACTACGTGATGCAGCGACTCGCCGATCTGCCGGGCGTGACCTGCGTGAAGCCGTCGGGAGCGTTCTACGCCTTCCCCGACGTGTCGGGGCTGTTCGAGCGGCGCTGGCGCGGCGAGCCGCTCGGCAACGCGCAGCGCGTGTGCGCGTTCCTGCTCGCCGAAGCGCGCGTCGCGCTCGTCGCCGGCGACGACTTCGCGGCGCCGCAGCACATCCGACTTTCGTACGCGACGTCGCGGACGAACCTCGAGCGCGGCTTCGACGCGATCGCCCGTGCGCTGCGCACGCTCGAGTAGCACCAGGCGGCACGGAGGAGCGAACGAGCGTCGAGCGCTTCGTTCGCGGAGCGCTTCGTTCGCGCGAGCTTCGCTCCCGCGCGCGCAAATGCAACCCGAGCACCGAGCGCGGGACGTCGCTCAAAATGCAAGCGGCGACCTGGGTCGCCCCAAGGTCGCCGCTTTCAATGGTTCTCCAGAAGGATGCGCGGGAATTACTTGCGCATGTTCTTCTGGAAAATCGCCTCGGCCTTCGACGCTGCGGCCTCGGCGCGATCCGCGGCCTGCTGCGCACGGGTCGCAGCCGCCTCGGCGCGCGACGCCGCCGCCTCGGCGCGGCTCGCGGCCTGCTCGGCCGGGCTCGGGCCCTTCTGACCGCTCGAGCAGCCCGTGCCAGCCGACACCAGCATGAGAAGTCCGGCCGCAATGGCCCCCGCCTCGATCATCTTCCGCATCGTGTCACCTCCTCCCTCTGTCTGTCCCGTTCGTCGATCCTTGTTTTTGTAAAACAAGGATTCAACCCGATCGGCCGAGGATTACATACCTCCGCCGTCGTGACAAGCCAGCCCACGTCTTTTCGTACGTTACACGCGCACCTTGCGCCATGGCAGACGCGAGCCGGGGCTTCGACATGCAAAACGGCCGCCTTGTCTCCTCGGGGTGGAGCTTGTAAGGCTCCTTCGTTCGTCGTCGGCATGCCGCAGCGGGATGCCGCGCAGCGAGACGGGTTCGAAGCCGCTGGGATCCGGGAGGTTCGGTCGCGATGGCGACGATGATTACCGACGAGTGCATCAACTGCGGTGCCTGCGAACCAGAGTGTCCGAACACCGCGATCTACCAAGGGGGCGTCGAGTACGAGTGGCAGGGAGCGAAGCACCCGCCGCTCAGCAACGAAACCTTCTACATCGTTCCTGACAAGTGTACCGAGTGCGTCGGTTTCTACGACCACGAGGCCTGCGCCGCGGTCTGTCCGGTCGACTGCTGCGTCCCCAACCCGAACATCCCGGAGACCGAGGACGTCCTGATCGCCCGCGCTCGGGCGCTCCATCCGGACAAGACCTTCGGTCCGGACTTCCCGTCGCGCTTCAAGACCGGTAACGGCGCCGCGGCGCCTACGGCTGCAGCGTCCGCGCCGGCCCCGGAGCCGGCCGCTGCGGCGTCTGCTCCTGCGGCTCCGGCTACGCCTGCGCCCGCCCCGGCGGCCGCGCCGAGCGCTCCGGCCGCCGCTGCTGCCAAGCCGGCCGCTGCCGCGCCGGCACCGGCACCGGCCCCCGTGATTCGACTCGGCAAGGTCGAGAAGAAGGTCGCGCCGCCGCTGCAGCAGCCGCCGAAGCGGACGGCACCGTTCCGCGGCGAGCTCGAGATCGACTTCGACGAGGCGCGCGACATGCTGCTGCCGCCGCTCGGCGCCTCCAGCGGCCCGCGCATCGTGCCGATCCTGGTGATGCTCGCGCAGCCGCTGCTCGGCGCGCTGCCCGCCAAGACGAAAGACCGCCTCGAGGCCGCCTTCGGCGACCGGCGGATCTTCAGCTCGGCGGGCGCGACCGCGATGAACATCTTCCTGCACCTCCTGGTGCTGCCGCTGCTGTTCCTCGCGTTCGCGGTGTTCGTGCTCGACAAGAGCTTCTACAGCGCCGGCGTGCGCCCGTGGTTCTTCTACGGCGGCATCGCGGCCGCCGCGGAGGCGATCTTCCGTCTGCGCGAGGCGGTGATCTCGCCGCGTCCGGTCTCGGAGCTGATCTACCGTGGCAGCATCTACGGACCGCTCCTGATCCCGTTCGTCGCGCCGCTCCTGCGTCGCGCGGAGAAGAGCAAGATCGGCAGCCGCGAGGCCTTCGAGGGCTACTACGAGACGGCCGGCGCGTTCGACGAGAAGCGCGAGCGCGAGCGCCGCTATGGCGAGGTCTACACGCTCGAGGAGCGGCCGAACGGCTACCTGTTCCGCATGGAGCTGCCGCGCCGCATCCCGCCGTCGGGCGTCAAGGAAGAGCTCGGGCTCGGCGACGAGATGCCGGATTATGCGCTCGACCTCGCGCTGCACGGCTCGTACTTCGAGGTGCGCGGCAAGGTGGTCGATCCGCGCTTGCGCACGGTCGCCGCGACGGCGCCGGCGTTCCCGCCCGACTTCACGACGCGCGTCGAGCTCTCCGAGCGCTGCATCGGTTTCGTTCACCGCTACGCCGACAAGCTTCTCGAGGTGGTCCTGCTGAAGCAGTCGGCTGGCCGTCTCCCCACGCGCGCCGATGCAGCCTGACGACGTGCGGCTGCTGGGAATCGCGTGTCACCTGCCGGGTGACCCGGTCGGCAACGAGACGCTGGCGACCGCGCTCGGCACGACGCCCGACGAGCTCGCGCGCGAGACCGGCATCGCGCAGCGGCATCACGCGGCGGACGGGCAGGGGCCCTCGGACCTCGCGCTGCGCGCCGCGACGGACGCGCTCGCGGCCGCGGGCACGAGCGTCGGCGAGCTCGGCTTGATCGTCTTTGCGACCGCGACGCCGGACGTCACCTTTCCGGGCGCGGCCTGCTTCCTGCAGGACAAGCTCGCGGCGCCGACGGTCGGCGCGCTCGACGTGCGGGCGCAGAGCGCGGGCTTCCTGTGCGCGCTCGATCTCGCGCTCGCGTTCTCGCGTCTGCCGGTGCCGGGTGCGGCGTCCGACGCGCGCTACGCGCGCGTGCTGATCGCGGCGGGCGAGGTGTTCTCGGCGGGGCTCGACTTCTCGCCGCGCGGGCGCGTGCTGACGCCGCGGCTCGCGGACGGCGCGAGCGCGGTGGTCGTCGGCACCGGCGGCAGCGGGCCGCGCGTGCGCGCGCTGCGCTGGTACACCGACGGCACGCTCGCCGACCGCTTCTGGTGCGAGTACCCGGCGAGCCGGCAGTACCCGGTGCGCATCACCGCGCAGAACCTCGCCGAGGGACGCCACTACCCGTCGGCCGACCTCGGCACGCTCGCGCCGATCGTCGAGACGCGTCTCGCCGAAGTCGCGCGCGAGGTGCTCGAGGAGAGCGGCTGGAAGGCGGGTGAGGTCGAGCTCGCGATCTTCGACTACGTCGCGCCCGAGACCGCGCGCGCCGCGGCGCGGGCGCTCGACATCGCGGACGCGCGCACCGTCGTGCCGACGGCGCAGTTCGGACACGTCATGGCGGCCGGCCTGCCGATCGCGCTCGCGCGCGCGGGCGAGCTGCCGCGCGGGGCGCGTGTCCTGCTCGCCGCGGCCGGCCCGGGGCTCGCGTGGGGCGCGGCGACGCTCGAGATCTGAGGAGCAACACGGGGATGAGCAGCGGCGGGGCGAGCGTCAAGCGCAATCGAATTCTGGGCATCGGCAAGGCGGTTCCCGATCACGTCGTGACCAACGACATGCTGTCGCGCGTGATGGAGACCTCCGACGAGTGGATCCAGCAGCGCACCGGGATCCGCGAGCGCCGTCACATCACGTCCGACTGCGGCGCGACCGACCTCGGCAAGATCGCGGCGGAGGAGGCGCTGCGCGCCGCGGGTCTCGGGATCGGCGACATCGACCTGATCATCTTCGCGACGCTGTCGCCGGACATCGACTGGCCGTCGTGCGCGTGTCTGCTCGCGGCGAAGCTCGGCGCGCGCCAGATCCCCGCGTTCGACGTCAAGAACCAGTGCTCGGGCTTCATCTACAGCCTCGCCTGCGCGGACGCGATGCTGCACGCGGGACGCGCGCGTCACGCGCTGGTCGTCGGCGGCGAGATCCACTCGACCGGCCTCGACCTCACGACGCGCGGGCGCGAGGTCGGCGTGATCTTCGGCGACGGTGCCGCGGCCGTGGTGCTCGGACCGTCGGGCGACGCGCAGAAGGGCATCCTCTCGACGCACCTGCACGCCGAGGGCAAGTTCGCCGAGAAGCTCTGGCTCGAGGCGGCCGCGAGCCGCAAGCGTCCGCGCATCCGTCCGGAGGACCTCGAGGGCGACAGCCCCGCCGCGTTCCCGCGCATGCAGGGCAAGTTCGTCTTCAAGCACGCGGTGACGCGCTTCCCCGAGGTGATCCGCGAGGCGCTCGAGTTCAACGGCCTCGGCCTCTCGGACCTCGACCTGCTGATCCCGCACCAGGCGAACCTGCGCATCAACCAGTTCGTCGCCGCCGACCTCGGGCTCGACGAGTCGAAGGTCGTCAACAACATCGATCGCTACGGCAACACGACCGCGGCCTCGATTCCGCTCGCGCTCTACGAGGCGGTGCACGACGGTCGCGTGCGCGACGGCAGCCTCGTCTGCCTGGCCGCGTTCGGCGCCGGCTTCACGTGGGCGGCTGCGCTGCTGCGCTGGTGACCGCGTCGCTGCGCTGGTGACGGCGTCGGAGACGGCAGGGGCGTTCGCGCTGCGTCCCATGCAGCCGGCCGACGTCCCGGCCGTGGCCGCGATCGAGGCGGTGTCGTTCGAGCGGCCGTGGAGCGAGGGGGCGTTCCGGCACGAGCTCGACATCCCGTTCTCGCGCGCGCTGGTCGCGTACCCGACCGACGCCCCGGAGCGCGTCGCGGGCTACGTCGTGCTGTGGCACGTCGCCGACGAAGTGCACCTGCTCAACCTCGCCGTCGCCCCGGAGCTGCGCGGGCGGGGACTCGGTCGGACGCTCGCGACGGCGGTCGTGGAGCATGCGCGCGAGGTCGCGGCCCGCTTCGTCACGCTCGAGGTCGCGATCGGAAACGACGTTGCGCGGACGCTCTACCAGCGGCTCGGATTCGTCGAGCGCGAGCGGCGCCGCGACTACTACGCGCCGGGCATCGACGCCGTCGTGATGGTGCTCGAGCTTGCTTGACGCGGCGCGTTGTGAACGCCGTTTTGGGCGTCGCGCGGCGGCTTCATAGTTGCTTAAAGCCGAAATTTCCGCTACGTTGGGAGTCCGTCCTCGGAGGGTCCCGCCTGATGCAGTTCAAAGTCGGTGAGAAGGTCGTCTACCCCGCGCATGGCGTGGGCGTGATCGAGAGCGTGCAGAGTCGCACGATCGCCGGCACCGAGAAGAAGTTCTACATGCTCCGGTTTCTCGACAACGACATGACGATCATGGTGCCCATGGAGAACGTCGCTTCCGTGGGCCTCCGACGCATCATCGGCAAGGACATGGTGAGCAAGGTCTACAAGATCTTGCGCGACAAGAAGGTCGAGATCGACCAGCAGACCTGGAACCGGCGCTATCGCGAGTACACCGAGAAGATCAAGACCGGCTCGGTGCTCGAGATCGCCAAGGTCCTTCGCGACCTGTTCGTCCTCAAGGGCGACAAGGAGCTCTCCTTCGGCGAGCGCAAGATGCTCGACACGGCGCGCAACCTCCTGGTGAAGGAGCTCGCGATCGCGCGCTCGCACCCCGAAGAGAAGATCATGGAGGAGCTCCGCACGATCTTCGCGCCGTAAGGCGCCGAGATCAGGCTCAACTTCTTCAGGCGTCAGCTCAGCGCGCCGTCGGGTTCAGGCTCCCGCTGCGGAAGCCCTCGAGATCGAGCACGACCCGACGGAACCCCGCCGCTCGCACGCCGGCGACGATGCGCTGTCGGATCTCCGGATCGAGACAGCGTTCCATCTCCGCGACCGCAATTTCCAGACGCGCGGTGTCGTCGCCATAGCGGACGCGGAACTCGCGGAAGCCGAGCTCGCGCAGCACGCGCTCCGCGGCCTCGATGCGCTGCAGCCGCTCGTGCGTGATCGCCGTCCCGTACGGCACGCGCGAGGCGAGGCAGGGCGACGCCGGCTTGTCCCACGTCGGCAGACCCAGCACCGCGCTCGCCGCACGGACGTCGGCCTTGGTCATGCCGGCCTCGACCAGCGGGTGACGCACCTGCTGCTCGCTCGCGGCGTCGAGACCCGGGCGGAAGTCGCCGAGGTCGTCGACGTTGACGCCGTCGAGCACCGCCGCGAGGCCGTGCGCCGCCGCCTCCGCGTGGCAGATCCGGTAGAGGTTGTCCTTGCAGAAGTAGCAGCGGTTGATCGGGTTCTTGGCGTAGTCCTCGATCGCGACCTCGTCGGTCGACACGACGAGGTGACGCGCGCCGATCCGTGCTGCGAGCGCCTTCGCCTCGGCGAGCTCGTGCGCCGGCATCGACGCCGACGTCGTGGTGAGCGCGAGCACGCGCTCGCCGAGCACGTCGTGCGCGACGCGCAGCAGGAACGTCGAGTCGACGCCGCCGGAGAACGCGACGACGGCAGAGGGGATCTCGCCGAGCAGCTCGCGCAGCCGCGCGAGCTTGGCGTCGACGGCGGGCTCGAGCCCCGCGGTTTCGGATCGCGTCGCGACGGGGTGCGCGTCGCCGGTCACGCTACGGCCCTTCCGGCTGGAACAGGTCGGTGGTGAGGTAGCGCTCGCCGGTGTCGCAGAACATCGTCAAGACAATCTTTCCGGGGCCGAGCTCGCGCGCCACCTCGATCGCCGCCGCGCAGTGCGCGCCCGACGAGATGCCGACCAGCAGACCTTCCTCGCGTGCCAGACGGCGGGCGTACGTGGTCGCCTCCTCGTCGCTCACCGCGATCACGCGGTCGTAGGAGCCGGGCTTGAGGTTCTCGGGGACGAAGCCCGCGCCGATGCCCTGGATCTTGTGGTAGCCGGGCGAGCCGCCGGACAGCACGGCCGACGCCTTCGGCTCGACCGCGATCACCTGGCAGCCCGGACGCTCGCGGTGCAGGACTTCGCCCACGCCGCTGATCGTGCCGCCGGTGCCGACGCCGGCGACGAACGCGTCGAGCTGCGGCATCTGCTCGAGGATCTCGCGCGCCGTCGTGCGGCGGTGCGCGTCGGGGTTCGCCGGGTTCCGGAACTGCTGCGGCATGAAGGCGCGCGGGATCGTGCGCGCGATCTCCTCCGCTCTCGCGACCGCGGCGTGCATTCCCTTCGAGTCTGGCGTGAGCTCGAGCTCGGCGCCATAGGCGAGCAGCAGGCTGCGCCGCTCCTCGCTCATCGTGTCCGGCATGGTGAGGATCAGCCGGTAGCCCTTGATCGCGCACACCAGCGCCAGTCCGATGCCGGTGTTGCCGCTGGTCGGCTCGACGATGGTGTCCCCCGGACGGAGCCGTCCGGTGCGCTCCGCCTCCTCGATCATCGCGAGGCAGATTCGGTCCTTGACGCTGCCGCCCAGGTTCGCGAGCTCGAGCTTCGCCCAGATCTCGGCGCCGTCCTTCGGCGCGACGCGATTGAGGCGGACGACCGGCGTGTTGCCGATCAGCTCGAGGGGCGATTGTGCGACGATGTTGGGTAGCGGCATGTCGCGCGGATGCTAACTGAGGGCGGCCGAACTTTGAAGAACGATCCCGTCGATCGGCCGTCGAAAGGGGAGGCCTCCCACGATGCGGGCGGCGCTCGCGACGCGGGGCGGCGCGTCCTGCTGCTCTTTCCGGGAGCGCTCGGCGACGCGGTCTGCCTCGAGCCCGCCGCGGCCCACCTCGCGGCGCAGGGCGAGCTGGTGCTCTACGCGCGCGGCGCCGCCGCGGAGGTCGCGGCGCTCTATCCCGCGCGGCCGCGCGTCTGCTCGCTCGACGCTCCGGAGATCGCCCGGCTGTTCGCGCCGGGCGAGGACGATCCCGAGCTCGCGCGCTGGCTCGCGGGCTTCGCCCGCGTCGTGAGCTTCACCGGGGCGGGGGTGCCGGAGGTGGCGCGGCGGCTCGGCGCGCTGCCGGACGCGACGCTCGCGCCGTTTCCGCGCCCGCCGCTCGAGCGCCATGCGGCCGACCATTTTCTGGGCGTCGTCTGCGGCGACCCGGCGGCGACGGCTCCACCGCCGCGGCTGGTCGCACCGGCGGAGGGCCGCCCGCCTGCGTCAGGCGGCGGCGCGCGCCTCGTCCTGCTGCCGGGCAGCGGTGGACGCGACAAGCGCGCGGCGCCGGAGCTGTTCCTCGAGGTCGCCCGACGCTGGCGCGACGCCGGCGGCGAGGTGACGGTCGTCCTCGGTCCCGCCGAGGCCGCCGAGGACGCGGCGTGGGTCGCAGCCGGCCGCGTCGTGCGACCCGGGTCGGTCGCCGAGCTCGCGGCCGTGCTCGCGCGCAGCGCCGCGTTCGTCGGCAACGACGCCGGACCGAGCCACGTCGCCGCGGCGCTCGGGGTCGCGGGCGCGGTGCTCTATCGCTCGACCTCGCCCGCGAGCTTCGGCCCGCGCGGTGAAGACGTCGCCGCGATCGACGTCCAAGCGCACGACGCGACGGTCAGTGCGGTGTGGGACGCGATCGGTCGGCGGGTCGTGGGCGAGCGGGACGGGAAGTGCGCCGCTCCATCGACGCCGAGTCCGCCCACTCCGCGTGACAATCGCCAGGATGATGAGTAGGGATGATGTCATCAGGTTGTCCGCGTCGTCGACGGGCTTGGGGCAGAACCGGGTGACGCACGACGAACCGCTCCGACGATCGCCGGTCAGCCGAGACGAACAAGGAAGAGCGCACAAAGCCATGGGATTTCGCAGCGGTCGCGCCGCCGGTCACGTCCTTGGCGGTCTTCCGCGGGCTCGCGCGTCGCTCGGGCTCGAGCGAGCTCACGTCCGCGGGCGTCGCGGGCCGGTCGGCTTGTCGGTGGGATGCAGCGAGCCATGAGCGAGCGGGAAGTGGGGAACAGCGAGTCGCTGCACGCCGCCGAGCGGCGCGAAGGGGAAGAGAAGCCGGCCTTTCGCGTGATCGACCGTCGGCGCTTCGCGCCCGACGGCAGCGAGCGCGCGGACGACGAGCCGCAGAGCCCGTCGTCGGGCAGCGACGCCGGTGCGCAGAGCACCTCGTCGCGCGAGGAGCGAGCGCAAGCGGCGGGCAGCGCGCAGTCGAGCTCGTCGTCGGCTCAGGGGCCCGAGCTCGCGATGCCGAAAGGGGAGCCCTACGAGCCCGGCGACATCCCCGAGCCGACCTTCTCGACGCTGGTGATCAGCCTCAGCACGCAGGCGCTGATGTATCTCGGCGAGATCCCGCCCCTCGAGGGCGGTGAGGCGCGCAAGGATCTCGCGGCCGCGCGCAACATCATCGATCTGCTCGCCGTTCTGGAGCGGAAGACGACGGGGAACCTCGACGCCGGTGAAGCGGCCTTGCTCGAGAGGGTCCTGTACGACCTCCGCATGAGGTTCGTCGCGATCTCGCGCGCCAGCTGAGCCCGAGATCCACCATCTCTCGTCCCGTAGAGAATCCGAGGTAGCCATCGAATGCGCAGCGTGTTGAAGGTCATCGTCCTGCTTCTGGTCGGCTTCGTGGTCGGCGTCGTCGCCGTACGCCAACGCGGCCAGCAGGAGCCCGCGGTCGCAACCGCGCAGGAGAGCGCTGCCTCGCGGCCAGCGCCCGCAACCGGCGGCAACGTACCCGCCTCCGAGAACAGCGCGTGCGTGACCTGCACGCTGCCGGACTTCACGCGCCTGGCGCACGATCTCGCGCCGGCGGTCGTGAACATCTCGACCTCGAGCAAGCCCGACCGCGGCGACGGCGGCAACGGTGACCGCCGCTTCCACGGACCGCGCGGGCAGATGCCGGGCTTCCCCGGTCAGGATCCGCGCGAATTCTGGGAGCCTTTCGAGCGCTTCTTCGGCCCGATGCCGCGCCGGCGCATGCCGGAGCGCAGCCTCGGCTCGGGCTTCATCTTCGATCCCGCGGGCTACATCCTGACCAACAACCACGTCGTCGAGAACGCGAGCGAGATCAAGGTCAAGCTCAACAGCGGCGAGGAGCTCACCGCCCAGCTCGTCGGCCGCGATCCGAAGACCGACATCGCCGTGCTCAAGATCGACGCGAAGAAGGATCTGCCGACGATCCCCTTCGGCGACTCCGACGCCGTCAAGGTCGGCGAGTGGGTGATGGCGATCGGCAACCCGTTCGGTCTCGAGTTCTCGGTGACCGCGGGCATCGTCAGCGCCAAGGGACGCTTCATCGGCCAGGGCAACTACGACGACTTCCTGCAGACCGACGCGCCGATCAATCCGGGCAACTCGGGTGGTCCGCTGCTCGACCTGCAGGGCCGCGTCGTCGGCATCAACACCTCGATCTTCAGCCGCAGCGGCGGCAACATTGGCATCGGCTTCGCGATCCCGATCAACCTCGCGAAGGAGCTGATCCCGCAGCTGCGTGAGAAGGGTCGCGTGACGCGCGGCTGGATCGGCGTGATGATCCAGAAGGTGACGCCGGAGATCGCCGAGTCGCTCGGCCTGCCGGCGCCGCGTGGCGCGCTGGTCGCCGACGTCGTCAAAGGCGGCCCGGCGGAAGAGGCGGGCGTCAAGGTCGGCGACGTGATCGTCAGCTTCGACGGTCACCAGGTGAAGGAGTCGACCGAGCTCCCGACGCTGGTCGCGCGCCAGGCGATCGGCAGCGAGGTCCCGGTGGTCGTGATGCGCGATGGCAAGGAAGAGACCATCACCATCAAGATCGCCGAGATGAAGGACGACGAGGAGCAGGTCGCGAGCGGCGAGTCCGAAGCCTTCGGTCTCACCGTGCAGAACCTGACCCCCGAGATCGCCGAGTCGCTCGGCATCGGCGTCGACGTGCAGGGCGTCCTGGTCTCCGGCGTCGAGCCGGGCAGCCCGGCGGACGAGGCCGGGCTGCGGCGCGGCGACGTCATCGTCGAGGTGAACCGCAAGCCCGTGCGTGACGTCGACGCGTACAACAAGGAGATGAAGAGCGTCGGGTCGGGCAAGAGCGTCCTGCTGCTCGTCCGGCGCGGCGAGAACACGGTCTTCCTGGCGCTCAAGCCGCCCGCAGGGTGAGGCCGGCTGCGCCCGACGCGAAGCCGAGCGGGCGCGGCCGACGGCTGCGCTCGCTACTCGCGGTGTTGTTGGCGGCGGCGATCCCGCTCGCGGGGATCGCCGCGTTCGCCGTGTGGGTCACCTACGCGCGGCTCGCCCGGGTGGTGGACGAGAAGTTCGCCGGTCGGCGCTGGGACTTCCCGTCGCGCATCTACAGCGACGAGTTCCTGCTCTACACGGGCCTCGACCTCGACGCGGCCGGCGTGCCGCGCAGGCTCGAGCGTCTCGCCTACCGGCCGATCGACGACACGCCGCGGGTCGGCGGCGAGTTCCGCCGCGAGCCCGGCGCCCTCGAGATCGCGCTGCGTCCGGGGGCGCTCGGTCGCACGCAGACCCAGCGCGTGCGCTTGACGCTCCACGGCAGCCGCATCGCCGACATCACCGACCTCGAGACCAACGAGCAGCTCGCCGCGGTCGCGCTCGAGCCCGAGGAGCTGACGGGCATCTGGGAGGGCGCCTGGGAGGACCGCCGCGCGATCAAGGTGGTCGACGTGAGCCCCGTACTGGTGCGCGCGATCCTCGCGACCGAGGACAGCCGCTTCTTCCAGCACCACGGCGTCGACCTGATCGGCATCGCGCGCGCGGCGCTGACCAATCTGCGCTCCGGCCGGGTGCGGCAGGGCGGCAGCACGCTCACGCAGCAGCTGATGAAGAACTTCTTCTTGACGACCGACCGCACGCTGTCGCGCAAGGTCGTCGAGGCGGCGATGGCCGTGGTCGCCGAGCGTCGCTACTCGAAGATGCAGATCCTCGAGAACTACCTGAACGAGATCTACCTCGGGCAGCGCGGCGCTCGCGGCATCTTCGGGGTCGCCGAGGCGGCGGAGTTCTACTTCGGCAAGCACCCGCGCGACCTCGACGTCGCCGAGGCGGCGCTGCTCGCCGGCCTGATCCGCGCGCCGAACGCGTACTCGCCGTTCCACTCGCCGGAGCGCGCGCTGCAGCGACGCAACACCGTGCTCCGGCTGCTGCTCGAAGCGGGCGACATCGACCAGACGACCTACGAGGCCGCGGTCGCAGCACCGCTCGGCGTCGTCCCGCCGCCCACCGACAGCACCACCGCGCCGTTCTTCGTCGACTACGTGAAGGGGGAGCTCGCCGGACGCTTCCCGCCCGACGTGCTGACGACCGAAGGGCTCAACATCTACACGACCCTCGACCCGCTGCTGCAGGAGCAGGCGCAGCGCATCGTCGAGAAGCGTCTCGACGACCTCGAGAAGCAGCGGCCGCGGCTCGCGGAGGCGGCGAAGAAGGACCGCCTGGAGGCGGCGCTCGTCGCGCTCGCGCCGCGCACCGGCGAGATCAAGGCGATGGTCGGCGGCCGCAACTACCAGGCGAGCCAGTTCAACCGCGCGACGCAGGCGCGCCGGCAGACGGGCTCGACGTTCAAGCCGATCGTCTACCTCGCCGCCATGCTCGAGGACGATCCGGAGCGTCACCTGACGCCGGCCTCGCGCATCGACGACTCGCCCTTCGTCTGGCGGCTCGACAACGGCCGCGAGTGGTCGCCGCGCAACTACGGCGACCACTACTACGGCGAGGTGACCGTGCGCGTCGCGCTCGAGCGCTCGCTGAACGCGGCGACGGCGCGCGTCGCGCAGTCCGTCGGCATGGACGCGATCGTGCGGCTCGCGCGCGAGCTCGGGATCGAGGGACCCATCCCCGAGGTGCCGTCGATTGCGCTCGGCTCGGTCGAGGCGTCGCCGCTCGAGATGGCCTCGGTGTACGCGGTGCTCGCGAGCGGCGGCACGCGCGCCGAGCCCGTCGCCATCCGCCGCGTCACGTCGCGCGACGGCGAGGTGATCCTCGGTGAGCCGCCGTCGTTGCGGCCGGTGATCCCTCCCGATACGGCGTACGTGTTGACGCACGTCCTCGAAGGGGTGCTCGACCACGGCACCGCCGCCGGCGCGCGCGAAGCCGGCTTCCGGCACCCGGCCGCAGGCAAGACCGGCACGACCAACGACTACCGCGACGCGTGGTTCGTCGGCTTCACGCCGGATCTCGTCGCTGCGGTGTGGGTCGGCTTCGACCAGCGCTCGCCGCTCAACATGTCGGGCGCGAGCGCGGCGCTGCCGATCTGGACGGACTTCATGAAGGTCGCGACCGCGGCGCTGCCGCCGCGTCCGTTCCTGCCGCCGCCCGGCGTGACGCTGGTCACGATCGATCATGGCTCGGGCGAGGTTGCCGAAGCGGGCCGTCGCGGCACGATCCAGGAGGCGTTCCTCGACGCCGACGCGCCGGCGATCGTGACGCACGAGGCGGAGCCCGTCCCGGTCGCGCCGCAGGACGGCGACGGAGGCGACGGATACGAAGACGCGCCCGAGCCGCGCGAGCTGCGCGAGGAGCGTCTCGCGTACGCGGGCGCAGAAGCGGAGGTAGGGAGGTAGGCGATGACGGCGACCCGTTCCCGCTGGCTGGTGCGGCTCCTGATCCTGATCGTCGCGATTTCCTTGATTGACTGCGCGCCGCGCAAGCGCGTACGTCGCAAGATGGTGACCCGGCCGACGCCCACCGCGACGCCGCGTCCCGACAAGAAGCGTCCGGCGCCGACGCCGACGCGTGCGCCGCGCGACATCACGCGCGACCCGCTGACGCGTCTCATCACCGAGAGCACGCCGTCGCGCGACGTGTCCGCGCTGAGGCTCGCCGAGCGGGCGCGCGAGGAGCTCGACGAGGGCACGACCGACAGCGCCTTCGAGCTGCTCGACACCGCGATCAAGAACGCGCCGACCCTGCAGCCGCCCTACGTGCTGCGGGCGCGGGCGTACCTCGCGGAAGGCGCCACGCAGCAGGCGCGGTCCGACCTCGACAAGGCGGCGTCGCTGCCGGCGCCGACCGCTTGGGTCGCCGAGGCCGCCGCGGTGCGTGGCATGATGTTCGAGCTCGAGGGCAACCGCAGCGAGGCCATCGCGGCCTACCGGCGCGCGCTACGGATCTTCCCAGGCAACGTCCGGGCGCGCGAGGCGCTGAAGCGTCTCACCGGCAGCACGTCCGGTGGGGGAGGGCCGCCGTGATCGTCCTCGGCATCGAGTCGTCGTGCGACGACACCGCGGCCGCGGTGCTGCGTGACGGACAAGAGCTCTCGAGCGTCGTCGCCTCGCAAGAGGAGGTGCACGGACCTTACGGCGGGGTCGTGCCGGAGCTCGCGGCGCGCAACCACATCCGCCACGTCGTGCCGGTGATCGAGACGGCGCTCGTGCGCGCCGGGATCGAGCTCGGCGACGTCGACGCGGTCGCCGCGACGCGCGGCCCGGGCCTCGTCGGCTCGCTGCTCGTCGGGCTCTGCACGGCGAAGGCGATCGCTCGTCGGCACGGGCTGCCGTTCGTCGGCGTCAATCACATCGAAGGACACCTGCTCTCGATCGAGCTCGAGGAGAAGGTCGAGCGTCCGTTCCTCGGCCTCGTCGTCTCGGGCGGGCACTCGGCGCTCTACTGGGCGGGCGAGGACGGCCGCTACGCGCTGCTCGGCCAGACGCGCGACGACGCGGCCGGCGAGGCCTTCGACAAGGCGGCGAAGCTGCTCGGGCTCGGCTATCCCGGCGGGCGCGCGATCGAGCAGGTGGCGCGCGACGGCGATCCCGACGCACTGCCGCTGCCGCGTCCGCGCGTGCGCGGCGCCGACCTCGACCTGAGCTTCAGCGGCCTCAAGACGGCGCTTCGTCTCGGCCTCGAGAAGCATCCGAACCTTCCGCTCGCCGACGTGGCGGCGTCGTTCCAGCGCGCGGTCGTCGACACGCTGCTCGACCTCGTGCGTCGCGCGATCGACGGCACGGGCGCGACGCGCGTCGTGGTGACGGGCGGCGTGTCCGCCAACGGCGCGCTGCGCGAGGCGATGGCGCGGCTCGCCGAGGAGCAGGGCGCGCGTCTGCTGGTGCCGCCGCTCCGGCGCTGCACCGATAACGCCGCGATGATCGCCTACGCCGGCTGGCTGCGTCTGCAGCGCGGCGAGCGCGATCCGCTGACGCTCAACGCCGCGGCCGAACTGCCGCTCGGACCGCGCGTGCACCCGAACGAGCTCCGTGCGTAAAGCGGCCCGCCGACGCGCGCTCGGCCAGCACTTCCTGATCGACGGCGAGGTCGCGGACCGGACGGTGCAGCTCGCCGACCTCGACCCCGGCGCGACGGTGCTCGAGATCGGACCGGGCCGCGGCGCGCTCACCGACCGCCTGCTCGCGGCGGGCCATCGCGTCGTCGCCATCGAGGTCGATCCCGAGCTTGCGAGCGCGCTCGAGGCGCGGCGCGACGATCGGCTCACCATCGTGCGCGGCGACGCGCTGCAGGTCGACCTCGCGACGCTGCCGCCCGGACCGCTGCCGGTGGTCGCCAACCTGCCGTACGCGACGGGCACGGCGATCGTCACGCGTCTGCTCGAGCACCCGGAGCGCTTCCCGCGCCTCACGGTGATGCTGCAGCTCGAGGTCGCGGAGCGTCTCTGCGCGTCGCCGAACACGCGGGCGTACGGCAGCTTGACGGTGCTCTCTGCGCTGCACGCCGAGGCGATCTTCGGCTTCGTCGTGCCGCCGCAGGCGTTCTCGCCGCGGCCGCAGGTCGACTCGGCGGTGGTGCGCCTCGACGTGGTCACGACGCCGCGCGCCGCGGTCATCGACGAGGCGCTGTTCCGGCGGGTCGTGCGCGCGGCGTTCGCGCAGCGCCGCAAGACGCTGCGCAACGCGCTCACCGCGGGCTTCGGCAGCGCCGTGGCCGACGCGATGCTCGCGGCGGCGGAGATCGATCCGCGCCGGCGCGCGGAGACGCTGTCGCTCGACGAGTTCGCGCTCCTCACGAGCGCCGCCGCGCGGGTACGCCAGCGCGCGTCCGACGCGGACCATGCCTGAGCTGCCCGAGGTCGAGACCGTCTGCCGGACGATCGCGCCGCACGTCGTTGGGCGCCGTATCGAGCGCGTCGACGTGCGCGAGCGGCGTCTGCGCCGTCCGATCCCGCGCGACCTCGAGGCGCGTCTCGCGGGACGCGTCGTCCACGGCGTGGCGCGGCGCGCGAAGTACCTCCTGCTCGACGTCGGCGAGGGGCTGCGCTGGGTCGTGCACCTCGGCATGAGCGGACGCTTCTGCGTCGGCGAGCCGCCGCCGGGGCAGCCGCACGTGCACGTCGTCGCGGACCTCGAGGGCGGCGTGCGGCTCTACTTCCGCGACCCGCGCCGCTTCGGCCTCATGCTGCTGTCGAGGGACGACGCCGACCTCGGCGTGCTCGGCGTCGAGCCGCTCGGTCCCGACTTCGACGGCGAGCTGCTGTGGTCGCTGAGCCGTCGGCACCGGCGTGTCACGGTGAAGTCGCTGTTGATGGACAGCCGGCTCATCGCCGGGGTCGGCAACATCTACGCCAACGAGGCGCTGTTCGAGGCCGGCATCCGACCGGCTCGGCGAAGTTGGCGCTTGACGCGCGCCGAGGCGGACCGTCTCGCCGCGGCGGTGCGCACCGTGCTCGAGCGCGCGATCGCGAGCCGCGGCTCCTCGCTGCTCGACTACCGCGACGCGGACGGCAACGAGGGCGAGTTCCAGCGCATGCTGCGCGTCTACGAGCGCGAGGGTGAGCCGTGCCGACGCTGCGCGACGCCGATCAAGCGCGTCGTCATCGCCGGACGCAGCTCGTTCTACTGCCCGCGCTGCCAGCGCTGAGCTGTGGCCTCAGCGCTGTCGGACCTCGCGCGCACGCAATCCGTCGCCGACCATCTGGATCGCGAGCACCGTGACGCCGAGCGCGATCGCGGGCGCGATCACGAGGTGCGGCGCGACCAGCAGGAACGAGCGTCCCTCGGCGAGCATCGCGCCCCACGACGGTGTGGGCGGCGGCGGGCCGAGGCCCAAGAACGACAGGCTCGACTCCGCGATGATCGCGCCGGCGACGCCGAAGGTCGCCTGCACGAGCAGCGCGGGACGCGCGCTCGGCAGCAGGTGACGCAGCACGACGCGCAGCGGGCTCGCGCCGAGCGCCAGCGCGGCGTGGGTCGACTCGCGCGCCGCCGCGGCGCGCACCTCGGCGCGCGTCAGACGAGCGTACGCGGGCCAGCTCATCACACTGAGCGCGATGACGACGTTGCGCGCGCTCGGTCCCAGCACCGCGGCGAGCGCGATCGCGAGCAGGATGCCGGGGAAGGCGAGCAGCACGTCGGTGACGCGCATCAGCAGCTCGTCGAGCAAGCGCCCGCCGTAGCCGGCGAGCGTGCCGAGCGCGACGCCGATCGTGAGCGCACCGGCGACGGCGGCGGCGCCGACGCCGAGCGACAACCGCGCGCCCCAGAGAAGACGCGCGAGCACGTCGCGCCCGAGCCGGTCGGTGCCGAGCGGGTGCGCGGCGGACGGCGGCTCGAGGTGGTGCGCGAGATCGATCGCCAGCGGGTCGTACGGCGCGAGCCAGGGCGCGAGCAGCGCTGCGGCGGCGATCACGGCGAGCAGCGCCGTGCCGACCAGGAGACGTCCTCGTCCGCGCTGCCGCGTGACGACGATGGACGGCGCCGATTCCGCCACGGGGAGCGGCGTCGCGGTCATGCGCGCTCCCGGAGCCGCGGGTCGAGCGCCGCCTGCACGAGGTCGGCGAGCAGGTTCACCGCGACGTAGCTCGCGGCGACCACCAGCACGCAGCCCTGCACGAGCGGGTAGTCGCGGGCGCCGATCGCCTGCACGAGCAGTCGTCCGAGCCCGGGCCACGAGAACACGGTCTCGGTCACGATCGCGCCCGCGAGCAGGCCACCGAGCTGCAGCGCGAGCACCGTGACGGTCGCGGTCGCGGCGTTCGGCAGCGCGTGGCGCAGCAAGACCAGCGCCGGCGAGAGTCCCCTCGCGCGCGCCGTGCGCACGCAGTCGAGCGCGAGCGCGTCGAGCAGCGAGCTGCGCAGCTGACGCGCGAGCAGCGCCGACATGCCGAAGCCGAGCGTCGCCGCGGGCAGCACGAGGCTGTCGAGACCGCGTCGTCCCGACACCGGGAAGAGCGGTAGCTCGACGGCGAGCCCGAGCTGCAGGAGCGGACCGAGGCAGAACGTCGGCAGCGCGGTCTGCAGCGCCGCGAGCAGCACGCCGAAGCGGTCGATGCGCGATCCCGGCCGCGCCGCCGCGGCCATGCCGAGCGGGACGCCGACCACGAGCGCGATCACGAGCGCAGCACCGGCAAGCTCGAGCGTCGCCGGGTAGCGCTCGGCGATCAGCTCGCTCACCGGACGCGACGTCGTCAGCGAGCGTCCGAGGTCGCCGCGCAGCGCGCCCGCCGTGAAGTCGACGAGCTGACGCCAGGCGGGACGGTCGAGGCCGAGCTCGTGGCGCAGCGCCTCGCGGTCGGCGTGGCTCGCGCGCTCGCCGAGGATCACGTCGACGGGATCGCCCGGCACGGCGTGCAGCAGCGCGACGACCAGCACGAGGACGCCGAGCATCGTCGGCAGCGCGAGCGCGAGGCGGAGGCACGCGTAGCGCAGCATCACGAAGTCGCGGGCGGTACGGAGATCAGACGCGCCGTCGCGAGCGAGCGCAGGTCGCCGGTCGGCGTCGGTACGAAGCCGTCGAGACGCTTTGTCTTG
Organism: Candidatus Binatia bacterium; assembly: GCA_036563615.1. Lineage (NCBI taxonomy): Bacteria > Candidatus Binatota > Binatia (SeqCode) > Binatia bacterium. Next base: position 295,299 of record DATCMB010000022.1, read on the forward strand.
ACGACGACGTTGTCGACCCACCACAGCGGCACGAACGGCAGATCGCGCTGCGCGATGTCCGTGACGCGCCGGTAGCGCTCGAGACGCTGCTCGCGGTCGGGGAGGCGCCGCGCCTCGAGCGTCAGCAGATCGACCTCGTCGTTCGCGTAGCCCCCGCGGTTGCTGCCGTGCGGCGGCGTCATCCGCGAGTGCAGGATCGTGTGCCAGTGGTCCGGGTCCTCGATGCCGACCCAGGCGAGGATGAAGAGGTCGAAGCGTCCGCGGCGCACGTCGCCGTAGAGCGACGCCCACTCGAGCGGCCGCACCTCGACGTCGAGCCCGACCTCGCCGAGCATCGCGGCGACGACCTCGCCGACGCGGCGGCGGATCTCGACGCTCGACGTCTTGAGCGTCAAGCGTCGCCCGGCGGCGCCGGCCTCCTCGACGAGGCGTCGGGCGAGCGCGGGATCGTAGCGGTACTCGGCGCCGTCGTGGTGTGCCCAGTGCTCGGGCGGGAAGAGCCCGTTCGCCGGACGCGCGTGACCGGCGAGCACGAAGCGCACGATCGACTCGCGGTCGATCGCGTGCGCGATCGCGCGCCGCACCCGCAGATCGGCGAGCAGCGGATCGCGCAGATCGAGCCCGACGTAGTGAAAGGTCGAGCCCGGGGTCGCGACGACGTCGAGCCCTTGCTCTTCCAGCCACGGCAGCAGGTCGGGCTCGACCGCGTTCTGCACCAGGTCGATCGCGCCGCGCGCCAGCGCCAGCGCGCGCGACACGCTGTCCGGCGCGACGCGGAAGAGGATTCCCGGCAGCGCGGGGCGCGGCTCGGCGGTGTCGCTCGCCGCGACACGGACGGTGTCGATGTCCGCCGACTCGAGACGGAACGGGCCGGCGCCGATGCGGCACTCCGGCAGCGCTGCGCACTTCGCGGGGAGGATCGCGAGGCGCGTCGCATGGAGGAACGTCGCCGCGGGCTCGCGCAGCGTGAAGCGCACCGTCCGCTCGTCCTCGGCGACGACCTCGGCGACGAGCTCGAGGGCCTCGTGCTGCTGCGCGCGCAGCGCCGGCGAGGCGAGCGAGCGGTACGTCGCGACGACGTCGTCGGCGCGCACCGGCGCGCCGTCGTGAAAGCGCGCGGCGCGGAGGTGGAAGCGGTAGGTGAGAGGATCCGGCGACTCCCAGCGCTCCGCGAGATCGGGCGTCGGCTCGCCGGCCGCGTTGGTGGTGGTGAGACCGCGGTGCACGAGGTCGAGCACGATCGTCGAGCTCGCGTCGCTCGCGGTGCGCGGATCGAGCGCCGTCGGCGCCGCGTCGAGACCGACGACGAGGTAGCCCGGAGGACGCTCCTGCGGCCGCGCGCAGGCCGCGACGAGCACCGTCAGGAGAGCCGCCAGAATCGCGCAAGTACGCCCTCTGACGGGGGAAAATTGTTGACCTTCGGAAAAGAAGTCTGTTAGCTCGTCCGCGCGGCGGCGCTCAACAGTCGCCAGGCGATTGCCGATGGAGTCCGTGACAGCCAGACGTCGGACGGCCGGGTGTCTCGCGAACACGCCGCGGCACCACGAGGTGGGGAGGTGGGAATGATTCGTCGGTGGCTTCTCGTCGGCCTGCTGTCGGTCGTCACGTTCGCGAGCGTGTCGCGCGCCGACCAGGGACCATTCCCGAGACCGAAGGTGCTCGAGCCGGCGATCAAGTTCTGGCGCGACATCTTCGCGACCTACTCGAAGCACCAGGTGGTGGTGCACGATGATTGGTATCTCGGCAAGGTCTACGAGGTCGTCGACTTCCGCTCCTGGGTGAGCGACGGCGAGCCGCTGACCATCTCGCAGGAGAACGAGAAGAAGCGCCAGATCGAGGAAGCGAAGCAGCGCGTGCGCAACATCCTGCTCTCACTGCACGCGCGTGGTGGCGACACGTCCGGCATGACGGCGGACGAGCGTCGCATCTACGAGATGTTCCGCGACGTGCCGGGGCACGACAAGTTCCTGCTCGCGGCCGATCGCGTGCGCGCGCAGCCGGGTCTGCGCGAGCGCTTCGCGCTCGGCATCGCGCGTCAGCGCGGCTACCTGCCGCGCATGGAGCAGGTGTTCCGCGAGGAAGGCCTGCCCGTGCAGCTCGCGCGCCTGCCGCTCATCGAGTCGTGCTTCGACCTGAACGCCTACTCGAAGGTCGGCGCGGCCGGCGTGTGGCAGTTCATGCCGTCGACCGGCAAGCAGTACCTGCACATCAGCGACGCGATCGACGAGCGTCGCGATCCGCTGCGCGCGACGCGCGCGGCGGCGCAGCACCTCGCGGCGGACTACCAGGCGCTCGGCTCCTGGCCGCTCGCGATCACCGCGTACAACCACGGCCGCGGCGGTGTGGCGCGCGGCGTGCGCGAGATCGGCTCGTCGGACATCGGCGACCTCGTCACGCGCTACCGCGGCAAGGCGTTCGGCTTCGCGTCGCGGAACTTCTACGCCGAGTTCCTCGCCGCGCTCGACGTCGTCGAGCGTGCCGACGAGCTGTTCGGCGACCTGCCGTACATCCCGCCGATCGAGGGCGAGGAGGTGCCGCTGCCGCACCCGATGGGGCTGCACCACGCTGCGCGTCTCGCGGGCGTCCGGGCCGAGGATCTGGTGGCCGCGAATCCGGCGTTCCTGTCCGCGGTGGTCGACGGACGCGCCTACATTCCGCGCGGCTACCGTCTCCGCGTCCCGCCGGGCGGCGACGTCGTGCAGGTCGCGCGCGCGACCCCGCCGCCGGTGCAGCGCACGCAGGTCGCGTCTGCGAAGCGACCGAGCAAGAGCACCCGTCCGGTCACGGTCGCGTCGAGCAAATCGAGCAAGAGCTCGAAGACCCAGACGGCGAGCAAGAGCGCGTCGAGCAAGAGCGCGTCCCGCCAGGTCGCGAGCAAGAGCAGCAAGGGCAAGAGCAGCGCGAAGAAGAAGCCGACCGTGATCGTGCACCGCGTGCAGAAGGGGCAGACGCTCGGCGACATCGCGCGCCGCTACGGCACGACCGTCGAGGCGATCCGCAGCATGAACAAGGTGAGCGCGCGCTCGTTGCAGGTCGGCCAGCGGCTGCGCATCCCGAGCTGACGGTCGGTCCGGGCGGGCGCTTCCGGACGCCGCGTGCGCGCAGCGTCGCGCCCACACGGCGCCGTGAGCAGCGACGAGCCCGGCTCGTGCGGGCCTCGGCGGCTATGCTAGGGCTCGTCCCGGGCTCATGCGCTATCTGCCGATCCTGGTCGATCTCGCGGGACGCCCGTGCCTGGTCGTCGGCGGCGGGGCCGTCGCGGCGCGCAAGGCGGCCACCTTGCTCGACGCCGGAGCGCGCGTGAGGGTCGTCGCGCCGAGCGTGTCGCGCGAGATGGAGGAGGTCGCGGCGCGGCCGGACGTCACCGTCGAGCGCCGCGCCTACCGGCGCGAGGACCTGACGGGGGTGGCGCTCGCCTTCGCGGCGACCGACGACGCGGAGCTGCAGGAGCGCATCGCGCGCGACGCGCGCGACGCCTCGGTGTGGCTCAACGCCGTCGACGAGCCGGAGCGCTGCTCGTTCGTCATGCCCGCGATCCTCGATCGCGATCCGCTGGTGGTGGCGGTCGGGACGGGCGGCGCGAGCCCGGCGCTCGCGCGCCGCATCCGCGACGACATCGGCCAGCTCCTCGGGCCCGAGTACGACGCCGCGCTCGCGCACCTCGCGCTGCTGCGCACGCGCTATGTGCCGGGTCCGGCGCGTCAGGCCGCGTTCAACCGCCTCGTCGACGGTGGGCTGCTCGAGGCGCTGCGCGCGCGCGACGGCGCGCGCGTCGAGGCGCTCACGCGCGAGGCGTGCAGCGGGCTCGACGCCGTCGCACAGGAGGCGCCGTGAGCGAGGCCGTGCTGCTGCGGCTGGCGATGCTGGCCTACCTCGTCGGCACGGTGTCGGGCGGGCTCGGCCTCGTGCAGCCGCGCGACTCCACCCGGCGGACCACGGCGGGCGCGCTCGTGGTCGGGTTCGTCCTGCAGGCGGCGGCGATCGTCGTGCGCTCGCTCGAGGTGGGGACGATCGCGGTCTCTTCGTTCGCCGAGCAGGGCGCGCTGTTCGCGTGTCTGCTGGTCGGCATCTACGTGCTCGCGCAGCTGCGCTACCGCCTCGCGGTGCTCGGTGCGGTGGTGGGACCGATCGGCTTCATCGGCGCGCTGGTCGCGCTGGTCGCGCACGGCGGCGCGCAGGACGTGCCGCCGTTCCTGCGCAGCCCGTGGCTGCCGGTGCACGTGATGCTCGCGTTCCTCGGCAACGCGGCGTTCGCGCTCGCCTGCATCGTGAGCCTGCTCTACCTCTGGCAGGAGCGGCAGCTGAAGGCGCACCACGTCGGCCCGCTCGCCCGACGCCTCCCGTCCCTCGAGACGCTCGACAACGTCAATTTCAAGTTTCTCGGCTGGGGCTTCATCCTGCTGACGCTGAGCATCGTGAGCGGCGTGCTGTGGGCCGAGCTGACCTCGGGTCGGCTGCTGTCGTGGGAGCCGCGCACGATTTGGACGAGCGTCATCTGGGTGATCTACGCGGTGCTGCTGCACGGACGCTTGACGGTGGGGTGGGGCGGACGTCGCGCCGCGGCGCTGACCATCGTCGGCTTCGCCGTGCTGTTCGTGTCGTTCATCGGCGTCAACGTGCTGACGCCGGGACGCCACGCCGTGAGCTACGGATGAGCGAGGGAGTCGCACGCGTGCGCCCGCTGCGCCTCGGCGCGGGGGCGCGGGTCGAGCTCTGGGTGATCGGACTCAACCATCGCAGTGCGCCCGTCGAGCTGCGCGAGCGTCTCGCCTTCTCCGACGAGGACATCGTGCCCGCCCTGGGGCGCGTGCTCGAGTCGACGCCGGTCGACGAAGCGGTGCTGCTCTCGACCTGCAACCGCGTCGAGCTCGTGGTCGCGGCGCCGCCCGACGTCGACGTCGTCGAGCCGGTGACGCAGTTCCTCGCGCGCGAGCGCGGCGTTCCGGCCGCGACCATCGCCGCGCACGCCTACGCGCATCGCGGCAAGGGCGCGGTGCAGCACCTCTTCCGCGTCGCCTCGAGCCTCGACTCGATGATGGTCGGCGAGCCGCAGATCTTGGGCCAGCTCAAGGAGCAGTTCCGGCGCGCGGCCGAGTGCTCCGCGGCGTCGCGCGTGCTGCGTCGCTGCTTCGAGCGCTCGTTCTCGGTCGCGAAGCGCGTGCGCAGCGAGACCGGCGTCGCGGGCAAGGCGGTGTCGCTGAGCTCGGCCGCGGTCGAGCTCGCGCGACGCATCTTCGACGACCTCGGCGACAAGACGGCGATGCTGATCGGCGCCGGCAAGATGAGCGAGCTCGCCGCGCGGCACTTCGTCGCCAACGGCATCGCGAGCGTCATCGTCACCAACCGCTCGTTCGACCGCGCCGTCGAGCTGGCGCGCACCTTCGGCGGGACGCCGGTTCCCTTCGAGCGCTACTCGCAGTACCTGCCGCTCGCCGACGTCGTGCTGGGCTCGGTCGCGACCGCGGGCTACATCCTCGGACCGAGTCAGCTGCACGACGTGCTGCGCGCGCGGCGCCGCAAGCCGATGTTCTTCATCGACCTCGGCGTGCCGCGGAACTTCGATCCCGCGATCAACGACCTCGAGAACGTGTACCTCTACAACATCGACGACCTCGCCCACGTCGCGGACGACCATCGCGCGGAGCGCGAGCGCGAAGCGGTGCGCGGCGAGGAGATCGTCCGCGAGGAGGCGGAGCGCTTCTGGCGCTGGATGTCGAGCCGCGACGTGACGCCGACCATCGTCGCGCTGCGCGGCAAGCTCGACGGCATCCGACGCGCGGAGCTCGACCGCGCGATCGCGGCGCTGCGCAAGCTCGAGCCCGAAGAGCGGCGCGCGCTCGAGGCGATGACGCAGGCGATCGTCAACAAGATTCTCCACCAGCCCTTGTCCGTGTTGAAGCAGCTCGCCATGCAGGACGAGGCCGAGGCGGCGCAGGTCGCGGAGCTCGTGCACCGGCTGTTCGCGCTCGAGGCGGGTGACACGGGGCGCGAACGCGATGCCGACGGCGACGACGAAGACTCCTGAGCGGCTGCGGATCGGCACGCGCGGCTCGAAGCTCGCGCTCGCGCAGAGCGGACAGACGGCGCGGCTGCTCGAGCAGTCGGGGATCGCGACCGAGCTCGTCGTCGTCAAGACGTCGGGCGATCGTCTCGCCGACGTCTCGCTCGCCAAGGTCGGCGGCAAGGGGCTGTTCATCAAGGAGCTCGAGGAGGCGCTCGCCGAGGGCCGCGTCGACCTCGCGATCCACTCGATGAAGGACGTGCCGGCGGAGGTGCCGCCGGGCTTCGTGATCGCCGCGGTGTCGCGGCGGGCGGACGTGCGCGACGTGCTGGTGCGCCGCGCGGGCGGCAGTGCAGGATCGCCCGAAGCATCGGCGGCCACGACGGACGCGCCGTACGAAGCGCCGCCGACGCGAGCGGCGACGACGACACCGCCCGCGGGCGACGCGCTCGCAGCGCTCCCCGCGATCGCCGCGCTGCCGCCCGGCGCGCGCGTCGGCACCGGCAGCCTGCGCCGCCGCGCGCAGCTCGCGGCGCTGCGTCCCGATCTGAACGTCGTGCCGCTGCGCGGCAACGTCGACACCCGCCTGCGCAAGCTCGAGGGCGGCGAGCTCGACGCGGTCGTGCTCGCCGCGGCGGGCCTCGCGCGCCTCGGGCTCGACGTCGCGGCCGAGCACCTCGCCGAGGACGCCTTTCTCCCCGCGCCAGGGCAGGGCGCGCTCGCCATCGAGACCCGCGCCGACGACGCGCGCGTCCGCGAGCTGGTGCACGTGCTGCACGATCCCGCGAGCGCCGCGGCGTGCGACGCGGAGCGCGCGTTCTTGCGCGAGCTCGGCGCGAGCTGCCAGGTGCCGGTCGCCGCGTTCGCGCGCGTCGCGGACGACGGCGCGCTGACGCTCACGGGTCTCGTCGCGAGCCTCGACGGCACGACCGTGCTGCGCGACGTCGCGCGCGGCCGCGCGGAGCAGGCGTCCGACGTCGGACGCGCGCTCGCCGACGCGCTCGTCGCGCGCGGCGCGCGCGCGATCATCGCCGCCGCGGAGGAGGCTGCCGGTCGGCTCTAGCCTGCGCGCACGCATGGGCCCCCTGAGCCAGGAGACGAGCCGCCCGTTCGTCGGGCGCGAGCACGAGCTGCGGCTTCTCGCCGGCGCGCTCGCCGACGCCCAGGCGGGACGGGCGCGCTGCGTGCTCGTCACCGGCGAGGCGGGCATCGGCAAGACCAGCATCGTCGAGCGCCTGGTCGCCGAGGTGCTGCAGCACTGCGTCGCGTGGGGACGCTGCAACGAGACCGAGGGGGCGCCCGCGTACTGGCCGTGGATCCAGGTGCTGCGCGGGATGATCCGGCATCGCTCGGTCGAGGGCGTGCGCGAGCTCGCCGGAGCGGCAGCGCTCGAGCTCGCGCGTCTCGCGCCTGCTCTCGCCGGCGACCAGCAGCCGCCGGTCGACGACCGCGACGACCGCGAGGCCGCGCGCTTCCGCCTGTTCGACGCGGTCGCGACGCTGGTGCGCCGCTCGGGCGACGTCGAGCCGCTCGTCGTAGTGCTTGACGACCTGCACTGGGCGGACAGCGAGTCGCTGCTGCTGCTCGACTACGTCGCGGGTGAGCTGCGCGACGCACGCGTGCTGCTCCTCGGGACGTACCGCGAGGCCGAGCTCTCGGCGACGACCGCTGCGCCGAAGCTGCTCGCCGCCGTGGCGCGCGTCGCGGACCGCGTCGCGCTCGGCGGCCTCGCCGCCGACGAGGTGGCGGGCTTGCTCGTTCGCAGCGACGGGACGGCGCCGTCGCGGTCCCTGGTCACCGCCGTGCACCGCGCGACCGGCGGCAACCCGTTCTTCGTCGTCGAGATCGCCGAGCTGCTGCGCGCGCGCGGCGAGGAGGACGCGAGCGCGCCGGAGGGCGGCTTTCGCGTTCCCGACACGGTGCGCGAGGCGATCCGCCGTCGCCTCGATCCGCTGCCGGCGCCCACGCGTCGAGTGCTGCGGCAGGCCGCGATCCTCGGGCTCGAGACGACGCTCGAGCCCCTCGCGGCGCTGTCGGGAGCGTCGAGCGCGTCGGTGCTCGAGGACCTCGAGCCCGCGCTGCGCGCAGGCTTGGTCGTCGAGACGCAGCGCGCGGGCGAGTACCGGCTCGCGCACGCGCTCCTGCAGACGGCGCTGCTCGACGAGCTCGACGTCGTCGAGCGCGCCGAGCTGCACCTGCGCGCCGGCGAGGTGCTCGAGACGCTCTACGCCGAGGACCCGTCGCCGGTGCTCGGCCAGCTCGCGCACCACTTCCGGCAGGCGGCGGCGCTCGGCGGGGCCGAGAAGGCTGTCGAGCACGCGACGCGCGCCGGCGACCGCGCGATCGCGAGCCTCGGCTTCGAGGAGGCCGCGGGACACTACGAGCGCGCGCTGCAGTCGGAGCGCGCGACGTCGCGCGACCCGCAGCGGCGTCTCGAGCTGCTGCTCAAGTTCGGCGACGCGCAGCGCTGGGCGGGCGACGAGGACGGCGCGCACGCGACGCTCTACGAGGCGGCGCGCCTCGCCCGCGAGCGCGGCGACGCAGTTTCGCTCGGACGCGCCGCGGTGCACGTCGTCGCGGCGAGCGCCGAGACCGGCGCGGTCGACCAGCCGCTGGTCGAGCTGCTCGAGGCGGCGCTCGCGGGTCTCGGTCCCGAAGATTCGCCGCTGCGCGCGCTGGTTCTGGGCGCGCTCGCGCGCACGCTCTACTTCGCGCCCGACCCCGCGCGGCGCGACGCGCTGAGCCGCGAGGCGGTCGAGGTCGCGCGCCGGGTCGGCGACCGCGCGGTGCTCGCGACCGTGCTGAACGACCGGCACTTCGCGCTCTGGCGCGCCGGCACGGAGAAGGAGCGGTTGGCGCTGACCGACGAGATGACCGCGCTCGCCGCGCAGTCCGGCCACGTCGACACGATCGCCGAGACGCGCGCCTGGCGGATCCTCGACCTGATCGAGCTCGGGCGGATCGAGGAGGCGGATCGCCTCGTCGCCGAGCACGTCGCGGCGACGGCGTCGACGCGCATCCCGCGCGCCGTGTGGCACGCGACGCTCGTCCGTGCCGCGCGTGCTTTGCTCGACGGTCGCGTCGCCGAGGCGGAGCAGCTCGCGCAGCGCGCGCTCGAGACGCGCGTCGCACACCCGCGCAACAACGCGCTGCAGTTCTACGCGGTGCAGCTCTTCAACATCCGCCTCGCGCAGGGACGCCTGGCGGAGGTCGGATCCGAGGTCGAGCGCGTCGCCGAGCGTCCCGGCGTCCCGCCGATCTGGCGCGTCGTGCTCGCGATCATCGAGCTCGCGCGGGCGGGACGAGCAGGCGAGCGCGATCTGCGCCGCGCTCGCGAAGGACGACTTCGCGGCGCTGCCGCGCGACTCGACCTGGCTCCCCGCGGTGGCGACGCTCGGCGAGCTCGCCTGGGAGCTCGGGGAGCCGGAGATCGCGGCGCGCGCGCATGCAGCGATCTCACCCTACCGCGGACAGATGGTGGTGAGCGGCTTCGGCGCCGTCGTGCACGGCACCGTCGACCGCTACCTCGGCGCCGCCGAGCTCGCGATGGGTCGCCACGACGACGCCGTGCGCTCGCTCGAGGCGGCGCTCGCCTTCGCCGAGCGCGTCGGCGCGGAGGCCGAGGCGCTGCGCGCGCAGAGCCTGCTCGCGCACGCGCTGCGGGCGCGCGGCGCTGCGGGCGACGCGGCGCGCGCGGACGCCCTCGCGGCGTCGGCGGTGGCGCGCGCCGAGGAGCTCGGCGCGCCGGGGCTGGCCGGTGGCCTGAGCGGCCGGCGGCGCCCGGACGTCGCCACGGTGGCGCAGCCGGGAACGGCGCAGACCGCCAGCGCGTCGCCGGGCGCGCAGCCCGCCGTGCAGCGCGCGACGCTGCGTCGCGAGGGCGACTTCTGGACGCTGGTCTTCGGCTCCGAGGTGCTGCGCCTGCGCGACACCAAGGGCGTGGGCTACCTGCGCGTCCTGCTGCGCCACCCGGGACGCGAGCTCCACGCGCTCGACCTCGCGCGCGGAACCGAGGAGCGTACCGCCGCGGGCGACGCCGGCGAGGCGATCGACTCCGAGGCGGCGCGCGCCTACCGCCGCCGGCTCGACGAGCTGCGCCGCGAGGCGGAGGACGCGGGCGACCCGGACGCGTACCGCGACGAGATCGAGGCGCTCGAGCGCGAGCTCGCGCGCGCGACCGGCCTCGGCGGCCGCAGCCGGCGCACCGGCTCGGACGCGGAGCGCGCCCGGTTGAACGTCACCCGGGCGATCGCGTCCGTCGTGCGCAAGATCGCGAGCGCCTGCCCCGAGGCCGGACGGCACCTCGAGGCGTCGGTGCGGACGGGCACGTTCTGCAGCTACGAGCCCCGCGACCGCGCGATCCAGTGGGACGAGTGAACGGCGTTCAACGTCTTTGAACGCCCGCGGGGCATGTCGGACGCCGATTTGCGCTTTCGCCCCGCCCCCGACGGTACCGCGCTCGTCGACGCCACGACTGGGCTCGCCTGGGAGCTCGCGCCCGAGGCGACGCCGCTGCGGTGGCACGAGGCGCTGGCCTCGACGCAGGCCTCCGGCTGGCGCCTGCCGACGGTTTCCGAGCTCGTGGTGCTGCTGACGAGCCTGCCGTCCGACCATCCCTTCCCGGGGGAGCCGCGCCCGGGCGACCTGTTCTGGTCGGCCTCGGAGTCGCCGTTCGCGCCGGCGACGCGGGTGCGCGCGGTCGAGATCGGCGCCGACCTGCGGGCCGCCGTGCTGCTGCTCGACAAGGACGCGCTGGCCCGGCGCTGGCGGGTCCGCGACCGGTCCTGACGCCGCGACCGCTCCTGCGCGGGCATCCGGGATGCGTCCGCGCACGTTGACCGCCGATGGCGGCCCGCCTAGACGGTTGGGTCGTCGTGAACACCGCCGCACCCGACGTCCGCCAGCGCGAGCGCTTCGTCGGACGGGGTCGGGAGCTGCGCGCGCTGAAGGCGCACCTCGCCGCTGCCGATGCCGGCCGCGGCACCCTCGTCCTGATCAGCGGCGACGCCGGGATCGGCAAGACGCGGCTCGTCGAGGAGGCGCTGCACGGCGTCCCGCGCCGTCGCGTGCTGTGGGGACGCTGTCGGGCCGGGGCGGGCGCGCCCGCGTACTGGCCGTGGCGGCAGATCGTCGGCGGCTACCTCGAGAGCGCCGCGCCGGAGCGCGTCCGCGCCGACCTCGGCGACGGCGCGCCCGACCTCGCGCGGCTCGTCCCCGCCGTGCGGACGACGCTCGGGGTGTCGCCGCGCGACGCCATCCCGGACGACGAGCAGGCACGCTTCCGGTTGTTCGACGCGGTCTCGGAGCTGCTGCTGCGCGCGTCGGTGGACGAGATGCTCGCAATTGTGCTTGACGACCTGCACGCGGCCGACCTCGAGTCGCTGCTGCTACTGCGCCACCTGGGCGCGGCGCTGCGCGGCAGCCGTCTGCTGCTCGTCGCGGCCTACCGCGACGTCGAGCTGCGGCAGGCGGCGCAGGCGGCGCGCGTCGTCGCGGATCTGGCGCGGGTCGGGCATCGGGTCGCGCTCGACGGCCTCGACGCCGACACGGTCGCCGCGTTCGCGCGCAACGTCCTCGCCGACCTGCCGGACGCGCTGGTCACGCAGCTTCACGACGTCACGGGCGGCAATCCGTTCTTCGTCAAGCAAGTGATGGCGCTCCTGCACCGCGACGGCTGGGACGCGTCCGGCCGTCTGCCGATCCCGTTCGAGGTGCGGGCCGCCGTGCGACGTCGCTTCGATCCGCTGACGCCCGCCGTGCGCTGGCTGCTCGCGCAAGCCGCGGTGCTCGGCCGCGAGTTCGAGCTCGGCGTGCTGGCGGCGCTGGTCGAGCTGTCGGAGGCGGACGTGCTCGGCATGCTCGGCGAGCCGCTCGCGCTCGGTCTCGTCGGCGAGGCCGAGGCGCCGACGCGCTTCCGCTTCGCGGACGCGCTCGTGCAGCAGACGCTGTACGACGATCTGCCCGCGGCGGACCGCGCGAGTCTGCACCGGGCCGCGGCGGAAGCGCTCGAGGCGGTGAGCGCGACCTCCGTCGTCGCGCCTTTCGCCGAGCTCGCGCACCACTACCACCGCGCGCTCGGGCGCGACGCGCTCGAGAGGGCGGTGCGCTTCTCGGTCCGCGCCGCCGAGCACGCGCGCGAGCTGCTGGGCTACGAGGAGGCGTGCGCGCACTACGAGCGCGCGCTCGCCGCGCAGAGCACGCTCGGCGCGCCCGTGCGCGAGCGTCTGCCGCTGCTGCTCGACTTCGCCGAGGTCCAGGCGCTCGCCGGCAACGGCGACGGGCTGCGCGCGACCTGTCTCGAAGCCGCGCCTCTCGCGCGCGAGGCGGGCGATCCGCGCGCGCTCGCGCGCGCCGCGCTCGGCTACGGCCGCATCCCGGCGCTGCAGGCGGACGATCCGACGCACGTCGGGCTCCTCGAGGAAGCGCTCGCGGCGCTGCCGGACGGCGACTCGCCGCTGCGCGCGCGTCTCCACGCCCGCCTGGTGCTCGCCACGTACTACGGCGCGCCGCCCGAAGAGCGCGACCGGCACGCGTGCGAGGCGGTGGCGATGGCGCGTCGTCTCGGCGACGCGGCGACCGAAGCCATCGCGCTGCGCTCGCAGTACCACGCGCTGGCCGGCACGCCGGATCCGTCCGCGCGGCTCGCGGTGCTCGCGGAGGCAATCCGCGTCGCGGAGCGCTGCGGACGGCTCACCGTCGCCTGCGACGCGCGCATCGATGCGGTCGGCGACTCCCTCGAGCTCGGCGACGTGCCGAGCGCCGACCGCGCTCTTGCTGCCGCGAGCGAGCTCGCCGAGCGGCTGCGTCTGCCACGCTCGCGCTGGCGGACGACCACGCTGCAGGCGGTGCGCGCGTTGCTCGATGGCGACCTGGCGCGCGCCGAGCAGCTCTCGGAGCGCGCGGTCGCGACCGCCGGCTCCGGCGCCGACCGCCGCGACGTCCTCGCGGTGCACGGCGGCATCGTGTTCCACGTCCGCCGCGCGCAGGGACGGCTCGCCGAGCTGATGGACGCGACGCGCGCCGCCGTCGGCGAGCGCACGTCGCCGCTTTGGCAGGCCGCGCTGGCGCTCGCCGAGGCCGAGGTCGGAAACCCGGAGGCCGCCGCGACGCTCGTGCGCAGGATCGCCGCGCGCGGGCTCGCGGAGCTGCGCCGCGACTGGACGCGGTTGCCGACGCTCGCGTACCTCGCCGACGCCTGCGGCCGGGTCGCCGAGGTGTGCGGACGGACGGGCGTCCGCGACGTGGCGCTCGAGCTCGCAGCGCTGCTCGAGCGCGAGGCGCCGCCGGTCCTCGTGTCGCCGATCGCGTGCCTCGGCCCGAACGCGCGCTACCGCGGCGTGCTCGCGCACGTCGCGGGCGAGCTCGAGGTCGCGGTCGGGCTTCTCGAGGAAGCGGTCGCGCTCGGCGAGCGGCTCGGCGCGCCGATCGAGGTGGCGCGTGCGCGGCTCGCGCTGGCGCGCGTGCTCGTCGAGCGCGCGGCACCGGGCGACGCGGAGCGCGCGCGCGAGCTCGCGGATGCGGTTGCCGACACTGCGCGGCGCCTCGCGCTCGGTGGGCTCGCGTCCGACGTCGAGGCGCTCCGCGGCGCTCTCGCACGTGCGGGCAGCCGCGGCCTCGTGTCTAGGCGGGCGTCGAGCGCGCCGCGCGTGTCTTCGTTGCCGACGCTCGAGGTGACGCTGCGCCGCGAGGATGGAGACTGGATCGTCGCGTGCGGCGACGAGTCGATGCGGCTGCGCGACACCAAAGGCGTTCGCTACCTGCTGCGGCTCGTCGCCGTTCCCGGACGGGAGATCGCGGCGCGCGAGCTGTTCGCGGAGGGCGAGCGCTCGGGCGGCAGCTCCGCTCCGGCGGTGTCGCGCGAGGCGCTGCGCGAGCGCGCGCGCGAGCTGCGCGAGGAGCTCGCGGAGGCGGAGGAGTTCCACGACCTCGGCCGCGTCGAGGCGCTGCGCGAGGAGCTCGAGGAGCTCGCCGAGCAGCTCGCCTCGGGCGTCGTCGCGACGTCGCGCGACGGCGCGCGCGGTGGCGACGAGGCCGACGCGGCGGCGGCCGAGCGCGCGCGTCTCAACGTGACGCGCGCCATCCTCGCGGTCGTGCGGCGCGTCGCGCAGGAGTGTCCGGCGCTCGGTCGCCACCTGCAGGACGCGGTGCGGACCGGGACGCTGTGCGCCTACCGTCCCGATTCCGCCCAGCAGGTCGTCTGGAAGGTCGTGGCAGCCGAGGTCGCGTGAGCGTCGCTCGAGCCGCGGTCACGGACCGAGGCGCGTGAGCTCGTGCACCACGAGCACGCGGCTTCCCGCACGCTCGAACACCTGGCCGCGCGCCACGACGTGCGCGGCGACGTGCTCGCGCGCGGCGGCGCTCGGGTCGCTCATCGGGGTGCTGCCGGCGAGCGGGTAGAGGTCGCCGGTGTCGTCCTCGACGATCCCGAGCTGGCCGCCGTTCTTCAGGCAGACGAGCGCGCAGGCGCGGTGTCCCTCGCCGCGCACGCCCTCGCGCAGATAGCAGCTGGTCTCGACGACCTCGCCGCGGATCTCGACCAGACGTCCGCCGGGAATCTGCTTCGGCTCGGAGGGCTGCGTGGTCGCGTGCGCGAGCCAGGCGAGCGCCGGCGCGACGGCGAGCACCAGGATCGCCGCGCTCGCTCGCTTGGGGACGTCGCGTCGCATGGCGGCGAACGTAGCCGGCGATCGACGCGGCTGCACGCGCTCGCGCGCAGGCGCTTGCTTGCCAGCCCGCAGGTGCGGCGGTACCTGGGAGCCGTGGCCGCCGGGATCGTCTATCTGGTCGGTGCCGGGCCAGGAGACCCGGGCTGCTTGACGCTGCGCGGCCGCGACTGCCTCGCCCGCGCCGACGTCGTGATCTACGACTACCTGGCGAACGCCGAGCTGCTGCGCCACGCGCCGCCGGACGCCGAGCGCATCTTCGCGGGCAAGCACGGCGCGGGTCCGCACCTGCTCGAGCAGGAGGAGATCAACCGGCTGCTGATCGAGCACGCGCGCGCGGGCAAGACGGTCGTGCGCCTGAAGGGCGGCGACCCGCTGGTCTTCGGACGAGGAGGCGAGGAAGCCGAGGCGCTCGCGGCGGCGGGCCTGCGCTTCGAGATCGTGCCCGGCGTGACCTCGGCGCTCGCGGTGCCGGCGTACGCCGGCATCCCGGTCACGCACCGCGACTGGGTGTCGGGCGTCACCGTGCTGACCGGCCACGAGGCGCCGGGCAAGCGCACGCCGCGCGTGCGCTGGGACCTCGTCGCGACCGCCGGCAACACGATCGTGCTGCTGATGGGCGTGACGCAGCTCCGCGCCAATCTGCGAGCGCTGCTCGACGCCGGCTTGCCCCCGGACACCCCGGCCGCGGCGATCCGCTGGGGAACCACCGCGCGCCAGCAGGTGATCGAGTCGACGGCGGCGAAGCTCGCGGACGAGGTCGAGCAGGGCCGGCTGCGTCCGCCGGTGACGGTGGTGATCGGCGAGGTCGTGCGCCTGCGGTCGACGATCGCGTGGTTCGAGCGCCGTCCGCTGTTCGGGCGTCGCGTGCTGGTGACGAGGACGCGCGAGCAGGCGAGCGCGCTCTCCGCCCTGCTCGCGGACGCCGGCGCCGAGGTCGTCGAGTGCCCCGCGATCGCGCTCGTGCCGCCGGATTCCTGGGAGCCGCTCGACCGCGCCCTCGAGCGGCTCGCGACCTACGACTGGATCGTCTTCACCAGCGCGAACGGCGTCGAGCGCTTCTTCGCCCGGCTCGACGCGTGCGGTCGCGACGTGCGGGCGCTGCACCGCGCGAAGATCGCGGCGATCGGTCCCGAGACCGCGCGCTCGCTCGCCGTGCGTCACCTGCGCGCCGACCTCGTGCCCGACGACTTTCGCGCGGAAGGTCTGATCGAGGCGCTCGCCGAGGGCGACGTCCGCGGCAAGCGCTTCCTGCTGCCGCGCGCGGGAGGCGCGCGCGCGGTGCTGCCCGAGTCGCTGCGCGCCGCGGGCGCCGAGGTCGACGAGGTCGTCACCTACCGCGCGGTGACGCCCGAGGAGAGCGTCGAGCGGCTGCGCCGCGCGCTCGACGAGGCGCCGCTCGACGTGCTGACCTTCACCAGCTCGAGCACCGTGACGAGCTTCTTGACGCTGCTCGAGCGTGCGGATCCCGAGCGGGGCAGGGCGCGCATCGCGGACGCGCGCGTCGCCTGCATCGGCCCGGTCACCGCGACGACGGCGCGCGAGCACGGCTTGCGCGTCGACGTCGTGCCCGAGAAGTACACCGTGCCGGCGCTGGTCGAGGCGCTCGTCCAGCATTTCCGGCAGGGCGCCGCGGACGCGGCGCGGGAGGTTCGTTGATGCCCGGTCGATTCCCCACCGTCCGGCCGCGTCGGCTGCGCACCACCGAGCGGCTGCGCCGTCTGGTGCGCGAGACCCGGCTCGCTCCGGAGCAGCTCGTGCTGCCGCTGTTCGTCATCCCGGGACGCGGCAAGGCGATCGACGTGCCGTCGATGCCGGGTGTCAAGCAATGGACGGTCGATCGCGTCAGCGAGGAGGCGAGCCGCGCGTTCGACGCCGGCGTGCGCAGCGTCATCCTGTTCGGCGTGCCGGAGCACAAGGACGCGCAGGGCAGTGATGCCTGGCGCGAGGACGGCATCGTGCAGCAGGCGCTCCGCGTGCTGCGCCGCGACCTGCCGGAGCTCACGCTGATCACCGACGTCTGCATGTGCGAGTACACCGACCACGGGCACTGCGGCGTGCTCGACGGCGAGACCGTCGCCAACGACCCGACGCTCGAGCTGCTCGCGCGCGAGGCGGTGTCGCACGCGCGCGCCGGCGCGGACATCGTCGCGCCGTCCGACATGATGGACGGGCGCGTGGGCGCGATCCGCGCCGCGCTCGACGCCGCGGGCTTCAGCTCGGTGCCGATCCTGTCGTACGCCGTCAAGTATGCGTCGGGGCTGTACGGTCCGTTCCGCGACGCGGCGCAGTCGACGCCCGCGTTCGGCGACCGGCGCAGCTACCAGATGGACCCCGCGAACGGGCGCGAGGCGCTGCGCGAGCTCGAGCTCGACCTCGAGGAGGGCGCGGACATGGTCATGGTCAAGCCCGCGCTGCCGAACCTCGACGTGATCGCGGCGGTCCGCGCCGCGTGCCACGTGCCGGTCGCGGCGTATCAGGTGAGCGGCGAGTACGCGATGATCAAGGCCGCGGCCGCAAACGGCTGGATCGACGAGGCGCGCGTCGTCGACGAGACGCTGACCGCGATCCGGCGCGCCGGCGCGGATCTCATCTTGACCTACTTCGCCGCCGAGGCGGCGCGCCGCTGCTGAGCGGCGAAGGAGGGATCGTGGCGAGTCCGATCGCGAGCGTGAGCCACGTCGGCGTGTGCGTCTCCGACCTCGAGCGCTCGCTGCGCTTCTACTGCGACGTGCTCGGCTTCGAGCGCTCGTCGACGATGCCGGACGTGCACGTCGCTGGCGAGCCGACCGACACGCTGCTGCGTCTCTCCGGCGTCGACCTGCACGCGGTCTACGTCGAGCGCGACGGCTTGCGGCTCGAGCTGCTGCACTACGCGTCGCCGCGCTCGCCGCAGGCGCCGCCGAAGCGCGCGATGAACGACCTCGGCTTCACGCACCTGTCGGTGCGGGTCGCGGACGTCACGGCGGCGCTCGCGACGCTCGAGCAGATGGGCGTCGAGATCGACCGCGAGAGCGTCATCCAGTTCGGCGGTCTGACGGTCGCGGCGTTCGTGCGCGATCCGGACGGTCTGCCGATCGAGCTGGTGCTCGCGCACTGACGCCTGCGTCGCCGAGGGCATCGCGCTCACGGCGTGAAGCCGAAGCGCTTGATCCAGCTCGGGTCGGCGCCCTTCACCTCGAGGCGCGCGGGCAGACCGCGCGGCCGCTCGCGACGCTCGCCGATGCGCAGCGCCTCCGGCTCGCGCTCGTCGTCGATCAGCAGGTCGATCGTGAGCTGGTTGAAGTCGCCGCCGAGCGTGACGTCGAGGCCTTCCTCCTTGCCGTTGGTCCGGGTCTCGAACTCGAGCTTCGAGGGCCTGGGCTGGCGGATCAGCAGGTCCTCCGAGGTCGGCGTCACGTCGCGGAAGCTGCCGGTCTTGCTCGTGCGGAGCTCGCCGCGCACGCGGTGCCGGCCGCCGTCGGGCAGCAGGCGCAGGTGCAGCCGTCCGCCCTCGCTCCACAGGAAGCACGCGACACCGGTGTCGATCGCGAACGCCGGACGGCCGTAGATCAGGCGGAACGGCAGCACGTCGGCCGGCGGCTCCGCGCGCACGACGGCCCCCGTGCAGAGCAGCGCCGCGCTCAGGCCCAGCGCTGCGAGCAGCGCCCGGACGTGGTGCGACCGGCGGCTCAGGACGCCGGTGGACGGCTCGGAAGCTCGCAGAACTCCCCCGTGTCGGCGCTCGCCGCGTCGAGCGAGAACGCCCGGCTGACGGTCCAGGTGAGACCGAAGGTGCAGAAGTAGAGCGCGTGGTGGCCGGACTCGCCGCCCGCGATCGCGATCAGGAACTGCTCGGGACGCGCCGCGAGCGGCACCGTGCCGTTCTCGACGTAGCCGCGCTGCTCGAGCTTCGGCCAGTACGCGCGCGGCCAGCGCTCGATCGGCGTGCGCGTCTTCTCGAGCAGCATGCGCTGCACGTCCTCGACCGAGAAGCCGTCGCGCGCGATCTTGGCGGCGAAGTCCGGGCAGAGGAGCAGCAGCATGTCGCCCTTTTCCTGCGGCACCAGCACCTTGTTGTTGCCGATCCAGTCGATGCCGTGCGCGAGCACCTCGATCAGCTCCTCGCCGCTCTCCGCAAAGACGTCCGCGATGTCCTGCGTGCCGGTCGCGCAGGTGACGGTCATCACGTTTTCCTCGGCGCGGAAGCCGCGACGCACGTGGAAGGGCTCCCAGGGGCTCTTCTCCTCCCACTCGCCGAAGCACAGCGAGATCCGTCCCGGCTGGCCGAAGCACGACTTGCTGACCGCGCCCGGGATCGAGCCGCCGACGTTGCGCATCACGAGCCGCAGCGCGCGGCCGATCGTCGCGTTGGCGCGGCCGTTGTGGCCGAGGCACGAGTAGCCGCACTCGATGCCGAGCGCGTGGCGCGCGGGGCCGTTGATCATCAGGGCCGGCGTCGCGCAGCACGTCGTGGTGTTGATCGCGTAGAGGTTGAACTCCGGCCGGGCGACCGCCTCGACGGCCGCGATCACGGCCGGGAAGACGTCCGGCGCGCAGCCGGCGAGGACGGCGTTGATCGCGATCTTCTCGACGGTGGCTTCACCGCGCCGCGGCTCGATCACGCCGACGACGTGCGTCGGCTCGAGCGGCGTGGCGTCGAGCATCGCCTGGACGCGCGCCTCGGTGGGCGGGACGACGGGCAGTCCGTCGCCCCAGCCTTGACGCTCGACGAACTCGTAGACCGCCACCGGGTCGTCGGGCACCGAGAACAGCTCGGAGACCAGCGTGCCGCGCGCCATCCGCGCGACCTTAGCACTCTTCAGCGGGCGACGAGGAGGGAGACGACGTCGTCGAAGCGCGCGAGCACGATCGCCTCGATCTCGTCGACGCTCTTGGTCTCCATCGGGTGCGGCAGGACGAGCGTGCGCAGCTCGGCGTAGCCGCGCGACCGGGCGGCCATGGCGGCGAGGTTGGCGAACACCTCCGTCACCACGAGGACGGCGGGGACGCCCTCGTTCTCACAGACTACGGTGTCGTGGACACTCCACGACGTGCACGACCCTCAAGTGCCGAGGCCGACGACGGCCGCATCCACCTCCCGCGCGAACTCGGCGACGCGCGCGCTCTCCCGCTCGGGCGTGCCGATGCGGGACTCGGGGTCGAACATGACCACGTCGGCGACGCCGAGGCGCTCGCGGGCGAGCTCGGCGAGCTTGTCCGCGAAGACCTCGAAGGAGCGCCAGGTGTGGTCGCGCCGGATGCCGAGGCGCTTGCCGGCGAGCGTCGCGAGCGGCGCGTTGAGCGTCCGGACGTCGCTCGGCCCCAGCGCGACGGGCGACAGGATCTGAAGCTGGCTCATGCGCGCTGCTTAGCCGAGGTCGCGGGGCGGTGGGAAGAGGAGGGTTGGCGTCGGCCGGCCACGGGGGGCGATCGTCGGTCCGGCTGCCCAGGTGAACGGCTCCGGACGGCCTGCCGATAACCACCGCCGGGTGGTGCCGAGCGGTCGTTTTCGCTGCCCGACCGGGAGGTCTGGTAAGGTTGACAACCCGGACGGGCCCCACTAGGGTTCCGCCCGCTGCCCAGGGGGTCGCGCCCGGAGGGGAAAACGGGGGCGGGCTTCAGAAGCGGCGGCATCGCCAGCGAGAGCAACCACATAACGGGCTCGGGCCAGTCTCGATCACGCCGTGACGGACGGTCCGGGTCAAACCAGCCCGGAGGACGCGCATGCGAACCCAAAGAGCTGTGTTGGTGATGCTACTTTCGCTCTGTGCGGGATGTGGTGTCGAGGTCGTACGGAAGGCCCAGCCTCTGGCGGGTCTGGAGAGCAGCCCGGGAGGGAGCTGGGTCAGCACCAGGGGCAGCGAACGCGGGGAACTGACGCATTCCATCGCCCGGGGGCGGGGGGCCTTGCCGCCGCTCGCGACCGCGGAGTTCGAGCAGATGACCCTGCACCCGCGGGTCATCTCGCACGCCAAGCAGCTCAGCCGCTCGCAGCGGATCACCGTCCGTGATGCGCTCGCGCGCAGCGGACGCTACATGGAGATCATCGAGCGCGAGCTCGCGCGCGAGGGCGTCCCGACCTCGCTGGCGTTCCTGCCGGCGGTCGAGAGCCACTTCTCCTGCGAGGCCGAGGGCCGCGGCACGGTCGGCCTGTGGCAGTTCACCCGCAGCACGGCGCAGCGCTACGGCCTGACGGTCAACGCGCACGTCGACGAGCGCCGCGACCCCGAGCGGGCGTCGCGCGCCGCCGCCCGGATGCTGCGCGACCTCTACGAGCAGTTCGGGCGCTGGGGGCTCGCGATCGCGGCCTACAACGCCGGCCCCGGACGCGTGCAGCAGGCGCTCGAGCGCCATCCCGGCGCCGACGTCTGGCAGCTCCTCGACCGCGGCTCGCTGCCCGAGCACACCCGCAAGTACGTGCCGAAGGTGCTCGCCGTGGCGGCGATCGCGA
This sequence comes from Candidatus Binatia bacterium, assembly GCA_036563615.1. Lineage (NCBI taxonomy): Bacteria > Candidatus Binatota > Binatia (SeqCode) > Binatia bacterium. The sequence goes on from DATCMB010000022.1 coordinate 316,396, forward strand.
GCGAGCCGGAGCGCTTCGGGATCAGCGACGTCACGCCGCTCGAGCCGCTGAGCTACGAGACCTTCGAGGTCGCGGAGCCGCTCGACGTCGAGACCATCGCCTCGCTGTCGGGCGTGTCGGCGAAGGACATCCGCGAGCTCAACCCGGCGCTGCGCCGCGGCTCGATCCCGAAGACGCCGGGCGGCTTCACGCTGCGTCTGCCGCCGGGCACCAAGGAGCGCTTCGCCGAGAAGTACCGCGCGCGCGCCGGCGCCTGATCCTGCGGTGCGCGCATGCTGCAGCATGTGCGCAGCTCGGGCGTGCGCGGCGCCTGTGAGCGCGCGTCGGGCGTGAGCTCGACGCCTTCGGCGCGCGGTGCGTCGAGCTACGGCCGGCGCAGTCGCAGGGCTCGCTACGTCGGCGTAGCGCCGCGCGTGCGCAGCCCTCGCTGTTTCAGTGCAGCGTGTGCACCGGTCCCTCGACGACGCCGAGGACCGTGAGCGCCTGATCGGCGCTGTCGATGTGGTAGAGGATGTAGTAGCGGTCGATCGTCAGGTAGCGGCAGCCGCCCTGACCCTCGAGCACCGCCGACCCGCTCGGCAGCGGGTCGTCCGCGAGCGACACGATGGCCTCGCTGATCTCGCGCAGCGGGCCCCCGCCGATCTGCTCCATCTCGCGGTACGCGCTATACGTCAGGTTGAGCTTCATTCGACAACCGTCCATCCGTCTGGCCCTTGGTTCGGTTGCCGCGAGCGTCGACTTTAGACACCATCATGCGCCGATCCGGAGCCCGCATGACGAAGCCCGCAGCAGCCGAAACGCAGCCGACCGCAGCTTCCTACGTCCGCCCGGAGATCGCGGCGCTCTCGGGCTACGTCCCCGGCGAGCAGCCGAGCGACCCGCGGGTCATCAAGCTCAACACCAACGAGAACCCCTATCCGCCGCCGCCGTCGGTGCGCGAGGCGATCGCCGAGGCCTGCGAGCGTCTGCACCTCTACCCGGACCCGACGGCGCGCCCGCTGCGCGAGAAGGCGGGGGAGCTGTGGGGCGTCGACCCCGACGGCGTGGTCATCGGCAACGGCTCGGACGAGCTGCTGTCGCTGCTCATGCGGACGGTCGTCGCGCCGGGAGACGCGGTCGCGTACGCGACGCCGACGTACTCGCTCTACAGGACGCTGGTCGCGATCCAGGGCGGCCGCAGCGTCGAGATCCCGTACGGTCCGGACTACGCGGTGCCGCAGGAGCTCTTCCGCGTCGACGCGCGCATGATCCTGGTGTGCAACCCGAACGCGCCCTCGGGCACCGTCGTGTCGACCCGCGAGCTCGAGAAGCTCGCGCGCGCCCGCCGCGACCTGCTGCTGGTGGTCGACGAGGCCTACGTCGACTTCGCCGACGACGGCGTCACCTGGATCGCGAACGGCGAGCCCAACGTCGTCGTGCTGCGCACGCTCTCGAAGTCGTACTCGCTCGCCGGGCTGCGGCTCGGCATCGCGGTGACGACGCCCGAGCTCGCGCGCCAGCTCAACAAGGTCAAGGACTCGTACAACGTGAGCCGGCTCGCGCAGGCGGGGGCGCTCGCGGCGCTGAGCGACCAGGCGACGATGCGCGCGCACGTGGCGCGGGTGCGGGCGACGCGCGCGCGTCTCACGGCCGAGCTCGAGAAGCTGGGCTTTTCGGTGCTGCCGTCGCAGACCAACTTCGTGCTCGCGCGACGTCCGGGCGAGGCTGCGCTGCCGATCGCCGAGGCGCTGCGCGAGCGCGGCATCCTGGTGCGCTACTTCGCCGAGCTGCCGGACGCGCTGCGCATCACGGTCGGCACGGACGCGGAAATCGACCGCCTGCTCGAGGAGCTGGCGCAGCTTCGCTGAGACCGCGGGCTCTGCGGCGCCGCGGGTTCTGCCGAGCCGGCGTCGGCCGGGCGCGTCGCCTGGCGTCGGACGGGTAGGGCGGCTCGTCGCTCGTGACGAGCCTTCTGGGATCCGCGGCCCCCGAGATCCGTCCGTCGGGACGGACGCTCGAGCTCAGTTCGTCGGGATCGGGACGACCTCGATGTCGAGCGGGATGTCGTCCGCCGCTTCCTCGTCGGCGTCGGCGTCCGGGGTCTGCTCGGCGGCCGGTGCGCCCGGGCTCGCGCTCGCGTCGGGCGTCGGCGTGGGCTGCGCCTCGAGGAAGTCCGAGCGCTTCTTGTCGACGCGCTGGAAGACGTAGTCCTGCAGCACGTAGACCATCGGGCTGCCCTCGACGTTCGCGTAGAGCGTCTTGCTCTCGCCCTCGCCGGCGCGCGCGACGCGGATCGTGCCGATGTCGCCGTCCGCCTTGCGCACGCGGATCGTCAGGATCGGCTGGTCGAGCCCGAACTCGGGCTTCGGGCCGTCCTCGCTCGCGATGCTCTGGCCCTTCAAGCCGCGCAGGTCGTCGACCAGACGGCTCGCGACGAACTCCTTGACCTTGGCGTCGCCGGCGTCGGCGACCGTCCACTTGTCGTCCTTCTTCTCGAGCGTGAAGCCCTCGCCGTCCTGGCGCTCGACGGCGACCTGGGTCGCCTGGTCCTTGTCGAACTCGAGCACCGTCTTGTCGAGGAAGTCCTCGGTCGTCTTGCTGACCGTCGAGAAGACGTGCGAGCCGACGACGTAGACGGTGTCGGCCGCGTTGCTCTGGACGAAGATCTCGCGCTTCGAGGGCTCGTCGGTGGCGCCGCCCACGAGCAGGGATTTCTTGGTCTTGTCGGGTCCGACCACGAGCTCGACCGTGACCCGCGGCGGCGTCAGGTTGTACTTGGCGTCGGGCGGCGAGCCGGCGTCGTCGACGAAGCCGGTGGCGCGCAGCGAGCGCAGCGAGGAGAGCAGGCTGCGCACCTGAGCCGCGTCCGCCTTGCGCTCGGGCTCGCCGGCGAGCATCCACTCCGCGCCCTGCTTGCGCAGCACGATGGGCTCGGGCTCGGGGCCGGTGATCGTGATCTCCTGAACGTCGGCGTCGGCGAACTCGAGCACCGTCTTGTCGCGGACGTCGGAGACCTCCTTCTGCATGCCGATGCGCACCGTCTCGGTGGTGAGCAGGACGGCGGGCTCGTCGTTGCGCTGCGCGTAGGCGGAGAAGCCGATCGGCGTCTTCTTGCCGAGCTCGACCTTCGCGGTCTTGCCGTCGGCGAGCGTCAGCACGACGGTGGTCTCCGGCGGATCGAGGCCGTAGAGCTTCAGATCGCTCGGATTCTCCTCGACCGTCTTCTTGACCTCACCGTCGGCCAGCGCGCGGATCAGGTTGTCGACCGTGACCGCGTCCGCGTTGGTCGAGAGCGGCGCGGTGAGCTTCCACTTGCCGTCGACCTTCTCGAGGTCGAGCGTGCCCTTGGGCGACTCGATGTGGATCTTCGTCACCGCGTTGCGGTCGACGTCGAGGAGCTTGGTCGCCTTCTCCTCGGCCTCCATCTTCGGGCGCTCGACCCAGTACACGTAGGCGCCGAGCGCGGCGACGATCAGTGCGAGGATGATCGTGTTGCGAAAGCGCATGATGCCGCGCAAGCGAGGCTCAGAGCGTGGACCGTCTCCACCAGACCGCGAGGCCGGCGATCAGCAGCAGCTCGGGCAGGATGAGCACCGAGAGGTAGAAGATCGCGGTCGCCTGCTCCTCGCTGAACTGCACGCGCGACGCGCGGACGGTGCGCGGCCGGATCGACAGCAGCTCCTCCTGGCTCGCGAGCCAGCCGAAGGAGTTGAGGAACAGGTCGCGGTTGTAGAGCGAGTTGATGTTCTTGTTGTCGGCGAAGCCGGCCGTGCCGTAGACGACGAGGCGCGCCTCGCCTTCGCCCATGCCGAGCTGCTTCAGGTCGGCGGTGACCGCGACGCCGATCGACACGGGCCCCTTGACGTCCGCCTCCTCGAGGACGGCGATCTGCTGCTCGAAGAGCGACGTGAGGTCGGTCTCCGCCCAGCTCGAGCTGCTGGTCTTGGCGATCGACACCACCGTGAGCCCGGGCTTGGTGTCGCCCTCGCTCACGCTGCGGGTCATCGGGAAGACCGTGCGCTCCTTGAGATCCTTGGTGATCGGGTGCGCGCCGTACGAGCTGACGATCGGGTTCAGACCCAGCTGCGGACCCTGGAAGAGGCGAACCACCTGATCGACGATGACGTCGTTTCCGAGCTTGACGCCGAACTCCGCGAGCAGCGGCGCGAGCTGGTCGCCGGAGCGCGGCGGCAGCATGAAGATCGCCTTGCCGCCCTTCTTGAGGAACTCGGAGATCGCGTCGATCTGCTGCTGCAGCAGCGGACGCTCGGGAGCGGCCAGCGCGAGGATCGTGCAGTCCTCGGGCACCTTGCCCTCCTGCACGAGCAGCAGCTTCTTGACCTCGTAGTTCTCGTTGACCAGCGCTTCGCGCGCGAACGCGAAGCCCCGCGCGCTCTGCTGGTCGTCGATGTCGGGCTCGCCCTCACCCTCGACGAAGCAAACGGTCTGCTTGGTCTGCTTCGTCACCTTGATGAGCGCGTTGGTGATCGACTCCTCGCTCGGCTGCGAGACGGTCGTCGCCTGATCGCCGTACGCGACGCGCACCGTGCGGTACGCGCGCACGCCGTACTTCTCGGTGAGCTCCGGCTGCTTGTCGGGATCGATCAGCGTCGTCTTCACGCGCGGCGACGCGTAGGAGAAGCTCTCGAGCAGGGCCTCGACCTCGGGATCGTGTCCGCCCTCGAGGAACGCCTGCAGCTCGACGTCCTGCTGCAGGCTGTCGAGCACGCTCTGCGCTTGCGGCGAGAGCGTGAAGACGCCGGACTCGGTCAGGTCGTAGCGCTTGTTGTAGCGCACCCCGAGCCAGTTGACGCCGACCAGCAGCGCGATGAACAGCGCCGAGTACACCACCATGTTGGTGCCGTACTTGGTCGAGCGCGCGCTCAGCAGCTTGCCGAGGTCCTTGAAGCTGCTGAACAGGAAGATCAGCAGCAGGACCCCGCCGAGCACGAGGTGCAGCAGCGTGTAGGCCTCGAGCCGTCCCGTGAAGAAGAACGAGACGCCTCCGAAGAAGAGGAGGATCAGGCCGACGATGCCCAGGAGCGATTGCGAACGTCGCATGCCGGTTCCCGCTCAGCGCCAGCGGATGGACTCGACGGACCGCTGGGTGAGGAACATCCAGCCCACGATCATCGTCGCGAAGTAGACCAGGGTCTTGGTGTCGATGACGCCCTTGATCATGTCCGCGAAGTGCTCGGTGACCGAGATGTAGCGCAGCACCGCGCCGAGGGTCTCGCCGGCGCTGTCGGCGGGCCACGCGATGACGAAGAGCAGGAGCAACATGACCAGCCCGGTCACCGCGGCGATGATCTGATTCTCGGTCAGCGACGACGCGAACATCCCGACGGTGACGAACGTGATCGCGAGCAGCAGCAGCCCGATGTAGCCCGACACCATGATGCCGAGCTCGGGGTTGCCGTAGACGGCGAGGATCACGCCGTAGATCGCGGTCAGCCCGACCATCACGACGATGAAGCACGCCGCGCCGAGGAACTTGCCGACGACGATCTCCCAGGTGGCGACGGGCGAGGTGAGCAGCAGCTCGTACGTTCCGGCCCGCTTCTCCTCGGCGAAGCTCCGCATGGTGATCATCGGCACGAGGATGACGAGCACCACCGAGAGGTTGTGCAGCAGCGGCGCGATCACGAACTCGTTGACGTTCAGACGCGCGATCGCTTCGGCGCCGCCCTGGAAGCTCGAGTACATCGTGACCAGGAAGTTGAAGCGCGCCAGCAGGTTGAAGAAGAACCACCCGCCGAGCAGCAGGAACCCGGTCATCACGACGTAGGCGATCGGCGAGACGAAGATCGAGCGCAGCTCTCGCCCGGCAATCGTCAAGATGTTGCGCACGCTCAGACCCTTGCTTCGGCTTCGGCCAACGCGTGCGCGGCCCGCTCCTCCGCCGCCGCGTCACCGCTGATGTGACGCAGGAAGACCTCTTCGAGCGACGCGTCGCGCGTCAAGTTCGCGATCGTGTCCTCGCACGCGATGCGGCCGGCGTTGATGATCACGACCTTGTCGCAGACCTGCGCGACCTCGGGGAGGATGTGCGTCGACAGGATCACCGTGCGGTTGCCCGACAGCGTCTTGATCAGGCTGCGAATCTCGATGATCTGCCGCGGGTCGAGGCCGATGGTGGGCTCGTCGAGGACGAGCACCTCCGGATCGTGGACCAGCGCCTGAGCGAGGCCAGCGCGCTGCTTGTAACCCTTCGACAGGTGCGACAGCAGACGGCCCGCCACGTCGCTGAGACCGGTGCGCTCGATCACCTCGTCGCATGCGCTGCGCACGCGCGAGCGCGGAACGCCCTTCAGCTTGGCGACGAACGTGAGGTACGAACGCACCGTCATGTCGGGATAGAGCGGTGGGTTCTCCGGCAGGTAGCCGATGCGGCGTCGCACCTCCGCGGATTGCGTGAAGATGTCGAAGCCTGCGATGCGCGCCGTGCCGCTCGACGGGGGCAAGTAGCCCGTGAGCATGCGCATCGTGGTGGTCTTCCCGGCGCCGTTCGGGCCCAGGAACCCGAGGACCTGACCGCGCTCCGCCGAGAACGAGATCCCCTTCACAACCTCCCGATCACCGTAGCGCTTGGCGAGCTCGTGAACTTCGATCATTCGCGTCTTGGACGATCCTCGGGACGTCGGAATTCGGCGCGATACCTAGTGACCATCGGAAAAGTTGTCAAGGTAAACGACCTTGCGTAGCGCGCGTTTTCGAGCTTCGTGCGCAGACAAGTACAGAGTCCCTTCGCGTTTCGTGCCGACGTGACATCACTCGAGGCCGTTGGTACGTCTGCTGAGATGTCGTCGGGGACGACGCCAGAGCGAATCTGGCTGGTCGATGGTAGCGGGATCGTCTTTCGGGCTTTCCATGCCCTGCCGACCCTGGCGACGCGTCGTGGCCTGCCGACGGGCGCGGCCTACGGCTTCACCAGCATGCTCGCGAAGCTGCTGCGCGAAGAAAAGGCGACGCACATCGCGGTCGTGTTCGACGCGCCCGGCAAGACGTTTCGCAGCGAAGCGTACGCCGATTACAAGGCGACGCGCCCCGGAATGCCGAGCGAGCTCGCGCCGCAGATTCCCTACATTCGACGCGTCGTCGAGGCGCTCGGCATCCGCGTGATCGAAATTCCGGGCGTCGAGGCGGACGACGTCATCGGGACGCTGACCGCGCGCGCAGTCGCGCTCGGCGTCGACGTGCGCATCGTCACGAGCGACAAGGACATGATGCAGCTCGTCGGCCCGCACGTGACGCTCGTCGACACCATGCACGATCGCACGTTCGGCGTCGAGGAGGTGCGCGCGCGCTTCGGTGTCGAGCCGTCGCAGGTCGTCGAGGTGATGGCCCTGATGGGCGACAGCATCGACAACATCCCCGGCGTCAAGGGCATCGGCGAGAAGACGGCGAGCCGTCTGATCTCGCACTACGGCTCGATCGACGAGATGTACCGCCGCCTCGACGAGATCGAGACGCTCGGTCTGCGCGGCGCAAAGCGCGTGCGCACGATTCTCGAGGAGGGCGAGGAGTCGGCGCGCGCGAGCCGCTTCCTCGCGACGATCCGCAGCGATCTGCCGATCGAGCTCGACATCGAGTCGCTCGCGCGCGGCGAGGCCGACACCGCCGAGCTCAAGCGGCTCGCGACCGAGCTGGAGTTCACCAACCTGCTGAAGGAGTTCATCGGCGAGCCGGCTCCCGCGAAGGCCACGCGGCGCACCGAGAGCGCGCGTCCGGAGGAGGTCGAGCGCATGCTCGGGGCTCCCGGCTGCGTCGCGGTGGCGATCACGGACGTCGCCGCCGCGTCGGCGCAGGGCGAGCTGCAGCTCTCGCCGCCACGGCGTCTGGTCGCGATCGCGAGCGCCGAGGACGACCGCGTGCTGCTCGCCGAGGCGATCCCGCCGGGCGTCCGCGAGCTGCTCGCGCGCAGCCGCAGCGGCTGCACGCTGGTCGTCGACGACCTGAAGGCGCTGCTGCACCTGCTCGGTCTCGACGAGCGCATGGACGCCGCCAACCCCGAGGCCGACGTCTGCGACGTGCCGCTCGCGTCCTACGTGCTCGATCCGTCGCGACGCGCGCACTCGATCGAGGCGCTCGCCAACGATCGGCTGAACCGCACGCTGCCCAAGCCGGGCGACAGCGACGCCTCGACGCGCGCCGCGGAGCTCGCGAGCGCCATGCTCGAGCTCGGTCCGATGCTGATGGCGGAGCTCGAGGCGAGCGGTCTCGCGAAGCTCTATCGCGACCTCGAGCTGCCGCTCGCGCGCGTGCTCGCGGTGATGGAGGCGCGCGGGATCGCCGTCGATCGCGAGGCGCTCGAGCAGGCGGGGCGCGACTTCCGCGCGGCCGCAGAGGCGCTCGAGGCGGAGATCTTCGCGGCGGCGGGCGGTCCGTTCAATCTCGGCTCGCCGGCGCAGCTGCGCGAGGTCCTGTTCAACAAGCTCAACCTCCCCACCAAGGGCGTCAAGCGCGGAAAAACCGGGCTGTCGGTCGACGCCGACGTGCTGAACAAGCTCGCCGAGGTGCACCCGATCGCCGCGAAGATCGTCGAGCACCGCGCGCTGACGAAGCTCATCTCGACGTACGTCGTCGGGCTCGGCGCGCTGATCGATCCCAAGACCGGAAGGCTTCGCACCTCGTTCAACCAGACGGTCGCCGCGACCGGCCGGCTGTCGTCGAGCGAGCCGAATCTGCAGAACATCCCGGTGCGCACCGCCGAGGGACGAAGGATCCGCGCCGCGTTCGTCGCCGCGCCCGGCATGCGGCTCCTGTCCGCCGACTACTCGCAGATCGAGCTGCGCGTGCTCGCGCACCTCACGCAGGATCCCGTGCTGCTCGATGCGTTCCGCAAGGGCGAGGACATCCACCGGCGCACGGCGGCCGAGGTGCTCGGCGTCGCGCCCGAGGACGTCACGCCCGAGATGCGCCGGCAGGCGAAGGTGATCAACTTCGGCATCATCTATGGCATGGGTCCGCAGCGACTGTCGCGCGAGCTCGGGATCCCGTTCGCCGAGGCCGAGGCGTACATCCGGCGCTACTTCGAGCGCTACGCGAGCGTGCGCGCGTTCGCCGATCGCGTGGTCGCGGACGGGCGCCGCGACGGCTACGTCTCGACGCTGATCGGCCGGCGGCGCTACCTGCCGGACCTGAACTCGCGCGAGCCGAACATTCGCCAGGCCGCAGAGCGCATGGCGTGGAACAGCCCGATCCAGGGCACCGCGGCCGACGTGATCAAGCTCGCGATGCTGTCGGTCGAGCGCGAGATCGAGCGCACCGGCAGCGGAGCGCGCATGCTGCTGCAAGTGCACGACGAGCTTTTGTTCGAGGTGCCGGAAGGCGAGGTGGACGAGGCGGGACGTCTCGTGCGCCGCTGCATGGAATCGGTCGTCGAGCTCGCCGTGCCGCTCGTGGTCGAGCTCAAGTCCGGCCCCAACTGGGCTGCGCTGCAATGAATTTCCCCGTCGGAAGGTCCGTCTAGTGTCGGTGGAGCGTTCGGAGTGGGACCTCGTCCGCCTAGCCGGCAGCGGCGACAAGGAAGCGTTTCGCGAGCTCGTCGAGCGCTACCAGCGCCGCGTGCTGGCGGTGGTCATGGGCATGCTCCACGACCGCGAAGCGGCGCTCGAGGTCACGCAGGAAACCTTCATCAAGGCGTTCCGCTCGATCGGCCGCTTCAAGGGCGATGCAAGCTTCTACACCTGGATCTACCGCATCGCGGTCAACCTCGCGATCGATCATCAACGGCGCGAGTGGCGTCGTCCGCTCGCCGAGTCGACACGAAACAACAACAACAGCGAGTCGCCGCCGGAGGACATTCTGGAGCGCGTTCGCGACCAGAATCCGCGCGGTGATCCCTTCGAAGCAACCAAGGACGCAGAGCTACGCGAGCGCGTTCGCCAAGCGATCGACGAGTTGACCCCAGATCACAGAGCCGTGATATTACTGCGAGAGTTGGAAGGTTTGTCGTACGAGGAGATCAGCCGGGTGATGCAGTGCTCCAAGGGAACGGTGATGAGCCGGCTGCACTACGCCCGCAAGAAGCTGCAGGCCCGCCTCAAGGAGTTCATGTGAATTGTCGCGAGGCGGAACGGCTGATCGACACCTTCTTCGACGGCGAGCTCGACGGCCGCTCGATGCGCGACGCGGCGCTGCACATCACGCGCTGCAAGCGCTGTGAAGCCGAGCTCAACGACCGCGAGCGACTGCAGGAGCTGCTCGCCAAGGCGATCGACGAGGAGATCGCCGACGTCGACCTGAGCCGCATCTGGGCCGCGGTCGAGCCGGCGATCGATCGCATGCCGCGCGTGCGCTGGGCGAACGGCGTGGGCTTGCGTCTCGCCGCGACGAGCGCGCGCGTGCGCGGCCTCGTGCTCGGACGGCGCGACGACGCGCGGGACTACGACGACGCGCCGGAGCTGCGCTCGCCGAGCTGGGCCGCGGACCAGGGAGGCGGTCGCGTCTGGCGCTGGTCGCTCGCCGGCGGCACCGCGCTCGCGGCGTCGGTGCTGCTCGCGCTCGCGCTGCTGCCCGGCTCGCGCGAAGGCGAGCAGGGCGCCCCGCGGCTCGCGACGGTGAACCCGCCGGCGTCCGCGGTCGCGCGCAGCTCGACGGCGCCGCAGCCGAACGCGCTCGCGAACGACCTGCCGTTCGCGCTCGCGAGCTCCAGGGACGTGCGCGCTTCGCGCTCGTCGGGCAAGCAGGTCCAGGTCGAGTCGGTGAACTTCCCGCGCAGCTCCGTCGCGATGTGGAGCGAGCCGTCGAGCGACACGACCGTCATCTGGATCGAGGACGAGGAGCTGGCTGCCGGGGCACGATGAGCCGGTCGTCCAGGTGCACTCGATGACGCCGATGCCCGAGCCTCGTCCCGACACGCTCACGACCCTCTCCGGCAGCGGCGCCACTCCGCCAACGCATGAGCAACGTCGCGCGCGGGGAGCGATCGCACCGCGTGTCCGCGTCGCCGGCGCGCTGACGGTCGCGGCGCTGCTCGGGACGCTCGCCGCCGAGGCCGCGGCGCAGGAGCGCGTCTCGCTCGAGGTCGGCACCGTGCTCGCGACCAACTCGCGCGAGCACTTCGACGCGCAGCTCGCGGGCATGCGCGACCAGCTGCAGCGGCTGTTCCGCTACAGCTCGTACGAGCTCGTCAAGCAGGAGCAGAGCGACGTAAGCTGCGGCAAGCCCGCGACCTTCGACATCCCGGGCGGGCGGCGTCTGCGCGTGATGCCGAAGCAAGCGCGCGGCGGGCGCGTGTCGCTCAACCTCGCGCTGATGAAGGACAGCCACGTCCTGATGAACACCGACCTGACGCTCGGCAAGCGCGGGCTGATCATGGTCGGTGGGCCGCGCTACGAGAACGGGACGCTGATCATCTGGATCGGCGCGCGGCGCATGCCCGACGCGAGCGCCGTTCCGCCGGCGCTCGAGGTGCAGGGTCCGGCGGCGGCTGCTACGCAGCAGGCGGGTCCGCAGCCCGCAGGAGCGGTGACGGAATCGGTCGAATGATCCCCGAGCTTTCTTGGCAGACGTTGCTCGACGGCGTGCGCGACGCGTGGAGCGCGCTCGGGAGCGCCGTCGCGCCGGAGGGCGTCTTCACGCGCGACGCGCTCGAGCGTCTGGTGCGCCTCAGCTATCCGGTCGCGCCGTTCAACCGTCCCGAGCTGCTGGCGCCGATCCTCGGTCTCGCCGGCGTGCTTCTGAGCTTGGTGCTCGCCGGCGTCGCGGTGTCGTCGCTGCTGAGCATGGTCGCGGCGCTCCTCGCGCTCGGGCTTCTGCTGACGCGCTTCTTTGGCGTCACGCTCGAGCTCGGCGGCGCGGTCGCCAGCTGATCCGCCGGCGCCGCGCGCGCCGCTCGTCGCTCAGAGCTCCCGCAGCTCGCGGCGTTACGGCCGCTGCTGCTTCATCGCCTCGGCGAGGATCCGCGCCGTGCTCTCGCGCATGATGCGCGGGTCGACGGGCCGACCCTCGATCAGCGCCTTGCGCACGTCCTTGCCGGAGATCGACACCGGCTTCTCGTCCGGGTGGTTCTCGGTCAGGTCGACGCGCCCGATCGACTCGTAGTACGCGGCGAAGCCGACCTTGAGCGGCTTGATCTTCAGGTCGCCGGCGAGGTTCGAGAAGATCTCCTGCGCGTCGAAGTCGCCCCAGATCGCGGTGCCGTCGTGGAAGGGCGCGTCGGCGTGCTTGCGGCCGATGATGATGTCGGTGAAGCCGAAGTTCTGCCGGTAGATGGCGTGCATCACCGCTTCCTTCGGGCCGCCGTAGAACATCTTGATGTCGAGTCCGAGGAGGATGACGCGGTCGGGCACGGACTCGCCGCGCGGACCCCACAGCGCCGGGTCGCTGTCGCCCTCGCCGAGGCCGCGCTGCGTGATCAGCGCCTCGTACGTCGCCATGCGGACGTCGGCCTTGACGTCGTCGCCCTTGGTCTCGCCGATCAGCGGGTTCAGGCAGGCGCCCGCGTTGTAGCCGGCGCGGATCAGCGTCTCGAGGCCGTAGACCAGCGCGTACTCGTGCGCGCGGTGCAGCGGGTTGCGCGTCTGGAACGCGACCACGCGCTCCCAGCCCTTCTCCGCGAGGAGCTTGCGGACCTCGCGCGGCGGCAGGACGTACTTGCCGAGCACCGGGTGCTTCGGCTGCGGCAGCACCTCGATGCGGCCGCCGATCAGGTGCGTCTTGTCGGCGTCGCCCTTCAGCACCATGTCGGCGCCAGGGTGATCGTGGCGCGGCGTCCCGTACACCTTCTCGAGATATTTTTGCTTGTCCCAGGGGAAGACGTCGCTGACCTCGACGACCGCGACCACCTCGCCGCGGCTGTTCTCGAGCGCCACCTTCTCGCCGCGCTCGATCTGCGCTGCGAGCTTCGCGTCGACCGGGAAGGAGAGGGGGATCGTCCAGGCGTAGCGCTGGCCGCCGCGCTCGATGTAGGCGTGGTCGAGGACCTGGTGGTACTCGGCCTCGCCCATCGGACCGGTGAGCGGGCTCAGCACGCCGTCGCCGAGCCGGTAGACCGTCGACAGATCGGCGTCCGACACGGGCACGCGACGAAGCTTCGCGGCGTCGGCCCGGAACGCATCGATGCGCTCGGGCGCGACCATGCAGGAAACGGGCTCGGTGAGCCCGCCGTGAGGCGGGATGAGATCAGCCATCGACGAAGACCCTCTGACGTGAAGTGGATTCGCTGCGCGGCTGGCGCACCGGCGCGCGGGCGTCAGCGGACTGCGGGACTCTGGGTCAATACCGGCTGCGCCGGAGGCGGGCAACCACGCGGACACGCTGCGCTCCGCTCGGGCGCGCGCTCGTCCCACGTGGCGCCGTCGGCGGCGAGCCGCAGCGCTCGGGCGACGTCGTCGGCGGGGCCGATGGCCGCGAGCCAGCGGCAGCACGCGAGCGCCGCGAGCGTTCCCGCGAGCGCGCGCTGCGCGACCTCCGCGGCGCCGCGCTCGGCCTGCGGCGTCGCCGTGACCGCGGCGGAGGCGAGGCAGGCGAGGCAGCCGTGGCCGCGTGGCAGCAGCACGACCTCGAGCGCGCCGCCGCCGTCGCGCACGGCGATGCTGCCGAGCCGCGGCGCGCCCGCGGGCAAGCAAGCCGACGCACCCGCAGACGAGGACGCCGGCTCGCGCGCGTCGTCCGCCGAGAACGCGAGCACGACGTCGTAGGTCTCGAGCGACGCGGGCGGCTCGTCGAGCAGCCGCACCTGCGCGTCCGGGCTGCGCTCGGCGAGCGGGGCGAGCGCCAGGGCGCCGGCGTCGGCATCCGGATCCGGTCGCGAGCGGGAGGCGCTCGCCAGGCGATCGATCCGCCCCACGCCGGCGCCGGCGAGGTAGCTCAGCGCCGCGTCGGCGGCGACGCCGTCGCCCAGCGCGAGGACGCTTGCCGCGAGCAGCCGCCGCTGTCCGACGCCGCCGAGCTCACGCAGCAGGATCTGCCGGCTGTAGAGCTCGATCTGTTCGTCGGTGAGGCTCACTGCCCCGGCGCCAGGCGTACGTCCGGATCGCGCGCACGGCGCCCGCGCAGGTCCTCGATGCGCGGCGCGCGGTCGCGCCAGCCCTGCCAGAGGTTCGTGCTCAGATACTTGTCGCCGAAGTCGGGGAAGATGGTGACGATCTCGCCGCGCTCGAGCGTGCGCGCGAGCTTCAGCGCGGCCCAGCACGCGGCCCCCGACGACTGCCCGACGAGGATGCCTTCCTCGCGGCCGATCCGGTAGACCATGTCGTAGGCCTCGTCGGTCGGCGCCGGAATCTTCGCGTCGAGCTGCTCGCGGTGGTAGATCCCCGGCACGATCGAGCTCGCCATGTGCTTGAGCCCTTCGAGGCCGTGGAAGGCGTCGTCCGGCTCGACCTCCACCACCTGGATCGCGGGATTGCGCTCCTTCAGGTAGCGGCCCGTCCCCATCACGGTGCCGCTCGTGCCGATCGTCGCGACGAGGTGCGTGACGCGCCCCTCGGTCTGCTGCCAGATCTCGGGACCGGTGGTCTCGTAGTGGGCGAGGGGGTTCGCCTCGTTGTTGTACTGGTCGGGCTTGAAGTAGCGCTCGGGGTCCTCCGCGATCAGCTTGCGGCACAGCCGGATGGCGCCGTCGGAGCCCTCGAGCGGGTCGCTGAGGGTGATCTTCGCCCCGTACGCCTCCATGATGCGCCGCCGCTCGACGCTCGCGTTCGCGGGCAGCACCAGCTCGACCGGGTAGCCGAGCGCCGCACCGAGCATCGCGAGCGCGATGCCGGTGTTGCCGGAGGTCGAGTCGATGATCGTCTTGCCCGGACGCAGCTCGCCGCTCTCGAGACCCTTCTGGATCATGCGGAGAGCGGGACGGTCCTTGACCGAGCCACCCGGGTTGAAGCCCTCGAGCTTCGCCCAGATGGTGACGCCGGGCGGGATGTCCGCCGCCACGCGCGTCAAGCGCAGAAGCGGCGTCTTACCGATCAGCTTGGCGACGTCAGTGGCACGAAGCGGCTGCCGGGCGCCAGGCGCGAGCGCCGCATCGCTCAGACCCGACCTCCCGCGATCGCCGGGACGATCGAGATCTCGTCGCCGTCCTTCACCTTGGTGTCGAGCTGTTGCAGGAAGCGGATGTCGTCGCCGTTGACGTACAGGTTGACGAAGCGACGGACGCGCCCCTGCTCGTCGCAGATGCGCTCGCGGATGCCGGGGTAGCGCCGCTCGAGGTCGTCGACGAGCGCGCCCACGGTCGCGCCGTTACCGCTCACCGATTCGGATCCCGCGGTGAACTTGCGGAGCGGTGTCGGCACTTTGACGGTCACAGGCATTTCCAAAAGCCTCCCTTCAATAGCGGTGGATATTGACGTTGGGGGTACGTCTGCGCAAGGGCGCGCTCACGCGGGCGTCGGGCTCGCGGGCTGGCCGAGCGCCGCGTCGCAGGCCGGGCAGCGCGGGTTCGGACGGAGCTCGAGGGTCCGCCAGCGCAGCCGCGTGCCGTCGAGGATTGCGAGCCGGTTCGCGAGCGCGGGTCGCTCCCCCGACGCGATCCGCGCCGCCTCCGCGGCCGCCATGAGTCCGACCGCGCCCACGACCGGCCCCAGGACGCCCGCCTGCTGGCAGGTCGGCATGTCGTCGTCGGACGGCAGCTCGGGGAACAGGCAGCGCAGGCAGGCGCTGCGGCCGGGCAGGATGGTCATCAGCTGGC
The DNA here is from genome assembly GCA_036563615.1 of Candidatus Binatia bacterium. Lineage (NCBI taxonomy): Bacteria > Candidatus Binatota > Binatia (SeqCode) > Binatia bacterium. The sequence continues at coordinate 332,006 of DATCMB010000022.1, forward strand.
CGTCGAGGCCGAGCGCGCCGGCGTGCACGAGCGGCGTGCCGAGCGCGAGCGCCGTCGCGTTGAGCAGCACCTTGCTCGTCAGGTTGTCGGTGCCGTCGACGATCACGTCGTGGCCGGCGAGGAGACGCTTCGCCGACGCTTCGTCGAGGCGCTCGTCGTGCGTCGCGACCTCGAGCCCGGGGTGCCGCGCGCGCAGCCGGCGCGCCGCAGCCTCGACCTTGCGGCTCCCGACGTCGCCCGTGCCGTAGAGCGGCTGGCGCGGCAGGTTCGATGACTCGACCACGTCCGCGTCGATCAGCGTCAGGCGGATCCCGCGGACCGCGGCGAGGGCGGCGGCCGCCGGCGCGCCGAGCCCACCGACGCCGACGATCACCACGCTGCCCGGGCTCACAGCGGCTGGGACGCGCTCGGGCGGGTGCGGCTTGGGGACAGCGGTTGCACGGGGCTCGCGACCGCGTTCGGCGACAGGCGCGCGCGCAGCGCCTGCACGGCCGCGCCGGCGCGCGGCTGCGTCGGGTGCGGCGGAGGCGCGCTCGTCGCACCTTCCCCGCCGCCGTTCGCGCCCTGCGCTTCCGCGAAGGCCGCGTCGGCGAGCTTGGCGAGGTCCTCGTCGCCGGTCGCGCGCGCGTCGGCGGCGATCAGCGCGATCGCCTCGCGCGCGGCGTCGGTCTCGGGATACGTCGCGAGCAGCGTCGCGACGCGCGTGCGACCCGCCGCGTGGTTGCCCTTCTTCAGGTAGAACTCGGCGACGTAGAGCTCGCGCGCCGCCAGGTGCTCGCGCACCTCGCGCAGCTCCTCGCGCGCGCGGTTCGCGTACTCCGACTCCGGGTAGCGGAGGATCACGCTCTCGAAGCGCGCGTGCGCGTTCGCGGCCGCGTTGAGGTCGCGGTCGATGGTGTCCATCTGCGCCATGTACGCCTTGCCGATGTTGAACTCGACCTCCGGCAGACGCGGGCTCGTCGGATGCATGCGCTGGAAGTCGGAGAAGGCGGCGATCGCCTCGGCGTAGGAGCCGTCCGCGAAGTGCGCCTCCGCGATGCGCAGCTCGACTTCCTCGGCACGCGGATCGAGCGGGTAGTGGTCGAGCAGATACTTGTAGGTCGCGATCGAGATTCCGTAGTTGCCGTCGACGAAATCTTGCGTCGCCTGACGGTAGAGCTCGTCGGGCGGAGCGACCTGGACCTTGCTACCTCCGCACGCCGTCGCCGCCCCGAGGGCGAGCGCGCACAGCACGCGCGAAACGTCTCGCTTTGGAGAGGGTCGGCGCATGCGCTAGACGGTAGTGAATGCCTCGCGGCCCAGTCAAACAGCCGGTCGTCGCCGGGCTGACGGGCGGCGAGCTGCTCGGCATGTGGTCGAACACGCGCATGGTCGTGTTCGCCGCGATGTCGGCTTCGCTGTACGCCGCGATCCTGATTCCGTTCAAGGTGATCCCGCTGATCCCCGGGATCACCGAGCTGCGTCCCGCGAACGCGGTGCCGGTGATCTGCTCGTTCTTGTTCGGTCCCGCGGCCGGCTGGGGCGCGGCGATCGGCAACGCGATCGGCGACACGTTCGGCGGGCTCGGACCGGGCGACCTGTTCGGCTTCGTCGGCAACTTGCTCTACGGTCTCGCGCCGTACCGGGTCTGGCGCGCGCTCGGCGGCGGACGGCCGCTACCGGTGGACGCCGCCGGCTGGGCGCGCTTCTTCGTCAGCGTGCTCGCCGGCGCGGCGCTGTGCGCGCTCGTCGTCGGCTGGGGACTCAACCTGCTCGGCTTCGTGCCGTTCCCCGTGCTGGGCAACGTCGTGCTGCTGAACAACCTGCTCGCCGCCGGGATCCTCGCGCCGCTCGTGCTGCGGCAGATCTACCCGCGCGTCGAGCGCGCGCGACTGCTGTTCGACGACGTGCTCGAGGTGCGGCCGCCCGGACGGGTCCGCACGACTCTTGGCTTGACGCTGCTGTTCGTCGGCGCCTGCGGCGGGCTCGTCGCCGGCAACCTCGCGGCGACCGGCGCGTGGCAGCCGCCGTGGGTCGAGCCCAGCGGCTCGCCGACGCTCGCGCCCGAGGTCGGCTTCGGGGTCGCACCGTTCGTCGCGCTCGCCGCGCTCGGTCTCCTGCTCCTGTGACGGCTGCCGCACCGCCGCAACCCGTACCGGCGCCGCCAGGCGAGCCTCTGCTCGAGCTGCGTTCCGTCACCTGCCGCTATCCGGACGCGAGCGCGCCGGCGCTCGCCGACGTCGACTTCACGCTGCGCGCCGGCGAGATCGTCGCGGTCATGGGACACAGCGGCGCCGGCAAGTCGACGCTGCTCAAGTGCTTGACGGGGATCGTGCCGCGCTTCGAGCACGCCGAGGTGACCGGCGAGCGACGCGCCTTCGCCGAACCTCTCGACCACCTTCGTCCGGGCGATCTCGCCGGACGCGTCGGCATGGTCTTCCAGGACTTCGAAGCGCAGATCTTCTCGACCAACGTCGCGCTCGAGGTCGGCTTCGCGCCGCAGCAGCTCGGCCTGCCGCGCGCCGAGATCGCCAGGCGCACCGAGCGCGCGCTCGAGCGCGTCGGGCTCGCGGGCTTCGACGCGCGCGATCCGGCGACCTTGTCCGGCGGCGAGAAGCAGCGTCTCGCGCTGGCCGGCATCCTGGCGCTCGAGCCGCGGGTCGTGCTGCTCGACGAGCCGATCACCGACATCGACCCGGAGGGCAGGCGGCGCGTGCTCGAGCTGCTGCGCGCGCTGCGCGACGAGGGCGTCGGCGTGCTGATCGTCGAGCACGACGTGCTCGCGGCGCAGGAGGCCGACCGCCTGGTGCTGCTCGCGGAGGGACGCGTGCGGGCGGACGGGCCGAGCGCCGATCTCCTGCGCGACACGGAGCTGATCGCGGCCTGCGGCGTCAGGCCGCGCGACCTCGACGTGCTCGCGCTGCGGCTCGGGATCACCGCCCCGCTGCGCGACGTCGACGAGGCGGCGGACGTCCTGCGGCGCGCGGGCTTCGTCGCGCACGCGACCCCCGACGCGCAGATACCGCACGCGCAGGCGTCGACGTCGTCCGCCGACCCGCGCGCAGAGCGCTCGCCGACCCGCGCGGAGCAGGACGAGCCGCCGCTCCTCGAGCTGCGCGACGTGTCCTTCCGCTACGGCGACGACGCCCTCGCGCTCGACGGCGTCTCGCTGCGGATCCGTGCGGGCGAGATGGTCGCGCTCGTCGGCCAGAACGGCTCGGGCAAGACGACGCTCGCGAAGCACCTGATCGGGCTGCTGCACCCCTCGCAGGGCGCGGTGCTGCTCGAGGGCAGGGACACGCGCGGGCTGTCGCTCGGCGACGTCGCGCGCCGCGTCGGCTTCGTCTTCCAGAACCCGGACCACCAGCTGTTCTCGGCGTCGGTCGCCGAGGAGGTCGCGTACGGCCCGCGCCACCTGTCGCTCACGCCAGAGGAGCTTCGGGCGCGCGTCGAGCGCGCGCTCGCGGTGTGCGGGCTCGCCGACCGTCGCGACGACGATCCCTTCTTGCTGCGCAAGGGCGAGCGGCAGCGCCTCGCGGTCGCGTCGGTGCTGGCGATCGAGCCGCGCGTGCTGATCCTCGACGAGCCGACGACCGGCCTCGACTGGCGCGAGCAGCTCGCGATCCTCGAGCTGCTGCACGAGCTCAACCGCGCCAGGGTGACGATCGTCGTGATCTCGCACTCGCCGTGGCTCGTCGCCGAGCACGCGCAGCGGGTCGTGCTGATGGCGCGCGGTCGCGTGCTGTTCGACGGTCCGGTGCACGAGCTGCTGCGCGCCGAGGAGGCGCTGCGCGCGGGCTCGTTCGTGCTGCCGGATGCGTCGCTGCTCGGGCTGCGCTTCGGCGTCGCGGCGCGCTCGGTCGACGAGCTGGCGGCGGCGCTCGCGCGTCGGGGGACGCGGCCGTGACCTCGTCGCTCTTTCTCGACCGCGGCAGCGCCCTGCACGGCGTGCACCCGCTCACCAAGCTGTTCGCCGCGGCCGCGTTCTTCGTCGCCGTGTTCTCGCTCGAGCACCCGCTCGCGATCGCGCCGTACGTCGCGGTGCTGCTCGCCGCGGCCGCCGTCGCGCGCGCGACGCCGAACCTCGTGCGGCTGCGCCTCCTGCTGATCGCGATCCCGCTCGGGACGGTGCTCGTGTGGACGTTCTTCTTCCGACAGAGCACCGCCGACCTCGTGTTCCGTCCGTCCGTCGAGGGCCTCGTGTTCGGTCTCGGGATGGGGCTCAAGCTGCTGAGCTTCCTGCTGATCAACGTGGTGCTGCTGTCGACCACGCGGGTCGAGGAGCTGACCTTCGCCTTCACGCGGCTCGGGCTGCCGTACCGCGTCGGCTTCGCGCTGACGCTCGCGTTTCGCCTGGTGCCGCTGTTCGCGGACTCCGCCGCGACCGTCCTGCAGGCGCAGCGTCTGCGCAGCCTGGGCGCCGAGGCGCGCGGCGTGCGCGCGCGTCTCCGCCGCACGGCGCCCGTGATCGTCCCGGTGTTCATGGGGGCGCTGCGGCGCGCGGATCAGATGGCGATCGCGCTCGACATGCGCGGCTTCAGCCTTCCGGGACGTCGCCAGCCGCTGCTCGAGCGCCGGGTCGGGCTCCCCGACCTGTTCGTCGCGCTGATCGCGATCGGCGCGCCGGCGAGCGCCTTCCTGATGCGCGCCGCGGGCTTCGGCCTCGTCGGTCGCTGAGGCGCCGGCCGTCTTGACACGTCCGGGGGGTTCCGTACCTACACGAGTCACGAGGTTGCGCGGGACATGACCAGGGGAGGCCTGCAGAGACGCCGCGTTGCGATCACTGGCTTGGGCGTGGTGAGCCCGCTGGGATGCGGAGTCGAGCAGAACTGGGAAGCTCTGATGGCGGGCCGCTCCGGCATCACCCGCATCACCCGCTTCCCCTGCGACGACTTCCCGACCAAGATCGCCGGCCAGGTGCCCGACTTCTCGCCCGAGCGGTACATCGAGAAGAAGGACCGCAAGAAGATGGACGTCTTCATCCAGTACGCGCTGGGTGCGGCGACCATGGCGATGGAGGAGTCGGGGCTGAAGATCACCGACGACAACGCGGGCCGCGTGGGCTGCATCGTCGGCGTCGGGATCGGCGGCCTCGAGTCAATCGAAGAAACACATTGCAGCTTCCTCGAGTCGGGTCTGCGGCGGCTGTCGCCGTTCTTCATCCCGAAGCTGATCGGCAACCTCGCGCCCGGCCAGATCTCGATGCGCTTCGGCGCGAAGGGCATCAACTACGCGCCGACCAGCGCGTGCGCGTCGGGCGCGCACGGGGTCGGTGAGGCGTTCCGCCTGATCCGCGACGGCTACCTCGACGCGGCGATCGCGGGCGGCGCCGAGGCCGCGGTGACGCCGCTCGGCGTCGGCGGCTTCAGCGTCATGCGCGCGCTGTCGACGCGCAACGACGAGCCCGAGCGCGCGAGCCGCCCGTTCGACCGCGACCGTGACGGCTTCGTGATCGGCGAGGGCGCGGCAATCCTGATCCTCGAGGAGATGGAGTCGGCGCTCCAGCGCGGCGCGCGGATCCACGCGGAGATCGTCGGCTACGGCGCGAACGCGGACGCGTACCACATCACGCAGCCGGCGCCCGAGGGCCGCGGCGCGGCGGAGTGCATGCGGCTCGCGCTCGAGGACGCCGGCGTCGAGCCGCACCAGGTGGGCTACGTCAACGCGCACGGCACCTCGACGGAGGCCAACGACGCCAACGAGACCACCGCGATCAAGAAGGTCTTCGGCGAGCACGCGGCGCGCCTCGCGGTGAGCTCGACGAAGTCGATGACCGGACACCTGCTCGGCGCGGCCGGCAGCCTCGAGGCCGTGTACACCGCGCTCGCGGTGCGCGAGCAGATGCTGCCGCCGACCATCAACTACGAAAACCCCGACCCGGCCTGCGACCTCGACTACGTCCCCAACCAGGCTCGGCGCGCGAGCTTCGAGGTCGCGATCTCGAACTCGTTCGGATTCGGCGGCACCAACGCGTGTCTCGTGTTCCGCCGGTTCGAGCCGAGCGGCGGCGGCGAGCGCTGACCGCCTCCGGACGCGAGCTGTCTCCCGGACGCCGCTCGATGAGCTTCTCCGATCTCTTGCGCCGGCAGCTCGTCTTCATCGTCGGCAAGGGCGGCGTCGGTCGCACGACGGTGACGCTCGGCATCGCGCTCGAGGCGGCGCGTCGCGGACAGCGCGTGCTCGCGGTAGAGCTCGAGGGCGCGCGCGGTCTCGAGGCGGCGCTCGCGGCGCAGCGCGCGTCGACGTCGCCCCCCGAGGGTCTCGACCGCATCGAGTACATGGCGATCGACGGACGGCGCGCGCTCGAGGAGTACCTGTCGCTGATCATCCCGGTGCGCCGCCTGCTGAAGACGGTGTTCTCGAGCAGCGTCTACCAGTACTTCGTGGCGGCGGCGCCCGGGCTGAAGGAGCTGATGACGGTCGGCAAGCTCTGGTACGAGGCCGACCGTCGCCGCGGCAAGGACGGCCAGCCGCACGAGCTCGTGCTGGTCGACGGTCCGGCGACGGGCCACAGCCTGCAGTACCTGCGCATGCCGCAGGCGGCGCTCGAGGCGTTCACGAGCGGGCTCGTGCACCGCGAGGCGGAGCGCGTCGTCGGTCTCTTGCGCGATCCCGAGGCGACCGCGGTCGTCGTGGTCACGCTGCCCGAGGAGATGCCGGCCAACGAGAGCTGCGACATGTACCGCGGCCTGAACGAGCTCGGCATGCACACCGCGCTGCTGGTCGTGAATCAGGTGCACACCGCGCCGTGCACGCGCGCCGAGCTCGAGGAGGTCGCGAGCCGGCTGCGTGCCGACGCGGTCGCGACGCGCGGCAAGCGGCGCGAGCGTGCCGAGCGCAAGGACGCCAAGGAGGGCAGGGACGGCAAGAGCGCCGGCCGCGACGCGCTGCTCGCCGAGATCCTGGCCCGCGCCGAGGAGGAGCTCGGCTGGTCGGAGATCAACGCCGCGCACCTCGAGCGTCTCGCCAAGGAGATCCCGGTGCCGACCGTCAAGCTGCCCTACATCTTCAACGAGGAGTTCGGCGCCGAGGAGGTCTGCCAGCTCGGCCGCGAGCTCTCGACGCAGCTCGACGCGACCGGCGCCGCGCGCCCCGCGCGCGCGAAGAGTCCGCGCTGAGGATCGCCGTGGTCGCCGCGCGCAGCACCGCCGAGCTCTCGCAGCTGGTCGAGCGTCACCGGATCATCGTGTGCGCGGGCTCGGGCGGCGTCGGCAAGACGACGACGGCCGCGGCGCTCGCGCTCTGGGGTGCGCTGTGCGGACGGCGCGCGATCGTGCTCACCATCGATCCGGCGCGACGGCTCGCCGACTCGCTGGGCGTCGGCCCGATCGGCAACACTCCGGTCGAGGTGCCGCGCGAGGTGCTGGCGAACCTCGGCCGCGAGGTGCGCGGCTCGCTGTCCGCGATGATGCTCGACCAGAAGGGGAGCTGGGACGAGCTCGTCGAGCGCCACGCGCCGAGCCCGGAGGTGCGCGAGCGCATCCTCGAGAACCGCTTCTACCGCCAGCTCTCGCAGAGCTTCGCGGGCTCGCAGGAGTACATGGCGGTCGAGCAGCTCGGCGAGCTCGAGGCGTCGGGACGCTACGACCTGATCGTCGTCGACACGCCGCCGACGCAGCACGCGCTCGACTTCCTGGAAGCGCCCGAGCGCCTGCTCGCGTTCCTCGACCGCAAGATCGTCAAGTGGTTCGTCAAGCCGTCGTTCTCCGCCGGCTGGTCGACGCTGCGCACGATGAATCGCACGGTCGGCTTCCTGCTGCACAAGATCGAGGACGCGACCGGCGTGTCGGCGCTCGCCGACGTGACCGACTTCTTCGGCGCGATGGGCGGGCTGTTCGAGGACTTCGAGCCGCGCGTGCAGCGCGTGACGCAGCTGCTGCGCCAGCCGGAGACGGCGTTCCTTCTCGTCGCCGGGCCGGACGAGCAGGTGCTCGACCAGGCGGAGTACCTCGCGGGGCAGATGGCGGCGCGCGGCATGCCGCTCAAGGGCGTGGTGATGAACCGCGTGCACCCGCTGGTCGTGCACGACGGCATCGCGGACTCGGTCGAGGCGGTGACCGCGCTGCTCGAGGAGGTGCTGAGCGGCGAGCCGCAGAAGAGCCCCGCTCCGCCGCTCGAGAGCACGCGGCGCTCGGGCAAGGCGCCCGCGCCGGCCGCGCGCCGCGCGTCGCTCGCCGAGCGTCTGGCGCGCAACTTCGTCGCCTACCAGACGCGCGCGCGCGGCGACGCGGTGCGGATGGAGATCTTCCGCCAGGCCCTGCCGCGCGGCGTGCCGCTGGTCCAGGTGCCGAACCTGACCGGCGACGTGCACGACCTCTCGGGTCTGCTGCTCCTGCACCCGCACCTGTTCGGCGCGCGCGCTTGACGCGCATGCGTATGTGCTTGACGGGCGCGCGCACGACCCCCGACGGGTGTGTCCGCGTGCTCGACGCACGCGACGCGCTCGGCTCTCAGCTCGCGATCGCCGTCGAATCGGACGCCGAGCCCGCGCCGCGCTCGGTCACCGGCTGCGCGACGATCCACTCGAACGTCCCGTACGCGCCGCACGCGCAGCGGTCGCGCCACTCGGCGCTCTCCCGTCCGCAGCGCCGGCAGGAGTAGGCGAACGGCCGATGGCTGCCGGTCGCGGCGCGCGCGAGCAGCGTCGCGGCCTCGCGGTCGTGACCGCGCGCCAGCGCCAGCTCGCCCGCGACGAGGTCGCGCTCGGGCGTGACGTCGATGCCCTCGGCGCGATAGGTCGGCGTGTCCTTGACGATCTCCGCGAGCTCGGCCTCCGCCGCCGAATGTCGCCCGGTCGCGACCAGGGTGCGGGCCAGCATGAGCCGGGGCGCGGCGAGACGGTTGCCCGCGCAGGCGTCGCGCAGGATCGGCAGCGAGCGCTCCGCCTGTCCGGTGCTCGCGTGCAGCGCGGTCAGGCGCTCGAGCAGGACGCCGCTCGGGTTGCGCCGGATGGCGTCGCGGTAGAGGCGCTCCGCGGCGCGCACGTCGCCCGCGGCGCGCGCGCGCTGGGCGAGGGCGACCACCGCCGGCAGGAAGTCGGGCGCTTCGCCGAGGATCCGGCGTAGCGCGTGTCCGCCGCCGGCGGCGTCGGCGTCGGCCGCGCGGTAGCGCATCGCGAGCAGCATCTCCTGCGCCTCGGCGCGCCGCAGCGGCTCGCGCTCGACGCTGACGAGGCGCTGCGCGCTCGCCGCCGCGTCGGCGAAGCGGCCTTCCGCGGCGAGCGCCGCGGTGAGATCGGCGAGCAGGCGAGGGCTGTCCGGCTCGAGGCGGACCGCCTCCTGCAGCCAGTCGATCGCCGCGCCCGCGTTGCCGCGGCGCATGGCGAGCAGCCCGAGCTGGTGCAGCAGCCGCGGCTCGCTGCCGAGCTGGCTGCGCGCCGATTCGAGCAGCCGACGCGCGGTCTCGAGCTCGCCGCGCGCCTCGTACGTCCGCGCGAGCGCCATCACGGCCTCGAGGTCGCGCGGGTGCCGCTCGACGTAGCGCTCGAGCCTGCGCGTCGCGGTGTCGAAGTCACCGGACCAGAGCCGCCGGTGTCCTTCGTCGCGCACCCGCAGCATGGATTGACGCTTGCGCTCGCGACGCTGCTCGCGCCAGCTCGACACGCTGCTCACGCTCGAGCGCAGCATGCCGCCGAGCAGCACCAGCGCCGCGCCGAGCGCCAGCGCGCCGAGCACCAAAGCCGCCATCGGCAGCTCGAGCGACGACTGCGGGCCCAGCAACAACGAGACGGTGTGCCCGTTGTGGTAGAACAGGTACCCGACACCCCCGCCGATCAATCCGACGAGGAGGGCTACGGCGAGGCGACGCAGCAGCGTCTACCTCGTGCTGTCGGCTTCGCGCGCGGCGGCCGCGGCGAGCTCGGTCGAGGACGCCGGCAGCGTGCGACGCGGTGCCTGCGCCCAGAGGCGTTCGAGATCGTAGAAGTCGCGCACGGGTGCATAGAACACGTGCACGACGACGTCGCCGAAGTCGAGCAGAACCCACTGGCCGTGGCGCAGCCCTTCGACGGCGAGCGGACGGTAGCCCGCCTTGCGGCAGACCTCTTCGACGTGCTCCGCGATCGCGCGGACCTGCGTGTCGGAGCGTCCCGAGACGATCACGAAGTAGTCCGCGAGCGAGGTGTGCTCGCGGACGTCGAGGATCGCGAGGTCGGCGCCCTTCTTGTCGAGCGCCGCTTCCGCGCAGAGCACGGCGCGCTCCCACGTGGCGTCCTTGCTCTGCTTGCGCGACGGGGATCGACTCACGACGAGGCGAAGACTCCCTTCCCGTTGTGGCGCCTGCCGCAGCTCAACGGGTCGTCCCGGCCGGCGCAGCGGCGTACAGACCGTGCGCGGCAATGTACTCGACGACGGCATCGGGAGTGAGGAAGCGGATCGAGCGCCCGGCGGCGACCGCAGCGCGCAGCGCCGAGGCGGAGACGTCGATGGCGGTCACCGGGATGAAATCCAAGCGGTGCCCGCTTTGATGACGGAAACTACCGATGTCCGAGACGTAGCAGAACGTACCCCGTGCGGCAATGTGGGGCGACGCGATGCGCAGGGCATCCGGACCGGGCGCGACCTCGTGCGGCGGCCGCGAGGTGACGACGAGGTCGCACTCGAACGGGATCTCCTCCCAGCGGTGCCAGGTGTGGAAGTCGCGGAACGCGTCGAGGCCGACGATGAGCACGAACGAGCGCTGCGGGTGGCGCTCCTTCAGCACGCGGATGGTGTCGATCGTGTAGGACGGTCCGCTGCGCTCGAGCTCGACCGGCTCGACCCGCAGCCCGGGCCCGCCCGCGACGGCGAGCTCGAGCATCCGCAGACGGTCTTCCGCCGGCGCGACCCCGAGCGCGTCCTTGTGCGGCGGCGTGCTCGCCGGGATGAGCCACACCTCGTCGAGCTCCGCGCGCTCGCGGACCTCCTCCGCGGCGCGCAGGTGGCCGAAGTGCACCGGGTTGAAGCTGCCTCCGTAGAGGCCGGTACGCGTGCCGCTCAGCGCGCGCCTCGCGTGTCGCGTCGCTCAGCGGACCTGGCCATCGCCTTGGACGACGTACTTGTAGGTCGTGAGCTCGCGCAGCCCGAGCGGACCGCGCGCGTGCAGCCGGTTCGTCGAGATGCCGATCTCGGCGCCGAAGCCGAACTCGCCGCCGTCGGTGAAGCGGGTCGACGCGTTGACGTACACGGCGGCCGAGTCGACCTCGCGCGCGAAGCGCCGGGCCGCGGCGCGGTCCTCGGTGACGATCGCCTCGGCGAGTCCCGTCGAGTGCGCGCCGATGTGCTCGATCGCCTGCCCGAGGTCGTCGACCACGCGGATCGACAGGATGAGGTCGAGGTACTCCGTGTCCCAGTCCTCGTCGGTCGCGGGCTTGACGTCGGGCAGCACCGCGCGCGTGCGCTCGCAGCCGCGCAGCTCGACGCCGCGCTCGCGCAGCGCCGCCGCCGCCTTGGGCAGGAACTCGGACGCGATCTCGCGGTGCACGAGCAGCGTCTCCATTGCGTTGCACACGCCGGGGCGCGACGTCTTGGCATTGACGCAGATCGTGACCGCCTGCGCGACGTCCGCCGCCCGGTCGACGTAGGTGTGGCAGATGCCCTCGAAGTGCTGGATGACCGGCACGCGCGCCTTCTCGTGGATCGCGTGCAGCAGGCTCGCGCCGCCGCGCGGGATGATGACGTCGATCTCGTCGACCGCGCCGAGCATCTCGTCGACCGCCTTGCGGTCGGTCGTGCGGACGAGCTGGATCGCGCCCACCGGCAGACCCGCCTCGCGCAGCGCGCGCTCCGCGACGTCGGCGATCGCGGTGTTGCTCTGGATCGCCTCCGAGCCGCCGCGCAGCAGCACCGCGTTGCCCGACTTGAGGCAGAGCGCCGCCGCGTCCGCGGTGACGTTCGGGCGCGACTCGTAGATCACGCCCACCACGCCGAGCGGCACGCGGACCTGCGCGATCTCGAGCCCGTTCGGGCGGCGCCAGGTGGTGATCGTGTCGCCGACCGGATCCGGCAGCTCGGCGATCTCCTCGACGGCGCGCGCCATGGCCTCGACCCGGCGCTCGTCGAGCGTCAGGCGGTCGCGGAAGGCGTTGGTCGCGTCGCGCAGCGCGGCGAGATCGCGCGCGTTGGCCTCGAGCAGCGTGCGCGTCTCCTCGCGCAGGAGACGGGCGAAGGCGCGCAGCGCCGCGTTCTTGGTCTCCGTCGAGGCGAGGCGAAGCGGACGCAGCGCCGCCCGCGCCGCGCGCAGCGGCTCGGCGATCAGGCGACGATCCTGGGATTGATCTTCAGCGGGGCGATTCACGCGCGACACGTTAGCATCCCGCGCCCGCCGCGCGCCCACCGCGGCTCGCGCCGGCTTGGCACGAGCGTCCGCGAGCGGCGCGTGGGGCAGGGCGCGCCGCCCCGCGCTTTCCGCCGATCACGACGCGCGCTCGCCGGACGCGACGCGCGGCCGCTCGACGTCGGCGAGCACCACGAGGTCGTCCCGGTGCACGATCGCGTCGCCCATTTTGTAGCCGAGGAGCGCCTCGACCTCGCTGCTGCGCTTGCCGGCGATGCGCGCCGCCTCGGTCGAGCGGTAGCTGACGAGGCCCCGCGCGAACTCCTCGCCGTCGGGTCCGACCAGGCTCACGCAGTCGCCGGGCTCGAAGCGTCCGCTCACCGACACGACGCCCGACGGCAGCAAGCTGCGGCCGCGCGTCGTCACCGCGGCGACGGCGCCGGCGTCGCAGTGCAGGACGCCCTTTGGCTTGACGGTGTACGCGATCCAGTGCTTGCGCCGCGCGAGGCGGTCCGCGAGCGGCAGGACGAGCGTGCCGACGTCGGCCTGCGGATCGAGCACCGCGGCGAGCGTCCCCGGCTTGCGGCCGTCGCCGATCACCACCGCGATGCCGGCGGCGCTCGCCTTGCGCGCGGCGAGCAGCTTCGAGCGCATTCCGCCCGTGCCGAGCCCGCTGCTGCCGCGCGCGAGCTCGAGCGTCGCCTGGTCGACGCGCTCGAGCACTGGGATGCGCCGCGCGTCGGGCGTCGTCACGGGGTTCGCGGTGAACAGCCCGCCGACGTCGCTCAGCATCACGAGCAGGTCGGCGCCGACCAGCGTGCCGACCAGCGCCGACAGGTTGTCGTTGTCGCCGAACTTGATCTCGTCGACCGACACCGTGTCGTTCTCGTTGACGATCGGGACGACGCGCTTCGCGTGCAGCGTCGCGAGCGCGTGCTCCGCGTTCAGGTAGCGGTGGCGCTTCGCGAGGTCGTCGGCGTCGAGCAGGATCTGCGCGACGACGATGCCGTGCGCGGCGAGCGCCTTCTGCCACTCGGCCATGAGCTGGATCTGGCCGACGCTCGCCGCCGCCTGGCGCTCGGGGATCGTGCGCGGCGCCGCACCGCCGAACAGCGTGCGCCCGGCGGCGATCGCGCCCGAGCTGACCACGGTCACCGCGAGCCCGCGCGCGTGCACCCCGGCGATGTCGCTCGCGAGCCGCGCGAGCGCCGCGCGGTCGAGCCCGGCGCCGTCGGCGAGCACCGACGAGCCGATCTTCACCACGACGTGCCGCAGCCGGCGGATCAGCGCCGGCTTGACGTCCGCTTGACGGAGCTCAGGCATCGCTGGGCGTCTCGCGCGTGTCGATCGCCGCTTCGGCGGGCGCGGACTCCTCCGCGCGGTGCAGCTCGTCGAGCGCGCGCGCGATGCGGGCGACCAGCTCGGGCAGACCTTCGCCGGTCACGGCGGAGATCCCGAGCACCGAGTGCCCGCGCGCTTCGAGCTCGCGGGCGAGCTCCGGGAAGCGCTCTCGTGCTTCGGTCAGGTCGAGCTTGTTCGCGGCGACGATCTGCGGCTTCGCCGCGAGCTCCGGGTCGGCGAGCTCGAGCTCGCGCTGGATCACCTCGAAGTCGTGCAGCGGATCGCGTCCGCTGTCGGGCGACAGGTCGAGCAGGTGGAGGAGCAGGGAGGTGCGCGACAGGTGACGCAAGAAGCGCGTGCCGAGCCCGACGCCGCGGTGCGCGCCCTCGATCAGACCCGGGACGTCGGCGATCACGAACGAGCGTCCCTCGTCGACGCGCACGACGCCGAGCTGGGGCACGAGCGTCGTGAAGGGATAGTCGGCGACCTTCGGACGCGCGGCCGAGAGCCGTGCGATCAGCGACGACTTGCCGGCGTTCGGGAAGCCGACCACGCCGACGTCGGCGAGCAGCCGCAGCTCGAGCCGCAGGCGGCGCTCCTCGCCCGGCTCGCCCGGCGTCGCGTGGCGCGGCGCCTGGTTCACCGAGGTCGCGAAGTGGATGTTGCCGAGGCCGCCCTTGCCGCCGCGCGCGACGATCACCTCGGCGCCGTCCTCGCACAGGTCGGCGAGCGTCTCGCCGGTGTCGGCGTCGCGCACGATCGTGCCGACCGGCACGCGGGCGACCAGGTCGTCGCCGCCGCGTCCGTACTGCTCCTTGCCGCGGCCGTGCTCGCCGCGACCGGCCTTGAGCAGCGGACGGTACTTGAGGTCGAGCAGCGTGGTCAGGCTGCGGTCGGCGCGCAGGATGACGTGCCCGCCGCGTCCGCCGTCACCGCCCGAGGGGCCGCCGCGAGGAACGAATTTCTCGCGACGGAACGCGACGCAGCCGTTGCCGCCGGCGCCGCCCACCGCCACGATCTCGACCTCGTCGATGAACTTCATGCAGCCCGCCTCGGGTCGGGCGAGCCACGATACGCGGACGGACTTCTGCTGCGGCTCGCGCCTTCGGCGCCGTCAGGCGGAGGCCGTCTCCGGCGTCGCCTGCGCCTGGTCGAGCGGCAGCACGCTCACGCGGCGCCGATCCTTGCCCATGCGCTCGTAGCGGACGATGCCGTCGATCTTGGCGAACAGCGTGTAGTCGCGGCCCATGCCGACGTTGCGGCCGGGATGGATCCGCGTGCCGAGCTGGCGGACGAGGATGTTGCCTGCGCGCGCGGTCTCACCGGCGAACAGCTTGACGCCGCGCCGCTGACCCTGGCTGTCGCGCCCGTTGCGAGTGCTGCCCTGACCTTTTTTGTGTGCCATGGTGATTCCTCGAGCGCTGCGCTCAGATCGAGAGCACCTGGACGCCGGTCGTCAGCTGACGGTGACCGTGCCGGCGGCGGTAGTTCTTCCGGCGCTTCTTCTTGAAGACCAAGATCTTGCGCGTCTTCTCCTGCCCGATGATGCGAGCGGCGACGCTCGCGCCCTCGACCAGCGGCGTGCCGATGGTCACCTGCTCGCCGTCACTGCGCAGCAGCACCTCGGGGAACGTGATCTCACTGCCGACCTCACCGTCGAGGGCTTCCACCCAGATGACGTCGCCGGGCTCGACCCGGTACTGCTTTCCCCCCGTACGGATGATCGCGTAAGCCATGCTCTGATCCCTTGGCAAGAGTAACCGTCTTGGCTACCGAACGGGTGTGCGGGAGTCAACCGAACGAGGCGCAGAGACGGCCACCTCGACGGTGGTGCTCTACAGCCGCGAAGATTGCTGCCTCTGCGAGGACGCCCTGCGCGAGATCGAGGCCGCGCGCGCGAGCGTACCGTTCGAGCTCCGGATCGTCGACGTCGACTCGGACCCCGAGCTCGTGCAGCGCTACGGCCACGAGGTCCCGGTCGTCGAGATCGACGGCCGCAAAGCGTTCAAGTATCGGGTGACGAGCCGCGAGCTGCTGCGCCGCCTGCGGCGACGGTCCTGAGCGGGTGGAGGTAGGGGCAGGATGCCACGCATCGCGGTCGATGCCATGGGTGGGGACTTCGCGCCGGAGGAGGTGGTCCGCGGCGTCGCCCAGGCGTCGCTCGAGACGGACATCCAGATGATCCTGGTCGGCAGCGCGGACAAGATCCAGGCGCTGCTCGACGAGGGGCCGTACAACCCCGAGCTGATCTCGGTCCGTCACTGCTCGTCCGCGATCGGCATGGGCGAGGACCCGCGCGAGGCGCTGCGCGCCAAGCGGGACGCCTCGATCGCGGTCGCCGCGCGCATGGTCGCGGCGGGCGAGGCCGACGCGATGGTGTCGGCGGGCAACACCGGCGCCTGCGTGCTCGCCGCGGCGAAGCACTTCAAGCTGATCCGCGGGGTCAAGAAGGCGGCGCTGGCGAGCGTCTTCCCGCGCCAGACGGAGTACCCCGGTCAGGACACGCTCGGGCTGCTGCTCGACGTCGGCGCGACCGTCCGCTGCGACGCGGTCGAGCTCACGCAGTTCGCGGTCATGGGCAGCGCGTACGCGCGGCGGATCTCGAAGGTCCCGAACCCCCGGGTCGGCCTGCTCAACATGGGCAGCGAGGAGACCAAGGGCGGCGAGGTGCTGGTCGAGGCGTACCGCCGCATGAAGTCGCTGCCCGCGATCAACTTCGTCGGCAACATCGAGGGCAACGACGTCGCGACCGGCAAGGCGGACGTGATCGTCACCGAGGGTCTGCTCGGCAACGTGGTCCTCAAGCTCATCGAGGGCATCGGCGAGATCGCGGCGACGCTCGCCGCGCACGCCGCGCAGGAGAGCTGGCGCTGGCGGCTCGGCATGGCGATGATGTCGAGCGGCATCGCGCGCATGCGCGACCTGACCGACTTCCGCACCTACGGCGGCGCGCCGATCCTCGGCTTCGAAAACCTCTGCATCAAGGCGCACGGCCGCTCGACCGCGCCAGCGATCCGCAACGCGATCAAGGTGGCGGCGAAGGCGGTGCGCGACCGCATCTCGCCCGAGATCGCGGAGACGCTGGCGCAGATCCGGTGAGCGACGTCGCCGCGCCGGACGTAGCCACCACGGAGGCGATCGAGCAGGCCGCGATCACCTTCCGCTGGGACCTCGACAAGACCTACCTGCGCACGCAGTTCGAGAGCCTGCGGCAGATGGTCAAGATCCCCTTCGAGGCGGGGAGCGACAAGGTCCACCTGCCGGGGGTGCCGCAGGTCATCCAGGGGCTCCGTCGGTGCGCGGTCGCGCGCTCGCAGCGGCCGTTCGTGTTCTTTCTCTCGGCGAGCCCGCCGCAGATCGGCAACGCGATCCGCGAGAAGCTCGAGCTCGACGGCATCGAGTACGACGGCATCATCTTCAAGGATCAGCTGCGCAACCTGGTGCGCGGCCGCTGGCGCAGCCTGCGCGAGCAGGTCGGCTACAAGCTGAGCGAGCTGCTCGAGAGCCGGCAGCGCGGACCCGCCGCCGCGCGCGAGATCCTGTTCGGCGACGACTGGGAGAGCGATCCGCTGATCTACTCGGTGTACGCCGACATCCTCGCCGGCCGGCTCGACGTCGAGGCGGTGCGGAAGATGCTGCGCACGCTCGACGTCGAGCCGAGCGCGATCGCGCGCGTCGCGCGCGCGATCGAAGCGCTCGAGAGCCACTCCGAGGTCGTGCAGCGGATCTACATCAACCTCGAGAAGCGCACGCCGCCGGGACGCTTCCACGCCTTCGGCCCGCGTCTCGTGCCGGCGTTCAACTACTTCCAGACCGGAGCGTCGCTGTTCGAGCTCGGGCTGATCGACGACGAGGCGCTGAAGGCGATCGCGCGCGCCCTCATCGAGGAGGCGAGCTACAGCGGCGACCGGCTGCGCAACTCGCTCGACGACCTCGTGCGTCGCGGGCATCTGAAGCCGTCGAGCCGCACGCGCATCATCCGCATCCTGCAGCGCGCCGGCTACGCGAACCCCGCCCCGCACGAAGCGATGCTGCGCGCGCGGCTCAAGGCGGCCTTCGAGCGCCTGCAGGCGCGCTGGCGCCGCGGCGGCGAGACGGAGCAGTTCCCCGAGCTGGACTACGCGCAGATCCTGCGCGACTGGACCGGACGCGAGCTCTGACGGCTCTGCGCGGCGGCTCGGACTCGGACGGCGTCGGGCACGCGCCGCGCGTCGGGCAGGCCGCGCCGCCCGTCAAGCGCGCGCCGCGTACTCGATCAGCCGCAGGTCCTCGGTGTCGCCGAGCTGCTGGCGCAGCGCCTCGAGCACGCCGCGCAGGTTGACCACGCGCGTGCACGCCGCGACCTCGGCGAGACGCTCCTTGTTCTTGACGAGGAAGCCGGTGACCACCTCGCGCGACACCGCCTCGACGCCGTTCACGTCGATCGTGATGCGCTGGTAGCCGGCCTGCACCGCTTGTTTGACGCGCTTGAGCAGCGCCCGCGCCCCGCGCAGGTCGAGCGCGCCCTCGACCTGGATGAAGAGCGACCGCATGCGCTCGTCGCTGACCGCCTTGGTGCGCAGCCACGCCCGGCGCGCGATCGAGCCCTCCGGCAGCGCCTGCTGGCCGGCCGGCGTCACGACGTACGGCGAGCGCGCACGCGCGCGCCGCGTGCGGTTCAGCGCGCGCAGGAGCTGCATGCGCACGGTGTAGCGCCCGCGCCGCGCCTGCGCGGCCTCGGCGCGCAGCCGGTAGCCGGCGGCGAGCGCCAGGTTGCGGACGCCGCCCGGGAACAGCGCGCGGCGCCAGATCGCGCCGTGGCGCGCGAGACGCCGCCGCGCCCAGTCGATGCCGTTCGCGACGCTCTCGGGATCCATCAGCGGCTGGCGCTCGGCGCCGTCGTTCGCGAGCTCGGCGCGCGTCACCACCGGCACGGCGATCAGCGCACGCCGGCAGAAGCGCAGCGCGCGCTCGAACACGCCCTCGTCGTCCTGCGCGAGACCGAGCGGCAGCCGGGCGACCGTCGCGATGCCGAGCCCGCGCACGCGACGCAGCGCCGACACCACGCGATCGAGCGCCGGACGGCACTCGTGCACGCCCGAGGCGAGGCCGTCGATCAGCGAGCCCTCGCGCTCGATCTCGATCGCGACGCAGCCCGCGCGCGCGGCGTCCTCGATCACCGCCTTGTGCGCGACCGCTTCGAGCCCGAGCGTGCCGCTGAACGGACGCGGCTGACCTTCGAGGGCACGGAACAGATCGCACGCGGCGCTCGGCGTGAGCTCGCGCAGACCGATCAGACGGAGCGATGCGTCGCGCGGCAGAGCCTCGATCTCGCGCACGACGGACTGCGTGTCGCGCGGCGTGCCGTCGGGGTTCAGGAGGTGAATGGGCACGTGCCCGCTCGGATCGAGGACGTCGAAGCGCATGGCGCCGCTCTAGTGTGGAAGCGCGCCCAATTCAATGCATGTTCGTCGCCGCCGACGTCGTCTGGCGACGTCGTCCTCCGAGCGGCGCGGATCGCTGCAGGATCGGTGATGGAGGGGCGCAGAATCCCTGATGGATCAGCGCCGCACGACCTCTTCGACGACGATCGCCGGCAGGCCGCGCTCCTCGAGCGACGCCGCGAGCAGCTGCGCTTCCTCGCGCTGCGCGTACGGTCCGACGCGCACGCGGTAGACGGGACGGCTGCGGTCGCCGCCCGAGGCGACGTAGACGTTCTCGCGCGGCTGGCGCAGCGAGCCGCCCTCGAGCTCCTTCAGGGACGCGAGGTCGCGACGGTACGCGTCGGCGCGCGCGCGGTCGGCGAACGCCGCGACCTGCACCGCGAACGCGACCGTGCCGATCTCGCCGTCCTCGTGATCGAGCGGCTCGACCCGCACGCTGCAGGTGCCGCTCTCGACCATGCCGAGCTTGCGCGCGGCCGCGTACGATAGATCGAGGATGCGGTCGTCGACGAACGGGCCGCGGTCGTTGATCCGGACCGTCACCTGACGGCCGTTCTCGAGGTTGGTGACGCGCACCCGCGTGCCGAGCGGCCAGGTGCGGTGCGCCGCCGTCATCCCGTGCTGGTTGTAGGTCTCGCCGCTCGCGGTGCGCTGGCCGTGGAAGCCGGGCCCGTACCACGAGGCGATGCCTTCCTGGATGGGCGGCTGGACCGAGCGGGTCGCGCAGCCCGCGGCGAGCGTGACGAGCGCGACCAGCAGCGCGCGCGACAGCAGGCGGGCGACGAAACGTGCGTGCCGCGCCGGCGCGCGGCGGTCGGTCCTCCGCTTCACCATCATCCACCTCCACCGATCGCCCGCCCGCACGGGCGACGAACCGATCCGCGCGGCAGACTACCCTCGGAGATCCCGCGGGACAACCCGCGGAACGCGGTGAACCGATCGCCCGGCTGCTGCGTATTACGGGACGAGCGGCGCGATCCTGCAGATGCGGTCGCGCGCCACAAGGAGGTGAGCATGGGAGCGACGAAGAAGTGCCCGTACTGCGCGGAGGAGATCGCGGCCGAGGCGATCCGCTGCCGCTACTGCCGCAGCAGGCTGTCGTTCATCGATCCCGCGAGCTGGTACCGCGCGCAGCCGAACCGCAAGATCGCCGGCGTCGCCGCCGCGGTGGCGCGCTCGCTCGCCGTTCCGGTCGGGGCGGTGCGGGCGGCCTTCGTGCTCGCGACCTTCTTCCACTTCCTCGGGCCGATCGTCTATCTCGCCCTGTGGCTGACCATCCCGTTCCACCGCGACGGCGACTCGCTGCTCGAGCGTGCGATCGCGGAGGCCAAGGACGCCGCCGCGCGTCTGTTCGGTGACGACGAGCCGGAGCGCGGGGCGACGGGACGACACGGCCCGATGATCTGAATTGGCCTCCGACGAAGAGCTGATGCAGGCGGTTGCGACAGGAGACGGCGCGGCGCTGCGCGAGCTGTGCGCGCGCTGGGAGCGTCCGCTCTACCAGCTCCTGCACCGCGCCGGCGCAGGCTCCGAGGCGGAGGACCTCTACCAGGAGACCTGGCTGCGCGTCGTGCGGGCGGCGCGCAGCTTCGATCCGGCGCGGCGCTTCTCGACGTGGCTCTTCCAGATCGCGCTCAACCTGTGCCGCGACCTGCGCCGGCGCGGCGTGCCGGTGCCGGCGTCGCCCGACGTCGAGCAGGCGGCCGACGCCGCGACCGGCACGTCGCGCGCGCCGGTCGACGACGCGATCGACGCGCGCCGCCTGCTCGACGCGCTGCCCGAGCCGCAGCGTGAGGTGGTCGTGCTGCGCGTCCTGCACGACGCGAGCGAGGCCGAGACCGCGGAGATCCTGGGCTGTCCGCGCGGCACCGTGAAGAGCCGGCTGCACCACGCGCTCGCCCGGCTCGCCGGTCTCGCCCGCGGCGGCGCAGCGGACGGAGGCGTTTCATGAGGGACTGCGAGGCGATCCTGCTCGCGCTCGTGCGCGGCGAGGCGTTGCCGGACGAGGAGTCCGCGCACGTCGCGACCTGCGCGCGCTGCGCGCCGCTCGCCGAGGGGCTCGCTGCGGTCGCGCCCGAAGTCGCCGCGGCACGCGCGCCGGTTGCGCCGCCGCCCGGGCTCGCCGAGCGCGTGCTGCGTGCGGCGTCGCCGCTGCTCGCCGAGAACGCGCGGCTCGCGCGATCCGCTGCCGCACGGCTCGACGTTCGGCGGCTCGCCGCGGCGCTCGCACCGGCGATGCTCGCGTTCCCGCTGCTCGTCCTGCTCGACGTGTGGGTGCTGCGCGCGGCGCACGCGCTGCTGAGCGAGCTCCTGCCGGGTCCGCTCGGGACCTACCTGGTCGCGAGCTACGCCGTCCTGCTGGCGGCGCTCGCGGCCCTCACGTTCGGCGCGATTCCGCTGCTCGTGCAGCGTCAAGCGCACGCGTTCTGGAAGGAAAGCCATGTCTGAACCCCAGCTCAAACGCTGCCCGTTCTGCGCGGAGGAGATCCGCGCGGAGGCGATCAAGTGCCGCTACTGCGGCAGCCACCTCGAAGGCCGCGCGCCGGTGCGCGGCTGGCAGCGCAGCCGCGAGGGCAAGATGATCGCCGGCGTCTGCGCCGGGCTCGCCCGCGAGTTCGACGTCCCGGTGACGGTGCTGCGTCTCGCGTTCGTGCTCGGCACGCTGTTCGGCGGGGGCATCGGCATCATCATCTACCTGGTGCTCTGGGTCGTGATGCCGTACGCGCCGAGCTTCGCCGACGCCGAGCCCTGGGCCTCGCCCGATCCGCCGACCGGCTTCCGGTGACGCGTTTCCCGCCCGGGGGTGGTGTGCTACGAACCCTGCGCGGCGTGGTGACGCAACGTCCCGCGCCCCTGCGGGAGTTGCTGCAAGATGGCCGGTCATTCCAAGTGGAGTCAGATCAAGCATAAGAAGGCCGCCAAGGACGCGAAGCGTGGCAAGGTCTTCACCAAGCTGATTCGCGAGATCACCGTCGCCGCGCGTCTCGGCAACAGCGGCGATTCGAACTTCAACCCTCGCCTGCGCACCGCGATCCTCGCCGCCAAGGCGGCGCGGATGCCGCACGAGAACATCGAGCGCGCGATCAAGAAGGGTCTCGGCGAGGACGGCGGCGCCGCGTACGAGGACGTGATGTACGAGGGCTACGGCCCCGGCGGCGTCGCGATCATGGTGCGCGCGCTGACCGACAACCGGAACCGCACCGTCGCCGAGATCCGCAATCTCTTCCAGAAGTACGGCGGCAACCTCGGCGAGACGGGCTGCGTCGGCTGGATGTTCCAGCGCCGTGGCGTGCTGATGATCGAGGGGCCGTCGATCGGCGAGGAGCAGGTGATGGAGGTCGCGCTCGAAGCGGGCGCGGACGACGTCGTCGACGCCGACGGCACCTGGGAGGTGTCGACCAGCCCCGAGTCGTTCGAGGGGGTGCGGGCGGCGCTCGAGAACGCCGGGGCGACGATCAGCAGCGCCGAGGTGACGATGGTGCCGAGCAACACCGTTGCGGTGCGCGGCGCCGAAGCCGAGAAGCTCGTCAAGCTGCTCGAAGCGCTCGACGACCACGACGACGTGCAGGCGGTGTCGGCGAACGCGGATCTGGACGCGGACGAGGTCGCGCGGCTCTCCGCGTGATCCTTCTCCGCCGGCGGCGGGCGCCGGACGGACGGGCGGGGTGGAGGCAGGACGTGCGTGTGATGGGGATCGATCCGGGGTCGCGCGTCACCGGCTGGGCGCTGGTCGAGGCAAGCGGCGACACGCTGCGCGTGCTCGGCTCCGGCGTCGCGGCACCACGTCCCGGCGACCTCGCGCTGCGGCTCGGCACGATCGCCGAAGAGATCGAGCGGCTGATCGCCGAGTGGTCGCCCGAGTCGATCGCGGTCGAGCGCGCCTTCGTCGGACGCAACGTCGCGAGCGCGCTGCGCCTCGGTGAGATCCGCGGCGCGGTGCTCGCGGTCGCGGGGCGTCGCCGGCTGCCGGTCGTCGACTACCCGCCGGCCACCGTCAAGCTCGCGGTCGCGGGCTCCGGGCGCGCGGAAAAGGAGGCGGTCGCGCGCGGCGTCAGCACCCTGACCGGCTCGCGCCACGTCGCCGGCGACGCGACCGACGCGCTCGCCGTCGCGATCTGCCACCTGCGCCACGCGAGCTTCGCGCGCCGGCTCGTGCCAGCGGTGCGCTGAGGTGCTGCGGGCGGGCGCATGATCGGCGCGCTGCGCGGCAAGATCGAGAGCAAGTCGCCCGGCCTGGTGCTGGTCGACGTCGGCGGCGTCGTCTATGAGGTCGCCGTGTCCCTGCAGTCCTTCGCCCGGCTGCCCGCCGAAGGGGAGAGCGTGCGGCTCGACGTCGTCACGCACCTGCGCGAGGACGGGCTCACGCTGTTCGGCTTCCTCGACCGCACCGAGAAGTCGGTCTTCAACCTGCTGCGCTCGGTGAGCGGCGTCGGGCCGAAGCTGGCGCTGAACATCCTGTCGGGCATCCCGGCGCCCGAGCTGCGCAGCGCGCTCGGCGGCGGCGACGTGCAGCGCCTCACCCGCATCCCCGGCGTCGGCAAGAAGATCGCCGAGCGTCTCGTCCTCGAGCTGCGCGAGCGTGCGCGCGAAGAGGAGCTCGCGGCGGGCGTCGAGCCGGCGGCGGTGAGCGACGGCGACCGCCGCGACCAAGAGGCGGTGTCGGCGCTCGTCAACCTCGGCTACCGCCGCGCCGACGCCGAGAAGGTGCTGCGTGAGGTGCCGCGCGACGTGCCCCTCGAGGAGGCGATCCGCGAGGCGCTGCGGAGGTTCGCGCGGTGAGCGTCGAGCGCAAGGACCCGGCGCTGGCGACGGTCGCGGTGAGCGACGAGGAGCAGCGCTTCGAAGCGTCGCTGCGCCCCGAGACGCTCGCCGACTACGTCGGCCAGGAGTCGATCCGCAACACGCTCGCGGTCGCGATCGCGGCGGCGCGCGAGCGCGGCGACGTGCTCGACCACGTGCTGCTCTCCGGCCCGCCGGGCCTCGGCAAGACGTCGCTCGCGCAGATCATCGCGCGCGAGATGGGCGTGCGTTGCCGCAAGACGCAGGGACCGGCGATCGAGCGCAGTGGCGACCTCGCGGCGATCCTCTCCGACCTCGAGGAAGGCGACGTCCTGTTCATCGACGAGATCCACGGCCTGCCGCGCAAGGTCGAGGAGGTGCTCTATCCTGCGATGGAGGACTTCGAGCTCGACCTGGTGATCGGGCAGGGGCCGACCGCGCGCACGATGCGGCTCGCGCTCAAGCCATTCACGCTGGTCGGCGCCACGACCCGCGCCGGCATGCTGAACGCGCCGCTGCGCGACCGCTTCGGCACCTCGTTCCGGCTCGAGTTCTACGCACCGAACGAGCTGATCCAGATCCTGAACCGCTCGGCGCGCATCCTCGGCATGAACCTGTCGCCCGAGGGCGCGGCCGAGATCGCGCGCCGCTCGCGCGGCACGCCGCGCATCGCGAACCGGCAGCTCAAGTGGGTGCGCGACTACGCGCAGGTGCACCATCCGGGAAAGCCGGTCGACGCCGAGGTGGCGTCGCGCGCCCTCGAGCTGCACCGCGTCGACCCCGCGGGCCTCGATCCGATGGACCACGCGATCCTGCTCGCGGTGCTCGACCGCTTCGCGGGCGGTCCGGTGGGCATCGACAGCCTGGCCGCGCTGCTCGGCGAGGAGCGCGAGACCATCGAGGCGGTCTACGAGCCGTTCCTCGTCCAGTCGGGATACCTCGAGCGCACGCCGCGCGGCCGCGTCGCGACGCAGCGCTGCTGGGAGCACTTCGGCCGCGTCCCGCCGGCGGGACCGAAGCAGGGCCGGCTGCTATAAGAGCGACGTGCCCGACATCGGACGCACGCTCGTCTTTCTCGGCATCGTGCTCGTCGTGGTGGGCGGCCTGTTCATGCTGCTGTCCCGCACCGGCGTGCCCTTCGGTCTCGGGCGGCTGCCCGGCGACATCCTGATCAAGCGCGACGGCTTCACCTTCTACCTGCCGATCACGACCAGCATCCTGCTGAGCGTGGTGCTGTCGTTCATCTTCTGGCTGCTGCGCCGTTGAGGTCGAGCACGCCGACGCCCGCCGACACCCCGGACCGCCGCGAGCCGAGCCGCTTCTGGCGACGCCGCGAAGCGTTCCTGCTCGCCGCGACGCTGCTCGCGGCGCTCTTCTTCTTCCTCTTCGAGACGCGTCTGCCGCCGTTCACCACCGGCGAGTCGGTGTCGCAGAACGTCGTCTTCTTCCTCCTCATCAACCTCAACATCGTCCTGATCCTGCTGGTGGTGTTCCTGCTCGGGCGGAACATCATCAAGCTGGTCGTCGAGCGGCGTCAGCGCGTCCTGGGCTCGCACCTGCGCACGCGGCTGGTCGGCGGCTTCCTGCTGGTCGCGATCGTCCCCGCGGTGCTCCTCTTCCTGGTCGCGCTGGGCTTCATCCGCAGCTCGATCGAGAGCTGGTTCTCGGTGCAGGTGCAGAGCGCGCTCGAGGGCGCGCTCGACATGTCGGACACCTACTACCGCGAGGGCATGGCGACGGCGCTGCGCGATGCGCAGGAGGTCGCGCGACGCCTCGGCGAGTCGCGCAAGAAGCTCGCGGACCAGCGTCCGTTCCTCGCCGCGAAGCGCCTCGAGTACGCCGTCGCGCAGATCGCCGTGTTCGACGCCGAGGGCGCGCCGGTGGTGACGTCGACCGCGGAGCGGCTCGGCAAGGCGTTCGCGGCGCCGCCGGACGCCGAGTTCCTCACCGAGGCGCTCGCCCGCGACGAGTACACGCGCGTCGTGACGCTCGACGGACGCGAGGTGCTGCGCGCCGCCGCGCGCATCCGTGACGCCGCGGGCGAGGTGCGCGGCCTCGTCGTCGTCGACCAGATCGTCCCGCGCAGCGTGACGCGGCGGCGCAACGAGATCCAGCAGAGCGTGCAGCAGTACAAGCAGCTCAAGCTGATGCGCCGCCCGCTGATCAACAACTACGTGCTGACGCTGCTCGTCGCGGCGCTCGCGGTGGTGTTCGGCGCGACCTGGCTCGGCTTCGTGCTCGCGCGCAGCATCACGGTGCCGATCCAGCGCCTCGCCGAGGGCACGCGCCGCGTCGCCGAGGGACACTACGACGAGCGCATCCAGCTCGAGTCCGGCAGCGACGAGGTCGCGACGCTGGTCGCCGCCTTCAACCGGATGACGGCGAACCTGCGCACGACGCACACCGCGCTCGCCGAGCGCGGGCAGACGCTCGAGACCATCCTCGCCAACATCGCGGGCGGCGTGGTGTCGATCGACCGCGAGGGACGCATCGAGACCGTCAATCCGGCGGCGCGCACGATGCTCGGCATCGACGAGCACGTCGTCGGCAAGCCGTTCCGCGACGCGTTCGCCGCGAAGGAGCACGACGCGATCCGCGAGCTGCTCACCGAGCTCGAGACGCGCGCGCGCGAGGAGGTGTGGGACAAGCTGCCGCCGCACCGCCTGTCGGTCGAGTCGAGCGAGGGCGCGGGGCAGATCCTCGCGACGGGCGTCGTGCTGCGCGGCGAGGACGGCCGTGCGACGGGCGCGCTGCTGTTCTTCGAGGACGTCACCGAGCTGCTCAAGGTGCAGCGCATGGAGGCGTGGCGCGAGGTCGCGCGTCGCATCGCGCACGAGATCAAGAACCCGCTCACGCCGATCCAGCTCTCGGCGCAGCGGCTGCGCAAGCGCTACGCCAAGGAGCTCGGCGGCTCGGTGCTCGACGAGTGCACGCGGACGATCATCGCCGAGGTCGAGGTGCTGAAGAACCTGGTCAGCGAGTTCGCGCACTTCGCGCGCCTGCCGACCGGGACGCACGTGCCGACCGATCTGAACGAGCTGGTCGACGAGGCGATGGTGCTGTTCCGCGAGGCGCACCGCGGCATCCGCTTCACCTTCGACCGCGACCCGAAGCTGCCGCCGCTCGAGCTCGACCGCGACGGCATGCGGCGCGTGCTGACCAACATCCTCGACAACGCGGTGGCGGCGATCGCGGCGGTGCCGGGACGCAGCGAGCGCGTGCCGGCGGCGGGACGCGGCGGCGACGGCGACGGCGCGGGCGAGATCGTCGTGCGCGGCGCGATCGACGTCTCGACGCGCTACGACGCCACGCGCGGCGTGGTCGGCCTCGAGATCGCGGACGACGGCATCGGCATGACGCCCGAGGTCAAGGCGCGGCTGTTCGAGCCGTACTTCTCGACCAAGCCGCAGGGCACGGGCCTCGGGCTCGCGATCGCATCCGCGGTGCTCGCCGACCACCAGGCCTTCATCCGCGTGCGCGACAACCAGCCGCGCGGCAGCCGCTTCCTGATCGAGCTGCCGGTCCGCGAGCACACGCTCGAGGTGCCGCACGCGCAGCCCGCGTGACGGCGGGCCGCGCGGACGCTAATGGGGGCAGGGTGTCGAATCCGAGCAAGACCATCCTGGTCGTCGACGACGAGGAGCAGATCCGCCAGAGCCTGCGCGGGGTCCTGAGCGACGAGGGCTTCGCGGTGATCGAGGCGGGCGACGGGAAACGCGCCCTGGAGCTGCTGCGCGAGGGCAAGCCCGACCTCGTGATCCTCGACGTCTGGCTGCCCGAGATCGACGGCATCGCGCTCCTCGAGCAGATCAAGACGACCCACCCCGACCTGCCGGTGATCATCATCTGCGGCCACGCCAACATCGAGGCGGCGGTGCGCGCGACCCGGCTCGGGGCGATCGACTTCATCGAGAAGCCGTTCTCGCTCGAGGCCCTGCTGGGCTCGATCGAGCGCGCGCTCGGCTGCACGGACGGCAGCGACGCCGACGACGGCTCGGTGGTCACCGGACGCGGCGTCGCGGTGGCGCCGCACGTCGCGCCGGGCGAGGACGGCTACCTGCCGCAGCGCACGATCGGCAAGAGCGTCGTGGCGAGCGGGCAGGGGCTGCACTCCGGGATCCGCACCGGCGTGATCCTGCACCCGATGCCGCCCGACACCGGCATCGTCTTCCAGAGCCTCGCGACGGAGAAGAGCGTGCCCGCGCTGGTCGAGTTCGCGGACTCGACGGGCTACGCGACGACGCTGTTCCGCAACGGCTTCAGCGCCAAGACCGTCGAGCACCTGCTCGCGACGCTGCACGGCTACGGCGTCACCAATCTCCTCGTCAAGATGGAAAACGAGGTGCCGGCGCTCGACGGCTCGGCGCTCGAGTTCTGCCATCTGATCGAGGAGGCGGGCGTCGTCGACCAGCCGGGCCCCGGGATCACGCCCTACGTCGTCAAGCGTCCGTTCCACATCGAGGAAGGGCAGAGCGTCCTCGACGTCGAGCCCTACGACGGCTTCGCCATCGACTACACGCTGATCTATCCGGCTCCGGTGGGACAGCAGCGCTACGTCTTCGAGTACCGCGGTCCGGATTCGTTCCGCGACGAGGTCGCGCCGGCGCGCACCTTCGGCTTCGTGCACGAGTTCACGCGTCTTGCCGCGGCCGGTCTCGCCGCCGGCGGCCGGCTCGACAACTGCATCCTGATCGGCGACGACGGCGTGATCAACGGCGAGCTGCGCTTCCCCGACGAGTTCGTGCGCCACAAGATCCTCGACGTGATGGGCGACTTCGCGCTGCTCGGGCGTCCGCTGCGCGGCAAGATCATCGCGCGCGCGACCGGCCACCGGCACAACGTCGCGATGGTGCGCGAGCTGCTCGCCGCCGAGGCGCAGGCGGGCGGGGCGTAGGGCACCGCGGACCGCGCCAGGCGCGGTCCGCCGCCTCGCGCAGCAAGCGCGGCAAGGCAGCGCCGCCGCGCGTGGCGCCGACGGCCTAGCGCAGCACCGGCGCGCCGATCGTGCCCTTCAGCGTGTAGCCCTGGTTCTGCCCGGGGCCGCGCTTCGGCAGTAGCGCGGTCGCGACGCGCAGCGCGGGCGGCGCGTCGGCCGGCACGTCGATCGTCAAGCGCAGGTTGAGCACGCTCTGCGCGACCGGCTCGCGTAGCAGCACGTCGCCCGTCGCGGCGAACGTGAGCTGGTCGCCCGCGGTGCGCAGCTCCTTGACCTGCAGCCGCGAGCCGAAGAGCTGTGCCGAGCCCGTGACGGTGCCGAGCGCGAGGTCGGGCACGCGGAAGCCGCGCACGGTGACCTCCTCGAGCGCGACGTTGCGCGCCGAGAGCTCGATCTCGCCCTCCGCGCTCTGCGTCGTGCGCCCGTCGCCCGAGAGCCGCAGCGACAGGTCCGCGGTGCCGGCGATGCGCCCGGGCGGCGGCACGAGCGGGGCGAGCGCCGGCGCGAGCGACACGCCGCGCGCGTCCAGCGACCCGACGACGCGCTCGCCCGCGAGCTGGACGTCGCCGTGCAGCTCGCCGCCGTACGCGCGTCCAGCGAAGACGGCGCGTCGGAAGTTGCCGGTGAGCGCCGACAGCAGCGGCATCCGGACGGTGAGCTCGCTCAGCGAGGCCAGCGGTCCGTCGCCCCGCGCCGACGTCACCCGCACGTCCGAGAAGCGGTAGCCGTTCGGGAAGGCGAACGAGACCTCGCGGAAGCCGACCTCGATCGGCGCCGCGGCGAGCGCCACCTCGAGCGCGCGCCGCGCGATCAGGTCGTGCGGCAGCGTGCGCAGCAGCGCGATCAAGAACACGACCAGGAAGAAGGCCGCGTAGCCGAGCAGCCGCGCGCGGGTGCGCAGCACGCCGAGCGCCGCGCCCACGAAGCCGCGCGGCGCCGCCTTGGCCGGGATCGCCGTCATTGCGGGCGGATCCGCGCGACCACGACCGTCGCGTCGACGCGGGTCTGGTCCTTGTATTGACGCTTGACGGCGACGCGCTCGACGCTCATCGGCGGGTCGCGGTTCTCGATCGCGTAGAGCAGGTTGACCAGCGCGCGCATCGTGATGCCCTCGATGCGCATCTCGACCATCTCCTCGGTGAGCTCGTTGCTGATCGTGCGCGTCGACGGGTTCATCGCCACGATGCGCTCGCGTCCGGCGATCGGCACCGACAGCGACTCGAGCTGCGCGAACAGCGACGGACCGCCGTTGCCGGCGCTCGCGCCGCGCTCGAGCGCCTCGACCTCGCTGCGCAGCGCGCGGTAGCGCGCGACCAGCTCGCCGATGCTGCCCGCGTCGTTGCGCGCCCGCTGGACGTCGCGGTCGAGGCGGGAGATCGCGTCGCCGAGCGGCTCGATCACGCCGAGCCAGACGACGAGCAGCGCGGTCACCGCGAGCGCCGCGAGCACGAGCATGCGCTCGCGGGGCTCGAGGCGTCCGAGCGCTTCCGAGGCGCGCTCGCGGAGCGGCCGCACGAAGCGGGCGAGCGCTGCGACGTCGGGCCGGGCGGGCGTCATGCTCGCTCCGGCGCGAAGCGCAGCGCGACGCGGAACTCGATCCGTCCGTCGACGCCGGTCTTCACGTCCTTGACCTCGGGGTCGGTGAGCCCGGGGACGCTTTGCAGCGCGCGCTTCACGACGTCGACCGACTCGTAGCTGTCGGTGCGGCCGCGGATGCGCACGCCGTCGTCGTCGATCGCGAAGTCCTCGATGACCACCGGCACCTGCTCGGGCACCGCGGCGTGGATGCCGCGCAGCAGCTCGAGCGTGGTCGGGCGGCCGGCCGCCGCGCCGCCGAGCGCTTCGCGCCGCTTCTCGAGCGTCTGGATTGCGCCCTCGAGCTTCGTCCGCTCGGTGCCCGGGGCGGCGCCGGGCAGCACGTCGGCGACGGCGCGCGCGATCTCGCCCTGCAGCATGGCCAGCTCGGCGCGCCGCTCGGCGATCGCCGCGCCGAAGGCCGCGAGGCCGAGCACGACCGCCGCGACCGCGAGCCAGCCCGCGATGCGCAGCTGGTGCCACGCCTCCTCGCTCGGCGCGTGGTAGGCGAGGTCGCCGGTGCGGAAGTCGAGGCTGAGCGGCGTGAGCCCGGCGGCGCGCGCCGCGAGCGCGACCGCGCGCAGATCGGCCGCCGGTGCGCTCGCCGCCCAGGGCGGCAGGCTGGTCGCGAGCGGGATCTGCTCCGCGCCGAGCGCGCCGACCAGGGCGCGCGTCGCCTCGTCGGGCGGTGCGGCGAGCAGCACGGGCGGCACCGCTTCGCCGTCGAGGAGCGCGAGCGCCGCCCAGCGCAGCTCGCGCGCGCGCTCCGCCGCGGTGGGCGCGTCGACCACGCGGAAGGTGACGAGCCGTCCGTCGCGGAACAGCGCGAAGCCGCCATCGGCGCGCGGGTCGAGGACGAGCGCGTCGCCGCTGCGCGGCCGCGCGAGCCCGGCGAGCGCGAGCGTCGCGACCTCGACCACCGCGGGCTCGAGCCCCGCGGCGCGCATCTCCTCGAGGTGACGCTCGACGTCGGCGCGCTGCGCGATCGCCGCCAGCACCGCCGCGCCCTCCGCCTCGCGCTCGAGGACGGTGAAGGCGATGACGCCGGTCTCGACGTCGAACGGCACCAGGCTCTCGAGCTCGAACGGCACGGTCGCGGCGAGGCGGCTCGCGTCCGCGAACGGCAGATGCACCACGCGGTGGCTGACCGCCGCCCCGGGTAGCGCGCTCCCGACGGCGTCGGGAGCGTTCGGCACGTGCCGCTCGACGAGCGCGCGCAGCTGCTCCGCGAGCGGACGCGAGGGGTCGCGCGGCTCGCGCCAGGTGCCGACGAGACGCGTCGTGCGAGCGCCCGTCTCGAGCAGCGCGATGGTCAGCGCGTCCTGCGTCGCGTCGACGCCGAGCGCCAGCACGTCAGGAGATCTCCACCGGCATGACGTCCGCGACCGGACGCTCCTGCCACCACAGGCGCCGCGCGCGTCCGCCCGAGCGCTGCACCGTCGTTCGCAAGACCTGCGTCACGTCACCGACCGTGCCCGAGGCGCGGATCGAGTACAGGTTGCTCTTCGTGCCGAGCCACTCGCGGCGCGCGCCGGCGCACTTCTGCTTCTTCCACTCCTCGACCTCGTTGCGCCAGGTCTGCTCCTGCTCGTCGGTCGGGAAGGACGGGCAGGCGGGTGGCGCGTCGCTCTCGCCGACGTCGCAGCCGAGCGCGCGCAGGACGCGCCAGTCCGCGGTGTTGAGATTGACGGGCTGCAGCGGACCCGACGAGCGCTGCTGCTCGGTGCGCGGGATCACCGTGACGTAGGGCCGCAGGACGCGCAGCGTCTGCTCGTCGAAGCCGCGGATCAGCAGCAGCTCCTCGAGCGTCGACATCGGACGCTGGCGCGGCTCGCACGGCATGGGAAGCGCACAATAGTCGCTCGCTTCCCCGGTTGCCATCGGCGAGCCGCTGCTCGGCGACGCGATCCAGGCGGCGATGCGGTCGACCAGGTCCGGGTCGAGGCCGAGCAGGCTGAAGAGCTCCTGCACCGCGGCGCGGTAGCGCGCGTCGCCGACGGCGTTGAGATCGAGCTTGCCGCCCTCGTCGGTGATCTGCAGGCCGACCACGCCCGGCCCGACGGGAACGCCGATGATCGGCGCCGCCCAGAGGCCGTTCGGACAGGTCACGTCCGGGTCGTTGGTGTCGTCCGAGGTGATCAGCGCCTCGCCCGCGACCTCGGCCGAGCGCGCGAGGAGCTGTGCGGCCATCGCGTTGCCGGCGTTGCGCGTCAGGTGGGTGTGGACGAGCGTCGCGTCGGTCATCTCGACGACGATCACCGTGAGCAGCGCGACCGCGAACAGCGCCGCGAGCAGCGCCATGCCGCGCTCGTCGCGGACGCCCGTGCCGCGGACGCCGACGCCGCGGTCGCCGAAGATCCGACGGAGGCGACGACGCGCGCTCACGACCGGCTCCGTCCGCCCATCGGCAGGTCGATCAGCAGGCGGTAGACGGGCGGGTTGTCGCTGTCGTCGGCGAGCGCGAGCTCGAGCTCGACGGCGCGCGGGATCGCCACGCCGTCCTGCCCGCCGCGCCAGGCGGTGAGCAGCTCGCTGCCGGTCTCGGGCAGCACGCGCACGGTGAAGAGGGCCACGTCCTCGAGGATCGGGCTGGTCGCGGGCGGCGTGCCCTCGGCGGCGACCGACGGCAGCTGGTCCTTCATCAGCACGCCGCCCGCCGAGCCGCGGGGACCGGGCTCGAGGCGGTAGCGCACGAGCTCGATCGGGTCCTGCACGCCCGCGCGCATGCGCCGCGCCTGCGTGGTCGCGAAGCTGATCTCGCTCGCCGGGAACTCGTCGCTGCGGTCGAGGACGGTGAAGCGGCCGCGCTCGTCGGGCAGCGCCACGGCGCCGGTCAGCTCCTCGGCGAGGCGCTGCAGCGTGAGGCGCGCGGCGTTGGCGCGCTCCATCGCGGCCTCGGCGTGCTCGCGCGAGCTGATCGCGCGCTGGAAGGGAGCGGCCTGCGCGAGCGCGAGGATCGCGACGATCGCGAGCGCGATCAGCATCTCGAGCAGCGAGAAGCCGGCTTCGTGTTTCCTCGCGGCGTTCATGGCTGCTCTCATTGCTGCTGCCGTGGGCGGACGAAGAGCGTCAGCTCGGCGGCCGCGGACTCGTCGCCGTCCGGCACGACGCGCACCGTGACCTCGCGCGTGTCCGGAGCGGGGAACTCGTTCACCGAGCGGTACCAGCGGTAGCCCGGGTAGCGTCCGGGGAACTCGCCCTCGAAGTCGCCCTGCGACTCGCCGACGTCCGGGTAGCCGCCGAGCTCGACCTCGGTGATCAGCGAGCGGGCGAGCAGCAGCGCCTGCGCGTACGCCTGCTCGCGCGCCGCGAGGCGCAGGTTGCGCACGTGCAGGCCGAGCAGCGCGGTGAACGCGGTCGCGATCACGGCGAGCGCGACCATCACCTCGAGCAGCGTGAAGCCGCTCGCGCCGCGTCGGCGCAGCACGGCGCTCATGCTCACGGCTCCGCCAGCGTGCGCACGTCGACCCAGCGCTCGACGACGCGCGGCCGCGAGCGCGCCGGCTCGACGACGACGGAGTAGGTGTCCGCCGAGCCCGGACCGGAGCCGAGGCGGATGACCAGCGGATCGGTGTAGCCGTCGGGGGCGAAGAGCGCCGCGACGTAGCCCTCCGACGTGGTCGTGAGCCCCGGTCCGGCGACGTCGAGACGCACCGAGTCCGGCAGCTGCACCGGGCGGAACAGCGGCTCCTCGGCGGCGACGAAGCGCGGGCCGGTCGTGGTGTCGATCAGCACCTCGGCGCCGTACGCGCCCTGCTCGGGATCGAACGACAGCCGGATCCAGCGTCCGCGCAGCGCCGCGTCCTCGCGCAGGAGCTGGATGCGCGAGGCGAGCTGGCGTGCGCTCGCCTGCAGCGAGACGCCGCCGAGAAGGCCGAGGCGCGGCAGGACGAGCGTCACGAGGAGCCCGATCAGGGCGACGGTGAGCATGAGCTCGAGCAGCGTGAAGCCGCGCGCTCGGCGCTCGTTCGCGGAGGTCGGGTGCGCTGAGCACGCCGCGTGCGCCGCGTGAAGGCAGCGGTCGTGCTCCGGTCGCCGCGCGGCGCGGCCGCGCCTCGTCGCCCGCGCAGACGTGCCGCTCGCGGCCGGCGGGCGCGCCCGCCCGGACCAGCTCACGCGTCGCTCTTCGCGCCGCTCACAGGTTGCGCGAGTCGATGTCGGCGTTGACGCCCTCACCGCCTTCGGCGCCGTCGGCTCCGTACGACATGATGACGTAGCTGCTGCCGTCGCTGCGGAACACGTACGGCGACCCCCACGGATCGACCGGCACCTTGTCGAGGTAGCCGTCGGGGTTCCAGCGACGCGGGATGAGCCCCGTCGTCGGCGGTCGCACCAGCGCCTCGAGGCCCTGCTCGGTGGTCGGGTAGAAGCCGTTGTCGAGCTTGTACAGGCTGAGCGCCTGCTCGATCGCCTTGACGTCGGCGGCGGCCTTGGTCTGGCGCGCCTCGTCGGTGCGTCCGAGGATGCGCGGCGCGACCAGCGTGATCAGGAGGCCGAGGATGAACACGACCACCATGATCTCGATGAGGGTGAAGCCGTCCTGTCGTCCGAGCCGGCGCGTTCTCACGAGGTCGTTCATCGATTCACCTTTTTAGCGCACCAGCGCGTTGATCTCGAAGATCGGAAGTAGGATCGCGAGCACGATGAAGAGCACGATGGCACCCATCACGACGATCGTCACGGGCTCGAGCACGGCGGTCAGGGTGCCGAGCGTGCTCTCGACCTCCTGCTCGTAGCTGTCGGCGACCTTGCCGAGCATCGCCTCGAGCTCGCCCGAGCGCTCGCCGACCGAGATCATGTGGCTGACGAGCGGCGGGATCAGCCCGGACTGCCGCAGCGGCGCGGCGATGCTCTGGCCCTCGCGGATCGCCGCCCGCGCGTCGTCGATCGCCTGCGCGAGGGCGCGGTTGCCGGCGACGCCGCTCGCCACGTCGAGCGACTGCATGAGCGGGATGCCGTTCGCGAGCAGCGTCGCGAGCGTGCGGGCGAAGCGGGCGACCGCGATGCGCGTCACGATCGGGCCGACGAAGGGCATGGTGAGCAGCTTGCGGTCGAGCCACAGCCGCCACTGCGGGCGCCGCCGCGCGGCCATCAGCCAGGCGATGGCGCCGACGAGCAGCAGCGCGATCAGCCACCAGCTCGACGCGATCGCGTTCGAGACGCCGAGCAGCGCGCGCGTCAGGAACGGCAGGGTCTGCTTCTGGTCGGCGAAGATGCGCGTCACGCGCGGCACGACGAAGCCGAGCAGGAAGGCGACGATGCCCGTCGACACCACCGTCATGAGCACGGGGTAGGCGAGGGCGTTGCGCACGCGCGCGCTGAGCCGGGTCTGCGCTTCGGTGTAGGTCGCGAGGCGCTCGAGCACGAGGTCGAGCGCGCCCGCCGCCTCGCCGGCGCGCACCATGCCGACGTAGAGCTCGGGGAAGATCGTCGGGAACTCGGCGAGCGCGGTCGCGAGCGGCGTGCCTTGCGTCACCTGGTCGCGAACGTGCGACAGCACCTGCGTGACCGCGGGCTTGTCGCTCTGCTCGCCGACCGCGGCGAGCGCCTCGACCACGGGCACGCCGGCCGCGATCAGGGTGCCGAGCTGGCGCGAGATCAGCGCCAGCTCGGCGGACGAGATGCGCGGTCCGCGGCGCAGCGCGAAGCCGCTCGCCGCGGCGGGCGCCTGGCCGCGCTCCTCGCGGACCTCGGTCGGATAGATGCCGTCACGACGCAGCCGCAGGCGCGCGCCCTTGGCGCTGTCGGCGTCGATGACCCCCTGGACGGTGCGGCCGGCTGCGGTGAGGCCGCGGTAGGCGAAGACTGGCATCTACGAGTACGAACGAGTTCCACGCGCGCAGGGCGCGGCCGAGCGAAACGAGCGCGGGAGTCGGGCCCCGTGCGGCCCTGCCGCGTGGGGCGAGGGGCGCATGCCCCGGGTTGGAAAGCTCCGACTAGACCACATCTTCCTGCGTCACCCGCAGCACCTCCTCCACCGTCGTCACGCCCGCCGCGACCTTGGCGGCGCCGTCCTCGCGCAGCGTCGGCATGCCCTGTCCGGTCGCGTAGCGGCGCACGGCGGCCGCGTCGCTGCGCTGCATGACCAGCGAGCGGATCGCGTCGTCGAGCACCAGCAGCTCGTGGATGCCGGTGCGGCCGCGGTAGCCGGTGCCCTTGCAGGACTCGCAGCCCTCTCCGGCGAGGTAGATCGTCGTTCCGGGCTCGAGGCCGATCTCGGCGGCGTCGGGACCCTGCGCGACGGTCGCCTTGCGGCACGACGGGCAGACGCGCCGCACGAGGCGCTGCGCCATCACCGCGACCAGCGACGACGACACCAGGAACGGCTCGATGCCCATGTCGATGAGACGCGAGAGCGCGCCAAAAGAATCATTCGTGTGCAGCGTCGAGAACACCAGGTGGCCGGTCAGCGCCGCCTGGATCGCGATCTCGGCGGTCTCGCCGTCGCGGATCTCGCCCACCATGATGATGTCCGGATCCTGACGCAGGATCGAGCGCAGGCCGTTGGCGAAGGTGAGGTCGATCTTTGGATTGACCTGGATCTGCCCGACGCCCTGCAGCTGGTACTCGATCGGATCCTCGATCGTGATGATGTTGCGCAGGCTCGAGTTGAGGCGCGAGAGCGCGGCGTAGAGCGTCGTCGTCTTGCCGCTGCCGGTCGGGCCGGTCACCAGGATGATGCCGTGGCTGCGGTGGATCAGCTTCTCGATCTGCCGCAGGTTGTCGCCGGCGAGGCCGAGCTCCTCGAGGGTCAGCAGCGCGCCCGTGCGGTCGAGGAGACGCAGCACCGCGCGCTCGCCGAACTGCGTCGGCACGATCGACACGCGCACGTCGATGTCGCGTCCCGCGGCGCGGAAGCGCAGACGGCCGTCCTGCGGCAGGCGCTTCTCCGCGATGTCGAGCCCGGCCATGATCTTGATGCGCGCGACGATCGTCGGGTGGTAGCGCCGCGGCGGCTTGAGGATGTCGTAGAGCAGGCCGTCGATGCGGAAGCGCACCGAGACCTCGCGCTCGAAGGGCTCGATGTGGATGTCCGACGCGCGGTCCTTGACCGCCTGGAAGAGCAGCGAGTTGACGAGCCGGATGATCGGCGCCTCGTCGTCGGCGTCGAGCAGGTCGCGCGGCTCCTCGAGCTCGTGCGCGACGGCGTCGAGCTCGCCGGCCTCGATGTCGCCCATCACCGCCTCGGCGGTGCCCCGGGTGCTGTCGTAGGCGGCGTTGATCGCCTCGAGGATGGTCGCGGCCGGCACCACCACCGGGCTCACCCGACGGCCGTAGAGCGCGCGCAGGTCGTCGACCACCTGCGTCGCGCGCGGGTCGGCGAGCGCGACCAGCAGCGCGCCGTTGTCCTCGCCGAGCGGCAGGCAGGCGCTGCGCTTCGCGTACTGGATCGGCAGCCGCGCCAGCAGGGCCGGGTCGACCTGGCGCGGGTCGAGCTGGTCGCGGAACGGTAGCCCGAAGCGCTCGGCGAGCGTCGCTGCGGTCGCGGTGTCGGGCAGGGTGCGCGCCGCGCCGCCGTCGCTCGCGACCTCGTTGCTGCGTGGCGTGGCCATCGCCCGCCTATTGTGCCACGGCCGGCGGCGCGCTGCCTTCCGACGGCAGAAGCACGCCGGTCTCGCCGTCCGCGGGCTCCACGTCGACGCGCGGGTTGCGCACGTTCTCGGCCGGCAGCAGGACGCCCACCGTCGTCGCCCGCTCCGGCGGGCGCTCCGCGGGCCGCCCCGGGGCGACGCGCTCCGACGTCAGGCGGTGCGGCTCGACCTTGCCGCGCGTCCCCGCGAACACGCTCTTGCCGGTCAGCGCCGCGCGGAAGCGCTGGCGCTCCTCCTCCGTCACCGACGCCATGACCGCGGGGTTCCGCAGGATGCGCGGCGTCAGCAGGATGATCAGGTTGACCTTGTCCTTCGAGTCGTCGTTGAACTTGAAGAAGTTCCCGAGCACCGGGATGTCGGACAGGTAGGGCACGCTGCTCTCGCTCTTGCGCAGCGAGTCCGAGATCAGCCCGCCGATCGCGACCGTCTGGTTGTCCTTGACGACGACGCTGGTGGTCGCCGAGCGCACGGTGGTGGTCGGACCGAGCTGCAGCACCTGCAGCTCGCTGGTCGGGACCAGCGCCGACACCTCCTGGAAGATCAGCAGGCGGACGGTGTCGCCCTCGGAGATCTGCGGCGTGAGCCGCAGCGTGATGCCGACGTCGCGACGGTCGACCTGGCTGAAGGTGTTCTCGAGGTTGGTCTCGTTGGTCGAGCGGCTGGTGACGAACGGCACGTTCTGACCGACGACGATCTCGGCCTCCTCGTTGTCGGTGGTCATGATCGTCGGCGCGGACAGCACGTTGATGTCGGTGTCCGCCTCGAGCGCGCTCAGCAGCAGCGCGCCGGCCGGGATCTTGGTGCCGTCGGCGAGGACGATCGACTGCTCGCTGATCAGCGCGGCCAGCAGGCCGGAGAGGCTGCCGAGGCCCGCGGCGTCGCCGCCCTGGATGGTCTGCGTCACCGGGTTCAGGTTGCGGAAGTTGACGCGCCCCAGCGCGACGCCGCCGTCGGCCGACACGCCGCCCTGCATCTCGATGCCGAGCTGACGCGCGCGCGACAGCGACACCTCGAAGATGATCGCCTCGACCAGCACCTGGCGCCGCGGGATGTCGAGCTTCTCGATGACCTCGCGGATCGTCTCGTAGTCCTGCGGCGCGGCGCTGATGACCAGCGAGTTGGTCGCCGGGTCGGCGGTGACGCGCACGCCGGACTCGAACTCGACCGCGGGCGCGCCGGTGCCGGCGCTGACCACGCCGCCCGCCGTGCCGGGCTGCGACACGCTGCGACCGGTGCCGGGCAGCGCGCCCGAGCTCGGGCGGCTGATCGTGCTGCGGCCGAAGTCGCCGAGCGACTGCGAGCCGGTCGCGGTGCGGAAGCGGCCACTGCCGAAGCGCCCGCCGCCCTCGGTCACCGCGCGTCCGGGCAGGATCTGGCGCGGCACCGTGTTGGTCGTCGTGCCGACGAGCTCGGCGAGCACCTGCACCATCTCCGTCGCGTCCGCGTGGCGCAGGTAATAGACGTTGATCCGCCCGGTGCCCCGCGGCAGCGGACGATCGAGCTTGTCGATCAGCGCGTACGCCTGACGGAGCTCGAGCGGGCTGCCGATCACCACCACCGAGTTCGAGCGCTCGTCGGGCACGACGCGCAGCCCGCCCGGACCGCGCGCCGCGCTGCCGGGTTGCTTGCCCGCCGTGCCGACGCCGGGCACGGAGCTCGTCGTCGTCGACGTCGTACTGCGCGCGCCGCTGTCCTGGTCCTCGATCGCTTCGCGCAGGATGTTCGCGACGTCGGACGCGAAGGCGTGCTTGAGGTGGATGACCTCGACCGTGCGCTCCTGGCCCGGCACGTCGAGGCCGAGGATCAGCTCGACGAGACGCGCGATGTTCACCTCGCTGTCGACGATGATCAGCGAGTTGGTCGGCGCGTAGGCGGAGATCAGGCCGTCGCGCGACACGAGCGGCTGCAGCAGCTGGGCGGCGGCCTGCGCCTCGAGGTGCTCGAGCGGCACGACGTGCGTGACGTAGGTGTCCGACGGCTGGTCGGTCTTGCCGCCGTCGACCGGCAGCCCGGCCGTCTTGGCGTCCTTGATCGCGACGATCTTCACCACCGGTCCGGTGTCGACCAGCGTGAAGCCCTTCACCTGCAGCACCGACTGGAAGACCCGGTAGGCCTCGTCGACGGTGATCTTGCTCGGCGAGATCACCGACACCTTGCCCTTGACCTTCTCGTCGAGCAAAAAGTTCTTGCCGGTGATCTCGCTGATGAACTTGGCCAGGGTCGCGATCTCGACGTCCTGGAAGTCCATCACGACGAGGTCGTCGGGCGCGAGCGGCTGCGGCGCGGACGCCTCCGCCGGGGGCGTCGGCTCGGGCTCGTCCTGGGCGCGCGTCGGCACGCCGAGCGCGAGCACGGCCAAGAGCGGCAGCAGTACGGCGACGATCGCGGTGCCGCGTCGGCTGCGGGACACGTGCGGGGCCCGGGTGCTCAACGGATCTCGTAGGAGAGGGTGCGAGTCTCGCCCCCGCGGACGATGTCCACGTTGAGGCGCTTCTCGCCCTGCAGCTCCTGAAGCAACGACATCGCGCGCGCGGGGTCGTTGAGCTCGATGCCGTTCACCCGCTGGACGACGTCGTTGTTCTGCAGACCGATCTTCTGGAACAGGCTGCCCGGCCGGATGGCGAAGACGCGGAAGCCGTTGGTCTTGCCGTCCTGCATGTTGGGCACCGCCCGCATCTGCGTGAAGAGCTGCGACAGGTTCTCGAGCGAGTGGTCGACCTCGGCCTGCGCGACCAGGTAGCGGTCCTCGCCGATCTTGCGGATCTGCGAATCGTCGTCGGCCTGGGTCGAGGCGGCGGTCGACACGGCCGTCGTGGTCGTGCTCGCGCCGCCGAGGCCGAGGTTCGGCGGCACCGTGAGCAGCTCCTCCTGTCCGTCACGGCGCAGCGTCATGCGCCGCCAACCGATGTCGATCACCTCCGCTCCTCCCACCTTGTCGCCGATGCCGAGGATCTTCTGCTCCTTCGACTGCGCGTCCTCGATCACCGCGTAGCGCTTCGCGCCGTAGCGGCCCGTGCCGAGCAGGGTCACCGACGCGGGTCCGCTGCGCAGGGTCGTGCTCGAGCCCGACACCACCGGCTCCGTCGCCGGAACCGCCGCGAACAGGTCGCGGCGCGCGATCGCGAGGTAGTCGGACAGCGGCCGCAGCTTGGTGCGGGTCTCGCGATCGGTCGTGGCGTGCTGGAACGAGACGCCGGCGCGCGACAGCCGGCCCCGGACGACGCTGGACACGGCTTGAGCCGCGAACGTCGCGGCGAGGGCCAACAGGATCAGGTGTGCCGTAATCCAGTACGGTCGGCGGATCCTCGTGAGCACGACGCGTGACACGTATGCCAACCCGTGCAGGGCTGCAAGCGCGTGGACACGCAATTGACGCCTCGGAGAGCCTCCAGTAAAAGCGCGCGCGTCCACGTCCGCTGATGAGCTCCGAGCAGCGCCGCGCCCCGACCGAAGACGACTTGACCGCCACGCGTCGGGCCAAGCTCGCTGAGCTGCGCGCGCAGGGCAAGGCGTACCCGAACCGCTTCAAGCCGCAGCACCACGCGGCCGAGCTGCAC
Organism: Candidatus Binatia bacterium; assembly: GCA_036563615.1. NCBI lineage: Bacteria > Candidatus Binatota > Binatia (SeqCode) > Binatia bacterium. The sequence goes on from DATCMB010000022.1 coordinate 373,440, forward strand.
GCGGCGCACGGCGAGAAGGACGCCGCCACCCTCGAGGCCGAGAAGCCCGAGGCTTCGGTCGCCGGGCGCATCGTCGCGAACCGCGACTTCGGCAAGGCGCTGTTCGTCGTCGTCGAGGACGTGAGCGGGCGCATCCAGACCTACCTCCGGCGCGACGCGCTCGGCGAGGAGGAGTTCAAGCTCGCGCGCTCGCTCGACCTGGGCGATCTGATCGGCGTCGAGGGGACGGTGTTCCGCACGCGCAAGGGCGAGCTCACCGTCGAGGCGCGCCGGCTCGTGATGCTCGCCAAGTGCCTGCACACGCTGCCCGAGAAGTGGCACGGCCTCTCGGACGTCGAGATCCGCTACCGGAAGCGCTACCTCGACCTGATCGCGAACCGCGAGGTGCGCGAGGTGTTCCTCGCGCGCTCGAAGATCCTGGCGGGCATCCGCAGCTTCCTCACCGCGCGCGACTTCGTCGAGGTCGAGACGCCGATCCTGCAGACCATCGCCGGCGGCGCCGCGGCGCGTCCGTTCCTCACGCACCACAACACCCTCGACCTCGACCTGCAGCTGCGGATCGCGCCCGAGCTGTTCCTGAAGCGCCTCCTGGTCGGCGGCTTCGAGCGCGTCTTCGAGATCGGCCGCAACTTCCGCAACGAGGGCATCTCGACGCAGCACAACCCCGAGTTCACGATGCTCGAGTTCTACCAGGCCTACGCGACCTGGGAGGACCTGCTGCCGCTCGTCGAGCAGATGGTCAGCGAGCTCGCGGTCGCGGTCACCGGCTCGGCGGTCGTCAAGTACGGCGAGCACGAGATCGACCTGCGGCCGCCGTGGCGGCGCATCGCGCTGCTCGGCGAGACCGCGCGCGCCGCGGGCTGCGACGTCGCCGACCTGCGCGATCCGGAGCGCGCGAAGAAGGTCGCCGAGCGCCACGGCGTCGTGCCGCCGCCCGGCGCGGGCGCGGGCGGCATCGCGACGGCGCTCTTCGAGCACCTGATCGAGGATCAGCTCGTCCAGCCGACCTTCGTCACCGGCTTCCCGGCCGAGGTGTCGCCGCTCGCGCGCCTGAACGACGACGATCCCTTCCTCGTCGACCGCTTCGAGCTCTACGCGGTCGGCCGCGAGATGGCGAACGGCTTCTCCGAGCTCAACGACCCGGACGACCAGCGCGCGCGCTTCCTCGCCCAGCTCGAGAGCCGCAGGCAGGGCGACGCCGAGGCCCACCCGATGGACGAGGACTACGTCGTCGCGCTCGAGCACGGCATGCCGCCGGCGGCGGGCTGCGGCGTCGGCATCGACCGGCTGGTGATGCTGCTCTGCAACGCGCCGTCGATCCGCGACGTCATCCTGTTCCCGCTGCTCCGCCCCGCCGGGCGGTCGTAGGGAGAGCCTCCGTGCGCTGGGAGGTCATGGTGGCGCTGCGCTATCTGCGGGCGCGGCGGCGCGAGATGTTCGTCTCCCTGATCGCGCTCATCGCGGGCGGCGGCGTCGCGATCGGCGTCATGGTGCTCTGCATCGTGATGTCGGTGATGACGGGCTTCGAGGAGGACCTGCGCGACCGCATCCTCGGCTTCAACCCCCACATCGTGCTGCTGAGCCACGGCGGCACGGTGCGCGACTACCCGAGGATCGTCGAGACCGTGCGCAGCACGCCCGGGGTCGTCGCGGCGGCGCCGTTCGTCTACGGGCAGGCGATGGTGTCGTCGGAGACCTCGGTGTCGGGCGCGATCGTCCGCGGCGTCGAGCCCGAGCACGCGAACGACGTCGTCGACGTCCGCCGCCACCTGAAGGACGGCTCGGTCGACCGCCTCGGCGAGCCCATGCCGGTCACCACGGTGGTCGACGGCGAGGACCAGGTCGTCGAGGTCCCGCAGATCTTGATCGGCGCCGAGCTCGCGAAGTCGCTGCACGTGCGGGTCGGCGACTGGGTGAACGTCATGTCGCCGCTCGGCTCCCCGACCGCGATGGGCATGGTGCCGCGGGTCAAGCGCTTCGCCGTCGGCGGCGTGTTCGACTCCGGGATGTACGACTACGACTCGACCATCGTTTACATGTCGATGGCCGACGCCCAGCGCTTCTTCGAGATCGGCGAGAAGGCGACCGGCATCGAGGTGCGCGTCGACAAGATCGACGACGCGCGCACCATCGGCCGCGAGATCGAGCAGCGGATCGGGTATCCGTACTACGCGCGCGACTGGATGGAGGTGAACCGCAACCTGTTCGTTGCGTTCAAGCTCGAGAAGTTCATCCAGTTCATCGTTCTCCTGTTGATCGTCCTCGTTGCCGCGTTCAACATCGCGGCGACGCTGATCATGGTGGTGATGGAGAAGCGGAAGGACATCGCGATTCTCAAGTCGATGGGGGCGACGAATCTGGCGATCGGCACCGTGTTCGTGTTTAAAGGCGCGGTGATCGGCGTCTTGGGGACGATCGTGGGCATTCTCGGGGGACTCGGCGGGTCGTGGCTGATCGAGCGCTACGAGTTCATCGAGCTGCCCAAGGACGTGTTCTACGTGTCCACGGTGCCGGTGCGCATCTATCCGGAGAACTTCGCGCTGGTCGCGATCGCGGCGATCGCGATCTGCATCCTCGCCACCATCTATCCGGCCCGGCAGGCGGCGCGTCTCGCTCCTGTCGAGGTGATCCGCTACGAGTGAGCCGGGGCGGTGGGGTGGAGGAGAGGAATCACGTCGAGGCGCGTGGGCTCGTCAAGGAGTACACGGACGGCCCCAGAAAGGTTCGTGTGCTGTCCGGCATCGACCTCGACATCGCAGCCGGGGAGACCGTCGCCATCATCGGCGAGTCCGGTGTCGGCAAGAGCACGCTGCTCCACCTTCTCGGCGGCCTCGATCGACCGACTGCGGGTACGGTTCGCGTCGCCGGCACCGAGCTCGGCGCGCTGCGCGACCGCGAGCTGGCGCGCTTCCGCAGCGAGTCGATCGGTTTCGTCTTTCAGTTCCATCATCTGCTGCCGGATTTCACGGCGCTCGAGAACGTCATGATGCCGTGCCTGATCGGCGGCGAGTCGCCGGCCGTCGCGAAGGAGCGCGCGACGGCGATGCTCGAGCGGGTCGGGCTCGGCGCGCGCCTGCAGCACCGTCCGGGTGAGCTGAGCGGCGGCGAGCAGCAGCGGGTCGCGGTGGCGCGCGCGCTGGTGCGCCGTCCGGCGCTCGTCCTCGCCGACGAGCCCACCGGCAACCTCGACCCCGACACCGGCGCCGAGGTCGAGAGGCTGCTGATCGAGCTCAACCACGAGGCGGGCATCACCTGCGTCGTGGTCACGCACAGCCCGCGGCTCGCGAGCGCGATGGATCGAACGATGCGCTTGACGCACGGACACCTGGAGGCGGCGTGAGCGCACGGATCGCGGGAAGCCGCGTCGCCGCGTGGCTGCGCGTCGCCCTGGTCGCGGTGCTGGTGTGCGCGGCCGGCGTCGCCGCGGCGCAGCCGGGAGGACGCAGCGGCGCGCCGACGCTCGCCGCGGTCGAGATCCGCGGCAACCATCGCGTCGACGAGGGCGCGATCAAGATCCACGTCAAGAGCCAGCCCGGACAGCGCTTCGACCCGGCGCGGGTCGATCAGGACGTGCGCGCGATCTGGGCGATGGGCTTCTTCGACGACGTCGTCGCGGAGCTCGACGAGGCGCCCGGCGAGCGCGGGCAGGCGATCCTCACCTTCCGCGTGCACGAGCGGCCGTTCATCACCACGGTCACCATCGAGGGCAACGAGGACCTCAAGCAGGAGGAGCTCGAGGCCGCGCTCAAGGTGCGCGCGCGCACGATCTACGACCCCGAGAAGGTCCGGCGCGGCATCGAGGACGCGCGCCGCCTCTACGAGGAGAAGGGCTACCTCGACGTCGAGATCACGCCCGAGCTGCGGCCCGGTCCCGCCGAGGGCGACGTCGAGCTCGTCTACAAGGTGCAGCAGGGCGAGCCGATCCGCATCAGCAAGATCGAGTTCACCGGCAACGAGAACATCTCCTCGAGCGACCTGCGCGGGGTCATGCAGACCAAGGAGAAGTGGTTCCTCTCCTGGCTGTTCAAGTCCGGCACGCTGAACCGCGACGCGCTCAAGACCGACGTCGAGCGCATCACCGCGTACTACTACGACAACGGCTACGTGAACGTGAAGGTCGGCGAGCCGAAGGTCGAGCGCGACGGCGACTCGCTGAAGATCACGATCGACATCCAGGAAGGCGAGCAGTACGACTTCGGCGAGATCCGCTTCGCGGGCGACGTGCCGCCGACGAGCGAGGAGGAAGCGCAGCTCTTCGAGGCCATCGAGGCGGAGAAGGGCACGACGTTCCGCGCGAGCGTGCTGCGCGACGACGTCACCAAGCTCACCGACTTCCTCGGCGACCAGGGCTACGCGTTCGCCAACGTCGAGCCGGAGACGCTGATCCGACCGGAGGAGAAGGCCGTCGACGTCACCTTCCGCATGAACCGCGGACGTCCGGTGACGATCGGCAAGATCGAGATCACCGGCAACACCAAGACGCGCGACAAGGTCATCCGCCGCGAGCTCAAGATCGGCGAGCAGGAGCAGTTCTCGGCGACCAAGCTGCGCAAGAGCCGCGACGCGCTCCGCCGTCTCGGCTTCTTCTCCGACGTCAACCTGACGACGCGTCAGTCGCCGGTGCCCGACCAGATCAACGTGCTCGTCGACCTCAAGGAGGGCTCGACCGGCGCGTTCAGCGCGGGCGCGGGCTACAGCTCGGGCGACCAGTTCCTGTTCAACGTCCGCATCTCGGAGAACAACCTCTTCGGACGCGGGCAGCGGATCGTGTTCAACGCCGACTTCGGCTCGATCCGGCGCAACATCTACGTCGCCTTCACCGAGCCGTACGTCTTCGACACCGACCTGCTCGGCTCGATCACGCTCTACAACACCGAGCTCGACTTCAACGACTTCACCCGCGGCAGCACCGGCTTCTCGCTGCGCGGGCTCTACCCGCTCGAAGCGCTCGGCTTCGAGCGCCTCGGTCCGTTCTCCCTCGAGGACACGCGCGTCGGCCTCGAGTACCGCTTCGAGCGCGGCCGCATCTTCGACGTCTCGCTCGACGCGCCGCCGGGGATCTTCACCGAGCAGGGCGAGGTCACGGTGTCGTCGATCGCGCCGAACATCCTGCGCAACACGCTGAACCACGCCTTCGACCCGACGGCGGGATCGTTCCAGGAGATCTCGCTCGAGTTCGCGGGCCTCGGCGGCACCAAGTTCATCCGCCTCGAGGGCCGCGGGCGCTGGTTCTTCCCGATCTACCGCATCCGCGACTTCGGCACGCTGGTCTTCTCGTCGGGCGGCACGATCGCCTACGGCAAGGGCGAATCCGGTTTGTCGGGCAACGAGCTGCCGCTGATCGAGCGCTACTTCCCGGGCGGCATCAACACCGTGCGCGGCTACGAGACCCGCACGCTCGGTCCGCGCGAGAACGTCTTCGACCCGCAGGGCAACATCATCAACAGCGAGCCGATCGGCGGTTCGAACGAGCTGGTGGTGCAGAACGAGATCATCTTCCCGATCGTTCAGCAGCTCGGTCTGCGTGGCGTCTTGTTCTTCGATCTCGGCAACGCCTGGCTCCACGACGACGGCATCGATATTGGCAACCTGCGCTATTCCGTCGGAGGCGGCGTGCGCTGGCTGTCTCCGTTCGGGCCGCTCCGGGTCGAGTTCGGTGTGCCGCTCAACATCAAGCCCGGCGAGCGCAAGAGCTCGGTCCTCTTCTCGTTCGGCGCTCCGCTCTGAAGAAAGACCAAGGAGAAGGAAGAAAATGAAGGGAGTCTCCGTCGGCCGCGCCGGCATCGCGGCGGTGCTGCTCGCCATCCTCTGCGTCCCGTTCGACGCAGCGGCCGAAGTGAAGATCGGCTACGTCGACCTGCAGCGCGCCCTCAACGAATCGGCCGCGGGCAAGAAGGCGAAGGAGGACTTTCGCGCTCAGGTCAGCAAGCTCGAGAGCCAGCTCAAGGGCAAGAAGGAGGAGCTCGACCGGCTGAAGAACGAGCTCGAGACCAAGGGCATGGTCATGCGCGACGAGGAGCGTCGCAAGCTCGAGGACGAGTTCGAGAGCAAGCGCCTCGAGCTCAAGCGCCGCTTCGAGGACTCTCAGGCCGAGCTCCAGAAGAAGGACCAGGAGCTGACCGGCAAGATCATCCAGGACCTCCAGCAGATCATCAAGGAGGTCGGCGACAAGGAAGGCTACACGCTGATCCTCGAGCTGGGCACGAGCCCCGTGCTCTACTACAAGAAATCGGCCGACATCACCGATCAGGTCTTGAGCGTCTACAACGCGAAGAGGTAGCCGCGGCCCGGGTGGCGCGAAGGCCACGACATCCCGCACGATGAAGCGAGCGTGCCCCAAGCCATGAGCGTCCTCGGCAACGAGATCGCGCGGTTCGTCCCGCACCGCTATCCGTTCCTGCTCGTCGATCGGGTGATCGAGTTCGAGCCCGAGAAGCGCATCGTCGCGATCAAGAACGTGACGTGGAACGAGCCGCAGTTCACGGGACACTTCCCGGACCGGCCGATCATGCCCGGCGTCCTGATCTGCGAGTCGATGGCGCAGGCGGGCGGGCTGCTCGTGCATGGCTCGTTTCACGGCGGCTTCGACATCGAGCAGCTCGCGCAGGAGGGCGTCTTTCTGGTCCTGACGAGCCTCGACAACGTCAAGTTTCGCCGCCAGGTCGTGCCCGGCGACCAGCTGCGGATGGAGGTCGAGCTGGTGCGTCGGCACCGGCCGCTGTGGAAGATGCGCGGCGTCGCGACGGTCGACGGCCACGTCGTCGCGCAGGCCGAGTTCTCCGCGGTCGAGGTCGCTGGGGACGGCGGCGCGCGTCCCGAGTCGCGCCCGTCGTCGCCGCCGCCGGTGCGCATCCATCCGACGGCGATCGTCGCGCGCGGCGCGAAGCTCGACTTCGGCGTCGAGATCGGACCCTACGGCGTAATCGGACCGAACGTCACGCTCGGGCGCGGCACGCGCGTCGGCTCGCACGCCTGCATCGACGGCCACACGACGCTCGGCGCGGACAACCGCATCTCGCCGTTCGCGAGCGTCGGCTCGATCCCGCAGGACAAGAAGTACAAGGGCGAGCCGAGCCGTCTGATCATGGGCGACCGCAACAGCGTGCGCGAGTTCGCGACGCTGTCGCTCGGTACCGAGGGCGGCGGCATGGAGACGGTCGTCGGCAACGACAACCTCTTCATGAACAACAGCCACGTCGGGCACGACTGCCGGATCGGCAACGGCGCGACGCTCGCGAACGGCGTTGCGCTCGCCGGCCACGTCACCGTCGACGACTACGCGATCGTCTCGGGGCTCGCCGCCGTCGCGCAGTTCGTGCGCATCGGCGAGAGCGCGTTCATCGGCGGCGGCTCGATGGTGGTCATGGACGTGCCGCCGTACTGCATGGCGAACGGCGACCGCGCGAAGCTGGTCGGGCTGAACGTGGTCGGCCTCGAGCGCCGCGGCTTCACGTCGGAGCAGATCAGCGAGCTGAAGCGCGCCTACCGCCTGCTGTTCCAGAGCAAGCTGCTCGCGCGCGACGCGATCGCGCGCATCCGCGAGGAGCTCGCTTCGTCGCCGCACGCGCTCGCGATGGCGGACTTCGTCGCCAACAGCGAGCGCGGCGTGACGCGCCCGTGAGGCGCGGGCGATCGTGGACGCGTCGAGCAGCACGGGACGCCTCGGGCTGATCGCCGGCAACGGCGTCTTCCCGCGCCTGGTCGCGCAGGGCGCGCGCGAGGTGGGCGTCGAGGTCGTGGCCTGCGCGCACGTCGGCGAGACCGACCCCGAGCTCGAGCACGAGGTCGCGTCGTGCACCTGGGTGCGCGTCGGCGAGCTCGGCAAGATCATCCGCACCTTCAAGCAGGCGGGCTGCGAGCGCGCGGTGATGGCGGGCGGCATCAAGAAGGCGCGCCTGTTCAGCGGCTTCCGGCCGGACCTGCGCGGCGCCGCGTTCCTCGCCCGCATGCGGACGCTCTACGACGACAAGCTCCTGCGCGGCGTCGCCGAGGAGCTCGAGTCCGAGGGCATCCGCGTCATCCCGTCGACCGAGTACCTGCCGCGGCTCGTGCCGCAGCCGGGCGTGCTGTCGCGGCGCGCGCCGAAGGCGAAGGAGCGCGCCGACATCGCGTTCGGCTTCGAGGTCGCGAAGGCGATCGGCGCCTTCGAGATCGGCCAGACGGTGGTCGTGAAGGACGGGCTCGTGCTCGCGGTCGAGGCCGTCGAGGGCACCGACGCCGCGATCCGGCGCGGCGGCGAGCTCGCGCGCAGCGGCGCGGTGGTCGTCAAGGTGAGCAAGCCGCAGCAGGACCTGCGCTTCGACGTCCCCGCGGTCGGACCCGAGACCATCCGCCTGATGGCCGAGGTCAAGGCGACGGTGCTCGCGCTCGAAGCGCGCCGCACGATCATCCTCGAGCGCGAGCGCACGCTGGAGGCGGCGGCCGCGGCCGGGATCTCGGTGGTCGCGGTCGAGATGGAGCCCGCGACGGGCACGGCGGGCGAGACGCCCGCGAGGCGCTGAGGCGATGACCTCGACGGCGGCGCGGCCGCGTCTTCGCGCCGCGGTGGTCGGCGCGGGCTACCTCGGCAGCTTCCACGCCGAGAAGTACGCGCAGGCGGACGGCTGTGACCTCGTCGCCGTCGCCGACGTCGACCTGCCGCGCGCCGAGGCGCTCGCCGCGAGGCTCGGCACGCGCGCGGTCGCAGACTTCCGCGAGGTCATGGGCGAGATCGACTGCGCGAGCGTCGTCGTGCCGACGCAGCACCACCACGCGGTCGCGCGCGAGCTCTTGTCGGCGGGCGTCGACTGCCTGGTCGAGAAGCCGCTCGCGGCGAGCGCGGCGCTGGCGCGCGAGCTCGTGCAGGTCGCGCACGAGCACGGACGCATCCTGCAGGTCGGCCACCTCGAGCGCTTCAACCCCGCCTTGACGCGGCTCGCGCGCATCATCCGCAACCCGCGCTTCATCGAGTGCCACCGGCTCGCGCCGTTCACCTCGCGCGGCGCCGACGTCGACGTCGTGCGCGACCTGATGATCCACGACCTCGACCTGATCCGCTTGCTGGTGCCGCAGGAGGTGGTGTCGATCGAGGCGGTCGGCGTGCCGGTCGTGACGCCGGCGATCGACATCGCGAACGCGCGCCTGCGCTTCGAAGGCGGCTGCATCGCGAACGTCACCGCGAGCCGCGTGTCGATCAAGCGCGAGCGCAAGCTGCGTCTCTTCCAGCCCGACACCTACCTCGCGTTCGACCTCGCGGAGCGCTCGGTGCGGATCTGCCGGCGCACGCCGCTCCCGAGCGGGCAGGCCGAGATCGGCTGGGAGCAGATCGACCTCGGCGAGGCCGACGCGCTCGGGCGCGAGATCCAGGCGTTCCTCGCCTCGGTGCGCACGCGCTCGCGTCCCGCGGTGACCGGCGAGGACGGCTGCGCGGCGCTCGAGCTCGCCGAGCGCATCCTGGCGGTCATGGAGACCGAGTGAGCGCGGCGGGCGCCGTCGCCGGAGCGGCCGGCGCGGCGTCGCGCGACGCGGCGCCGCCGACCGTGCTCCTCGTCGCCGGTGAAGCGTCGGGCGATCTGCGCGGCGCCGAGCTGGTCGCGGCGCTGCGCGAGCTCGTGCCCGACGTGCGGGTGATCGGGGTCGGCGGCGAGAAGCTGCGCGCCGCCGGCATGGAGGTCCTGGTCGACGCCGCCGAGCTCTCGACCATGGGCGTCACCGAGCTGCTCGGGCGCGTGCGCTCGATCGTGCGCTCGTACCGGCGCGTGCGCGGCGCGATCACCGGCCGCGACGCCGCGGCGAAGCCCGACCTCGTCGTGCTGATCGACTTCCCGGACTTCAACCTCCGGCTCGCGAAGGTCGCGCGCCGCGCCGGCATCCCGGTGCTGTACTACGTGAGCCCGCAGGTCTGGGCGTGGCGCCGCTACCGCGTGCGCACGCTCGCGAAGCGCGTCGACCACCTGGCGGTGGTCTTTCCGTTCGAGGCGGACCTCTACCGCGGGCTCGCGCCGGTGACCTTCGTCGGCCACCCGGCGCTCGAGACGGTGCGCGCCACGAGCGCGCCGGCGGAGACGCGCGCGCGCCACGGCCTCGCGACGGATCGTCCGCTGGTCGCGCTGCTGCCCGGCAGCCGCAGCGCCGAGGTGCGCGAGCTCCTGCCGGTGATGGTCGAGGCGGCGCGGATCCTCGGCGTGCAGGCGGCGGTCGCGCTCGCGCACGAGAGCCTGCGGCCGCTCGCCGAGTCGGTCTGCCCGCCCGGCATGCCGATCGCGACGGGCGAGACCTACGACCTCGTCGCCGCGTCGGACCTCGTGCTGCTCGCCTCGGGCAGCGCGACGCTCGAGACCGCGCTCCTCGAGCGGCCGATGGTCATCATGTACCGGCTCGCGCCGCTCACGTATGCGCTCGCGCGGCTGCTCGTGCGCGTGCCGTTCATCGGCATGCCGAACCTGATCCTCGGCAAGGCGGCGGTGCCGGAGCTGATCCAGAACGACGTGACGCCCGAGCGCGTCGCCGCCGAGGCGCGGCGCATCCTCGACGACCCGCAGCTCGCCTCGCGCATCCGCGCGGACCTCGCCGAGGTGCGGCATCTGCTCGGCGAGCCGGGCGCCGCGCGCCGCGCGGCGCGCATCGCAGCCGGCATGCTGAAACGAGGTTTGTGAGCCCCGGACGTCTTCGCTAGGACCCCGGACAGCGCATGACGTCGCAGCACATCTACCGTCGGCTGCTCGGGTACCTCCGGCCGTACGTCTGGCCACGCTTCGCGATCGCGACCGTCTGCATGCTGGTCTTCAGCGCGACCAACGGCGCGATGCCGTTCCTCGTGCGCAGCGTGTTCGACGACGTCTTCGCCGACAAGAACGTGGCGGTGCTGTACGCGCTGCCGTTCGTGATCCTCGCCGTGTTCTTCGTGCGCGGCGTCGTCAATTACATCAACAGCTACTTCACGGAGTGGGTCGCGCAGCGCACGATCACCGACCTGCGCGACGAGATGAACGAGCGGGTGCAGTACCTCCCGCTGTCGTTCTTCAACCGCACGCCGACCGGCACCATCGTCTCGCGCATCACGAACGACGTGGCGCAGCTCCGCAACTCGCTGGTCGACGCGAGCGTCGCGCTGCTGCGCGACAGCACGTCGCTGGTGATCACGGTCGCGGTCGCGTTCTGGCTCGACTGGGTGCTGGCGCTGATCGGCTTCGTCGTCTTCCCGGTCTCGGTGCTGCCGGTGCTGCGGCTGTCGCAGCGTCTGCGCCGCTACTCGCGGCGCGGCCAGGCGACGCTCGGCACGCTGACCGCGCTCCTGCAGGAGACCATCCAGGGCAACCGGATCGTCAAGGCGTTCGGCATGGAGGAGTACGAGCGCGCGCGCTTCTCCGCCGAGAACCGGCGGCTCTTCGGCCTCTACATGAAGGCGTCGCGCGCCAAGGCGCTGATCCAGCCGCTGATGGAGATGCTCGCCGCGTTCGGCATCGCGGGCGTCGTGCTCTACGGCGGCTACTCGGTGATCCAGGGCGGACGGACGCCGGGTGACTTCATGGCGTTTCTCACCGCGCTCATGCTGGTCTACGAGCCGTTCAAGGGCCTCGCGAAGGTGAACGCGGTGATCCAGCAAGGTCTCGGCTCGGCCGAGCGCGTGTTCGAGCTGATCGACACGCCGAGCGACGTGCGTGAGCGTCCGGGCGCGCGCGCGCTGCCGCCGTTCTCGCAGGAGATCCGCTTCGAGAACGTGAGCTTCCGCTACCCGCCGCGCAGCACCGCGACCACCACCGGCAACGCGCGCGACGACGCCGCGGCCCGCGGCGACGGCGAGGACTACGCGCTGCGCGACATCAACCTCGTCCTGCGCCGCGGCGAGGCGGTGGCGCTGGTCGGCGCGAGCGGCGGCGGCAAGTCGACGCTCGCCGACCTGATCCCGCGGTTCTACGACCCGACCGAGGGACGCATCACGATCGACGGCATCGACCTGCGCGACGTCACGCTCGCGTCGCTGCGCAACCAGATCGGCATCGTCACGCAGTTCACCTTCCTGTTCAACGACACGATCCGCGCGAACCTCGCCTACGGCAGCAGCGAGCCGACGCAGGAGGCGATCGAGGCGGCGGCGCGCGCGGCGAACGCGCACGACTTCATCTGCGCGCTGCCGAACGGCTACGACACGGTCGTGGGCGAGCTCGGCGTGACGCTCTCGGGCGGGCAGCGCCAGCGGATTGCGATCGCGCGCGCGCTGCTGAAGAACGCTCCCATCCTGATCCTCGACGAGGCGACCTCGGCGCTCGACTCGGAGTCGGAGCGCCTCGTGCAGGACGCGATCGACCGCCTGATGGTCGGCCGCACGACGCTCGTGATCGCGCACCGCCTCGCGACCATCCGGCGCGCCGACCGCATCGTGGTGCTGGGCGGCGGCCGCATCCTCGAGGAGGGCACGCACGAGGAGCTGCTGGCGCGCGGCGCCACCTACCGGCGGCTGCACGACCAGCAAGCGCTCGGCGTGGCGCCGCCCGCGACGCCGGCCGACGAGCCGGCGCTCCGCCTCGCATGAAAGAGCCGGCCGCCGCGCCGCGGCGAGCGGCGGGGTCGGCTGGCTCGCTGTCGCTGCGCGACAGGATCCTGATCCTCGTCGGCGGGACGCTGCTCTACGTCGTGCTGCGCATCCTCGGCTGGACGACGCGCAAGACCTTCACGGGACCGGGCGCCGACGAGCTGCTGCGCCGCTTCGCCGACCACGAGCCCTCGATCCTCGCGTTCTGGCACGGGCGCATGGTGATGATGCCGTTCGCGTACCGCGGCGCGGGCGCCTGCATCATGAACAGCAGCCACCGCGACGGTCAGCTGATCTCGCGCGCGATCGAGCTGCTCGGGATCGAGGTCGTGCGCGGCTCGTCGACGCGCGGCTGGGTCAGCGGCATGCGCGGCCTGCTCGCGGCGCACGCGCGCGGACGCGACCTGGTGATCGTGCCCGACGGGCCGCGCGGTCCGCGCTGCCGGGCGAAGAGCGGCGCGGTGCAGCTCGCGCGCGCGACCGGCGCGCCGATCTTTCCCGTCGCCTACGCCGCGAGCCGCTCGCGCGTGCTGTCGCGCAGCTGGGACTGGCTGTGCATCCCGCTGCCCGGCTCGCGCGTCGCCTACGTGATCGAGGAGCCGATCCGGGTGTCGCGCGACGCGTCGCCCGAGACGCTCGAGGAGGCGCGCGTCGCGCTCGAGAGTCGCCTCAACGAAGCGGTGCGTCGTGCCGACCGCGCGTGCGGCGTCGCACCCGAGCACACGCTTCAGTATATCGAGGGCGTTGCGCGTCGTGCGGAATCGTGAAAGGGCACGAAGCGAGGGAAAGCGCTATGCGGGGGATGCAATCGATCCTGGTTGCCGTGGTGGGTATCGCTTTGGTGCTGGGCGTCGGCGTTCCGGCGCATGCGGACAAGGCGAAGCGCGCTTCTGCGGTGAAGGCGTCGCCGGAGGAGCTGCAGGCCGAGTTCAAGCGCTTCTGCGACAGCTGGATGGAGAAGCTCAGGGAGCGCGAGCGTCACAACATCGCGAACATCGAGTGGAAGCCCAACGGAACCGGCGTGGTGGGCGAGTACATTGGCTACGACACGACCAACGTGCAGATTCCCGAGATCACCAACGCCGACACCACGCCGATCGGCCGGGTCATCTACCACGAGCTCAAGCTTCGACTCAGCGGCGCGTCTCAGGTGGATGCCCTTGCACAGCAGCCAGAGATCATCGAGCGGACCGAGGTCACGGAGCTCTTCCGCTACGAGCGCGGTAACTGGGTCTACTGACCCGGACGCCGCCGCGCCGCGCGCGCGCCGCGCCTCCGCGGGCTCGGGGATCGTCCTCTACAACGTCTTGTTCACGTCGCTCGCGCTGCTGCTCGCGCCGCTGGCGGGGCTCGTCTGCCTCGTGCGCCCGTCGTGGCGACGCGGGCTGCTCGGACGGCTCGGCGTCGGCTGGCCGGCGCGCGACGCGCGGCCGCTGCTGTGGGCGCACGCCGCGTCGGTCGGCGAGGTCGAGGGCATCGCACCGCTCGTCGAGTGCTGGCGGCGCGCGACGCCGGGCGGCACCGTGGTGATCTCGGCGCAGACGTCGACCGGCTGCGAGCACGCCCGCCGTCTCGTCCCCGATGCGCGCGTCGTGACCTTCCCGATCGACGTGCCCGGCATCGCGGGACGCGTCGTGCGGCGCGTGCGTCCCGACCTGTTCCTGTTCAGCGAGAACGAGCTCTGGCCGAACGTGCTCACCGCGCTCGATCGCGCCGGGATCCCGGCGGTGCAGGTCAGCGGGCGGCTCTCGCCCGGCGCTGCGCAGACGCTCGCGCGCTTTCCGCGCTTCTCGCGCGCGGTGCTCTCGCGCGTGACGCGCTTCTGCGTGCAGGCGAACGAGCACCGCGAGCGTCTGCTCGCGCTCGGCGTGCCGCCGGCGCGCGTCGTCGTGACGGGCTCGCTCAAGGCGGACGGTCGCATGCCGGAGCCGCCGGCGTTCGTCGGCGCGCTGCAGGCGCTCGGGCGCCCGGTGGTGGTCGCCGGCTCGACGCACGCGGGCGAGGAGGAGGCCGTGGTCGCGGCGCTGCGCGAGCTGCGCGTGCGTCCGGTGGCGCCGCTGTGGGTGATCGCGCCGCGCCACCCCGAGCGCTTCGCGGGCGTCGGCGCGATGCTCGCGCAGCGCGGTCTGCGCGTCGTGCAGCGCTCCCGCCTGCCCGAGGACGAGCGCGCCGCGGTCGAGCAGCTCGAGAGCGCGGACGTCCTGCTGCTCGATACGCTGGGCGAGCTCGCCGGCTGCTACCACGCGGCGACGGTGGCGTTCGTCGGCGGCACGCTGGTGCCGATCGGCGGCCACAACCTGCTCGAGCCCGCGCGCTGCGGCGTGCCGGTGATCGTCGGACCGCACGTGCACACGGTGCGCGCGCTCGCGGAGTGCCTCGCGGCGGCGGGCGCGGCGGTGATCGTCGCCGACGCGCGCGAGCTCGCCCGCGCCGTCGAGGCGTTCCTCGATCCCGAGCGGCGCGCCGCGGCGAGCGCCGCCGCGTGCTCGGTCGCGACCGAGCAGTGCGGCAGCTTGCCCGCGACCTGGGCAGCGATCGAGCCCTTGCTCCGCGAGCGCCGCGGCGACGCCGTCGCGGACGACGCGCGCGCCGAGGCGGGGGCGCGATGAGCGTGGGCCTCGTCGCGCAGCAGGACATCGTCCGCACGTGGCAGCAGGGCGGACCGTCGCGCTACGCGCTCGGACCGCTCGCGTGGGGCTACCGTCTCGGCGTCGGGCTGCGCCGGCTCGCGTTTCGCGCCGGGCTGCTGCGCCAGCACCGGGTCTCCGTGCCGGTGCTGAGCCTCGGCAACTTGACGGTCGGCGGCACCGGCAAGACGCCCGCCGCGCTGTGGCTCGCCGAGTGGCTGCGTGAGCAGGGCGAGCGGCCGGCGATCGTGACCCGCGGCTACGGCGGACACCTGCGCGGCCGCGTCGTGACCGTCGGGCGCGACGGCAAGGCGCTCTACGACGCGCGCGAGATCGGCGACGAGGGCGTGCTGCTCGCCGAGCGCTTCGCGGGGCCCGTCGTGTGCGGCGCCGACCGCGTCGCGGCGGCCAAGATGGCGATCGACCAGCACGGCGCGACGGTGCTGATCCTCGACGACGGCTTCCAGCACTGGCGCCTCGCGCGCGACCTCGACGTGCTGCTGGTCGACGGCCGCATGGGCTTCGGCAACGGCGCGCTCTTGCCCGCGGGGCCGCTGCGCGAGCCGCTCTCGGCGCTGCGTCGCGCAGACGCCATCGTGATCACCAAGGCGAAGGCCGGCTCGCGGGTCGCCGAGACCCTCGTGCGCTTCGCGCCCGGTGTGCCGACGTTCTCCGCCGAGCTCAAGCCGCGCTCGCTGATGGTGAGCGAGGACGGCGAGCTGCTCGCCCGTCCGCTCGGCGATCTGGTCGGGCGCAAGGTGGTGACGGTGTCGGCGATCGCGCAGCCGCAGTCGTTCTACGAGCTGCTCGGCCAGCTCGAGGTGCGTCCGGTCGAGGTGCTCGAGTTCCCCGACCACCACCAGTACACGCAGGCCGACTGGCAGCGCATCACGCAGGCCGCGCACCGCGCGGAGCTCGTGGTCTGCACCGAGAAGGACATCGTCAAGCTGCGGCGCTTCCCGTTCGCCCGCGGCGGGCTCGCCGCCCTGCGGGTGGATTTTGCGCTACGCGAGCGCGACGAGGAGCGCTTCACCGAGCTGCTCAAGGGCCGTCTCGAGCAATCTTTGCGGCTGCGCACCGCGGGCGAGGATGCTAGGAGCGTCGGCCAGTGAACGGCTCCGTTCGCGGGCGGCCCCGGGTCACCGACGGCCGAGCCGATACGGCCATCCTCCGGGAGGAAGCTTGCACGTACTGGTGACCGGCGTCGCGGGATTCATCGGCTCGAACGTTGCGGAAGCGTTGATCGCGCGCGGCGACAGGGTGCGCGGCGTCGACTGCTTTCTCGATTACTACCCGCGCGCGGTGAAGGAGCGGAACATCGCCGCGCTCCGGCGCTCGCCGCTCTTCGAGTTCCACGAGGCGGACCTGGTGACCGCGGACGTCGACGCGCTCACCGAGGGCGTCGACGCGGTGCTGCACCTCGCCGCCCAGGCCGGCGTGCGGGCGAGCTGGGGCAAGGATTTTCGCATCTACTGCGAGGCCAACGTGCTCGCGACGCAGCGGCTGCTCGAGGCCAGCGCGCCGCGCAAGCTGCGCTTCGTGTACTCGTCGTCGTCGTCGATCTACGGCGACGCGCCGGACTTCCCGACCGCCGAGACCACGCTGCCGCGCCCGGTGTCGCCCTATGGCGTCAGCAAGCTCGCCGGCGAGCACCTGTGCCGGCTCTACACGCAGGCTTCGGGGCTGCCGACGATCTCGCTGCGCTACTTCACGGTGTACGGGCCGCGTCAGCGTCCGGACATGGCGTTCCACCGCTTCCTGCGCGCGCACCTCGCGGGCGAGGAGCTGGTGGTCTACGACGACGGCAAGCAGACGCGTGACTTCACGTTCGTCGGCGACGCCGTGCAGGCGAACCTGCTGGCGCTCGAACGGGGCACGCCCGGCGCCGCGTACAACGTCGGCGGCGGCTCGCGGGTCAGCGTCAATCAAGTGCTGGAGATGATCGCCGAGCTCACCGGACGCGAGCCGCGCGTGCGTCGCGCGGAGCGGCAGAAGGGCGACGTGCGCGACACGCACGCGCTCACCGACGCCGCGCGCAAGGAGCTCGGCTGGGAGCCGCGGACGTCGCTGCGCGACGGGCTCGCGGCGGAGCTCGAGTGGCTGAAGAGCGAGGTCGCGGCGGGCTAGGAGGATTTCATGGCGATCAGTCAGGAGCTGCTCGACATCCTGGTCTGTCCCCAGTGCAAGGGCGACATCCAGCTCACGCCGGAGGGCGACGCGCTGACCTGCGCGGCCTGCCGGCTGCGCTACCGCATCGAGGACGACATCCCCGTGATGCTCGTCGACGAGGCGACCTCCTGGTAGGCGGGCCACGAACGCGCTGAACCGCCCACGCCGCCTGCTGCTCGCGCAAACGAGCTTTCTCGGTGACGTCGTGCTCACGACGCCGCTGTGGCGCGCGCTGCGCGACGCGTTCCCCGAGGCGGAAATCTGGTGGTTGACGCGGCCCGACGCCGCACCGCTGATCGCGCCGCTCGTCGGACCGGACCGCGTCCTGACCTTCGACAAGCGCGGCAAGGAGAGCGGGCTCGCCGGCATGCAGGCGATCGCCGCCAAGCTGCGCGCGCTGCGCTTCGACGTCGCGATCGCGGTGCAGCGCTCGCTGCGCACCGCGGTGACGCTCGCGCTGGCCGGCATCCCCGAGCGCGTCGGCTTTGCGGGAGCGCCGGGCTCGCCGCTCTACCAGCACCGGGTCCCGCAGCGCGGCGCGCACGCGCGCGACCGGCTGCTCGCGCTCGCGACGCCGTTCGGGATTCGTCCGGTGCCGCCGCCGCTACCGGTGCTGGAGATCGATCCGGAGGCGGCGAGCGCGGTCGCGGCGCGGCTCGCGAGCGCCGGCGTCGGCGACGACGAGCGGCTGCTGGTGATCGCGCCGGGCTCCGCGTGGGAGACCAAGCGCTGGCCGGCGGAGCGCTTCGCCGAGGCGGCGTGCGCGCTCGTCGGGCAGGAGGTCGATCGCGTGGTCGTCGTCGGCACCGCGGGCGACGCCGCGCACGCGGCGACCATCGCCGCGGCGCTCGCGCGCCGCACGCACGGCGGTTCGACGACGCTCGATCTGTGCGGGCGGACCTCGACCGCGGAGCTGGTCGCGGTGCTCGCGCGCGCGACGCTCGTGCTCGCCAACGACAGCGCGCCCGCGCACGTCGCGGCCGCGCTGCGCCGCCCGGTGGTGGTCGCGTTCGGGCCGACCGTGCCCGCGCAGGGCTTCGCGCCGCTCGGGCCGTGCGTGCGCATCGTCGAGCGCGAGCTCGCCTGCCGGCCGTGCTCGCGTCACGGCGAGCGCTTCTGCCCGATCGGCACGCACGAGTGCATGGAGGATCTGCCGGCGACGGCGGCGGTCGCGGCGGCGCGCGCGCTGCTCGCCGCGGCGTCGCCGGCTGCGCTGACGACGCCGCCCGAGCGGCGTGAGGGAGCGCTGTCGTGACGCGCGCGCCCGAGCTGGTGGTGGTCCGCTTCGACGGCGCCGCGGAGCCGCTGTCCGCAGATCTGCCGTTCGCCGTGCGCCGCGTGATCGACGCGCGCGAGCACGCGACGCCGGAATCGCTGCTTGAAGCGGCCGAGGCGGATCAGGCCGCGGTGCTGTGGCTGCCGCCGTGGGCGTCGCTCGACGGGCGCGCGGCGGCGGCCGCCGCGGAGTGGCTCGCGCGTCCGGCGTCGCAGCCGCGCGCCGCCCGCGTCCGCCTCGAGCTCGCGTACGCGGGCACGGTCGCCGACGCCGGACGCCGCCTCGTGCTGTCGGATCCGGGGGCGGTGACGCTGGAGGGCGAGCGGGTGGTGGCGCGCCCCGGCGCGCGCATCGACGATCTGCCGGAGCCGTGGACGGTGGTCGTGCCGGAGACCCTGCGCGAACACCTGGCGCAGGTCGACGCGCAGTCGTCGCTCGCGGCGCGCCTGCGTCACGCGGCGCGCGAGCCGGCGCGCTGGCGCTCGCTCGTTTGGATCCCCGCGACCTTCGCGCTGCGCGCGCTCGTCGCGACCCGCGGGTCGCGACGGCTCGTCCTGCCGCACGTCGTCATCGAGGCCTACCGCGAGGTGCTGGTCGCCGCGAAGCTCTGGGAGCTCGCGCACGTCGCCGGTCGGGCGTGAGGCTGCCGCCGGAGTTCGTCGTGCCGCGCCCGGGCGTCGCCGTCCGCGCCGGACACGAGGCGCACGTCGCGGGCTGGCTCGCCGCCGCCTTCGACGGTCGTCACGACCTCGGCGACGCCGCCGAGCAGGGCATCGTCGGCGGGCGCGGCGCGGTGCGGCGGCTGCCGCTCGACGCGGCGGGCGACGTCTACGTCCGCCGCTACGTGCACGGCGGGCTGCTGCGGCGCCTGCTGCGCGACGTCTACTGGGAGCGGCCGCCGCGTCCGTGGCGCGAGCTCGTCGCGACCGAGGCCGCGCGCCGCGCCGGCGTCGCGGCGCCGGAGGTGCTCGCCGCGGCGGCGCTGCCGCTCGCGGGCGGCGGGAGGGCAGGGCTCCTCTACCGCGGCGTGCTCGTCACGCGCGCGCTCACCGGGCGGCGCTCGCTCGGCGAGGCGCTGCGCGCGGCGCGCGACGACGGCGAGCGGCGCGCCTGGATCGCCTGTGCGGTGCGTGCGGTGCGCACGCTACACCAAGCGGGGATCGTGCACCGCGACCTCAACGTCAGCAACGTGCTCGTCGGCGCGAGCCCGGAGGAGCCCGCCGCGCTGATCGACTTCGACCGCGCCGCCGTGCGCGCAAGGCCCGCGGGGGCGCTCGACGTCGCGCTCGCGCGCCGCCGCCTCGCGCGCTCGATCGCGAAGCTCGGGATCGCGGGACTCGACCGGCGCGGCGCGGCGGCCGTGCTGCGCGCCGCCGGGCTCGGAGGCGCGCCGTGAGCCGCGCGCTGCCGTCGCGCTCGCAATCGCCCTCGTTTCACGCGGTGGGCTGGTCCGCGGCCGACGTGGCCGCGCGCGGCCTGCGCGACGACGCACCGGCGCGGCGCGTGCTCAAGGACGGCAAGCGCGGCACGATCGTCTGGCTCGACGACGCGGGACCGAGCGGCGAGGCGGTGGTCGTCAAGTACTTCGCGCCGCGCTCGCCGCTGCGCCGCGCGCTCGCGCTCTGGCAGGGCTCGCCGGCGCGGGTGCAGCAGCGCAGCGCCGAGGCGCTGCTCGCGGCCGGCGTCGCCGTGCCCGAGCCGCTCGGCGTGGTCGACGCGATCGGCGACCCGGCGGCGCCGACGAGCGCGCTCGTGCTGCGCGCGGTGGTCGACGGGCGCACCGTCAAGCAAGCGTACCTCGAGCTCGGCAAGCGCGAGCGGCGCGCGCTCGCGCGCGAGCTCGGACGCTTCGTCGCGCGTCTGCACGCGCGCGGCGTCTACGTGCCCGACCTCAAGGAGTCGAACCTGCTCGTGCGGCGCGACGAGCACGGCTTCGCGTTCGTGCTCGTCGACCTCGACCGCGTCCGCTTCCCGCGCGGCGGGCTGTCGGCGCGGCGCCGGCTCGCGAACCTCGTGCAGCTCGATCGCTCGATCGGCCGCTACGCCGACGACCGCGACCGCCTCGCGTTCCTCGCGACCTACCGACTCGGCCTGCCCAGCAAGGAGCGTCTCTCGCGCATGGCGGCGACGGTCGACGTCGCGCGCCGGCGCAAGGACCGCAGCGTCGCGCGCCGTCGGCGACGCGCCGGCATCAAGCCCGAGGACCGGCTGCCGATCTCCTGCATCATCATCTGCGGCAACGAGGCGCACCGGATCCGCGACTGCCTCGACAGCGTCTCGTGGTGCGACGAGATCGTGGTCGTCGACTCGTACTCGACCGACGGCACCTGGGACATCGTTCAGGAGTACACGAGCAACGTCGCGCGCCGCGCGTGGACCGGGCACGTCGATCAGAAGCAGTACGCGCTCGACCGCGCGAAGCACCGCTGGGTGCTGAACGTCGACGCGGACGAGTGCGTCTCGCCCGGCCTGCGCGAGGAGATCGAGGAGGTGCTGTCGCACGACGGCCGCGGCTACGACGGCTTCCTGATCCCGCGGGTCGTGTTCTACCTCGGCCGCTGGTGGTGGCGCGGCGGGTGGTATCCCGATCGCCGGCTGCGTCTTTTCCGTCGCGAGAACGCGATCTGGGGCGGCGAGGACCCGCACGAGAAGGTCCTCCTGCGCGGCCGCGTCGGACGCCTGCGCGAGCCGCTCTGGCACTACACGTACGACGACGTCAGCGACCACGTCTCGACGATCAACCGCTTCACGACGACCGCCGCCGAGCGCGGCGAGGTCGCGCGTCCGGCGAGCTGGAACGGCCTCGTGCTGCGTCCGCTCGGACGCTTCCTGCGCTTCTACTTCCTGAGCCGCGGCTTCACGCTCGGCATGCCGGGTCTGTTCGTCGCGATCTCGGCAGCCGTCTACGTGCATCTCAAGTACGCGAAGCGCGACGAGCGCGCGCGCCGTGAAGCGCAAGGCGCGAACCGCGAGGGGAGGGCGTGAGCGCGCTGCGCGTCCTGCACGTCGACCCGGAGCGCGGCTTCAGCGGCGGCGAGACGCAGGTGCTCGGGCTCGCGCGCCACCTCGCCGAGCGCGGGCATGCGGTGTCGGTCGCGGCGCACCCCGACGGCGAGCTCACGCGCCGGCTGCGCGAGCTCGGGATCGCGACGCTGCCGCTCGAGAGCCGCTTCGGCCACGATCCGCGCGCCGGGATGGCGCTGCGCCGCGCGGTCGCGGCGCTGGCGCCGGACGTCGTCCACTTCCACACCTCGCGCGCGCTCTCGCTCGCGCCCTACCTGCCGCGTCGCGCGGTGCAGGTCGTGACCCGACGCATGGACTACGCGCCGCGCGGGCTCGGTCCGTACGTGCGCTGGCTCTACGGGCGCATGGACGCGGTGATCGCGATCTCGGCGGCGGCGCGCGCGGCGCTCGCGGCGCGCGGCATTCCCGCGAGCAGGATCGAGATCGTGCCGAGCGGCATCGACGTCGCGCGCTTCCACGGTCTCGAGGCGGGCGCGGCGCGCCGCGAGCTCGGGATCGACGCCGGCGTGCCGGTGCTCGCGATCGTCGCCTCGCTGCACGAGCGCAAGGGGCACGCGGTGCTGCTCGAGGCGCTCGTGACGCTCGCGCGCGAGCTCGCGACGCCGCCGCTCGTGCTCGCCGCCGGCACCGGTCCCGAGGGCGACGCGCTGCAGGACCTCGCGGTGCGCCTCGGCGTCGCCGAGCGCGTCCGCTGGCTCGGTCGCGTCGCGGACGTCCGCCCGGTGCTCGCGGCGGCGGACGTCGTGGTGATGCCGTCGCTCGCGGAAGGGCTCGGCGTCGCCGCCATCGAGGCGATGGCGGCCGCGCGTCCGGTGGTGGCGAGCGCGGTCGGCGGGCTGCCGGAGCTGATCCGCGACGGCGAGCAGGGGCTGCTCGTGCCGCCGCGCGATCCGGTGGCGCTGGCGGCGGCGCTCGCGCGCTGCCTGCGCGACCCCGAGCTGCGCGCGCGGCTCGGTGCGGCGGGGCAGGCGCGCGCCGACGCGTTCTCGGTCGCGGCCATGGCGCGTGGCACCGAGGCGGTGTACGAACGCGCGCGGGCGGCGCGCTCCGCAGGGCTGCGTCGTCGGAGCGAGCCGTGAGCATCCGCAGCTTGAGAAGCGTACCCACCACTTCCATCGGAGCGTCGACCGCCGGCGCGACCGGCGCGCCGTCGTCCGTGCGTCGTCTGCTGCAGCTCGTGCACGCGTTTCGTTCGGCGCGCGTGCTCGTGGTCGGCGACCTGATGCTCGACCACTTCATCTGGGGCGACGTCCGCCGCATCTCGCCCGAGGCGCCGGTGCCGGTCGTGCAGGTGACGCGCGAGAGCATGCACCCCGGCGGCGCGGGCAACGTGGTCGCGAATCTGGCGGCGCTGGGCGCGCGTCCGCGAGTCGTCGGCTGGGTCGGCAAGGACGCGGCGGGCGCGACGATCCGGCGTCTGCTGTCCGAGCTCGGCGCCGACGCCGACGGCGTCCTGGTCACGTCGGGCGCGTCCTCGATCGAGAAGACGCGCATCATCGCGCACCACCAGCAGGTCGTGCGCCTCGACCGCGAGCCGTGGCGGCCGAACGAGCGCGTCGGGCGCGAGATCGTCCGCCGCGTGGAGCGCGAGCTGCCGCGCGTGCAGGCGGTGATCGTCTCCGACTACGGCAAGGGAACGATCCAGCCCGGCTTGCTCGACATGCTCGCGCGGCGCCGCGAGCGCGACGGCTTCCTCTACCTGATCGACCCCAAGCAGCCGAACTTCGCGCACTACCGCAACGCGACGCTCGTCAAGCCAAACGAGAGCGAGACCGCGGCCGCGGCCGGCGTCGAGATCGACGGCCCCGAGGCGCTCGAGCGCGCGGCGAGCGTTCTCCTCGAGCGCTGGCAGAGCGACGCGGTGCTGATCTCGCGCGGCGAGCACGGCATGTCGCTCTGCCGCAGCGACGCGCCGCCGCGTCACTTCCCGGCGGCGGCGCGCGAGGTGTTCGACGTCACCGGCGCGGGCGACACCGTGCTCGCGATCGCGGCGCTCGCGCTCGCGAGCGGCGGCACGCTCGAGGAGGCGGCCTGGCTCGCGAACGTCGGCGCCGGCGTCGTGGTCGGCAAGGTCGGTACGGCGACGCTCGCGCCCGCCGAGCTCGCCGACGCCACCAGCGAGGCCGCGGCCGAGCGCGCGCCGCGCCGCACGACGAGGACGCGACCGTGAAGAGCATGACCGGCTACGGCACGGCCGCGGTCGAGGTCGGCGGCGGCCGTCTGGTGGCGGAGATCCGCAGCGTCAACTCGCGCTTCCTCGAGCTGCGCATCAGCGTGCCGCGCGAGCACCAGGCGAGCGAGGCGGAGCTGCGCGAGGTCGTGCAGAGGAAGATCGAGCGCGGCCGCGTCGACCTCGTCGTGCGACGCGAGGGCGCCGCGCGTCCGGTGCATCGCATCGAGCCCGACCTCGAGCTCGCCCGCGCCACCGTGGCCGCCTGGCGGCGCATCAAGACGGAGCTCAAGCTCCCCGGCGAGATCGACCTCGCGCTGCTGCGCGCGAGCGCCGGCGACCTGCTGCGTCCGGTGCAGAGCCAGCCCGACGCCGCGATGGAGCTGCCGGCGCTGCGGCGCGTGGTCGAGCAGGCTCTGCGTCAGCACACGCGCGAGCGCGAGCGCGAGGGCGCGAACCTGCTGCGCGACATGCGGCTGCGCTGGAAGAACCTGACCGCTCTGCACCGCGAGTGCGCACGCCTCGCGCGCGAGATGAAGCCGATCCTCACCGAGCGCCTGACGAGCCGGGTCAAGGCGCTGCTCGGCGAGCAGGGGCTCGACGACGCGCGCGTCCTGCAGGAGGTCGCGCTGGCGGTCGACCGCAGCGAGGTGTCCGAGGAGCTGACGCGTCTCGGCAGCCACCTCGACGCGCTCGCCGCGCTGCTGCGCGAGAAGAACGCGGTCGGCAAGCGGGTCGAGTTCTTGATCCAGGAGATGGTGCGCGAGGTGAACACGATCGGCTCGAAGGCGAACCACCTGCCGATGACGCAGGCGGTGCTCGCCGCGAAGAGCGAGCTCGAGAAGCTGCGCGAGCAGGCGGCGAACGTCGAATGAGCGCCGGCGTGCCGAGTGGTGCGGCGCCGAGGCGCGGCATCCTGTTCGTGGTCTCGGCGCCCTCGGGCGGCGGCAAGACGACGCTCGTCAACGCCGCGCTCGCGGCCGATCCCGGGCTGGCGCTCTCGGTCTCCTACACGACGCGCACGCCGCGCGCGGGCGAGCAGCACGGGCGCGACTACTACTTCGTCGACGCTGCGGAGTTCGCGCGGCTGCGCGACGCCGGCGAGTTCGTCGAGTGGGCGGAGGTCTTCGACCACGCCTACGCGACGCCGCGCGCGCCGCTCGACGCCGCGATCGGCTCGGGCTGCGACATGCTGCTCGACGTCGACATCCAGGGCGCGCGCTCGATCAAGCGCGCCTATCCGGCCGACGCGGTCGGGATCTTCGTCGTGCCGCCGTCGTTCGCGGTGCTCGAGCAGCGGCTGCGCGCGCGCGGCACCGACAGCGATGCGCAAATCAAGCGCCGGCTCGCCCGCGTCCGCGAGGAGATCAGCGCGGCGCGCGAGCCCGGCGTCTACGACTACCTGCTGGTGAACGACGACCGCGCCCGCGCGGAGCGCGATCTGCTCGCGATCATCGCGGCCGAGCGCTGCCGGATCGGACGACGCTCCGTGCTGCCGCTCGCCTGAGCGGACGCGTGCTCGCGGCGCGGCTCAAGCCATCGCTCGGATGATCGCGTCGGCCGCGGCCCTTGCGGAGGCAGAGAGACGTCCCTATCTCACCAACAGGGTGACCCTCGAGAGCCTCGTCAGCAAGGTTCAGAGCTATCTTCCGGCGGCGCCGGTCGAGGTGATCCGCCGCGCGTACGAGTTCTCCGCCGAAAAGCACAAGAACCAGCGCCGGGCGACGGGTGAGCCGTACGTCTCGCACCCGCTCGAGGTCGCCGGCATCATCGCCGACCTCAAGCTCGACGTCCCGAGCATCGCGACCGGGCTCCTGCACGACACGGTCGAGGACACGCTGACCACGCTCGGCCAGGTCGAGGCGCTGTTCGGCACCGAGATCGCGACCCTGGTCGACGGCGTCACCAAGATCAGCCAGATCAACTTCACCAGCCGCGAGGAGCACCAGGCGGAGAACTTCCGCAAGATGATCCTCGCGATGGCGCGCGACCTGCGGGTCATCCTGATCAAGCTCGCGGACCGCACGCACAACATGCGGACGCTCAACGGCCTGCCGCCGCAGAAGCAGGCCGCCATCGCGCAGGAGACGCTCGACGTCTATGCGCCGCTCGCGCACCGGCTCGGCATCTACTGGATGAAGAGCGAGATGGAGGACGCGGCGCTGCACGCCCTCCATCCGGAGATCTACTACCAGCTCAAGCGGGCGGTCGCGAAGAAGAAGACCGAGCGCGAGCGCTACATCCGCGAGGTGCAGGCGATTCTCGCGAAGCAGTTCGAGGCGGCCGGCATCGAGTGCACGATCACCGGACGGCCGAAGCACTTCTACTCGATCTACCAGAAGATGCGCAGCCGGAACCTGCTCTACGAGCAGGTCTCCGACCTGGTGGCGTTCCGCATCATCGTCGACACGGTGCGCGAGTGCTACGAGGCGCTCGGCGTCGTGCACAACCACTGGAAGCCGGTGCCGGGGCGCTTCAAGGACTACATCGCGCTGCCGAAGCAGAACGGCTACCAGTCGCTGCACACCACCGTGATCGGGCCGCGCGGCGAGCGCATCGAGGTGCAGATCCGCACCCAGGAGATGCACCGGGTCAACGAGGAAGGCGTCGCCGCGCACTGGAAGTACAAGGGCAGCTCGGGGATCGACCTGCAGGACGTGCAGCGCTTCCAGTGGCTGCGTCAGCTCCTCGAGTGGCAGCAGCAGGTCAAGGATCCGCACGAGTTCCTGCACAGCTTCAAGGAAGACCTGTTCCCGGACGAGGTCTACGTCTTCACGCCGAAGGGCGACCTGCTGAACTTCCCGCAGGGCGCGACGGTGATCGACTTCGCGTACCGCATCCACTCCGAGGTCGGACACCACTGCTCGGGCGCGCGCGTCGGCGGACGTCTGGTGCCGCTGCGCTACCAGCTGCAGAGCGGCGACACGGTCGAGATCATCACCACGCGTCGCCAGACGCCGGCCCGCGACTGGCTCAAGTGGGCGAAGACCCCGCGTGCCAAGGAGAAAATTCGCGCCTGGATCAAGGCGCAGCAGGCGGCACGCAGCATGGAGGTCGGGCGCGAGATCCTGGCGCGCGACCTCGCGCGGCACCACCTCGACTTCGGCAAGCTCACCCGCGACGGGACGCTCGAGCGGGTCGCGCACGAGTTCGGGCTGAAGAACCTCGACGCGCTGATGAGCCAGGTCGGCTACGGCAAGCTGACCGCGCGTCAGGTGCTCGAGAAGGTCGTCCCCGAGAGCGAGCTCGCGACGCCGCAGCAGGAGAAGGAAGGCACGCTGCAGCGGCTGTTCCGCGCGGTCGCGCGGCGGCCGGGGACGAGCGGCGTCAAGGTGAGCGGCGTCGACGACGTGCTCGTGCGCTTCGCGCGCTGCTGCGACCCGCTGCCGGGCGAGCGCATCGTCGGCTTCATCACGCGCGGACGCGGCGTCACGGTGCACGCGATGGGCTGCGTGAAGGTGCTCGAGGCCGATCCGCAGCGCCGCGTCGACTGCGTGTGGCGCGACGACACCGACCACGTGCCGCGCCCCGTGCGCCTCGAGGTGATGTGCGTCGACGAGCCGGGCCTGCTCGCGGCGATCACCAAGGCGATTGCGCAGAGCGGCATCAACATCTCCAAGGCCGAATCCCGAAGCGTGCCCGACCAGAAGGCGCTCAACACCTTCGAGGTCATGGTCCAGCACGCCGACGACCTGACGCGCGTCATGCGCAACCTGACCCGCGTACGCGGTGTGATGCGGGTCGAGCGCCTGCGCGCCTGAAGAGCGCTCGACCTTCCGAGGAGCGAAAGGAGCCCAGCGATGGACGTGCTCGCGATTCCCGCCGTACGCGTGTTCGCGTTCTGGTACCTGATCCTCGCGGCCAAGATGCTCGTGCTGATCTTCCTGATCAGCCGGGCGCGGATGCGCGCGGGGGTGTTCGTCTCGCCCGAGGACTACGCCATGGCCGGACGCGAGCGTCCGCTCGCACCGGTGCCGGACGAGCACATCGAGCGTCTGCGCCGCGCGCTCGCGAACGACGTCGAGAACATCCTGCCGTTCTTCGGCATCGGTCTGCTCTACGCGCTGAGCGGACCGTCGCTGATCTGGGCGCGCATCCTGCTCGCGGGCTTCGCGGTGGCGCGCATCGTCCACACGGTCGCGTACGTGCGCGGCATGCAGCCGCACCGCTCGCTGGCGTTCGTGATCGGCATGGTCTGCCTGTGGTGGATGCTGCTGGTCGCGCTGTGGAGCGTGCTGTGAACGCGTCGGAGCGCGTGGTCGCGACCAGCGCCGCGCCGGCCGCGATCGGACCCTACGTGCAGGCGCGCGTCGTCGACGGCTTCGTCTACTGCTCGGGCCAGATCGGCCTCGACCCGACGAGCGGCGCGCTGGTCGAGGGCGGGGTCGCCGCGGAGATGCGGCGGGCGCTCGCGAACCTCGACGCCGTCCTGCAGGCCGCCGGCGCCGGGCTCTCGACCATCGTCAAGACGACGCTCTTCCTGGTCGACATGAACGACTTCACGACGGTCAACGAGATCTACGCCGAGGCGTTCACGCCGCCGTACCCGGCGCGCTCGACGGTCGCGGTGGCGGCGCTGCCGCGCGGCGCGCGGGTCGAGATCGAGGCGATCGCGCGCCTGCGCTGAGCGGACGCCCGATCGCGCGGGGCGCGCGGGGAGGGCTCGCCGAACGGCCTTCCGGCCCAGCCGGGGTCGCCGCCTCGGCGGACGGGCACTTTACATCGCACCGCTGCATCGTTACGAGACGCGGATCCCGCGCCCGCGGCTGTGACCTCGGCCCGGGGCATGCAAGGAGAACCACTGCGATGGCGCGCGCCTGTGAGATCTGCGGCAAGACCCGCTCGGTTGGCCACAACGTGAGCCACGCGAACAACAAGACCAAGCGGGTTTGGCGGCCGAACCTGCACACCGCCCGCGCGATCATGAACGGCACCGTGCGGCGCATCCTGGTCTGCACGCGCTGCCTGCGCTCGGGGCGGGTGACCAAGGTCACGGGATCGCGCCCCGCTCAGGTCAGCGCCTGACGCTCGCCGGCTGACGATCAGGGCCGACCGAGCGTCGCGCCCGCGGGCCCGAGCGGCCTGCGATCGCGGACGATCGAGCGGCTCACTTCCTCCGCGCCGTGGTGCTCTGCTGCGGCGCAGCCGTCTTCCCCGCCACGGCCCGCCGCGAGCGCTCGACCAGCCGCGTCGTCGACTGCCCGGGAACGAGCTTCACCCGCACGACCTTGCCGCCGCGCGCGCGCACCAGGTCGGCGCCGACGATGTCGCGCTCGGCCCAGTCCGCACCCTTCACCAGCACGTCCGGCTCGAGCGCCGCGATCAGCTCGTAGGGCGTCGGCTCGTCGAAGATCACCACGTGATCGACCGCGGCGAGCGCGGCCAGCACCTCGGCGCGCGCGTCCTCGCTCTGCACGGGGCGTCCCGGACCCTTGAGGCCGCGCACCGAGCGGTCGCTGTTCAGCCCGACGACGAGCAGGTCGCCGTGCGAGCGCGCGATCGCCAGGTAGCGCACGTGCCCGGGGTGCAGCAGGTCGAAGCAGCCGTTGGTGAAGACCACGCGCTTGCCCGCGCGCTGCGCCCGGCGGCACGCACGCCGCACGCGCTCGAGCGAGCCGACCTTGGCGCGATACGAGAGGGCCTGCACCGGCGGCGTTCCTAGCACCGTTGGAGGGGCGGTGCAGGCGATGTTACGAGCGACGGCACATGGCTCAGAGTTCCCGCGGCCGGCGGCGCCAGGAGCCGGAGGTCGTGCGCATCGACCTGAACGGCGTCTTCGCGAGCGCGATCGGTGCCGCGAACGGCATCCACGACGACGAGCTGACGGCGCTGCGGCCTCGCCTGGTGGACGCCGTCGGCGCGCTGCAGAGCGAGCGCGCGCAGGGGCTGCATCCGTTCCTCGACCTGCCGATCGAGCGCGACGGCCTGAACGACGTGCTGGCGCTCGCCGACCAGCTGCGCGACGACGTCGACCACTTCGTCCTGCTTGGCACCGGCGGCTCGGCGCGCGGCGCGCGCGCGCTCGCGACCGCGCTCGAGCTCGAGGTCGCGGCGGAGGTCGCGCCCCAGCGCCGCCGTCCGCAGCTCATCGTCGCCGACAACATCGACCCGGTGAGCTTCGCCCGCCTGCTCGACGAGCTCGACCTGTCGCGCACGGTGTTCAACGTCGTCAGCAAGTCCGGCGAGACGACGGAGACGCTGGCGCAGTTCCTCGTCGTGCGCGAGCGGCTGCTGCGCGAGCTCGGCGCGGTGGACTACGTCAAGCACATCATCGTGACGACCGACGCCGACGGCGGCGCGCTGCGCCAGATCGTCAACGACGAGGGCTTTCCCTCGACGCCGTTCCCCGGCGGTGTGGGCGGCCGCTTCTCGGCGCTGAGCTCGGTGCACCTGCTGCCGGTCGCGCTGCTCGGCATCGACGTCGAGGCGATCCTCGACGGCGCCGCGGAGATGGACAAGCGCTGCCGCGCGCTCGAGCCCGAGAGCAACCCGGCCGCGATGCTGGCCGCCGTCCGCTACCTGCTCGACGTCTTGCACGGCGTGCCGACCGCGGTGGTGATGCCGTACTCCGACCGCCTGGTGCCGCTCGCCGACTGGTGGTGTCAGCTCTGGGCGGAGAGCCTCGGCAAGCGCGTCGAGCGCAACGGCGGGCGCCTCTCGATCGGCCAGACGCCCGTGCGCGCGGTCGGCGCCGCCGACCAGCACGCGCAGATGCAGCTCTACCTCGACGGTCCGGCGGACAAGGTGGTGACCTTCCTGCGCGTCGAGAAGCACGGCGTCGAGGTCGAGATCCCGCGCAGCTACACCGACCTCGACGACGTCTCCTACCTCGGCGGTCACGACCTCGGGGCGCTGCTCGACCTCGAGCAGCGCGCGATGCAGCTCGCGCTGCACAAGCGCGGCCGCCCGACGATCACCATCGAGATCCCGCGCCTCACGCCGCACGTGGTCGGCCAGCTCGTCTACCTGCTCGAGGTCGAGACCGCGCTCACCGCGGCGCTGTTCGGGGTCGATCCCTACAACCAGCCGGCGGTCGAAGAGGGCAAGCGGCTGATCTACGGCGCCGCGGGTCGCCCGGGCTTCGAGGCCGAGCGCACCGAGCTCGAGCAGTGGCTCGCGGCGAGACGACCGGAGCGGATCGTTTGAGCGCGCCGTCTGCGGCTTCGGCGAAGGCGCGCATCGCTGTCCTCGACGCCCTGGTCGCGGACCAGATCGCCGCCGGCGAGGTGATCGAGCGCCCGGCTTCGGTGGTGAAGGAGCTGGTCGAGAACGCGCTCGACGCGGGTGCGCGCGACGTCCACGTGACGCTCGAGGAGGGCGGCTGCAAGCGCATCGTCGTGCGCGACGACGGCTGCGGCATGTCGCCCGAGGACGCGCACCGCGCCTGCCTGCGCCACGCGACCAGCAAGCTGCGCGCGATCGAGGACCTCGGACGGTTGACGAGCCTCGGCTTCCGCGGCGAGGCGCTCGCCAGCATCGCCGCCGCCGCCGACGTCACCATCGTGACCCGCGAGCGGCACGCCTCGGAAGGCGTGCGCGTGACGCTTCGTCAAGCAAAGATCGTCGAGTCGGTGCCGGCCGGCGCACCGGTCGGCACGACCGTCGAGGTGCGCGATCTGTTCGCGACGCTGCCGGCGCGGCGGAAGTTCCTGAAGAGCGCCGCGACCGAGCTCGCGCACATCTCGGACCTCCTGCAGCGGCTCGCGCTCGCGCGGCCCGAGGTCGGGTTCGTGTGCGTGCACGGCGGGCGCGAGGTGTTCCGCTATCCGGCGGTCGCGCGCGGCGAGGAGCGCGTGCGGCAGGTGCTCGGCGCGGAGCGCGCGAAGGTGCTCGTGCCCGTCGACCGCACGGAGCTCGACCTGCGCGTGCACGGCTGGACGTCGCGCGGCGGGCACAGCCAGCCGCAGGCGCGCGCGGTGCTGACCTACGTCGGCGGACGCCTGGTGCGCGACCGCGTGCTGATGCGCGCGGTGCTCGACGCGTACCGCGCGCTGCTGCCGTCGGGACGCTACCCGAGCACGGTGCTGTTCCTCGACCTGCCGCCGTCGGCGGTCGACGTGAACGTGCACCCGGCGAAGGTCGAGGTGCGCTTCGCGCAGCCCGACGCGGTCTACGGCGTCGTCGTGCGCGCGCTGCGCGCGGCGCTGGCCGCCGCGGCGGTGGCGCCGGGCGAGGCGCGCGACGCGGACGCGGGTGGGGAGGCGAGCTCCGGCGACGAGAGCGCGCCGCGCGGTGCGGGGGCGCCCGGTCCCGAGCGCGTGCAGGAGGCGCTGACGCGCTACGCGATCCGCCGCGAGGTGGGCGC
The DNA here is from genome assembly GCA_036563615.1 of Candidatus Binatia bacterium. Classification (NCBI taxonomy): domain Bacteria; phylum Candidatus Binatota; class Binatia (SeqCode); species Binatia bacterium. Next base: position 405,522 of record DATCMB010000022.1, read on the forward strand.
GCAGGCGCCGCTGTTCCAGGCGCGCCTCGGTGGGACGAGCGGAGCCGCACCCGCCTCCGCGCCGTCGCGCGCGACGCTGCCGCCGCGCGCGCCTGCGTCCACGACCGTGCGTGCGCCGTCCGCGCCCGGTGCGTCCGCGCCGCCGCTCGCGGCGGACGCAGCGACCGCGACGACGGCGGCCGGGATCACCGCGCCCGCGGTCGACGCCGCGGAGCCTGCGGTCGAAGCCACGCCGTCGCGGCCGACCTTCGCCGAGCTGCGCGTCGTCGGCCAGGCGTTCGGCGGCTTCATCGTGTGCGAGTCGCGCACGTCGCTGGTGCTGATCGACCAGCACGCGGCGCACGAGCGCGTGCGCTTCGAGCGCCTGCGCGCGGCGCCGCCGGCGGCCGCGACCGCGAGCCAGCGCCTGCTCGTGCCGCGGGTCGTGGAGCTCGACGCCGCGGCACGCGAGCGGCTGCTCGCGCGCGCGGACGAGAGCCGCGACGCCGGCTTCGAGATCGAGGCGTTCGGCGATCGGGCGGTGCTGCTGCGCGCGCTGCCCGCCGCGCTCGACGTGTCTACCGATGTCGAGCGCCTGCTCGCCGACCTCGCCTCCGACCTCGGCGAGATCGGCAGCAGCGAGCAGATGGCGAGCGCGCGCGACGCGCTGCTCGCGCGCATCGCGTGCCACGGCGCGGTTCGCGCCGGCGATCCGCTCGAGCGCGAGGAGATGGAGCGTCTGCTCGCCGACCTCGACACCATCCCGTTCGCCGCGACCTGCCCGCACGGTCGTCCGCTGCTGATGGAGATCGAGCGCAGCGAGCTCCTGCGCCGGGTGCGACGGACGTGAGCGCGACCCGGCCGCGCGTGGTGGCGCTGGTCGGCCCGACGGCGGGCGGCAAGACCGACCTCGCCCTCGCGCTCGCACCGGCGCTCGACGCCGAGATCGTCTCGGTGGACTCGCGTCAGATCTACCGCCGGCTCGACATCGGCACGGCGAAGCCCGACCGCGCCGCGCGCGCCGCGGTGCCGCACCACCTGCTCGACGTCGTCGAGCCCGACGAGGCGTTCGACGCCGCGCGCTTCGCGGCGCTCGGCCGCGAGGTGGTGGCGGACATCCTCGCGCGCGGCCGCAACGTGCTGCTCTGCGGCGGCAGCGGGCTCTACCTGCGCGCGCTCACCGAAGGGCTGTGCCCCGCGCCGCCCGCGGATCCGGAAGTCCGCGCCGAGCTCGCGCGCGAGGTCGCGGAGCGCGGCGCGCCGGCGCTGCACGCGGAGCTCGCTCGCGTCGACGCGCGCGCCGCGGCGCGCATCTCGCCGAACGACGCGGTGCGGATCACGCGCGCGCTCGAGGTCGTGCGCCTCACCGGACGGCCGCTCTCGGAGTGGCAGGAGCGCCACGCGTTCGCCGACCGCCCGTACGAGCTCTTGACGCTCGTCCTGTCGCCGCCGACGGACGAGCTCGAGGCGCGCATCGCGCGGCGCGCGGCGGCGATGTGGGACGCAGGCCTCGTCGAGGAGACGCGCACGGTGCTCGACGCGGGCTTCGACGGAGCGCTGCGGCCGCTGCAGGCGATCGGTTACCGCGAGGCGCAGCTCTTCCTGCGCGGCGAGCTCGACCGCGACGCCGCGATCGATCGGATGCGGCTCGCGACGCGACAGTACGCGAAGCGCCAGCGCACGTGGTTCCGCGCGCTCGCCGACGCCGTCTGGCTCGACGGCCACGAGCCGATCGCCGCCGTGCGCGAGCGCGCGGCACGCTTTCTCTCGGGAGATCTCGGTGCGACGGACGTATCTCGACTTTGAAGAACCCCTGCGTGCGCTCGACCGCGCGCGCGACGCAGCCCGCGCGCAGGGCGATCGCGCGACGGAGGAGCAGGTCGAGCGCGAGATCGACGCGACCGCGCGGCGCATCTTCGCCGGGCTCACCGCGTGGCAGCGCGTGCAGCTGTCGCGGCACGTCGATCGTCCCTTCACGCTCGACTACGTCGGCGCGCTGTGCACCGACTTCGTCGAGCTGCACGGCGACCGCGCGTTCGGCGACGATGCGGCGATCGTCGCCGGCCTTGCGCGCCGCGGCGAGCGGCCGCTCGCGATCGTCGGCCACCAGCGCGGTCGCGGCACGGCGGAGAAGGTGCGGCGCAACTTCGGCATGCCGCGCCCCGAGGGCTACCGGAAGGCGCGGCGCGTGTTCCGTCTCGCGGGGCGTGCGGGCATCGGGCTTCTGACCTTCGTCGACACGCAGGGCGCCTTTCCCGGCACCGAGAGCGAGGAGCGCGGCATCGCGGAGGCGATCTCGGGCTGCATCGCCGAGCTCGCGGCGCTGCCGGTGCCGATCGTCAGCGTCGTGATCGGGGAGGGCGGCAGCGGCGGCGCGCTCGCGCTCGCGGTGAGCGACGCGCTGCTGATGCTCGAGCACTCGTGCCTGGCGGTGATCTCGCCCGAGGGCTGCGCGTCGATCCTCGAGCGCCAGCGCTCGCCCGAGGGCATCGCGCGCGCCGCGGAGTCGCTCGGTCTCACCGCGGCGCGCCTGCACGCGCTCGGCATCGCCGACGAGATCATCCCGGAGCCCGTGGGCGGCGCGCACCGCGATCCCGCGGCGGCTGCGCGCGCGGTCGGCGAGGCGATCGACCGCGCGTTCGCGGCGCTCGACGAGCTCGATCCCGAGGCGCTGCGCCGGCGGCGCGACGAGCGCCTGCGCGCGATCGGCCGCGCGGCGGTGGTCGAGCGCGCCGCCGAGGCGCGCTGAGCCTCGGTGCGGGCAAGCCCGAGCGCGGCTCCGCGCCGCGCGTAGATCGATGTCGCGCAGCGTGGGTGGCCGCGCGGGACGCGCGTCCGCGACGCGCTTTGGTCCGGCGGCGCGCCGTGTGGTAGCGCGTCGGGCGGTGGGAGCGAAGGCGAGGCAAGCACCGCAGGCGAAGCCTGCGCGCACGCGGAATCGGGACGCCAAGCAGCGGCTCGCCGAGCTGCGCGCGCGTCTCGACGAGCTCGACGCGCAGATCCTCGCCGTGCTCGGCGAGCGCTATCGCGTCGTCGAGGAGATCGTGCGCGTCAAGCAGCAGAGCGGCGACGGCGTCTGGGTGCCGGCGCGCGAGCGCGCGCAGATCGAGCGCCTGCTGAAGCTCAACGAGGAGAGCGGGGCGCGCGTGCGTCCCGAGGCGTTGCGCGCGATCTTCGGCGAGATCCTGTCGGCGTCGCGCGCGCTGCAGGGCACGCTGTCGGTCGCCTACCTCGGCCCGGCGGGGACGTACTCGGAGCAGGCGGCGCGCGAGCAGTTCGGCTCGTCGACGGCGTTCAAGCCGGTGACCTCGATCGCGGAGGTGTTCCGCGCGGTCGAGCGCGGCGACGCGCACTACGGCATCGTGCCGATCGAGAACTCGACCGAGGGCATGGTCGGTCCGACGCTCGACGCCTTCGTCACCACGTCGCTGCAGATCGTCGCCGAGCGCGAGCTCAACATCCGGCACGCGCTGCTGTCGCGCGCCAAGTCGCTGAAGCAGGTGCGTCGCGTGCTGTCGCACGCGCAGTCGCTCGGGCAGTGCCGCGAGTGGCTGCGTCAGAACCTGCCGGGCGTGCCGACGGTCGACGTGCCGAGCAACGCGCTCGCGGCGCAGGCGGCGGCGCGCTCGACGACGGTCGCGGCGATCGCGAGCGCGGAGGCCGCGTCGCGCTACGGGCTCAACGTGCTCGCGAGCGACATCCAGGATCTGCCGCGCAACGTCACGCGCTTCGTCGTCATCGGCAAGCCCGGCGGCGAGATCGCGCCGGACGCGGACAAGGTATCGCTGCTGTTCTCGGTCAAGAACCGCGCCGGCATGCTGTACCGCAGCCTGAAGCCGCTCGCCGAGCGCAACATCGACATGTGCAAGATCGAGTCGCGTCCGATGCGCGGCCGCTCGTGGGAGTACCTCTTCTTCCTCGACTTCCGCGGCCGCCCCGACGAGCGTCGCGTCAAGGAAGCGATGGCCGAGATGGCGCGGCAGTGCGTGTGGCTCAAGGTGCTCGGGGCGTACCCCGCGGCGCGCTCGGCATGACGGACGGTCGACCGATGGAACCGATCCGCCGCCTCGGCATCGTCGGAGTCGGCCTGATCGGCGGCTCGCTCGCGCTCGCGCTGCGTCGCGCGGGGCTCGTGCGCGAGGTGGTCGGCGTCGGCCGCAGCCGGGCGAACCTCGACGTCGCGCTGGCGCGCGGCATCGTCGACCGCGCGGGCGACGATCCGGCGCTGGTGCGCGGCTGCGACGTCGTGGTGCTCGCGACGCCGGTCGCGGCCCTCGCGCGGATGGCGGCGGCGATCGCGCCGCACCTCGAGCGCGACGCGATCGTCACCGACGCGGGCAGCGTCAAGGAAGGAGTCGTCCGCGACTGCACGAGCGCGCTCGCGGGACGCGCGCGCTTCGTCGGCGCGCACCCGATCGCCGGCACCGAGGACTCGGGAGCCGCGGCCGCCGACGCCGAGCTGTTCCGCGGACGGCGCTGCGTACTGACGCCGGTCGCGGGCACCGATCGCGACGCGCGCGCGCGCGTGCGCGCGCTTTGGGAGGCGGTCGGAATGGAGGTGGTCGAGATGGCGCCGGCCGCGCACGACGCGGTGCTGGCGCTGACCAGCCACACGCCGCACCTCCTCGCCTTTGCCTTGACGCGCGCCGCGGAGGCGATGCGGCAGAAGGCCGACGGCGCCGCGGATCCGTTCGCGTTCGCGGGGCCGTCGTTCGAAGGCGCGACGCGCGTCGCCGTGAGCTCGCCCGAGACCTGGCGCGACATCCTGCTCGCGAACGCGCCCGCGGTGCACGACGCGCTCGCGGCGCTCCGCGCCGAGCTCGACGCGCTCGAGGCGGCGGTGCGTGCGGGCGACGGCAAGCGTCTCGCGGGACTCATTGCCGAAGCGCGCGCGGCGAAGCAGCGCGCGGCGGCTGCGAGCGGAGGAAGCAGTGTGAGCGCAACGGTTGGTGGTTCGGCGGGTGGCTCGACCGGACGTTCGTCCGGCGGCGCGAGCGGCGGCGCCGCGCCGTCGACGGTCGTCGTGCAGCCGGCGGCGGCGCCGCTCGCGGGCGACGTCGAGGTGCCGGGCGACAAGTCGATCGCGCACCGCGCGCTGCTCTTCGGCGGCATCGCGCACGGCACGACGACGATCCGCGGCGTCGGGCAGGGGCAGGACAACGCGTCGACCATGCACGTGCTGCGCGCGCTCGGCGTCGAGGTCGCGCGCGAGGGCGGCTTCGTGCGCGTCACCGGCAAGGGCTTCGACGGTCTGCGCGCGCCGAGCGAGGTGCTCGACTGCGGCAACTCGGGCACCACGATGCGTCTCGTCGCGGGCGTGCTCGCGGGGCGTCCGTTCACGGCGACGCTCGACGGCGACTCGTCGCTGCGCCGCCGCCCCATGCGCCGCATCGTCGAGCCGCTCGAGCGCATGGGCGCCAAGCTCGAGACGAACGATGGCCGTCCGCCGGTGCGCGTGACCGGCGGCGTGCTGCGCGCGGCGGAGTTCAAGCTCTCGGTCGCGAGCGCGCAGGTGAAGACGGCGATCATCCTCGCGGCGCTGCAGGCGACCGGACGCACGACGGTCGAGGAGCCGGGCGCGTCGCGCGACCACACCGAGCGCCTGCTGCCCGCGTTCGGCGTGCGGCTCGAGCGTCCGCGTCCGAACGTCGTCGTGGTCGAGGGACCGCAGGAGCTGCGCGCGTGCTCGGTCGACGTGCCGGGCGATCCGAGCGCGGCGGCGTTCTGGTTGGTCGCGGGCTCGATCGTGCCGGGCTCGCGCATCTTCGTCCGCGGCGTGTCCATGAACCTGACGCGCATCGGCGCGCTCGACGTCCTGCGCGCGATGGGCGCGAAGATCACGGTGCACGAGCGTCCGCCGCTCGGCGACGAGCCGGTCGCGGACCTCGAGGTCGAGGCGACGGAGCTGCATGGCACCGAGGTCGCGGGCGAGCTCATGCTGCGCGCGATCGACGAGTTCCCGGTGCTCGCGGTCGCGGCGGCGGTCGCGCGCGGCGAGACGCGCTTTGCCGACGGCGCCGAGCTGCGCGTCAAGGAGAGCGACCGCATCGCCGCGATGGCGCGCGGCCTCTCCGTGCTCGGAGCGGACGTCTTCGAGCACGAGGACGGCATGACGGTGCGCGGCGGCAAGCCGCTCGGCGGTGGTACGGTCGAGAGCCACGAGGACCACCGCATCGCGATGGCCTTCGTCATCGCGGCGCTCGCCGCGCGCGCGCCGGTGACGATTCGCGGCGCGGACGCGATCGCGGTCTCCGACCCGGGCTTCCTCGTGACGCTCGCGAAGCTGCGCCGTGGCGGAGGAGAGCCGGGATGACGGCCGCGACCACGGCGCGCCGTCCGGTGGTGACGATCGACGGCCCGGCCGGCGCCGGCAAGAGCACGGTGAGCCGCGCGCTCGCCGCGCGCCTCGGCTTCACCTACCTCGACACCGGCGCGCTCTACCGCGCGGTCGCGCTCGCCGCAGGCGACGACGCCGAGCGCGCGCGGCGCATCGACGAGAACGAGGTCGCGGCGATCTCGGCCGACGACGAGGCGGCGCTCGCGGCGCTCGCGCGCTCGCTGCCGCTCGCGTTCTCGGACAACGGCACGCGGCTCTCGATCGGCGACCGCGACGTCAGCCTCGCGATCCGCACGCCGGAGATCAGCCAGCGCGCATCCAAGATCTCGGCGCTGCCGGCGGTGCGCGCGGCGCTGCTCGACGTGCAGCGTCGCTTCGGCGAGGCGGGCGGCATCGTCGTCGAGGGGCGCGACGCGGGGAGCGTCGTCTTCCCGGACGCCGAGGTGAAGTTCTTCCTCACCGCCGATCTCGCGGAGCGCGCGCGGCGCCGTGCGGCGGAGCTACGTGCGCGCGGTCTCGAGGTCGACGAGGAGGAGGTGCGGCGCGACATCGAGAGCCGCGACGCACGCGACGCGGCACGCGCGGCGGCGCCGCTGGTGTGCCCTCAGGGCGCGGTGGTGATCGACACCTCGGGGCTCACGATCGAGCAGGTCGTCGAGCGCTTGTACGGCGTCGTAACCATGCGTGATCGCTCTTGAAAACCGCTCTGGCGAAGAGTATGGCAACGAGAACGCGCGTGGCGGACCCGCACGCGCGACCCCCTTGGAGGTCGTTTTTGCATGATGAGCGCGAATGACGAGTCGTCGCTTGACGAGGATTTTGGCAAACTCTTCGAGCAGAGTCTCAAGTCCGTCAAGCCAGGCGAAGTCGTCAAGGGCCGCGTGGTTCAGATCGCGAACGGCCTCGTCACGGTAGACATCGGTTACAAGTCGGAAGGCCAGATCCCGATCAACGAGTTCCGCGATCGCGACGGCAACATCGAGGTCAACGTCGGCGACGAGGTCGACGTCTACTTCGAGGCCAGCGAGGGCGAGACCGGCGCGGTCAGCCTGTCGCGCGCGAAGGCGGAGCAGGTCAAGGTCTGGCGCGACATCGAGCAGGCGTACAACGAGGGCCTGCCGATCGAGGGTCTGATCGTCGGCAAGGTGAAGGGCGGCCTCAAGGTCGACATCGGCGTCGGCGCCTTCCTGCCCGGCTCGCACGCCGACCTCCGTCCGACGCGCAACCTGGATCGCTTCATCGGCCAGAAGGGCCGCTTCGCGATCCTCAAGTTCAACCGCTCGCGCGGCAACGTCGTGGTGTCGCGTCGCGCGGTGCTCGAGCGCGAGCGCTCGGCGCTGAAGGAAGAGACGCTGCGCGTGCTCGAGGAGGGCATCATCCTCGAGGGCGCCGTCAAGAACATCACGGACTACGGCGCGTTCGTCGACCTCGGCGGTCTCGACGGTCTGCTGCACATCACCGACATGTCGTGGGGCCGCATCTCGCACCCCTCGGAGGTCATCAACGTCGGCGACCAGGTGAAGGTCGTCGTGCTGAAGTACGACCCCGAGCGTGAGCGCGTGTCGCTCGGCATGAAGCAGATCATGCCCGACCCGTGGACGACCGCGGCCGAGCGCTACCCGGTCGGCACCCGCATCCGCGGCAAGGTCGTGAGCATCACCGACTACGGCGCGTTCGTCGAGCTCGAGAAGGGCGTCGAGGGCCTGATCCACGTCTCCGAGATGTCGTGGACCAAGCGCGTGACGCACCCGTCGAAGGTGCTCGAGCTCGGCGCCGAGGTCGAGGTCCAGGTGCTCGACGTCGACCCGCAGAACCGCCGCATCTCGCTCGGCCTCAAGCAGGTCGCGCCGAACCCGTGGGAGCTGGTCCGCGTCAATCACCCGACCGGCAGCAAGATCACCGGCAAGGTGAAGAGCATCACCGACTTCGGCATCTTCGTCGGGGTCGACGACGGGATCGACGGGCTGGTCCACATCTCCGACCTGCACTGGACGAAGAAGATCAAGCACCCCTCGGAGCTCTACAAGAAGGGTGACGAGATCGAGGCCGTCGTGCTCGGCGTCGACGTCGAGAACGAGCGCATCTCGCTCGGCGTCAAGCAGCTCACCCCCGATCCCTGGCTGACGCTGCCGGAGCGCTACCCGGTCGGCACCAAGGTCAAGGGCCCGATCACGAGCATCACCGACTTCGGCGTGTTCGTCGAGATCGAGGACGGGATCGAGGGTCTGATCCACGTCTCGCAGATCTCGACCGAGCGCATCGACAAGCCGAGCCAGCACTTCCAGGTCGGCGAGGAGATCGAGGCCGAGGTCACCAACATCGATCCTCGCGAGAAGAAGATCGGCCTCTCGGTGCGGGCGCTGCGTCGCACCGAGGAGCGCGAGGAGATGAACGCCTACCTGAGCCGCGAGGGCAAGGCGGCGAAGTTCTCGCTCGAGGACGTGGTGGGAGACGAGCTGCAGCGGGCGGTGGGCGAGAAGAGCAAGTCGCAGAGCTAGAGGCTCGGCCGAGGGAACCATGCCCGGGCAGCCCGTGCGCCGCGCTTTCGGCTTCGTCGGCGGTTTTCTCGTCCTCTTCTTCGTCCTCGCGTTCGCCCTCGCCTGGATGCGTGCGGGGTCGGGCGGCGCGCTCCTGCCGGGCAAGGAGATCGTCGCCGTCGTCCCGCTCGAGGGCGAGATCCAGCGCTCCGACGACTTCGTCGAGACGCTCGACGACCTCGCGGAGAACCAGCGCGTCGGCGCGGTGGTCGTGCGCATCAACTCGCCGGGCGGTGCCGTGGCGCCGTCGCAGGAGATGTACGACGCCGTCCGCCGGCTCTCGGAGAAGAAGCCGGTGGTCGCCTCGCTCGGCGCGGTCGCCGCGTCCGGCGGCTACTACGTCGCGAGCGCGGCCGACGTCGTGGTCGCGAGCCCGGGCACGCTGACGGGCTCGATCGGCGTCATCATGCAGATCGCCAACGTCAAGGGTCTGCTCGAGAAGCTCGGCGTCGAGACCACGACCGTCACCGCGGGCAAGTGGAAGGACATGGGCTCACCGTTCCGCAATCTGACGCCCGAGGAGCGGGCGATCCTGCAGCAGATGGCGGATCAGGTGCACACGCAGTTCATCGACGCCGTGGCGGCGGGCCGCAAGCTCGATCCCGAGCGCGCGCGCGACGTCGCGAGCGGACGCATCTACACGGGAGAGGAGGCGCACCAGGTCGGGCTGGTCGACGAGCTCGGCGGTCTCGATGACGCGGTCAGGATCGCGGGCAGCCGCGCCGGCATCGTCGGCAAGCCGACCGTCGAGCGCTTCTCGCCGCGCCGCGGACCGTGGTGGTGGCGGGCGCTGTTCGCCGACGAGGCGATGGCGACGGCGTCGTCGGGAAGCACGCTGGCCTTCCTTCTCGCGCTCGCCGAGATGGCGAGCGAAGGATCCCCCTCCGGGCAACCGCAGCTTCTTTGGCGGCTGCCGATCGTGACGGAAGGATTCCGCTGGTAGCCTCCGGCGCGAGCGACCAGCGGACGAAAGTCGAGGCAGACCATGACGAAGCGCGAGCTGATCGAAGCCGTCGTCGCCGCCCGCAGCCACATCCCGCGGCGGGAGGTCGAGACGCTGGTGAACTCCGTGTTCGCCAGCCTCACCGAGGCGTTGGCGCGCGGCGAGCGGATCGAGATCCGCGGCTTCGGCAGCTTCGTCGTCAAGCGTCGCAACGCGCGCGAGGGCCTGAACCCGAAGACCGGCGAGGTCGTGTCGGTGATGGCCAAGCGGGTGCCGTTCTTCAAGGCCGGCAAGGAGCTCAAGCTGCGCGTCGACGGCAAGGGCAGCGCGTACAGCGAGCCGCCCGCAGCTGCGGCCGCCGCACAGGGCGAGCGCTGAGCAGCGATTTGCCGCACGAAGAGGCTCGTCCGTCGTGAGCCACAGGGTGCTCTGGGCGCCTTGGCGCATGACGTACGTCGAGGGCAACGCGCCGCGCCGGGGCGGCTGCATCTTCTGCGACCTGCCCGTCGAGGGCGACCCGCGTGAGAACCTCGTCCTGCACGCCGACGAGCACGCGGTCGTCATGCTGAACCGCTACCCGTACAACAGCGGTCACCTGATGGTCGCGCCGCGGCGCCACGTGGCGGACCCGCTCGAGCTGCCGGACGACGCCTGGACCGCGCTCATGGACCACGTGCGGCGGGGCATGGCGGCGCTGCGCGAGACCTTCCGGCCCGAGGGCATGAACGTCGGCGCCAACCTCGGCACGGCGGCCGGCGCCGGGATCGCCGCCCACCTGCACTGGCACCTCGTGCCGCGCTGGTCGGGAGACACCAACTTCATGCCGGTCGTCGGCGAGGTGAAGGTCATCCCCCAGCACTTGCTCGACACCTACGATTTGCTGAAACGGCACTACACCTGAGGTATCCTCGGGCAACGCGTCGGCGGATGCATGGCGCGTAGGAGGTGTCGATGCGCCCTGAAACCACCGTCGGCGATCTGCGTCGCGCGGGCTACCGTCCGGTATCGGTGCGCGAGGAGATGCGCCGTAACCTCATCGACACGCTGTCGCGGGGCGAGCGCATCCTGCCGGGCATCATCGGCTACGACGACACGGTGATCCCGGAGATCGAGAACGCGATCCTCTCGGGACACCACATGGTGTTCCTCGGCGAGCGCGGCCAGGCGAAGTCGCGGATGATCCGCGGCCTGGTGCAGCTGCTCGACGAGGAGGTGCCGGCGGTCGCCGGCTGCGAGATCCACTGCGACCCGCTCGCGCCGATCTGCCGACGCTGCAAGAATCTGCTGGAGCGCGAGGGCGACGACGCGCCGATCACCTGGCTCCGACGCGAGGACCGCTACGGCGAGAAGCTCGCGACGCCCGACGTCTCGATCGCGGACCTGATCGGCGAGATCGATCCGATCAAGGTCGCCGAGGGGCGCTACCTCGCCGACGAGGACGCGATCCACTACGGCCTCGTGCCGCGCACCAACCGCGGCATCTTCGCGATCAACGAGCTGCCCGACCTGATGGAGAAGATCCAGGTCGGGTTGTTCAACCTGATGGAGGAGCGCGACGTCCAGATCAAAGGCTTCAAGGTGCGTCTGCCGCTCGACATCGTGATCGTCGCGAGCGCCAACCCCGAGGACTACACGAGCCGCGGTCGCATCATCACGCCGCTCAAGGACCGCTTCGACGTCCAGATCCGCACGCACTACCCGCAGCGGATCGAGACCGAGATCGCGATCGTCGAGCAGGAGGTGCCGATCGCCGAGCGCTGCGGACGTCCGGTGCGCGTGCCGGACTTCATGAAGCAGGTGATCGCGCAGCTCACCTTCGAGGCGCGCGCGTCGCACGAGATCAACCAGACCTCCGGCGTCAGCGTGCGTGTCACGGTGAACAACTACGAGACGCTGATCGCGAACGCGGAGCGGCGCGCGGTCCGCCTCGGCGAGAACGAGATCGTGCCGCGGATCTCCGATCTGCACGCGGTGTCGGCGTCGATGCTCGGCAAGCTCGAGCTCGAGTACACGGGCGACGAGCGCGGCGAGACGTCGCCGCTCGAGCGCCTGCTCAACCGCGCCGTGCTCGCGGTGTTCGACCGCGTGATGTCGGTCGACCGGCTGTCGAAGGTGAGCAACTACTTCGCCGCCGGCTGGGGCGTCGAGGTGTCGGACATGATGCGCGCCGACGAGTACCTCGAAGGCATCCGCGCGATCCCCGGGCTGCGCGAGGCGATCGCCGAGCTCGGCCCGTTCGAGTCGCCGGCGCTGATGGCGTCGGCGACCGAGTTCATCCTCGAGGGCCTCCACCTGCACCAGAAGCTCAACAAGGACGTCGAGGGCGGCCGCATCACGTACCGGGCCTGACATGCTGCGCATCCGCTACACGGCCTGGGACGGCACGCAGCGCGTGCGGCTCGACGCCGACCGCGTGTTCGAGAAGCTCGCGGACGCGCTGTCGTACACCGACGACGTCCAGCAGGCGCTCGACTGGCTGCTGCGCCACGGTCTCGAGCTCGACGGCACCGTCGTGATGGGGCTCGACGAGCTGCTCCAGTCGGTCCGCGAGCAGATGCGCGAGCGCATGAGCCGCTTCAACCTCGACCACGCGCTCGACGATCCGCGCTCGCGGCTCGACGACATCCTCGAGCGCGAGCGCGAGGCGCTCGACGAGATGATGCGCGACGGCGACCCGGGCGCCGTGGCGCGCGAGAAGCGCGCGTTCCTCGACGACCTGCCGAGCCGGCTCTCCGAGGCGATCGAGCGCCTCGCGCAGCACTACCAGTTCGTCGATTCGGAGGCGGCGCGCCGCTTCCAGGAGCTGCTCTCCGAGCTCGACGACATTCGGCGGCTCGAGGACTTCAAGCGCTCGTACGGCGAGCAGATGCGCGGTCCCGAGTCGCTCGACTACGGCGAAGCGCTCGAGCTGATGCGCGAGATGGCGTCGCTCAAGGAGCTCGAGCGCAATCTGCTGACGGGCAACATCCCGACGATCGACGCGTCCGAGCTGCGCCGGCTGCTCGGCGATCGCGCGGCGCAGGACCTCGAGCGCCTCGGCCAGATCGTCCTCCTGCTGACCAACGCCGGATACTTGACGCAGAAGGAAGGCCGCGCGCGGCTGTCGGCGCGCGGCATCCGCCGCATCGGCCAGCTCGCGCTGCGCGACATCTACCAGCAGATGCTGCGCGACCGTCCCGGCAGCCACAACACCGACTTCCGCGGCGCCGCGGAGATCCGTCCCGAGCGCACGCGGCCGTGGCGCGACGGCGACATGCTCGAGCTCGCGCTCGTGCCGACGCTGATGAACGCCGTGCGCCGCCGTCCGGTGAAGCCGCTCGCGATCGAGCCCGGCGACTTCGAGGTGCACGAGGCCGACTACGCGACCACGACGTCGACCGTGCTGCTGCTCGACATGAGCTGGTCGATGAGCTGGGAGGGGCGCTTCGCGGCGGCGAAGAAGGTCGCGCTCGCGCTCGAGAGCCTGATCCGCACGCGCTACCCGCGCGACTACTTCGGCATCGTCGGCTTCTACACCCGCGCCGTCGAGCTCAAGCCCGCCGACCTTCCCGAGGCGAGCTGGAACATGGGCGACCCGTTCACCAACTTGCAGGACGGGCTGCGCCTCGCGAGCGAGATGCTGCGCCGCCACCCGAGCCGCAACCAGCACGTCATCGTGGTGACCGACGGCCAGCCGACCGCGTACTTCTCGCGCGGACGGCTGTACTGCGAGTGGCCGCTGTCGTTCGGCGGGGTGTCGCTGCGCGCCGCGGCCGAGACGCTGAAGGAGGTCGAGCGCGTCACGCGGCAGGGCATCACGATCAACACCTTCATGCTCGACGACTCGCCCGGCCTGCGCGCGTTCGTCGAGCGCATGACGCGGATCAACAAGGGGCGGGCGCTCTACAGCCGCCCGGACCGGCTCGGCGAGTACCTGCTCGTCGACTACCTCGGCAAGAAGCGGAAGAAGGTCTGATGCCGGACCGCGCTCGCGCGACGCTGCGCGCGCTCGCAGCGCTGGTCGGCGGAGCGCTGCTGCTCGCGGCGAGCGCGGCGCGCGCCGATCTCCCGCCGCCGCCGACCGAGCCGCTCATCGGCCCGTTCAACTTCTGCTACCAGTCGGTCGAGATCTTCCGCTCGCTGAAGCACGGCGACTTCGACTTCTGCCGCCTGCGTCTGCGCTACACCCCGGGCCGCGCCGAATGTTTGCGGATCATCATCTCGTCGTGCAATCTTGTCGTCCCGGGGCACCGCAGCAGGGGCGTTCCCGGAGGGCTCGACGGCTTCGCCGAGCGGATCATCTGCCCACCGGGCCCACCCCCGCCGACGTGCCCGTCGGGGTATTGGTAGCGCCGGGAGGAGTGGGGGAGGAGTCGGGAGTGCGACGCGAGTCGGTGTCCTCGCGCGACCAGCATGACCGTGCGCGGCCGGTAGGGCGCCGAGCGGCGGAGGCCACGCGGAGCGGGCGCGCGCGTCGATGAGCCAGCGTCCCGCCAAGCTCACGCCGATGCTCGCTCAGTACCTGCGCGTCAAGCAGCAGGTGGGCGACGCCGTGCTCTTCTTCCGCCTCGGCGACTTCTACGAGATGTTCTTCGAGGACGCGGAGCGCGTGGCACCGCTCCTCGACTTGACGCTCACCTCGCGCAACAAGGACGACCCGAACCCGATCCCGATGTGCGGCGTGCCGCACCACGCGGCGCAGGGCTACGTGAGCCGCCTGGTCGCGCAGGGTCTGAAGGTCGCGATCTGCGACCAGATCAGCGATCCGCAGAGCTCGCCGGGGCTCGTCGAGCGCGGGCTCACCCGCATCGTCACGCCGGGCACGGTGCTCGAGGAGGAGGAAGGGCTCGCGAGCAGCGAGCCCGGCTACCTGGTCGCGCTCGGTCGCGGCGCGGACGGGACCGGCGTCGTGCTGGTCACCGTCGAGGCGTCGACCGGCGAGCTGCGTTGCTGCGAAGCCGCGTCCGCGGCGCTCGCGCGCGAGGAGCTGCTGCGCATCGCGCCGCGCGAGATCCTGATCCCCGCGGGCGACGAGGTGCTCGGCGAGCTCGCCGCGGCGGGCGGTGCCGCGGTGACGCCGCGCGAGGCGCCGCCCGGCGAGACGGCAGACGAGGCGGAGCGCGTCCTCGAGCGCTTGCTCGGCGAGTGCGAGGACGCGGCGCGCTTCTCCGAGGCGATGCGCGCGGCGCTGCGCTGCGCGCTCGCGTACGTCGCGGAGACCGTGCGCGGCGGCCTCGAGCACCTCGCGCCGCCGCAGCTCTACGCGCTCGGCGACCACCTGATGCTCGACGAGCGCACGCGGCGCAATCTCGCGGTCGTCGAGGGCGCGGCGCGCGGACGGCACGGGTCGCTCTGGTGGGCCATCGATCGCACGGTGACCGCGATGGGCGCGCGTCGCCTGCGCGACTGGCTGCTCTACCCGCTGCTCGACCTGCAGGCGATCGGCGAGCGGCTCGACGCCGTGGAGGCGCTGGTCGAGTCGCCGGGCTTGCGCGCGGACCTCGCCGAGGCGCTGCGGCCGATCGGCGACGTCGAGCGGCTCGCGGCGCGCATCGCGCTCGGTCGCGCGGGGCCGCGCGAGCTCGTGCGCCTCGCGCGCGGCCTCGAGCGCGCGGCCGTCGTGCACGAGCTGCTCGCGGCGGCGCCGCGTCCGGTGCTCCTCGAGCGCGTCGCTGCGGCGGTCGCTCCGCCGCCGGGGCTGGCCGCGCGCATCGGCAACCTTCTGGTCGACGCGCCGCCGCTCACGGCGGCCGAGGGCGGCGCGATCCGTGCCGGCGCCGACGAGGAGGTCGACCGCCTGCGCGCGCTGACGCGCGACGCGCAGGCGCTGATCGCCGAGCTCGAGGCGCGCGAGCGCGCCGCGACCGGGATCGCATCGCTCAAGATCCGCTACCAGCGGGTGTTCGGCTACTTCTTCGAGGTCACCAAGGCGAACCTGAAGAACGTCCCGCCGCACTTCATCCGCCGGCAGACGGTCGCGTCGGGCGAGCGCTACACGAGCCCCGAGCTGCGCGAGCTTGAGCAGCAGCTCACGACCGCCGACGAGCGCTGCCGCCAGCGCGAGGTCGCGCTGTTCAACGAGCTGCTCGCGGAGGTGCGGACGCACGAGGCCGCGCTCGGACGCCTCGCGCGCGAGCTCGCGACGCTCGACGCCGTGCTGAGCCTCGCCACCACCGCGCACGAGAACGGCTACGTGCGACCGCAGGTGCACGCCGGCACGACGCTCGAGATCCGCGACGGGCGCCATCCGATCGTCGAGAAGACTTCGGCGGCCGGGTGCTTCGTCGCCAACGACACGCTGCTCGACGAGGAGTCGCAGCAAATCGTGATCTTGACGGGTCCCAACATGGCCGGCAAGAGCACGTACCTGCGTCAGGTCGCGCTGATCGTGCTGCTCGCGCACGCCGGCAGCTTCGTGCCGGCGGCCGAGGCGAGGATCCCGCTGACCGATCGGATCTGGACGCGCGTCGGCGCCGCGGACGACCTCGTCGCCGGCGACTCGACCTTCATGGTCGAGATGAAGGAGACCGCGACGATCCTGCGCAACCTGACGCCGCGCACGCTGGTCGTGCTCGACGAGATCGGACGCGGCACGAGCACCTACGACGGCATCGCGATCGCGTGGGCCGTCGCCGAGCACCTGCACGACGCGCAGCCCGCGCCGGGGGCGCGCGTCAAGACGCTGTTCGCGACCCACTTCCACGAGCTCACGGCGCTCGCCGAGTCGCTGCCCCGGGTGCGCAACTTCTCGGTCGCGGTGCGCGAGTGGAAGGAGGACGTGCTGTTCCTGCGCCGCGTGGTGCCCGGTCCCGCGAGCCGCAGCTACGGCGTCGCGGTGGCGCGTCTCGCGGGTGTGCCGGAAGCCGTGGTACGCCGCGCACGCGAGGTCCTCCGCGGGCTCGAGGAGGGCAAGCCGCTCGGCTCGCAGACGGCGTCGCGCGGTCGCGGGCGCAACGACGCGCAGCTCGACCTGTTCGCCGACCCGGCGCAGCGTCTGCGTCGCGAGCTCGCGGCGCTCGATCCCGACGCGCTGAGCCCGCTGCAGGCGCTGCAGAAGCTGCACGAGCTCGCGCTCCTCGCCCGGGAGGGATAACGGACGTGCGTCGCCTGGCCTCGATCGCGATCCTCGGTGTGCTGCTGGTCGTCGCGGGCGTCGCGGGCGTTGCCGGCGCGCAGCAGGCGGGCGGCGCGCAGGCGCCGAGCGCGCCGCGGGCGACCGTCGAGCGCATCGCCTGGGAGACGGTCGACGGGCGCGGACGCCTGGTGATCGGCGTGCGCGGCACCGTCGACTACAGCACGCACGTCGCCGGCGCCGACCCCGCCGCCGGGCTGCCGCCGCGCGCCTACGTCGACCTCCGTCCGGCCGTGATCGGCAAGGACATCGTGCGCGCCCAGCCGGTCGAGGACGTGCTCGCGCAGCGCATCCGTGTCGGGCAGTTCGACGCCCAGACCGTGCGCGTCGTGGTCGACCTGACGAGCCCGGCGCTGTTCGAGGTCAGCACGAGCGAGCGCCCGCCGCGGCTCCTGCTGTCGCTGCGTCGCCGCGACGCGCGCCAGCACGTCGCCGTCAAGCAACGGCTCGAGGACACCGAGCGCGTGGCCGCCGCGCCGCCGCCGCCCGCAGCGGAGGCGAAGCCGCCGGTCGGGAAGGACGCGAAGCCGGGTGCGACCGACGAGAAGCCGTCGGACGCGACGGTCGCGAAGCCGGAGGAAGGGAGAGAGGCGAAGCCGCCCGCCACCGAGGTCGCGAGCGCGTCGCCCGCGCCCTCGCCGGCGGCGACGCCGGCGCCCGCCGTGGCGCAGGCGACGCCGGCCACGCGCCGCGAGCCCGCGCCGTCACCCGTCGTGCTGGCCGCGGCGCCGACGGACGCCGAGACGCCGCGCGCGAAGGAGCGCGCGGCGAAGCCCGCTCCGGCGCCGGCCCGCCCCGAGAGCGAGGCCGCCGCGGAGAAAGGATCCGAGTCGGACGAGAAGCGGGCGACGGAGGTCGCGGCCGTCGCCCGCACGGACGCCGCGCGCCGTGCCCCGCGCAGGAAGGGCGACGCCGCTCGCGCGCCGCGCCCGCTGCCGACGCCCACGGTGTGGACGGTGGTGATCGATCCCGGGCACGGCGGCAAGGACCCCGGCGCGCGCGGCGTCACCGGCGAGGTGGAGAAGAACATCACGCTCGCGGTGTCGAAGCTGGTCGCAGAGAGCCTGTCGCGCGACCCGAACATCCGCGTCGTGCTGACGCGCACCGACGACACCTACGTCTCGCTCGAGGAGCGCACCGCCATCGCGAATGCGAATGGCGCCGATCTGTTCGTCTCCGTGCACGCCAACGCGAGCGAGAACCCGCAGCTCGCCGGCATCGAGACCTACACGCTCAACAACACCGACGACCGCGCCACGATCCGGCTCGCCGCGCTCGAGAACGGGCTCGCGTTCACCGGCGCCACGCCGAGCGAGCCCGACCTGGCCTACATCCTGAGCGACCTCGTGCAGACCGGGAAGGAGGACGAGTCCGTCGCCGCGGCCCGGGCTGTGCAGAACAGCCTCGTCAGCTATCTTCGTCAGCGATGGAAGGGGGTCCAGAACCTCGGCGTCAAGAAGGGGCCGTTCTACGTCCTCGTCGGCGCCTACATGCCGTGTATCCTGGTCGAGACGGCGTTCCTCACCAACGAGACGGAAGGCCAGCGGATCGCCGCGCGGCGCTACCAGATTGACGTTGCCGAGGGGATCGCCGAGGGTATTCGTCGCTTCTTCGCGAGCGAGACCGCGAACGCCAACCTGTAGAACCCGCAGATGCTCGAGACGAGCCGCATAGGGCCGGCGACGGCCACCGAGACGCCGCCGCGCTCGCTCGAGCCCCCCGCGCTGCCGACGCTGCCGGACCCCGCCGAGGCCGAGGACCTGCGCACGACGGCGCGCGACTTCGTCACCGAGACGCGCGAGGCGCTGCGTCGCTGGCACGACGCGGGCGCGAGCGGCGTCGACGTCGTCGAGCGCTTGACCGGCGCGATCGACCGCCTCATCGAGTTCCTCTACGAGGCGGCGACGGCGGCCTACCGCCGACGCTACGTGCAGCTCGACCAGCGCTGCGCGGTGCTCGCGCAGGGCGGCTACGGGCGCGGCGAGCTCAACCCGTACTCCGACATCGACCTGCTGTTTCTCTACCCGCACAAGGTCACGCCCTACGTCGAGACCGTCAACGAGACGATCCTCTACACCCTGTGGGACACGCGCCTGCAGGTCGGCTTCGCGGTGCGCAACGTGCGCGAGTGCGTGCGGCTCGCGGCGACGGACCTCAAGATCAAGACCGCGCTGATCGACGCGCGCTACGTCTGCGGCGACCGTCCGCTCGCCGAGGAGTTCGAGCGCGCGCTCGAGCGTGAGATCAAGCCGCGCGGCACGGCGAAGTTCTTCCGCGAGAAGCTCGCCGAGAGCGACGCGCGCCACCACGAGTACGGCGACTCGGTCTACCTGCTCGAGCCGCAGATCAAGGAAGGGCAGGGCGGCCTGCGCGACCTGCACACGGCGCTGTGGATCGCCAAGATCAAATTCAAGGTCGCGAGCCTGCGCGAGCTCGCGGTGAAGGGCGTGATGAACGCGAACGAGCTCGCCGAGATCGAGCACGCGCGCGACTTCCTGTTCCGCGTGCGCAACGCGATGCACTTCCTCTCCGGCTCGCACCAGGACCAGCTCACCTTCGAGCTGCAGGAGATGGTGGCGGAGAACCTCGGCTACACGGCGTCGGAGAACGGCGGCCTCAAGCCGGTGGAGCGCTTCCTCAAGGACTACTACCTGCAGGCGTCGACGGTGACGCGCTTCGCGCAGGCGATCATCGACCGCTCGGTGAACCCGCCGCGCCCCTACCGCCTGATCGGGCGCATGATGGCGCGCACGATCCGTCCGGGCGTGCAGATCGTCGCGGGCGAGCTCGCGGTCACGAATCGCGAGATCTTCGAGGAGAACCCGACCGAGCTCGTGCGGCTGTTCGTCGACTCGCAGCGCCACGCGGTCAAGCTGTCGTCCGCGCTCGCCGACCTGATCCGCAACAACGCCTGGCGTCTCGGCGACGCCGAGCGCACCGACGATCGCGTCGTCTCGGCGTTCATCCAGATCCTGCGCTCGCCGTACCGCGTCTACGAGACGCTGCACGAGATGCACAAGCTCGGCGTGCTGTCGCGCATCATCCCCGAGTGGGAGCACCTGCGCTGCCTCGTGCTGCACGACCTCTACCACATCTACACCGTCGACGAGCACTCGCTGATGGGCATCCGCGAGCTCGAGCGGCTGCGCATGGGCGAGCACGCCGACGCGTCGCCGCTGCTGACGCAGGTGATGCGCGAGGTCGACAAGGTCGAGCTGCTCTTCCTCGGCATGATGATGCACGACTCGGGCAAGGGGCTCGGCGGCGGACACTCCGAGAAGGGCGCGGTGTTCGCGCGCGACCTCGCCGCGCGCCTCAAGCTCAACGAGGACGACGCCAAGGAGCTCGAGTTCCTGGTGCGCAACCACCTCGTCATGTCGCACCTCGCGCAGCGGCGCGACATCCACGACGACAAGCTGATCCGCGAGTTCGCGCAGCTCGTCGGCACGACCGACACGCTGAAGCGCCTCTACCTGCTGACCTACGCCGACATGCGGGCTACCGGCCCCAAGGTCTGGAACAACTGGAAGGACATGCTGCTCTCCGAGACGTACCTGCGCGTCACGGAGGCGTTCGCGCGCGGGCTCGAGCCGGAGGACCGTCAAGAGCGCATCGCGCGCATCCGCGAGCGCGTGCTCGCCGAGACGCGCAAGACCCGCGGCGAGCAGGCGGCGCAGGAGTTCGCGCGCTTCGCGGAGAGCATGCCGGACATCTACTTCCTCACCACGCCCGAGACGCTGATGGCGGACCACGCGACGCTCGTGCGCCAGGCGCGCGAGCAAGGTCTCGCGACCAGCGTCACGCACAATCCGGCGTACGAGTTCAGCGAGTTCACCGTCGCGACCAAGGACCGCCCCGGGTTGTTCGCGATCCTGACCGGCGTGCTCGCGGCGCGCGGCATGAACATCGTCGGAGCGCGCATCGCGACCTCGAGCGACGGCATCGCGCTCGACGCCTTCCGCGTGTCGCACCTCGAGCGCCGCGAGGCGGCGCTCGACGACGAGCGCTGGCAGAAGACGCGCGAGCTGCTCGACGACGTGCTCGCCGGCCGCCGCGACCTCGGCGAGGTGATGGCGCAGGCCGCGCGTCCGGGGCTGCTCGACCGCAAGCGGCCGCTGCGCGTCCCGACCCGGGTCGAGGTGAGCAACGACGCCTCCGAGAACTACACCGTGGTCGACGTCTACACGCACGACCGGATCGGCATCCTCTACCGGATCGCGCAGGCGCTCTACGCGCTCGGGCTCGACATCCACCTGGCGAAGATCTCGACCAACGTCGACCAGGTGCTCGACGTCTTCTACGTCACCGAGTCGGACGGGACGAAGTCGCAGCGGATCGCGGAGATCGAGGCTCAGGTCGGCGCCGCGCTGCGCGACGAGACCGAGAGCGGCGCGGAGGCCGCCGCGCCGGCCGCGGGCGCGTGACGCTCGACGAGCTGATCGACCGCTTCCTCGCGCGGCTGCGCGGCGAGGTCGGCGTCTCGCCGCACACCTACGCCGCCTACGCCGCGGACCTCGCGCGCTTCGCGGCGTTCGTCCGCGCCCGCTTCGGCATCGAGGACGTGGCGCGCGTGACGCGCGAGACCGTGCTCGCCTTCCAGGCCGCGGAGGCCGAGCGCGGCGTCGGCGCCCGCTCGCAGGCGCGGCGTCTGTCGGCGCTGCGCGGGCTCTTCCGCTTCGCGGTCGCGGAGCGCGTGATCCCGGACAGCCCGGTCTCGGACCTGCGCCAGCCGCGGCTGCCGCGCCGGCTGCCGGCGACGCTCGGCGCGTCCGACGTGCCGAAGCTGCTCGAAGCCGCCGCGGCGACGCCGACGCCGCTGCGCGACCAGGCGCTGCTCGAGGTGCTCTACGGGGCCGGCGTGCGCGTGAGCGAGGCGATCTCGCTGCGCGTCGACTGCATCTTCCTCGAGGAGCGCGCGCTGCGCGTCCTCGGCAAGGGCGACAAGGAGCGCGTCGTGCCGCTCGGACGTCCGGCATGCGCGGCGCTCGCGCGCTACCTCGAGCACGAGCGGCCGCGGCTCGCCCGCGGCGGACGCGCGCCCGAGGCGTTCCTCTCGCCGCGCGGCAAGCGGCTCACGCGCCAGGCGGTGTTCGCGCTCGTGCGCCGGCTCGCGGCGCGCGCCGGCATCGACGCCCCGCTCTCGCCGCACGGGCTGCGGCACGCGTTCGCGACCCACATGGTCGAGCGCGGCGCCGACCTGCGCGTGGTGCAGACCCTGCTCGGGCATGCGAACATCGCGACCACGGAAATCTACACGCACCTGAGCCGCGCGCACCTGCGCCAGGTCCACGCCGCGCACCATCCGCGCGAGCGGGTCCGCGCGGCGGCGCGACGGGCGAGGGTCGGGGAGGAGCGCGAGTGACGGCAGCGACGGGCGGCGGACGGAAGGTGGTGGTGAGCGGCATGCGGCCGACGGGCAAGCTGCACCTCGGCCACCTGCTCGGCACGCTGCGCAACTGGGTCTCCCTGCAGGACCAGTACGACTGCCACTTCTTCGTCGCCGACTGGCACGTCCTGACGACCGACTACGAGCACCCCGCGAAGGTGCCGCCGTTCGTCGACGACATGGTGCTCGACTGGCTCGCCGCAGGCATCGACCCCGAGCGCTGCGTGATCTTCCGCCAGTCGTCGATCCTCGAGCACGCCGAGCTGGCGCTGCTCTTCGGCATGATCACGCCGGTGCCGTGGCTCGAGCGCAACCCGACGTACAAGGAGCAGAAGGAGCAGCTCCAGGACCGCGACCTCTCGACCTACGGCTTCCTCGGCTACCCCGTGCTGCAGGCGGCGGACATCCTGCTCTACAAGGCCCATTTCGTGCCGGTCGGGGTCGACCAGGTGCCGCACGTCGAGCTGACCCGCGAGATCGCGCGCCGCTTCAACCACCTCTACGGCGAGGTCCTGCCCGAGCCGCAGGCGCTGCTGTCGCCGACGCCGAAGGTGCCCGGCACCGACGGCCGCAAGATGAGCAAGAGCTACGGCAACGCGATCTTCCTCGACGAGGAGCCGGAGTCGATCCAGAAGCGGCTCGAGCGCATGGCGACCGATCCGCGCCGCGTGCGCCGCACCGATCCGGGCGATCCCAAGGACTGCCCGGCGTTCAACCTGCACCAGGTGTACTGCACGCCCGACGAGATCGACTACGTCACGCGCGGCTGCACGACGGCCGGCATCGGCTGCGTCGAGTGCAAGCGGATCATGATCAAGCACGTGCTCGCCGACCTGGCGCCGCACCGCGAGCGGCGCGCCGAGCTCGCCGCGCGCAAGGGCTACGTGCGCGACGTCCTCGAGGCCGGGACCGCGCGCGCACGCGAGATCGCCCGGCGCACGATGGAAGAGGTGCGCGCGGCGATGGGCCTCGTCGGCTGAGGACCGCGCAGGGTTCACGCGCGCGCGGAATGTGGTAGGAGGCGCGAGGGGGGAGCGGATGAGCGCGATGAGCACGATCGGCGCAGGGGCGGCGGCCGAGCAGTACACCGTCAAGCTCGACAGCTTCGAGGGCCCGCTCGACCTGCTGCTGCACCTCATCAAGAAGCACGAGGTCGACCTCTACGAGATCCGCGTCTCGCAGGTCACCGACCAGTACCTCGCGTACCTGTCCGCCGCGCGCGAGCTGAACCTCGACATCGCGGGCGAGTTCCTGGTCATGGCGGCGACGCTGATCTACCTGAAGTCGCGCGCGCTGCTGCCGCCCGAGGAGCGCGACGAGTTCGAGGACGAGGAGCCGCTCGATCCCGAGGCGCAGCTCATCCAGCAGCTGATCGAGCACGAGCGCTTCCAGAAGGTCGCGGCGGCGCTCGCGCAGCGTCCGGTGCTGGGCCGCGACGTGTTCCGCCGCACGGTGGTCGAGCACGCGCCGGGCGAGTTCGTCGAGCCGATGCGGCCGGTGAGCGTCGGCGACCTGCTGCTCGCGCTGCAGCGGGTGCTGAACCGGCGCGCCAACCAGCCGGTGCACCGGGTGGCGCAGGAGCGGGTCAGCCTGCGCGACGGCCTCGAGCTCGTCCTCGAGCAGCTGCGCACCGTGCGCCGCGCGACCTTCGAGGACCTCTTCCCGCCCGATGCGTCGCGCCGCCGCATCATCGTGACGTTCCTCGCGATCCTCGAGCTGATCAAGATCGGTGCGCTGATGGCGACGCAGGAGACGGCGTACGGCGAGATCCAGGTGGAGCTCCTGCGTGACATCGATCCGGACAGCGTGCTGACGGTCGACTTCGAGGGAGCGTACGGATGAGCGGGTCGAGCGAGCACGAGTCCCCCGAGAACGAGGCCGCGACCGAGCAGGAGCGTGCGGCGGCCGCGTCCGCGGGCGGCGAGGAGTCCGCGCCCGAGGCGGTCGAGGCGGGCGCCGAGGACGCCGACGAGGAAGGCGCCGCGGACACGGACGACGAGGGCGCCGACGCCGAGGACGAGGTCGACGACGAGGACGCCTTCGCGGAGGAGGACGCCGACGCGGAGTACGACGTCGAGGCAGAGGACGACTCCGACGCGGAGGACGTCACCGACGCAGAGGACGAGGACGAGTCCGACGACGACGCGGAGACCGCGCAGGCGGACGGCGAGGAGAGCGAGCAGACCGACGGCGCGCACGCGGACGGCGCGGAATCCGAGCCCACGGACGGCGCGCACGCCGACCAGGCCGACGGCGCCGACGCCGACGCGTCCTCGAACGCGAGCGGCGAGCAGGCCGACGACGGCGACGACGCCACCCCGGACGCGAGCGACGTGCCGCCGCTGCGCACGATCCTCGAGGCGGTGCTGTTCGCGACCGCCGAGCCGCTGCCGCTCACGCGCCTCGTGCGCGTGCTCGGCGCCTGGCCGCGCGCCGCGGTGAGCGAGGCGCTCGACGAGCTGCGCGCGTCGCTCGAGAACGACCAGCGCGGCATCCGTCTCATCGAGACCGCAGGCGGCTTCCAGCTGCGCTCGAGCGTCGAGTGCGCGCCGTGGGTGCGGCGCTTCTTCGCGGAGAAGCCGCCGCGTCTGTCGCGCGCGATCCTCGAGACGCTCGCCATCGTCGCCTACCGCCAGCCGGTGACGCGCGGCGAGGTGGAGGCCGTGCGCGGCGTCAACTGCGACGCGGTGCTGGGCGCGCTCTTGACGCGTGGTCTGATCCAGGTCGTCGGCCGCCGCATGTCGCCCGGGCGTCCGGTCGAGTACGGCACGACGACGAATTTCCTCGAGCTCTTCAGCTTGAAGGATCTCTCCGAGCTGCCGGAGCTGCCCGAGCCGGCGGCGCTTGCACGCCTGATCGAGGAAGCCGATGCTGGCGAGCAGGGCGAGGAGGCCGAGCAGGCCGAGCCGGTGGAGCAGGGCGACGAGGGAGAGCCCTCCGATGCGGACGCGGACGGAGCGACTGCAGAAGATCTTGAGCCAGGCGGGGATCGCGTCGCGGAGGGCGGCGGAGGACCTGATCCGGGAGGGTCGGGTGAGGGTGAACGGCCGGGTGGTCCAGGAGCTGGGGGCGAAGGCGGACCCGAGCCGGGACCGGATCACGGTTGACGGCCGCGCCGCGGTTCCGCGCAGGCTGCAGTACTTCGCGTACCACAAGCCGGTCGGCGTCGTGAGCACGATGTCCGATCCCGAGGGCAGGCCCGCGATCGGCGACGTCGTGCGCGGGCTGCGCGAGCACGTCTTCCCGGTCGGACGCCTCGACTACGAGTCGAGCGGCCTCGTGCTGCTGACCAACGACGGCGAGCTCGCGCAGCGGCTGACCCACCCGCGCTACCAGGTTCCCAAGGTCTACCGCGTCAAGGTGCGCGGCCGACCCGACGAGGCGGCGCTCGAGCGCCTGCGCCGCGGCGTGCGTCTCGCCGACGGCATGACCGCGCCCGCCGAGGTCACCGTCGAGTCGCTGCTGCCGAACAAGACGCGCCTGCGCATCGCGATCCGCGAGGGACGCCAGCGTCAAGTACGAAGGATGTGCGAGGCGATCGGCCATCCGGTCGACAAGCTCTCGCGCATCGCGATCGGACCGCTCCGCCTGGGCTCGCTACGGGTCGGCGAGATCCGTGAGCTCACGCCGCGCGAGGTCCTCGCGCTGCGCCACGCGGTCGCCGGACGACGCCCGCTGGGCGAGCGGCCGGCGCCGCCGCGTCCGGAGGCCGGGACTAGACGGGCAGCTCCCGCACCGCGTCGTACAACCCGCGCCAGCGAGCGTAGTACGCCTCGTAGTCCGCGCTGAGCGCCACGTCGCGCGGCAGCTCGCGCTTGCGGACCATCGCGGCGGTCGCCTCTGCGACGGAGCCGTACGCGCCCTGTCCTGCGGCGGCGAGCACGGCGGCGCCGAGCGCGGTCGCGTTCGCGTCCTCCGAGACGCGCAGCGGCCGCGGCAGCAGCGCGGCGAACATGCGCAGCAGCGCCGCGCTGCGCGTCATGCCGCCGGAGAGCGTCACGCTCTCGACCGGCGTGCCGAGCACCGCCTCGACCTGCTCGAGGTTGGCGCGGATCGCGCACGCGACGTTGAGCAGGAACGCGGCGAGGAAGTCGCCGCGCGCCGGGCGCTGCGTGAAGGGCGGCAGCGGGAAGACGAGGCCGAGCCCCTGGTTCGGCTTGTAGGCGAGCAGGTCCCAGATCTGCGGCCCGGCGACGGAGAACACGGGCGGCGGCGCGGCGCCGCGCCCGGCCATCGCCGCCTCGGCCTCGGCGAACGCGCCGTCGCCGGCGAGCCCCATCACCTCGAGCAGCCACTCGTAGGCGATGCCGGTGTCGCCGGCGTTGCTCTCGAGCGTCCAGCGTTCGGGGACGACGTGGCAGCCGGTCCACAGGCGTCCGGCAGGATCGAGGACCGGGCGCACGGTCGCCGCCATCACCGGCGTCGTCGTGCCGAGCACCGCGCCCGCCTCGCCGGGCTCGACGACGCCCGAGCCGAGGAGCGCGCACTGCGTGTCGCCGCCGCCGGCGAACACCGGCGTGCCGGCGGCGAGCCCGGTCTGCTCCGCGGCGGCAGCGCTCACCTCGCCGATCCGCGTCGCCGGCTCGACGATCGGCGGCAGCACGCTCTGCGGGACGTCGAGCGCGGCGAGCAGCTCCTCGCTCCAGCGCCGCGCGGAGACGTCGAGGAACAGCGACTCGCACGCGTTCGACGGCTCCGACACCAGCGCTCCGCAGAGCCGGTAGGAGAGCCAGTCGTTGAGCGTCAGCACGTGCGCGACCTCGGCGCCGCCGACGGCGCGATGCGAGACCAGGCGCGCGAGCGACGACACGAACGGCGGCCAGTGCCCGGTGATGCGCACGCCGGTCTCCATGTCGAGCTTGCCCATCACCTCGAGCGCGCCGGCGAAGCCGCGTCCGTCGATGTTGGGTGCCGCGTAGATCTCGCGTCCGTGCGCGTCGAGGAAGACGGTGCCGAGGCGCTGGGCGGTGGTCGCGACGCCGGCGATCTCTCGGGCGTCGACGCCGGCCTCGGCGATCGCCTGGCGCGTGCAGCGCGCGACCGCGGCCCAGAACGCGTCGGGATCGAACGCGTAGCCGCGGCCGAGCTCCTCGTTGGGGTGCGCGACCTCGGTGTAGGTCCACGGCTCGCGCACGCAGGCGACGCAGCGTCCCTCGACGTCGAACAGCGCGCACTTCGCGCCGCCGGTGCCGTAGTCGAGCGCGGCGAACAGGGGCCCTCGCGAGCTCATGCGCCCGGCACTGTCCTCGATCGTGCTCCGTCTGGCAAGCGATCGATCGAACCGTGGCCGGCGTGCGCGACGCGGCGGGCGTCGCGCAGCGTCGTCAGTCCTCCGGCGACTCGTCCGGCGATGCGGGAACCATCGGCACGAAGCGCACGGCGCCGAGGCTCTCGCGGGTCAGCGTCCCGCCGCGCTTGGTCCAGCGGTAGAGCATCTGGTCGACCTCGCCGAGCGGGGCGACCAGGATGCCGCCGTCGGCGAGCTGCTCGACGAGCGCCGCGGGCAGCTCGGGCGGCGCCGCGGTGAGGATGATGCGATCGAACGGCGCCTTCTCCGGCCAGCCCTGGTAGCCGTCGCCGATGCGGACGTGGACGTTGTCGAAGCCGAGGTCGGCGAGCCGCTTGCGCGCCTCCTCGCCGAGCGGTGCGACGATCTCGACCGAGTAGACCTCGCGCGCGAGCCGCGACAGGATCGCCGCCTGGTAGCCCGACCCGGTCCCGACCTCGAGCACGCGCTCGCGGCCGGTGAGGTTCAGCGCGTCGGTCATGATCGCGACCACCGTCGGCTGCGAGATCGTCTGCCCGTGGCCGATCGGGTAGGCGTGGTTGCCGTACGCTTCGAAGAGTCCCGCGCCCGGCATGAAGAGGTGCCGCGGTACCGCGCGCAGCACGTCGAGGACGCGGGACGAGATCCACGGGTCGCGGCGCGCGACCTCGGTCACGAGCTCGTCGCGCAGCTTCGCGGCCTCGGGGGTGTCGCCGCGCAGCGCCGCGCTCGGGGTAGGTGCGGGCGGCGTCGGCGTGCCGGTCTCCGCGTGCGCCGTGCCGAGCAGCGGTACGCCGAGCCCCAAGCCGACGAGCAGGGCGGCCGCGAGGCCGCTCGCGAGCAGCGCGGCGCTCATGCGACCTCCCCGCGCGCGACCCGCAGCATGCTGCGGAAGAAGGCCAGGCTCACGACGAACGGCACGCCGTAGTACGCGAGGCGGAAGAGCAGCACGGCGATCACCGTCTCCTCCATCGGCGTGCCGAGCGCGACGAAGACCGTCGTCATCGATCCTTCCATGATGCCGATGCCGCCCGGCGCCAGCGACACCATGGAGAACAGGATGCCGACGGCGAAGCCCACCGTGACCAGCGGGAAGGGGATGTTCAGGTGCACGCACCAGAAGCAGCCCCACAGCACGGCCAGCGTCACGATCCAGTCGAGGACGATCCACACCACCGGCAGCACCATCTGCCGCCAGTTGGCGAGGATGAAGGCGAAGCCGCGCTCGATGTTGAGCTGCAGCCGCCACAGGCGGATGCGCCGCGGCGTACGATGGTGGGGCAGCACCTTGCGCGCGATGAGGTGGCTCGCCTCGAGGCCCCAGAACAGCACGCGGCGGCGCACGCCGCGGTGCAGGAGCAGGAGCAGCGCGAGCAGCGTCGCGACGACGAACAGCGCGAGCAGCACCGCCGCCGACACCAGCGCCGCGGTGCCGAGCGACTCGTGCGTGAGCAGGAAGACGAAGCCCATCGCGAGAAAGATGAGCAGCGTCAGGTTCGTGATCAGACCCTGGACGAACGAGATCGTGACCGCGCGTCCGACCGGGATGCCGAACTGGCGGAAGAAGAACATCCGCAGCGCGAAGCCCGAGAGCCCGCCCGTCGCAATGATGTAATTGACGATGTTCGAGACGAAGGTGATGCGCAGCATCGGCACGTAGCCGATCGGCGTGCCGGCGGCGCGCGCGATCCCCTCGTACGACATCGCCATCAGCACGTAGCTGAGCAGCGTCGTGCCGATCGGCACGAGCAAGCGCGGCCACGCGATGGTGGACGCGACGTTCAGCAGCTCGCGACCGTCGCTGTAGAAGAACAGCAGGCCGAAGCCGATGACGGCGAAGGTGATGGTCGCGAGCAGGAGGCGGCGGCTCGAGTAGCTCGACAGATCCGACGCGGGCGCGAGACCGGCCGCGGCGACGGCGTCCGGTGCGCCGTTGCTCTCCTCCGCGGGGCTCTGCGGTGGCCGACGCGCGCGGCGCGCCGGATCGGTTTCAGCGCGCACGCGCACCCAACGCCACCCGAGGGCCGCTCGAGCGGCTCCGCGTCGACCACGCGACGACGCCGCCGATCGGCCCGCCGAGGAGCGCGCCGACCACCGCCGCGCCCGCGAGCTCGCGGAAGGTCGGCTGCGGCGAGCCGATGCTGGGGAAGGTGTAGGCGCCGACGAACGACGCGGCGGTCGCGATGACCAGCGACGCCGCCGTGTCGGCCGCTCCGGTCGCACGATCGAACCACACGGCGCCGGCGAGCAGCGCTGCGCCGATCAGCAAGGTGAGCCACCACGACGGCAGGCGGTGCGGGTGCAGCGACAGCGTCAGCCTGCGCTCCGCCTGACCGTCGATGCGCAGCGCCGAGACGCGAAGATCTTCACGCTTCGGGTTCTCGACCACCACCGTGGTCGCCTGGCGCTCGCGCAGCACCTCGACCGACTGGCTGCGGCTCTGCCGCTGGCGCTGCCAGGTGTGCTTGAACTCGCCCTGGAAGGTCTGCGGCGAGGTCTGGTCGCCATCGAGGGTGATCGAGTAGCGCGCGGCGCGCGCCCCGCCCGGATCGGCGGCGAAGAGGTGGCCGTCGATCAGCATGTCGAAGCGGCGCACCTCGCTGGTCGGCAGCGTGATGGGCAGGTTCTCCGGCGTCGCGTCGACGGTGAACCAGCGCTCGGCCGGGTAGATGCGTCGGTGCACGGGATAGAACATCGCGATGAGCCACAGGGCGCCGTACACGGCCGCGAGGGCTCGCTGGCGCGGCGCCAAGCGGTGCGCGTAACGCATCGGGAAGAAGAGCACCATGCAGAACAGCAAGAACGCGCAGGCGGCGAGCGCGGGCCGGGTCGCGATCACGTCGAGCAGCCCGAGGATGTAGAGCAGCAGGAAGACGAGCGCGCCGATCAGCGGCGCGAGGAAGGTCCTGAGGGCGTCCTTCAGCGATGCCGGGCTGCCGCGACGCAGCGGCTTGCGGCGAAACGGAGCCCCGACGCGGCGGCGCGCAGGACGGGCGGGGGGCATACCGAAACCGTAGCACGCGCCTTCCGCGCCGAGAAAGCTGGCGGTCTCACCAGCCGCGCAGGTCGATCGCCCACGTGTCGAGCACGCGCTCGCCGTCCACGAGGTACGCGCGCTCGTGGTACGCCATCGTCGGATCGACGTGCGCCGGCCACACGCGGATGCGGTCGCCGACGCGCAGCGAGCGCGCGTCGCGCGGCGCGTCCGGCGGCTCGCCCTCGACGCGGATCCGCGTCTCGTCGTCGAGGCCGAAGGTCAGGTGCTCGTCGGAGCAGAACCACACCTTGGCGCCGTCGAGCGTCGGGTTGCCGTGGTCCATCCCGAACGCCTTCAAGCCGCAATCGGCGACCGCGTAGCCGGGCGACACCGAGATCACCGTCGCGAGCACGCTCAGCGCCTGGCGGAACGGCAGCCCGAGTCGCGCGTACGCGGTGTCCATCAGCGCGTACGATCCCGCCTGGATCTCGCTCGCCCACACGTTGACGTCGTACGTCCCCGTGCCGCCGGCGGAGATCAGCTCGCCGCCGACCTCGGCGTGCGCCGCGAGCAGGAGCTGCATCGCCTGCTCGGTCTTGCGCGTGCGCAGCTCGCGGTCCTCGAGGCCGACGACGTGCCCTTCGTAGCCCATCACGCCACGCACGCTGAGCCCGGAGCGGCGCGCGAGGTCCGCGAGGCGACCCGCCGCGGACGGATCGCAGCCGCAGCGCGGCAGGCCGACGTTGACGTCGATCAGCACCTCCTTGATGCCGCCGCGCGCGGCGGCGGCGATGGTCTCCGGCGAGTCGACCGCGAGCGTGACGCGCGCCTCGACCCGTCCGAGCCGGCGCGCGTCCGCGAGCTCGTTCGCGAGCAGCAGGTCCTGGCCGAGCCCGGCGGCAGCGAGCCCCTCGACCTCGCGCACGGTCGCGCAGGTGAACGCCTGATGGCCGTGCTCCGCCTGCAGGCGCGCGAGCGCCACGCACTTGTGCGCCTTGACGTGCGGACGCAGCCGCGCTCCCGGCAGCGCCACCGACATCGTCGCGAGGTTGTGCTCGAGGTCGCGTCGCTCGATGAGCAGCGCCGGGGTGGTGAGGTCGAGCGTCGTGGTCTTCACGTGTCGGGTATGCGCCAACGTCGGCGCGGCGACAAGGACGGCTCGCGCGTGGCGCGCTCACCGCGCAGGCCGCGCCGTGAGGGCCGTCCCGGGCTCGGACGAAGCGCTCAGCCGTGCGCGCGCTCGCCCGCCATCGCCAGATCGATCGGGCGGCGGACGGCGAAGCGGTAGAGGCGCGCCGGGCGGTGTGCGCCGTGCCGCGTCTGGGCGAGCGGCGTCAAGAGCCCGAGCGCCAGCATGCGCTTGCGGAAGTTGCGGCGGTCCAGCGGGCGTCCGAGCACCGCCTCGTAGACCTGCTGCAGCTCGGCGAGCGTGAACGTCCGACCGATCAGCGCGAAGGCGAGGTTGGTGTAGGCGAGCTTGCCGCGCAGGCGCTCGATCGCAACGCGCGCGATCGTCGCGTGGTCGTAGGCGAGGCGGGGCAGGGCGTCGCACGGGTGCCAGCTGATCCCCGGCGCCTCCATCGGCTGCGCGAGCAGCGCGAGGTACGCGACCGACACGACGCGCGACGCCGGGTCGCGTCCCGGCTCGCCGAAGGTGTAGAGCTGCTCGACGTGCGCGCCGCTGCGCGGCAGATGGTGCTCGAGCCAGCGCGCCGCGGCGTCGTCGAGCGACTCGCTCTCGCGCACCCGACCGCCCGGAAAGGCGAGGCGGCCGCGCTCACGGCCGCTCGTCACCGGCACGAGCGCCGCGTGCAGCTTCCCGTCCGTGACCGCGAGCGGGACGACGTCGACCGCCACGCCGACCGTCGCGTCGCGGTGCGCCCTCGCGCGCACCGTCTGCGCGGTGCGCTTCGTCAAGCGGAGAGTTCCAGCATCCGGCGCAGCGAGCGCTCGGCGCCGGCGCGCACGTCCTCGTCGAGCTCGATCGGGTAGCGCATCTCCTGCAGCGACTTCAGCGTGTCCTCGAGCGTGATCATCTTCATGTACGCGCACAGCTTGCAGCTCTTGTAGAAGCGCTTCTCCGGCAGCTCGAGCAGCAGCCGATCGGACAGCCCGCACTCGGTGACGACCAGGAACTCGGTGGCGGGACTCTCCTTCGCGTAGCGGATCATGCCGCTCGTCGAGAGCACGGCGTCGGCGCGCTCGATCACGTCCTCGCGGCACTCGGGGTGCACCAGCACCTTGACGTGCGGCATGTGCTTGCGGACGGCCTCGATCTGCTCCGGCGTGATCTGGTGGTGCACGTAGCAGTTGCCGTTCCAGGCGATGATGTTCTTGCTGGTGTTCTGCTGGACGTAGCGGGCGAGGTTCTCGTCGGGGACGAAGAGGATGTTCTGGCTCGGCAGCGCCTCGACGATCTTGACGGCGTTCGCCGACGTGCAGCAGACGTCGCACACCGCCTTCACCGCGGCGGTGGTGTTGACGTAGCAGACCACCTGCAGGTCGGGGTACATCGCGAGCAGCTCGCGCTTGCGCTCCTCGAGCTCGTCGGCGTCGACGCTGTCGGCGAGCGAGCAGCCGGCACGCAGGTCGGGCAGCAGCACGGTGCGCGTCGGGTTCAGGATCTTCGCCGTCTCCGCCATGAAGTGGACGCCGCAGAAGACGATGACGTCGGCGTCGACGGTGGTGGCCTTCTGCGCGAGCTCGAGCGAGTCGCCGACGAAGTCCGCGACCTCGAAGATCTCCGGCCGCTGGTAGTTGTGCGCCAGGATCACGGCGCGGCGCTCGCGCTTGAGCCGCTGGATCTCGGCGACGGTGGACGCGATGCGCTCACACGCCTCCGGGGTGTAGGTCGCAGGATCGCCGAGAGCAGCGAAGCTCTCGTAGAGCTCCTGCGCGGACGGCGTGCTCGCTTCGTTCATCGGAGGTCCCTTCGTGGCCCGTGCGGGCCGTACTTTGCGTATGGATTACGCATACTCGGCGGGAGACGGCGCCGCAACAGGCTGGATCCGGCTTTTCGCGCGCTCCGCGAGGCGGCGTCAGCGTCCGGCGACGGTCATCTGCCGGATCTTGATCGTCGGCGACGCGATGCTCGAGCGGAAGGTGAGGTCGTCGGCGACCATCTCGATGTCGCGCAGCATCTGGAGCAGGTTGCCCGCGACCGTCACCTCCTCGACGGGGTGCGTCAGCTTGCCGTTCTCGATCCACAGCCCCGACGCGCCGCGCGAGTAGTCGCCGGTGACGCCGTTCACGCCGAAACCGGAGAGGCCGGTGACGTAGAGGCCGCGCTCGACCGAGGCGATCACCTCCTCGGGCGTGCACGTGCCCTTCTCGAGGTAGAAGTTGGTCGGGCTCGCACCTGGGACGTCGCCGACCGAGCGCGCCGCGTTGCCCGTCGTCGCGAGCCCGAGCTTGCGCGCGGAGTAGGTGTCGAGCAGGTAGCTCTTCAGCACGCCATGCTCGATGACGACGTTGCGTCGCGTCGCGACACCCTCGGCGTCGAACGGGCGCGAGGCGAGGCCGCGCAGCATGCGTCCGTCGTCGACGATGGTGACGAGCGGGCTCGCGATCTGCTGGCCGACCTTGTCGAGCAGGAACGAGGCACGGCGGTAGAGCGCGCCGCCGCACGCGGCGCTCGCGACGTGCGACAGCAGCGTCGCCGCGGTCTGTGGATCGAACACCACCGGCACCTGCTGCGTCGGCACCTGCTTCGCGCCCAGCCGACGCAGCGCGCGCTCCGCCGCCTTGCGTCCGATGCTCTCCGGATCGGCGAGGCGCGCGAGCGAGCGCGACGCGTCGTACCAGTAGTCGCGCTGCATGCTGCCGTTCTCCGCCGCGACCGGCGCGACCGACAGCGAGTAGCTCGTCGTGCGGTAGCTGCCCGAGAAGCCGAGGCTCGAGACGTAGGCGACGTGCGACGAGGACAGCGCGAACTCCGCGCCCTCGGAGTTCACGAGCCGCGGATCGGCGCCGAGCGCCGCCGCCTCGCAGCGCCGCGCACGCTCGACGCGCTCCTCCGGCGACAGCTCGAGGCCCGCGGGATCGGCGATCTCGAGCTCCGGGAAGTCGCGCGCGAAGAGCGACGGATCGGGCAGCCCGGCGAGCGGATCCGGCGCCACGGCGCGCGCCATCTCGACCACCTGGCTCGCGAACGCGTCGAGCGCGTCGGGCGAGAGGTCGGCGGTCGAGGCGACGGCACTCGCCTGGCCGACGAAGCAGCGCAGACCGAGGCGACGCTCGCGCGACAGCTTGACGGTCTCGACCTCGCCGAGACGCACCGCGGTCGACGACGACTCGATCTCGATCATCACCGCGTCGCAGGCGGTCGCGCCCGCGCGCCGCGCGCGCTCGACGACCGCCGCCGCGACGTCGACCGGCTCGTGGGCCACGGACCGCTCGCTCACGTCCGCGTCCCTCCGACGGTGATGCCGTCGATGCGCACCGTCGGCAGCCCGACGCCGACCGGCACCGACTGTCCGTCCTTGCCGCACACGCCGACGCCCTCGTCGAGCTTCAAGTCGGCGCCGACGCGCGTGATCCGCGTCAAGACATCCGGGCCGTTGCCGATCAGCGTCGCGTCCTTGACCGGCGCGCCGATCTTGCCGCCCTCGATCAGGTAGGCCTCGCTCGCGGAGAAGACGAACTTGCCGTTCGTGATGTCGACCTGGCCGCCGCCGAACGACACCGCGTAGAGCCCGCGGTCGACCGAGCGGATGATGTCCTCGGGGTCGTCCTCGCCCGCGAGCATGAAGGTGTTCGTCATGCGCGGCATCGGGTAGTGCATGAAGCTTTCGCGCCGTCCGTTGCCGGTCGGCGCGACGCCCATCAGGCGCGCGTTCAGGCGGTCCTGCAGGTAGCCGACGAGACGGCCCTTCTCGATCAGCACGTTGCGCCGCGTCGGCGTGCCCTCGTCGTCGACGTTGAGCGAGCCGCGGCGCGAGGGCAGGGTGCCGTCGTCGATCACCGTGCAGAGCTCGGACGCGACGCGCTCGCCCATGAGCTTCGAGAACGCCGACGTGCCCTTGCGGTTGAAGTCGCCCTCGAGCCCGTGGCCGACCGCCTCGTGCAGCAGCACGCCCGGCCAGCCAGGGCCGAGCACGACCGTCATCTGCCCGGCGGGCGTGTCGACCGCGTCGAACGCGACGACCGCCTGCCGCGCGGCCTCGCGCGCGTACGCGAGCGCGCGCTCCTCGTCGCCGAGCAGGAACTCGAACCCGACGCGTCCGCCGCCGCCGAACGATCCCGAGTGCCGTCGTCCGCCATCCTCGGCGATGCACGTCACCTGCAGGCGGAGCAGCGGCTGGCGGTCGCTGACCAGCTCGCCCGCCGAGTTCGCGATCA
Source organism: Candidatus Binatia bacterium (assembly GCA_036563615.1). Lineage (NCBI taxonomy): Bacteria > Candidatus Binatota > Binatia (SeqCode) > Binatia bacterium. Next base: position 441,398 of record DATCMB010000022.1, read on the forward strand.
GCACGAGCTTGTCCTCGATCGACAGCGACGCGATGACGTTGGTGATGCGCCGGTCGAAGGCGCGCGCCTCGCGGTCGACCCGCTCGAGGAGCGCGATGCGCTCGGGCAGCGGACGCACCAGCGCGTCGGGCGCGACCGGGTAGAGGTCGTGCGGCGCAGCACCCTGGCCGCGGCGCAGGTCGACCGCGGTGCTCGACGCGCCCGAAGCCGCGATCTGCCGCGCGTGCTGCGCCGCGAGCTGCAGACGCTCCGCCGTCACCTCGTCGGAGTAGGCGTAGCCCGTCTTCTCGCCGGCGAGGACGCGCACGCCGACACCTTGCGAAACGCTGTGCGTCGTCTTCTTCACCAGGCCCTCTTCGAGGGCGACGCTCTGCACGGTGCGGAACTCGAAGTAGAGGTCCGCGAAGTCGGCGCGGCGCGCGAGCGCGGAGCCGAGCGTGGCCTCGAGCGTGCGCGCGTCGAGCCCGAAGCGGTCGAAGAAGAACGTCTGCGGTGCGAGCTCTTCCGGCTGTGTCATCGATCCTCGTCGGTCTTTCTCGGGCGTGAGCCCGTAGAGTCGAGCATGTGTCGCCTGGCGGCCGTGTCAAGCATCTCGCGTCGCCGGAGCAGCTCGATCAGCGGCCGGTCGGCAGCGAGGAAGTCGAGCTCGCAGAGACGCGCGATCGGGAGCCAGCGGATCTGCTCGAACACCCGATTCTCGATGGTACCGCGATGGCTCGTGATCGCGAAGAAGTGGACCCGCACGTACGGCCCGTTCGGGTAGACGTGCTCGACGCTCGCGATGCGCGGGCCGACGGTGACGCGGATGCCGAGCTCCTCGGCGAGCTCGCGCTCGAGGCACGCTTCCGGCGACTCGCCGGGCTCGAGCTTGCCGCCCGGAAACTCCCACTTCAGCGGGTGCGCGCTCGCGTCCGCGCGCCGCTGGCAGACGAGCACCTGCTCGCCGTCGCGCAGCAGGCCCGCCGCAACCTCCACCGGCGCGCTCACTGCAGCGTCGGCGCCTGGCGCTTCAGCTTGACGAGCGCCTCGCGGATGACGTCGCCCTCGGGATCGTTCGGCACGAGCCGCAGGTAGCGCTCGAAGTCGGCGACCGCGGCGTGCGGGCAGTCGAGCCGCTGGTAGAGCGCGCCGCGATCGCGCAGCCAGAGCGGGTTCGTCGGATCGAGGTGGACGAGCCGGTCGACGACCGCGAGCGCCCGCGTGAAGTCCTTGCGCTGCAGGTGGTTCGCCTTGAGGTTGCCGAGGATGCGCACGAGCACCGCGCGCGTGTCGGGCGGTGCTGCGACGAGGCGTGCGACCTGCGCGTCCGCGTCCTCGACCCCCATCTGCGCGAGCCACGCCGCGAGCGTCGCGCGCTCGACGACCCGTCCGCTCGCGAACGGATCGAGCAGCACGTCGGCGTGGCGCACGAGGAAGTGGCCGGGCGCGTTGACGCCGTAGACCGGCTGGCCGAGCCGCGTGCCGACCGCGATGTAGACCACGGCGAGCGTGATCGGGATGCCGCGGCGGCGATCGATGACCTCGTTCAGGTAGCTGTTGCGCGGGTCGTAGTAGTCTTCGGTGTCGCCCGCGAAGCCGAGGCGCTCGAAGAGCTCCGCGCACATCGCGCGCCGCGCGTGGTCCGGCGTCGGCGTGTCCCCGAGCTCGCGACGAACGCGCTCGGCGACGTCGTCGAGGAAGGCGAGGTAGCGCGCGCGGTCGAGGTCCGGATACTCCTCGGCGGCCACGAGCAGCGCGGCCGCGGCAAGGTCGGTGCCGGGGTGCGCAGCGCTGCGGTAGAGGGCGCCGCGGATCTCGTCGATGGAAGGCATCCCCTGTCCGATCGGTCTAACACCCGCTCGCGTCGCCGACCAACGCAGTCGCTGCGGCGGGAGGTTCGACGCTGCGCGCCACGAGCCAGGGCTCGACGGGGTGGACAAGGGAGCCTGGCAATCAGTATAGATGCGCTTCTGCGGCGGCGCCTTCGCGCCCGCCGCATCGCACTCCATGGGCCAAGCCAAGGGACCACTGGTCTCACTTCTGGCCGCGGTCGCGGGACCGCAGCCTCTCGTCATCCTGCCCCACGACAACCCGGATCCCGACGCGCTCGCCAGCGCCGCCGCGCTGCAATACATCCTGCGCGAGCTCGCCGGCAAGGAATCGGTGATCGCGCTCGGCGGCATCATCGGCCGCGCCGAGAACCGGGCGATGGTCAAGTATCTGAACATCAACCTGGTGCCGGTGAAGGAGGTCGACCTGAAGCCGGACAGCCAGGTGGCGCTGGTCGACACCCAGCCCGGGCGGACGAACAACTCGCTACCGCAGGAGGTCCGTCCGACCGTGGTGATCGATCACCATCCGCCGTACAGCTCGACCGACGGCATTCCGTTCGTCGATCTGCGCGATCAGTACGGCGCGACGTCGACGATCCTCACCGAGTACCTGCGCGACTCGCACCTGACCGTCGAGAGCAAGATTGCGACGGCGCTGTTCTACGGCATCGCCGCCGAGACGCAGGACCTCGGACGCGAGGCGACGCCTGCCGACTTCGCGGCGAGCCACTTCCTCTACCCGTACGCGAACAAGCGCCGCCTCGGAAAGATCGAGAACGCGCGCGTGCCGCGCGAGTACTTCCGCACCTTCCGCGACGCCATCGAGGAAGCCGTGGTGTACGACAAGGTCGTCATCTCCGACCTCGGCGACGTCCTCTATCCGGACATGGTGGCGGAGGTCGCGGACTTCCTGCTGCGCCTCGACGAGGTCGAGTGGGCGCTCGCCATGGGCTGCTACAAGAAGTGCCTCTACGTCTCGCTGCGCACCACCGACCGCGAGGCGAACGCCGGCGAGATCCTGCAGAAGGTGCTCGGCAGCCGCTCGGCGGGCGGCCACGACATGATCGCCGGCGGCAAGGTGCGCATCGACGGCAACGGCCTCGAGCGCGAGAAGATCGCGGTGCGGGTGAAGGATCGCCTGCTGCGCCGGATCGGCGTCGAGGGCGCGAACCCCTGGGACCTGGTGTAGCGCTCGTCGTGTAGCGAGCGTTACGCGGACGTTGGGGCGACGCTTCCGCGTCGGCCGGCGGCGCGGCTCTCAGCCGACGCCGTCGAGCGCGTCGCGCGCCTCCGCGCGCACCGCTTCGTCGGGATCGTGCAGCGCCCGCTCGAGCGCCGCGCACGCGCCTTGCGGGTCGACGTCGCGCAGCCGTCCGAGCGCCCAGGCGACGTGCTGGCGGACGAGCGGCGCGTCGTGGGAGCGGAGCGCCTCGGCCAGCGCCGGCACCGCGTCCGGGTTGCCGGTGTTGCCGAGCACGACCGCCGCGTTGCGCGCGAGCCCGATGCGTCCGGTACGTCCGGTGCGGCGCAGCGCGCTCGCGCCATAGCGCGCGGCAAAGCCTTCCTCGTCGAGCGCGAGCAGCATGCGCAGGTCCGGTGCGAGCTCGTCGAGGTCGGGGCCGACCTCGTCGCGGTTCCACGGGCACGCGATCTGGCACAGGTCGCAGCCGAACACCCACTCGCCGAGCAGCGATCGCAGCTCGCGCGGGATCGCGCCGCGATGCTCGATCGTCAAGTACGAGATGCAGCGCCGCGGCTCGAGCAGGTAGCCAGGCTCGATGGCGTTCGTCGGGCAGGACGCGATGCAGCGCGTGCACGTGCCGCAGCGGTCGGGGACCGGTGCGTCGGGATCGAGCTCGAGGCTCACCAGCAGCTCGCCGAGGAACGCGTACGAGCCCTCGTCCTCGCTGAGCGTCAGCGTGTGCTTGCCCGTCCAGCCGACGCCGGCGCGCGCGGCCCACTCGTGCTCGAAGACCGCCGCGGTATCGACGAAGCCCGCGGCGCGCGCGCCGGGCGCGATCTCCTCGACCGCCGCAGCCCAGCGCGCAAGGCGTTCGCCCATGACGTCGTGGTAGTCCGGTCCGGCGGCGTAGGCGGCGACGCGACCGCGCAGCTCGCGTCGCCAGTCGACGCGCGGCGGAGGAGGCGCCGCGTACGGGAAGAACGCGCTGATCACCGAGCGCGCCCATGGATAGCGCGTGCGCGGATCGAGCCGCACCTTCACGTGGTGCAAGAGGAAGCGCATGTCACCCGCGCGTCCGTCGTCGAGCCAGCGACGGAAGAACTCGTCGCGCTCGACCCGGCCGATCGTCGCAACGCGCGGACGCACGAAGCCGAGCTTCTCTCCAGCCGTGAGAATCTCGCGCTTGATGTGTGCCATCTGCGCCACGCTCACTGTGCCGCGAGCGGCACCGCGCGCCACGCGTGACGCGTCGGTGTGGCAACGCGGTGTCGCGTCGGCCGGTGACGCGTCTCGTCGCCGGGGGCGGCAATCGATTGTCGCGCGTCAATCGCTTGCCGGTGCCGCACTGCGTCCGCCACGCGCTCGACGATACCTGCGCGACGCATGGGAAGGTTGCGTAGAGATCCCGCAGAAGGTCGCAAGTTCAAAGGCTTGGAGACGCTCGACAAAGCGTCTGCGGAGCCCTTCCGCGACACCTCTCCGGCGCCGCGAAACGTCCTCGAAGACGCGGCACGGGCGTTGCTCAGCCGCCGCATTGCAGCCGGCCGCGAACGCAGGATGCGGCGACGGGGGAGACCATGATTCGCAGTGCAGCGAGGCCCGAGACGAGCAAGCGGAAGGCGAAGGATGCGAAGACGACGCGGCGCGGACCGTCTCGCAGCAAGGACGCGAGCGCGCGAAGCGGCACGGAGCGCCCGGTGAAGGAGGAGGACGTCACGGCGTACCTCCCACTCGTGCGTCAAGTGGTGCAGCAGGTGCAGGCTGCGCTTCCGGCGTCGATCGAGCACGACGAGGTGATGAGCTGGGGCGTCGACGGTCTGCTCGACGCGTTCAAGAAGTACGATCCGTCGAAGGCGACCCACTTCCAGACCTACGCGCGCATCCGCATCCGCGGCGCGATCCTCGATCAGCTGCGCTCGCTCGACTGGGTGTCGCGCACGGTGCGCCAGAAGGCGAACCACCTCTCGCGCGAGGCGCAGAAGCTCGAGCATCATCTCGGGCGTCAAGCATCGCACGACGAGCTCGCGTCCTCGATGGGGATGTCGATCGACCGTCTGCACGAGCTGATGAGCGAGGTCGGCGACCTCGCCATGATCTCGCTCGAGGACGTGGCCTTCGGTCGCAACAACGAGCGCCTCGGCTTCGAGGACTACATCGCGGCGCAGACGGGCGATCCGATGGCCGCGCTGCTGTCGCGCGAGCGCGCGGGCGCCGTCGCGAACGCGATCCAGCAGCTCCCCGAGAAGGAGCGCCTGGTCATGCCGCTGTACTACCACGCCGAGCTGACCATGAAGGAGGTCGGCGCTCGCCTCGGCATCACCGAGTCGCGCGTCTCGCAGCTCCACACGCAGGCGATCACCCGCCTGCGCTCGATCCTCTCGAGCTACGTCCAGGATACGCTGCCGGACCCCGTGGCCGCGCACTGAGCGCGGGCGCGAAGCGCTCGGCGGCAATCGCCCGCGCCGACGCGTAGTCGGCGCGGGAGTTGACGTTCACGAAGCTGAGCCCGTCCGGATCGAGCGCGCGCAGCTCGCGCTCGTCGAGGACGGCGCAACGCACGCGGTCGAGGCGGGCGGTCGGCCGTAGCTGTCCTTCGCCGAGCTGACGCGCGTAGTGCGCCGCCATGGTCGACACCCGATACGCGGCGACCAGCGGCTCGAGGTAGCCGCGCCAGCGCGCGAGGACGACATCGGGGCGCGTGCGCGCCTCGCAGCGCGCGAGCACCTCGGCGACCACCGCAGGCGCGAGGAACGGCTGGTCGCAGGCGGTGACGAAGGCGACCTCGCCGCGCGCCGCGGCGAGCGCGCTCGCGAGCCCGGAGCACGGTCCGAGGTGCGCGTGCGCGTCGTGCACGATGCGCACCCGCGGACGCAGCGCGAAGGTCGCGCGGCCACCGAGCGCGCGCCAGGTGCGCGCGAGCCGGGTCGCGAGGCGCCGCAGCTCGTCGAGCAGACCGTCCGGCAGCGCGTCGGGCGGGGCCGCGACGATCAGCAGCTCGTCGCACGACGGCGCGAGCGCGCGCGCGACGTGCACCAGCAGCGGCTCGCCGCCGAGCTCGAGCAGCGCCTTCGGACGGCCGATGCGGCTCGAGCGGCCGCCCGCGAGGATCGCGCCGCTGCGCACGCTGCCGGCCGCGCGGGTCATGCCGCGAGCCGGCTCAGGCGCCGGTGAAATCCGTCAAGCGCACGAAGGCCTGGTAGCGCGCCTCGATGTCGGCGGGCGACACCTCCCACAGGCGCTGCATGCCGAAGCGCTCGACCACCAGCGACGCCATCACGCTGCCCTGCGCGATCGCGCGGCGCAGCCCGGACGACGTCGCGCCGTGCCGCGCGAGGTAGCCGAGCAAGCCGCCCGCGAACGTGTCGCCGGCGCCCGTCGGGTCGAAGACCTCCTCGAGCGGATAGGCCGGCATCGCGAAGATCGAGCCCTCCTCGAACGCGAGGACGCCGTACTCGCCGCGCTTGATGAGCAGCCGCTGCGGGCCCATCTTGCGGATCTTGTGCGCGGCGCGCACCAGGTTGTGCTCGCCCGACAGCTGACGCGCTTCCTCGTCGTTGATGATCAGCATGTCGATCTGCGAGAGCACGCGCTCGACCGCGGGACGCGCGTTGTCGAGCCAGAAGTTCATCGTGTCGCACGCGACGAGCTTGCGTCGCCGGAGCTGACGCAGGACCGAGAGCTGCAGCTCGGGGTCGATGTTGCCGAGGAAGACGTACTCGAAGTCGCGGTACGACTCGGGCAGCTCGGCGCGGAACTGGGTCAGCACGTTGAGCTGGGTGTCGAGCGTGTCGCGGTTGTTGAGGTTCTCGTGATAGCGGCCCGACCAGCGGAAGCTCGGCCCGTCGCCGACCGTGACGCCCGTCAAGTCGACGCCGCGGCTCGCGAGCCGATCGAGCGTCTCCTTCGGGAAGTCGTTGCCGATGATCGCGCAGACCGCGGTGGGGCTGGAGAAGCTCGCCGCGAGCGCGGCGTAGGCGGCCGACCCGCCGATCTCGTTCTTGACGGAGCCGGCGGGGGTTTCGATGTCGTCGAAGGCGAGCGTGCCGATGATCAGGAGCGACATGCGGCGTTCTGTATCTGCTCGCCCGTGCGCGTGCCACCGGGCCGCGACGGCGTGGCTCAGCCGGTGGTCAGGAGGCCGGCGTCGGTGAGGACCGCGTCGACGCGCTGGTCGTGGGGCTCGACCGGCAGCTCGTCGAGCAGGCTCGTCGCGTGGCACACGCCGACGATCGTCCAGCCGAGCGCCCGCAGCCGCGGGATCAACCGGTCGTAGTCGCCGCCGCCGCGGCCCAGGCGGGCCCCGCGACGGTCGAGCGCGACCGCGGGGGCGAGCAGCACGGCCGGCTGCGGCAGCGACGCGAGCTCGCACGCGGCGCCGCACGGCTCGAGGATGCGCGCCGGCCCGCTCGGCGCGAGCTCCGCGCCCTCCGGGGTGACGACCAGCTCGAGCCGCCCCGGGGCGGCCCGCCGCGGCAGCAGCACGGTCGCGCCGCGCGCCCGCGCGGCCTCCAGCACCGGCGCCACGTCGATCTCGCCGTCGCAGGCGACGTAGCCGGCGACCGTCTGCGCCCGCTCGATCGCAGCGCTGCCGGCCGCGATGCGGGCGACCGACGCCGAGGCGTCGGCCAGCGCGCCCTCCGGGAGGGCGCGGCGAGCCGCCCGCAACTCCGCGCGGAGACGCTTCTTTTCCTCGAGGACCGACGACCCGGCAGGCAAACCTTTCCTTCTGTACCGGAACCGGTTCGCCTGTTACAGTCCGCCGATCACCGCGGCGCAGGCCGGCTGCCGCACCATTTTCGTCTCCAGGGAGAACACCGCTCGATGGCGCTCAAGAACTTTTTCTTCACCTCGGAGTCCGTCTCCGAGGGGCATCCGGACAAGATGTGCGATCTGATCTCCGACGCCGTCGTCGACGAGATCCTGCGCCAGGACCCGAAGGCGCGCATCGCGTGCGAGACGCTGTGCAAGACGGGCATGGTGGTGATCGCCGGCGAGATCACGACCAACGCGAAGATCGCCTACAGCGAGATCGCCCGCGAGACCATCAAGGAGATCGGCTACACGTCCTCCGAGATGGGCTTCGACTACGACACCTGCGCGGTGCTCACCGCCATCGACCGTCAGTCGCCCGACATCAGCATGGGCGTCACCAAGGAGAACGAGGCGGAGCAGGGCGCGGGTGACCAGGGCCTGATGTTCGGCTTCGCGTGCAACGAGACGCCCGAGCTGATGCCGCTGCCGATCTCGCTCGCACACCGTCTCGTCAAGCATCTCACGCAGATCCGCAAGGAGCACCCGCAGCAGTACCCGTTCCTGCGTCCGGACTCGAAGTCGCAGGTCACCGTGCAGTACGTCGACGGCAAGCCGGCGAGGGTGCGCAACGTCGTCATCTCGACGCAGCACAGCGAGGACGTGACGAACGAGAAGCTGCGTCAGGTGATCATCGACGACGTCATCAAGCAGGTGATCCCGAAGCACTTCCTGACGCCGGAGACCGAGTTCCACATCAACCCGACCGGCCGCTTCGTGGTCGGCGGTCCGAAGGGCGACTGCGGCCTCACCGGACGCAAGATCATCGTCGACACCTACGGCGGCTACGGGCGTCACGGCGGCGGCGCGTTCTCGGGCAAGGACCCGTCGAAGGTCGACCGCTCGGCCGCGTACATGGGCCGCTACATCGCGAAGAACGTCGTCGCGGCGGGGCTCGCCGAGCGCTGCGAGGTGCAGATCGCGTACGCGATCGGCATCGCGCGCCCGATGTCGGTGCTGATCGACACCTTCGGCACCGGCGTGGTGCCCGACGAGCAGATCGCCGACGCCGTGCTCGAGATCTTCGACCTGCGCCCCTACGGCATCATCAAGACGCTCGACCTGCTGCGCCCGATCTACAAGAAGACCGCAGCGTACGGCCACTTCGGCCAGGCGCCCGAGGGCGGCTTCTTCACCTGGGAGCGCGAGGACAAGGCGCCCGTCCTCGCCGAGCGCTTCGGGCGTCAGGTTCCGAAGCGCGCCTGAGGCCTCGGCGCGTCACTCGCTGCGCGGCGGCCGCGACACGCTCGGGTTGCCGCGCAGCGAGAAGCGCCAGGGCAGCTCGGCCCACGGCCCCGCGTAGTCGACGCCGATGCGGCGCGACCTGACGACGTCGCTGCGATCGGGGAGGCCGCAGCGCGGCCGGTAGATGCGCAGCGCGCTCGTGCGCAGATCGGCGCCGTTGAGCGACCGGTCGATGCCGAGCGCCTTGGTCAGGTTGCCCGGACCACGCGCGAGCGCCGCGTCCGGCACACGCGCGCCGCGGCGGGCGCGCATGAGCTCGAGACCGTGCACCGGCTCGAGCGCGCGCAGCAGCACGGCTTCGGGAACGTCGCGCGTCGCAGCGACGACGTTCACGCACCAGTGCATGCCGTAGATGAAGTAGACGTAGGCGACGCCGCCCTCGCCGTACATCACCTCGTTGCGCGCCGTGCGTCGACCGCGCGCCGAGTGCGCGGCGAGATCGTCCGGTCCGCAGTACGCCTCGACCTCGACGATGCGTCCCGCGACGAGACCTTCCGGCGTCTCGTGCGCGAGGATCAGGCCGAGCAGGTCCGGCGCGAGCTCGAGCGCCGGACGGCGGAAGAAGGAGACGGGTGGCGTCGTGCCGAGCGAGCGCGGCGCCGGGGCGTTCGTGGTGCTCGACGGCTCCGGTGGCGTCGCTCGGCGCGCAGCGGCGCGCGCGCGCCGCTGCGCGTCTTCGCGTGCGAGCAAGCTCAGCTCTGGAGAGCCATCCCGACCTGCATCATGAAGCCCATGTCGCCTTCGATCTTCAGCTTGCCGGTCATGAAGGCTTCCTGCGGGTTCATCTTGCCCTCGGCCATCGCGAGCTGATCGGCGAGCGCCACGGTGACCTTGGCGCGCGGCGTCGCGGCGCCGTTGAAGCAGATCTCGATCTTGAACGGATCGCCGTCCGGACGGGTGAGGTTCTGCTCGACCGTGCCGCGCAGCGCCTTCACCGCCGGGCTCATGCCCGAGCGCGACCCCTGCCGGCGCGGCGGCACGATCAGCGCCGGCGCGGCGCCGTTGCGCGCGTTGATCGCGTCGAGCGCGTCCTTCGCGGAGACGGTGTAGGTGACGAGCGCGTTCTCCGGCTTGCCGCGCTCGACGGTCATCTTGCCGCCGGCGACCTTGAGCGTCCACTCGCCGCCGCCGTCGCCGGTCACGACGTAGCACAGGGTCGCCTCGTCCTGAGCGTTCTGGGCCTCCGCTGCGAAGCCCTCGGGAACCACCTTCTCGAAGAACTCCGCGACCGTGATCTCTTCAGCCATGCTTGGATCTCCTTCTTCTGGGGAGGAGGGCGTGCGCGAACGACTTGGCGATGCGCTCGCCGCAATGGAACGATGGTCGGTACGACAGGTCGTGCGCCGTGGTCGTCCGGCTCGCTTCGCGAGGCGAGCGTTGAGGGCGTCCGGGCGCTCTGGTAGCGCGGTATACGCTCGGCCCTTCCGGGCGGCAAGAGCGTAGCGACCAGGAGCGCAGTCACGGACACCACCGAGGCACCGCGCACCGTCGCTTCCCACGAGCAGGAGCCGCCGCTCTACACGCGCAACTTCGTGCTCGCGGCGATCACCCACTTCACGGGTGGCATGTCGACGGGCATGTTCATCCTCTACCCGCTGTTCCTCGCCCACCTCGGCGCGGACGAGCTCCTGATCGGGCAGGTGATGGGCCTCGGCGCGGCGGCGGCGGTGGCGACGCGCCCGATCGCGGGACATCTGCTCGACGTCCTCGGAGGACGGCGGACGCTGCTCTGGGCCGGGCTCGTCAATCTCGCGAGCATCGTGCCGCTCGCCTTCGTCGGCGTGATCGGCGCGCCGCTGCTCCTGCTCACCGTCCTGCACGCGATCGCCGCCGGGACGCTGTTCGCGAGCTACTTCACCTATGCCGCGCACATCGTGCCGCTCGCGCGCCGCATCGAGGGCGTCGCGATGTTCGGCGTCGCGGGCATGCTGCCGAACGGGCTCGCGCCACCGCTCAGCGAGTTCCTGATCGACCGCGCCGGCTTCGCCGCGTACTTCGCGTGCGCCGCGGGCTTCACCGCGGTGTCGCTGCTCTTCACGCTGCTGCTCGAGGACGCGCGCGGCGAGCACCCGGCGCCGACCGAGCGTCCGCGCGCGAGCGTCTGGCTGCGGCTCGTCGTGCTGCCCGAGCTGCGCGTCGTCTACCTGACGACGTTCCTCTTCGGCGTCGGGCTCGCGGCGATCTTCACGTTCCTCGCGCCGTACGCGGTCGCGGCGGGGCGCGGCGAGGTCGGCGGCTTCTTCTTCGCGTACGCCATGGCGGCGATTCTGACGCGCGTCGTCGGCGGACGGATCCCCGAGCGGGTCGGGCCGCGGAACGTGCTCGTCCCGGCGCTGCTCGCCTACGCGATCGGTCTCGCGCTGACGCCGTTCACCAGCACGCAGCCGCCGCTGCTCGCGCTCGGCGCGCTGTGCGGCGCGGGGCACGGCTACGCGTTCCCGATCTTGAACGTGCTCACCGTCGCCCGCACGCCGGGGCACGTGCGCGGCGCCGTGGTCAGCCTCTACACCGCGATGATCGACCTCGGGCAGATGGCGGGCGCGCCGCTGCTCGGCGCGATCGCGATGCGGAGCTTCCCGGCGATGTTCTTGACGGCGGCGGGCGCGCTGGTGCTGGCGGTGCTCGCGGTGCGCTTCGCCGACCGCCCTGGCGTGGTCGAGCGCGTGTAGCGCGCGCTCAGCCCGCGAGCTCCGGCAGCGTGCGCGTCGCCGCCGTGCAGCGCCGCGAGGCGGTGTAGATGCGCATCAGCCCCTCGCGGTCGTCCTCCCACACGACGACGCAGCGGGCCGCGTCGCCGTGGCCGACGACCGCGAGGTGCGGCTTGCCCTGGTAGCTCGGACCGTCGCCGGTGTCGTCGACCCGCTGCTCGCGCTGCGCCGTGCCGCCGCTCTCGTCGTCGAGCGCCGCGAACAGGATGTCGGAGTTGCCGCGGCGATCGTCCTGCCAGACGGCGAAGCCGCGCTCGCCGGCGCGCGCCAGCGCGACGTGGCTCTGGTAGCTCGGGCGGACGCGGTTCGGATCGAAGCCCTGCCACGAGCGGTCGAGCTGGCGGTCGGTGCGCCAGGTGGCGCCGTTGTCCGGGCTCTCGGCGACGAAGACGTTGGTGTCGGGCTCGCGCGCGCGGATGTCGGTCCAGGCGACGCGGATCGCGTTGCTGCGGGCGCGCGCGAGCGACGGCGCGTCGCAGATGCGCTCGAAGTCGGGGTAGCCGTTGACGCGCTGGTTCTCGCCGAAGCTGCGTCCGCCGTCGGTCGAGCGCGCGACGTAGACGTCCCAGTTGTAGTCGCGGAAGTCGACCCAGGCGACGTGCACCGTCTGGCCGACGGCGAGGATCGCGGGCGCCCACTTGTTGTCGAGGCTCGCGGCGAGCGGCGTCGGCTCGCCGCGGTCGACCCGCACGGCGGGTGCGAACGACGCGCCGCCCGGCGTGCCGCGCGCCGCGTAGACGTGCGCGAGCGCCACGCCGTCGGGGCCAGTGTCGCGCTCGTCGATCCAGGCGACGACCGGCGCGCCGTCGCCGAGCAGCGCGATCGCGGGCTGCCAGCGTCCGGCGGGCTTGTCGCCGCCGTCGACGCGCACGTCGCCCACGACCTTCGTGCCGTCGAGCGCGAAGCGCGCGAGCTCGATCCGCGCCGCGTCGTCGTCGGCGCCGCGCTCGAACGCCTGCCACACCACGTAGACGCCGTCCGCGCCGATCGCGACGTCGGGATCGAGCTCGCTACGCACGCCGGGCGCGGCGTCGCTCACCTTGATCGCCGGAGCGAAGCTGTCGCCGCCGTCGCGCGACAGCGCGAGGTAGATCTGCGGCAGCGCGCCGTCGCGCGTGTCGTCCCACACCACGGCGACGGTGCGTCCGCGCGCGGCGACGCGTGGGCGGCGCTGCCGTCCGTCGGGATGCGGGCTCACGGCGCGATTGACGCCGAACGACGTCGGGCGCCGCGTCGGATCGGGCTCGACCGGAACGCCGAGCCCCGCGCTCGGCCCCGGCGGGATGTCGAGGTCCGCCCACACGACCGCCTCGCGGTAGCCGTTCTCGCACGAGCCGACGGCGAGCGGGGACGGGCAGGGCACGCCCGAACCCGGCAGCAGCGGCGCGCCCGCGGCGGCGAGCTCCTCGCGCCGCTCGGCGAGCGTGCGCGCGGTCGAGCTCGGGTCCGGATCCGGCACGATCCACGGCGCGAGACGCAGGAAGCCCCGGTCCGCGAGCTGGCCGATGAAGCCGTTGTCCGGCGTGCGCGGCCCGGCCGGCGTCTTGTCGCGCCGGCGCACGAGGATCGCGCTCTGTCCGTCGAAGGTCGTGTCGAACAGGTTGCCGGTCAGGCTCGGCGCGACGTTGTAGAGGAAGCCGCCGCGAATTTGTAGATTGGCATAGCCGCCCGACTTGAAGACGTCCGGCGCCCACTCGCGCGTGTCGTACGCCCAGGTGCTGAACGCCTCGGACTGCAGGAGAAAGCTCGCGCCCTTCAAGTCGAAGCGCTCGTTGACGTCCGGCATCCAGGCGTCCTTCGAGATCACGACGCCGATCGCGCCGACCGGCGTGTCGAGCACGTCGAGGTCGCGCAGCGACGCGGACGCGAGGCTGAGCCCGCCGCCGGGCTTGTCGATCGTCTGCTCGATCGGCGTCAAGTAGACCTTCGGCACGCCGGACAGCTCGCCGCCCGTCTCGCTCGGCGCGCGCAGCGTGCCGCCGCGTCCGTCCGGCACGACGAGCTCGCCGTCGGGCGCGAACAGGAAGACGAAGTTGCGCGGCAGCGGCGAGGTCGCGACGTAGGCGTAGCTGCGCTCGGGCTCGTCGGGGTCGCGCAGCAGGGCGACGAGATCGGGGGCCTCGCTCGCCTCGACGCGGCGCGCGGGCGCGGCGTCGAACGACACGCTCACCCAAACGCCGTAGCGCATCGCGATCTCGCGGAAGGTCTCGTAGACCGAGCGGTAGAGCACGTCGGTGAGCGCGAGGATCAGCGCGCGGATCGGCTGCGCCTGCAGCTCGGGGTAGACGCCGCTGTAGTACGCGATCTGCTCGCCGTACGGACCGAGCAGGCTCGCGAACGCCTCGGTCGCCGTGCTCGCGGCGCGCGCCGTCGCGCCGCGCGAGCCGATCAGACCGGCGACGAGCCCGGTCGCCTCCGGGAAGTGGACGACGGCGAGCGGTGGCGCCGACGGGTCGTGCGGCGGCAGGTGGCTCGCGACGTCGTCGACTCCGGCCTGCACGAGGTCCGGCGTGCGCAGGCGCGCATCGACGAGCGCGAGCATCTTCGCGCGAAAGCTCGCGACCGTCTCCGCGTCGGCGACGCGCTGCTTGTGGCCGACCAGGAACACGCGCACGGTCTCGGCGGCGGCGCGCGGCGGCAGGGCGAGCGCGGTCGCGAGGACGAGAACGAGGAGGACGGGAAGGGCTGCGGGGCTGCGTCGGGAACGGTGCAAGCGCGAACGGTGCAGGCGCGAACGGTGGACGAGCATCGGACGGCTGCATAGCAGCTCCCTGGGCGCGACCGGAACCGCGAAACGGCTCGCGCTCCGCGCTTGAGCGGCCGCGGCCCGCCGTGCCATCTCGTCCCCGATGGACGCGACGCAGCGCAGGCTCGTGGCGCTCGCCCGCGAGGGCGACATGCAGCTTCGCTCGGCGGCGATCTTGCTCCTCGGCGAGCTGCGCTGCGACGAGCCTGCGGCGGTCGAGGCGGTGGCGGCGGCGCTCGAGTCGGGCAACGCCGTCCTGCAGGACTTCGGCCTCGCCTACGCGGAGAAGGTGGGCAGCGACGGGCTCCTGCCCGCGATCGTTCCGTTCCTCGCCGAGCCGCCGTCACCGGCGCGCGAGCGCGCGGAGCGCATCCTCGCCGCCGCCGGAGCGGCCGGCGTGTCGGCCGCGGCGGCGGTGCTGCCGAAGCTCGATCGCCGCAAGCGTGGTCCGGTCGCGGCGTGGATCGCGCACCAGCAGGGCAAGCGTCCGCGCGACGCGCTCCTCAAGCTGCTCGCCTCGCGCGACCCCGACGCGGTGCGCGAGGCGGCGCGGGCGCTGGTCGCCGCGAGCGCGCAGACCGACGAAGCGGGGCAGCGCGCGATCGCGGAGCGCCTCGCCGAGCGCCTCGGCGACGAGGCGCTGCTCGGCGACGAGCCGACGCTGCTCGCGCTCGTCGACCTCGCGGCGACGCTCGCGCGACCGGAGCTGCGCAAGGCGCTGCTCGTGCTCGTGCGCACGGCGAGCGGTCGCGCGCGCTCGGCGGCAGTGCGCGCGCTCGGCGCGGCGCTGAGCCACGGCAAGCCGACCGCCGCGGAGCAGCGCGTGCTCGTGGAGCTTCTGGAGGACGCCGACGAGTGGGTCGTGCGCGCCGCGGCCGACGTGCTCGCGGAGCAGCCGTTCGGCGCGGACCGCCTGCCGCTCCTGACCAGGCTCGCCGCCGTCGCGAGCCCCGCCGCGCGTCGCTTCGCGCTCGCGAAGATGGCGGAGATCGATTCAGGCGCGGTCGTCGCGACGCTTCTCGAGCACCTCGACGACGCCGACCACGGCGGCCGCACGGCGGCGCAGACGGCGCTCAAGCACGTCGAAGGCGCGCACGGCGTGCTGGTCAAGGCGCTCCTGCGCTGCGACGACGAGCGCCGCGCGTGGGTGCTCGCCGACATCCTCGCGACGCGTCGCGAGCCGTGGAAGAAGGCGCAGGCGGACGCGCTGCTCGAGCGGTTCGACGCGAGCCTCGCGCGCGACGACCGGCTGTGGAGCGCGCTGCTGCACGTCGTGCGCGCCGCCGGGCTCGAGGAGCGCGCGGCGAGCATGCTCGTCGAGCGCAGCGAGACGCTCTTCAAGAAGAGAAAATTCGCCGACGCCGCGCGGCGTCTCGCGCTGCGCTGCGAGCTTCCCGGCGCGGACGACGAGACGCGCTTCCAGCTCGCGCTCGCGCGTCTCAAGAGCGGCAAGCGCGACTGGATGGGGCTCGCGCGCCGGCGCGACGAGGCGCTGGAAACGCTCGCTGCGCTCGAGCGCGGCACGTTCCCGATCGCCGAGCGGCTGCGCAAGAGCCGCGCGCTCGGTCTCGAAGAGCTGTTCTACGTCGCGTTCAACCTCGCCGAGGAGGGGCCGACGCGCGCCGCGGCGGTCGAGCTCCTCCGTCACGTGGTGGCGAAGTCGCCGCGCACCAAGCTCGGCAAGGCGGCGCGCAACAAGCTGACCTTGCTCGAGCGCGCCGGCGCGCTCGCGGCCACGGCGACCTGACGGTCGCTCGCTGCTCGCCGCGGCGGCGCGAGCATTCAGGCGCGTCGCTCGCGCGCGGCGCGACGCTGCGTCAGGGCGCGTACAGCCGGTTGCCGCGGATGCCGACGCGCACCGACGCCACCGTCGAGCCGCTGCCCAGCTCGGGGAAGCCGAAGTTGGTGAAGTAGAGGCGGGTCGGGTCGCGGCCCGTGCCGAAGCCGAAGGCGAGGCTCGCGGGGCCGTAGACGTCGCCCGCGGTGACGAACGGCCGCGCCGCGGGCGCCTCCTCGGGAAGCACGACCCAGATCGAGCCCGCGCCCGCGACGAACAGGTGGCCGCGCTCGTCGAACGCGATGCCGTCCGGCAGCCCGAGCCCGCTCGCGTAGAGCTCGGGCGTCGAGAGCTCGCCGTCGTCGCTCTGCTGCATGCGCACGACGCGGTTGTTGAAGGTGTCGGCGACGTAGAGCAGCCCGTCGGGGCCGAACGCCATGCCGTTCGGCGTCGGGATCTCGCGGGTCAGCGTCTGGTACGTGCCGTCGATCTCGATCAGCGCGATCTGCGGGCGACCGCCGAGGCCCATCGCGGAGACGAGCGGACGCTGGAAGCGGTCGAAGACGATCGCGTTCGGGCTGTCGAGGCCGCTCGTCGCGACGCGCAGCACGCCGGCCTGGCTGATCGCGAGCACCTCGCCGGTCGTGAACGCGGCGGCGAAGATCTCGTTCTGCGGCCCGGTCGCGAGCCCTGCGAGCTCGCGTCCGGTCTCGAAGAAGACGTCCGTGAAGCCCTCGGGGAAGACGCGGACGATGCTGCCGGTCGACGTTCCGACGTACAGCACGCCGTTGCTGTCGAAGGTGAGCCCCTCGGGGCCCGCGAGGCCGGACACCTCGGTGGTGGCCGGCGGCGCCGGATTCGGCAGCTTGGGATCGGAATCGCCGCCACATGCCGCCGCGCCGAGCGCGAGCGCGATCGAGAGTGCCGCCCGGACGAGTCTGCCACCGCGCCTCATAGCCACCTCCTGGGGTCGCAAAGCGGCGCGCACGCTAGCGCATTTCTTTCCCGCGACGAAGCGGCACGGGACGAGGCTCGCGCGACGCGTGGGTCGGGCGGAGAGAGTGCTCGTGCGTGCGCCGTGCGGCACGCGGGCGCTTCCGCCGCGGACCACCCGTCACACGGACCGCATCGACCCGACCGCTGGCGCGAGCTCGAGGCCCCGCTCGGGGGCGGTGTCCCTCAGTGCTGGAAGGCCTTGGTCGGCAAGGGCTGCAACCCGCTCAGCGCCTCGACGAAGTGCCCGAACTCCTCCTCGCTGAGGTACAGGTCGATGCCGTGGTCGTAGAACGAGATGCTGACGTTCGCGCCGCCTTCGTCGTCGACGAAGCGGATCACGCGAAAGCAATCACACTCGTAGAGGGTGTCCTCGTCATCTCGTTGGCTCATGCGGCTCTCCCCGGGCCACGGCCCTAGGCAACGCAAGCCACGAACGACCCGCGTCGGTTCCTTGGTAACGGGTCGTGGTCTGCAATGCTACCGCCTTCGCCGCGCGACGCGTCGGTGATTCGCTTGCTGCGCGCTCGGGGGGCGGCGTAGCCTGAGCCGTGGTCGAGGTGCCGCTGCGCGAGCCGATCGAGCTCCGGCTGGGTCGGAAGGAGGACCGGGAGTTCATCGTCGAGCTCGCGACCGCGACCTTCGCGGCGCTCGGCGACTACCGCGCCACGATGTCGAGCTGGCTCGACGCGGCCGAGGTCGGCGCGGTGGTCGCGACCGAGGCGGGCCATCGACGCGGCTTCGCGCTGGTCGCCGTGCGCCAGGAGATCGGCTTCGGCCGCCGTCCGACGGCGGAGCTGCTCGCGATCGCGATCGCGCCGACGCAGCGGCGACGCGGCATCGGCCGCATGCTGCTCGAGCGCGCGGAGCTCCTCGCCCGCGGCTTCTCGGCGAGCGAGATGCGTCTGCACACGGCCGCGAGCAACGCGCGCGCGCAGCGCTTCTTCACCGCCGCGGGCTACCAGCGCACCCGCGAGCGCGCGGCGGCGTATCCGAGCGGCGAGCAGGCGCTCGCGATGGTGAAGGCGCTGGGCTGAAGCGCGCGTCGCGCCGCGGCTCGCGCGCGGCGACGACAGCGCGCCGTCGCGCGACACGTCGGCGCGGTGCGTGGCGCAGCTAGCGCGTCGTGCGGCGCGCGAGCAGCTCGAGGTAGCTCTCCGGGATCGGTGCGAGGTGCGCGAGCCCCAGACGCTCCTGCGCCGCGCGCAGCCGCGCGCGGCCGTCCTCGACCGTCTGCGACGCGACCTCGACCTCGCAGAACGTGCCCAGGCCGTCGACCTCGTCGATCGTGACGTGGACCGTCAGGTCGCCGTCGAGCGTCCACTCCTCGCGCCGCTTGCGCACCTCGGCCGCGACGCGGAAGCCGAGCCGCTCGAGGAGGCGCGACGCGGTCGGGTGATCCGTCTGCAGCGCGAGCTCGATCTCCTCGCGGGTCTTGAGCGGCGGATCGAGCTTCGGACCCTTGTAGGTCACGCGCAGCTCGTCGCCGTCGGCGCGCAGCCGCAGCGCCTCGTCGGTCGACGCGAAGTCGCGCGTCGGGTGCGCGAAGTAGGTGTCGACCTGCGTTCGCGTGCCGTGCGCGCGTGCGCCGAGCGCCGCGAGACGCGCCCGCAGAGGATCTACGTCGCCCGGCGCGAGCGCGAGCTTGATCTCGGCCTCGAGCACGTCAAGCACCCTCAAGCATACGCGCGCCGGAAGTGCTCGAGCATCGCGTCGTCGACGTTGCGGATCGGGTAGCGATCGCCGGAGCTCAGGTTGACGACGCGCGCGCCCTCGAGATCGATGCGCAGCCGCGCCCCCGTGTGGATCGCGAGCGACTCGTTGACCGCCACCGCGGGTAGCCCGAGCTCGAACGCGTAGCGCGCGAACGCGGGATCGTACGAGTAGGCGACCACCGCGGCGATCCGCGCACCCAGCATCGCGCGCACGCCCGCGTCGTTGGACGTCCCCGCGGCGAAGTCGCCGCCGCCGACCACGATGTCGCCGGGCGAGACGCGGCTCGGGAAGCTCGGGTCGATCGGCGTCATCAGGAAGCGCTCGGGATGCGGATCGTCGTGGCGCGACGGCGGCAGGATCAGATCGGCCGTCACGTCGAGGCCGAACGCCCACGCGTTGCCGGTGAGGATCGGACAGCGCGCGTCTGCGGCCGGCATGCCGCCTCCATAGGCTTCGTCCGCCGCCGGCTCAACAGGTTTCGCGGCCGCGGCCACAAGTCCGCCGTGCCGGCGCGGCGGCTTCGCCGCACGCGCGCAACGGGCTTCGCCCGGCGGCGACGCAACCGTTACCAAAGCGGGTCATGCGCATCCTCGTGACCAACGACGACGGCATCCTGGCGCCGGGGCTCGCGGCCCTGGCGCACGTGCTGCGGCCGCTCGGCGAGATCGACGTCGTGGCGCCCGAGGCGGGGCAGAGCGGTGCCGCGCACGCGATCACCTTCATGTCGCCGCTGATCACCCAGCGGGTGAAGGTCGGCACCGAGCTCGAGGGCTGGAGCGTCGACGGCAGCCCCGCGGACTGCGTGAAGCTCGGCGTGCGCGCGCTGTGCGGCGGGCGTCCCGACCTCGTCGTCTCCGGCATCAACGCCGGCTCGAACCGCGGCGTCGACGTCATCTACTCGGGCACCGTCGCGGCGGCGGTCGAGGCCGCGTTCATCGGCATCCCGGCGCTCGCGATCTCGCTCGAGGCTTCGGAGGTGCTGGACTTCGAGCGCGCCGCGGTCCACGCGCGCGTGATCGTCGAGCGCGCGATCGAGCTCGGCATCTCGCCGGGCATGGTGCTGAACGTCAACATCCCGCGCCTCGATCGTGGCGAGCCGCGCGGCGTCCGGATCGTCCCGCAGAGCACCGCGCCGTGGACCGACACGTACGACCGGCGCACCGATCCGCGCGGTCGCGCGTACTTCTGGCTCACGGATCAGGGCGACCGCGAGCCCGAGAGCGACGACACCGATCTGTCCGCTCTGCGCGCGGGCTACATCACCGTGACGCCGCTGCAGTACGACCTCACGCAGTACGCGCAGCTCGCGCAGCTCCGCGAAACCTGGGGTCCGCATCGCGGTCCGACGAATCCGACTGATTGAGAAGATCCCTTCGCATGATATCCCGAAGGGTTCGATGAACATCACCGCCGTCAAGGGATTCCGCGACGCGCTGCCCGAGGCGGCGCGCCTGCTGTCCCGCGTCGAGAATGCGGCGGTGCGGGTGCTCGAGACCTACGGCTACGCCGAGATCCGCTTGCCGATCGTCGAGCGCACCGAGCTCTTCGCGCGCGCGATCGGCGAGACCACCGACATCGTCGAGAAGGAGATGTACACCTTCCCGGACCGCGACGAGACGCTGCTCACGCTGCGTCCGGAGGGGACCGCGCCGCTCGTGCGCGCCTACGTCGAGCACCATCTCGATCAGAAGGATCCGGTCGGGCGCTTCTACTACCTCGGGCCGATGTTCCGGCACGAGCGTCCGCAGAAGGGACGCCACCGGCAGTTCTACCAGGTGGGCGCCGAGCTGATCGGACGCGAGGATCCGCTCGCCGACGCCGAGCTCCTGCTCGCGATGTGGGACGTGCTCGACGCCGTCGGCGTGCGCGGCGCGACGCTGCTCCTGAACTCGCTCGGCGACGCGCAGTGCCGTCCCGCGTACCGCGACGAGCTGCGCGCGTTCGGCCAGTCGCGCCTCGACGAGCTGTGCGAGAACTGCCGACGCCGGCTCGACAAGAACCCGCTGCGGATCCTCGACTGCAAGGAACCCGGATGCCGCGAGGCGACCAAGGACGCGCCGCGCCTGATCGATCACCTCTGTGAGCCGTGCGCGACGCACTTCGCGCGCGTGCGCGCGCTGCTCGACGCGCAGGGCGTGCCGTACGAGCTCGACCCGCGTCTCGTGCGCGGGCTCGACTACTACGTGCGCACGACGTTCGAGGTGATGGGTCCCGGTCTCGGCGCGCAGGGCGCAGTCGGCGCGGGCGGACGCTACGACGGGCTCGTCGCGCAGCTCGGCGGTCCGCCGGTGTCCGGAATCGGATTCGCATTCGGCGTCGACCGCCTGGTGCTGTCGCTGCAGGCGTCGGACCCGAGCGTCGACGCACAGGTCGCGGCCGAGCTCGCCCCCGAGATCTTCATCGCCCCGCTCGGGGCCGAGGCCGAGGCCGAAGCGCTCGGCGTCGCACGGCGGCTGCGCGCCGCCGGATTGCGCGTCGAGCTCGACGGTGGCCGCAGCCTGAAGAGCTTGATGCGTCGGGCGGACAAGCTCGGCGCGAAGCAGGTGATGATCCTCGGCGAGGAAGAGCTCGCGCAGCGCCGCGCGACGATGCGCGACATGGAGGCCAAGCAGGACCGCAAGCTGGCGGTGGACATCGACCTGACCGGCGACGCGCTTCTCGCGGCCGTGGGGGCGAGGAGGAGCGCATGACGACGGTGGCAGAGAAGGAGCACGCACCCATCCAGCTCGACACGCTCGGCGACTGGCGGCGCAGCGTGTACTGCGGCGAGGTCCGCATGAGCGACGTCGGGCGCGAGCTGATCCTGATGGGCTGGGTCGCGAACCGCCGCGACCACGGTGGCATCGTGTTCATCGACCTGCGCGACCGCACCGGCATCGTGCAGCTCGTGCTCGACCCCGACGACAGCCCGGTCGCGCACCAGCGCGCGCACGCCCTGCGCAGCGAGTTCGTGATCGCGGTGCACGGCAAGCTCGCGGCGCGGCCGCCCGAGACGCGCAACGAGGCGCTGCCGACGGGCGACGTCGAGCTGCGCGTCGACGAGCTGCGCGTGCTGTCGACCTCGCGCGTCCTGCCGTTCCCGCTCGACGAGGCGAGCGAGGCGAACGAGGCGGTCCGGCTCAAGCACCGCTACCTCGACCTGCGGCGTCCGCGCTTGACGCACAACCTGATGGCGCGCCACCGCGCGACCGCCGCGATCCGCCGCTACCTCGACGAGCGCGGCTTCGTCGACATCGAGACCCCGATCCTCACGCGCTCGACCCCGGAGGGCGCGCGCGACTACCTCGTCCCGAGCCGCGTCAATCCAGGAATGGTGTACGCGCTGCCGCAGTCGCCGCAGCTCTTCAAGCAGATCCTGATGGTGTCGGGCTTCGATCGCTACTACCAGATCGTCCGCTGCTTCCGGGACGAGGATCTGCGCGCCGACCGCCAGCCCGAGTTCACGCAGGTCGACATCGAGATGTCCTTCGTCGGCGCGGAGGACGTCATGGCGCTGACGGAAGGTCTGCTGGTCGCGGGCGCGCGCGCGATCGGCGCGCCGGAGCCGCCGACGCCGTTCCCGCGCATGCACTACGACGAGGCGATGCGGCGCTTCGGCACCGACCGTCCGGACACCCGCTTCGGCCTCGAGATCTGCGAGCTCTCGGACCTGATGCGCGAGAGCAAGGCGCGCATCCTCGCGGAGGCGGTCGCGCGCGGCGGCGCCGTCGCGGGCATCGTCGCCGAGGACGGCCGGCGGCTGTCGCGTCGCGAGCTCGACGAGCTCGTCGCCTGGGTGCAGACGCTCGGCGCCGGCGGCCTCGCCTGGATCCGCGCCGCGGAGGACGGCTGGCAGTCGCCGCTCGCGAAGTTCTTCGACGAGGGCGAGCGCGAGAAGATCTGCGAGCGCACCGGGCTGCGGACGGGCGGCGTGCTGTTCCTCGTCGCCGGGCCGCGCACGCACGCGCTGACCATCCTCGGCCAGCTGCGCCTGCGCCTCGCCAACATGCTCGGCATGATCCCCGAGGGGAAGTGGAACTATCTCTGGGTGACCGACTTCCCGCTGCTCGAGTACAACCTCGAGGCGAAGCGGCTCGCGGCGGTGCACCATCCGTTCACCGCGCCGCGCGACGAGGACATCGAGCTGCTGTCGACCGAGCCCGAGAAGGTGCGCGCGCAGGCCTACGACGTCGTGCTGAACGGCACGGAGCTCGGCGGCGGATCGATCCGTATCCACCGTCCGGACATCCAGGCCAAGATGTTCGCCGCGCTCGGCATCGACGAGGCGCAGATGCGCCACCAGTTCGGATTCTTGCTTGACGCGCTGTCGTACGGCGCGCCGCCGCACGGCGGCATCGCGCTCGGTCTCGACCGCCTGTGCATGCTGTGGCTCGGCGAGAGCTCGATCCGCGACGTGATCGCGTTCCCGAAGACGCAGAAGGCGTCGGACCCGATGAGCGAGGCGCCGTCGCCGCCGACGCCGGCGCAGCTGCGCGAGCTCGGGCTGCGCTTCGTGCGCGGCGAGTGACGCGGGCCGCGTCGCTCCGCGTCGATCAACCCAGCACGTCGCGCACCGGCGTCGCCTCGAGGCCGCAGGCCTCCGCGACGCCCGCGTGCACGACCTTGCCGCGGTAGACGTTGAGCGCGCGCTGCAGCGGCACGCTGGCGCGCAGCGCCTGCTCGACGCCCGCGTCGGCGATCTGCAGCGCGTAGGACAGCGTCGCGTTGGTGAGCGCGTGCGTGGACGTGTGCGGCACGATGCCGGGCATGTTGGTCACGCAGTAGTGCACGACGCCGTGCTCGACGTAGATCGGGTCGCGGTGCGTCGTCGGGCGCGAGGTCTCCGACGTGCCGCCCTGGTCGATCGACACGTCGACCAGCGCCGCTCCCTTGCGCATCGCCGCGACGAGCTCGCGTGACAGGAGCTTCGGCGCGCGCGCGCCCGGGATCAGCACGGTGCCGATCACGAGGTCGGCGCTCAGCACCTCCTCCTCGACGTTGGCGCGGTTCGACATCACGGTGGTGACCTGGCCGCGCAGGATGTCGTGCACGTAGCGCAGCCGCGTCGCGTTCACGTCGAGGATGCTCACGTCGGCGCCGACGCCGGCGGCGACCTGGCAGGCGCTGGTGCCGGCGATGCCGGCGCCGAGAATCACGACCTTGCCCGGACGCACGCCCGACGCTCCGGACAAGAGCACCCCGCGGCCGCCGTTCTGGTGCTCGAGGCACCAGGCGCCGACCTGGATCGCGAGGCGTCCGGCCACCTCGCTCATCGGCATCAGGAGCGGCAGCGAGCCGTCGTCGAGCTGCAGCGTCTCGTAGGCGATCGCGGTCGTGTCGCTGTCGAGGAGCGCGCGTGTCAAGCGCTCGTTGGCGGCGAGGTGCAGGTAGGTGAAGAGCGCGAGCCCCGGCCGCAGGCGAGGGATCTCTTCCTCGACGGGCTCCTTCACCTTGAGCACCAGCGTGCTCTCGGCCCACAGCACCTCGGGGTCGTCGATCAGCTCGGCGCCGGCTTCGCGATAGCGCTCGTCGGCGAGCCCGGAGCCGGCGCCGGCGCCGCGCTCGACCAGCACGCGGTGGCCGTGCGCGCGCAGCGCCGCGCAGCCCGCGGGCGTCAGCGCGACGCGGTTCTCGTCGGGCTTGATCTCGCGCGGGACGCCGATCGTCATGTCTCTTGGTACCAGATCCGGCGCCGCGGACGCAGAGATCCGCGTCGTCAGCGACGCGAATCACGGCTGGACACGCGGCTCGGGGTGCACGCTGGACAGCCGTCGGGGAGGCCCGTATAGACCCCGCGAATGGCGGCGGACGAAGCAGCGGGCGCACGCATCATCGACGGCAAGGCGATCGCGCAGCGCGTACGCGAGGAGGTCCGCGCGCGCGTCGCGGAGCTCAAGCAGCGCGGCGTCGAGCCGGGGCTCGCGACCGTGCTCGTGGGCGACGATCCCGCGTCCGCGATCTACGTGCGCAACAAGAAGAAGGCCTGCGTCGAGGCCGGCATGGCGTCGTTCGGCCACGAGCTGCCGGCGTCGACCACCGAGGCCGAGCTGCTGCGCCTGATCGACGAGCTGAACGCGCGCCCCGACGTGCACGGCATCCTCGTGCAGCTTCCGCTGCCGTCGCACCTCGTGCCCGAGCGCATCATCGAGCGCATCTCGCCGGACAAGGACGTCGACGGTCTGCACGCGGTGAGCCGCGGACGTCTCGTCGCCGGTGAGCCGGGGCTGCGGCCGTGCACGCCGCTCGGCGTGCTGCGCCTGCTCGACGAGGTCGGCTGCGACCCGAAGGGCAAGCGCGCGGTGGTGGTCGGCAGAAGCCTGCTGGTCGGCAAGCCGGCGGCGCTGCTGCTCCTCGAGCGTCACGCGACCGTGACCATCTGCCACTCGCGCACCGCGGACCTCGCCGGCGAGATCGGACGCGCCGACATCCTGGTCGCCGCGATCGGCAAGGCGCAGGCGATCAAGGGCGAGTGGATCAAGCCGGGCGCGGTGGTGATCGACGTCGGCACGAACCGCACGGACGAGGGCCTCGTCGGCGACGTCGAGTTCGAGGTCGCGCGCCAGCGCGCGAGCGCGATCACGCCGGTGCCGGGCGGCGTCGGTCCGATGACGATCGCGATGCTGCTCGCCAACACCGCGCAGGCGGCCGCCGCGAGCCTGCGCTAGGGAATCATGCGCCGCACACCACTCTACGAGCAGCACCGCGCCGCGGGCGCGCGCTTCACCGAGTTCAGCGGCTGGGAGATGCCGGTGCAGTACGCGGGCATCCTCGCCGAGCACGCGCTCGTGCGCCGCAGCGCCGGGCTCTTCGACGTCTCGCACATGGGCGAGATCGAGGTGCGCGGACCGGGCGCGCTCGAGCTCTGCCAGCGCGTCGCGACCAACGACGCGTCCCGCCTCGCCGTCGGCCAGGCGCAGTACACGCTCTGGTGCGACGAGAACGGCGGCACGATCGACGACACGATCCTCTACCGGACCGGCGACGAGCGCTTCCTGTTCTGCGTCAACGCAGGCAACGCGCAGATCTGCCGCGACTGGATCCTCGAGCAGAGCAAGCACGTGCCGAACGCGGTCGTGGTCGACAGAAGCGACGAGCTCGCGCTGCTCGCGCTGCAGGGACCGCGCACGACCGACGTGCTGCAGCGCGTGGGCGCCGAGGCCGAGCTGCTCGCGCTGCCGCGCTTCGCCTGCGCGGAGGCGACGGTCGCGGGCGTGCGCGTGTTCGCGGCGCGCACCGGCTACACCGGCGAGGACGGCTTCGAGCTCTTCGTGCCGGTCGCGAGCGCGGTCGCGCTCTGGCAGGCGCTGCTCGGCGCCGCGAGCGACGACCTCGAGATCGGCCCGATCGGGCTCGGCGCGCGCGACACGCTGCGGCTCGAGGCCGGGCTGCCGCTCTACGGCCACGAGCTCGCGCGCGACGTGACGCCGCTCGAAGCGGGCCTCGGCTGGGCCGTCAAGCTCGACAAGCCGCACTTCATCGGCCGCGACGCGCTCGTCGCGCAGAAGCAGAAGGGCGTCCCGCGCCAGCTCGTCGGCCTCGAGCTGCGCGAGCCCGGCATCGCGCGCGCCGACTATCCGGTGCTCGCCGACGGCAAGCAGGTCGGACGCTGCACGAGCGGCACCAAGTCGCCGACGCTCGGCAAGGCGATCGCCCTTGCGTTGATCGCGCGGGAATCGCTAGACGCAGCGTTGTCCGTCGAGATCCGCGGTCGCGCGGTCGCGGCGGAACGCGTGCGGCTGCCGTTCTACCGCCGGCCGGCGACGCCGGCGAGCTGAAAGACGAGGACAGGATCGACGCGATGGAGCTTCCCGAGGACCTCAAGTACACCCGCGAGCACGAGTGGGTCTCGATCGACGGCACGATCGCGACCGTCGGCATCACCGACCACGCGCAGCAGCAGCTCGGCGAGGTCGTCTTCGTCGAGCTGCCCGCGGTCGGTGACCGTGTCGAGAAGTCCGAGGCGTTCGGCGTCGTCGAGTCGACCAAGGCGGTGTCGGACGTCTACGCGCCGGTCTCGGGCGAGGTCACGGAGATCAACGACGACCTGCCGGACAACCCCGAGCTCATCAACGAGGACCCCTACGGCGACGGCTGGATGATCAAGCTGCAGATCGGCGACACCGCCGAGCTCGACGAGCTGATGACCGCCGAGGAGTACCGCAAGTACATCGAGGAAAGCGCCGCCGAGTAGGTCGCAGCCGCGCGCCGGTCGGCGCCCGCAGCGGTACACGAGATGGACTACACCCCCCACACCGAGGCGGACGTCCAGGCGATGCTCGCCGAGATCGGCGTCTCGCGCATCGCCGATCTCTTCGCCCACCTGCCCGAGGACGTGCGTCTCGGGCGCGCGCTCGACATCGCGCCCGGGCTCAGTGAACCCGACCTCCGCGCGCGTCTCGCGGCGCTCGCGAGCCGCAACCGCGCCGAGGTGCTGTCGTTCGTCGGCGCGGGCGCGTACGCGCACTACATCCCGAGCGCGGTCGACGCGCTCGCCTCGCGCTCGGAGTTCGCGACCGCGTACACGCCCTACCAGCCCGAGGTCAGCCAGGGCACGCTGCAGGCGATCTTCGAGTTCCAGACGATCACCTCGATCCTGCTCGGCACCGAGCTCGCGAACGCGAGCATGTACGACGGCGCTTCGGCCGCCGCCGAGGCGGTGCTGATGGCGCTGCGTTTGCGCGCGAGCCGCACGCGCGACGCGCGCGGCGGGAAGGTGGTCGTCGCGCGCTCGCTGCACCCGAACGTCCGCCAGACGATCGCGACCTACCTGTCCTCGATGGAGGACGTGACGCTGATCGAGGCGGGCTTCGACCAGAGCGGCCGCGTACAGCTCGACGACGCGACCGCCGGCAACGGTGACGCCGCGGCGGGCGAGGTCGCGTGCGTGGTCGTCGGCTACCCGAACTTCTTCGGCGTCGTCGAGGATCTGCGCGCGGCGTCGGCGTGGGCGCAGGCGCACGGCGCGCTGCTCGTCACGGTGACGCTCGAGCCGCTCGCGCTCGGCTGGCTCACTCCGCCGGGCGCTCTCGGCGCCGACATCGCGGTCGGCGAAGGGCAGGGGCTCGGGCTGCCGCTGAGCTACGGCGGGCCGGGTGTCGGCCTGTTCGGCACGCGCGAGAGCTTTCTGCGCGCGATGCCGGGACGCATCGTCGGCGAGACCGTCGACGCCGACGGCAAGCGCGGCTTTTGCTTGACGCTGTCGACGCGCGAGCAGCACATCCGCCGCGAGAAGGCGACCTCCAACATCTGCACGAACCACAGCCTGTGCGCGCTCGCGTTCACGATCTGCGTGGCGCTGCTCGGGCCGAACGGCCTGCGCGACCTCGCGCGCCTCAACGTGCGCAAGCTGCGCTACGCGGTTGCGCAGCTCGCCGGGGCGGGGCTCGAGGAGCGCTTCACGGGTCCGACGTTCAACGAGTGCGTCATGCGCGGCGCGGACGTCTCGGGACGCTGGGAGAAGCTCGTGCGGCGCGGGATCGTCGCCGGCGTGCCGCTCGGACGCTGGTACCCCGAGCTCGACGACTCCCTGCTCGTGTGCGTCACCGACGTGCACCGCCGCGCCGACATCGAGCGGCTCGCCAGCGAGTGGCGCTCCGCGGGAGCAGCGTGATGTACGACGAGCCGCTGCTGTTCGAGGCGGGATCGCCGGGACGCCGCGCGGTCTCCCTGCCGGCCGACGACCTGCCGCCGGACGTCGCTCTGCCGGCGCTCGAGCCGGAGCTCGCGCAGCCGTCGCTCGAGGGGCTGCCCGAGCTCAGCGAGCTCGAGGTGGTGCGTCACTTCACGCGCCTCTCGCAGTGGAACTTCTCGATCGCGTCGAACTTCTACCCGCTCGGCTCGTGCACGATGAAGTACAACCCGATCGTGAACGAGTGGGCGGCGCGGCTCCCCGGCCACCAGGGGATCCACCCGCTTTGGCCCGACGTGCTGACGCAGGGCGCGCTCGCGCTGATGCACGAGCTCGAGCAGATGCTCGCCGAGGTGAGCGGCATGGACGCCGTGACGCTCACGCCCGCGGCCGGCGCGCAGGGCGAGTTCGTCGGCATCAAGATGGTGCGCGCGTACCACGAGCAGCAGGGCAACCCGCGCAAGACCGTTTTGATCCCGGCGAGCGCGCACGGCACCAACCCGGCGAGCTCGGTGCTGTGCGGCTACCGCTGCGTCGAGGTGCCGGTCGGGCGTGACGGGCTCGTGCACGTCGCGGACGTCGAGGCGCGTCTCGACGAGGACGTCGCCGCGGTGATGATCACCAACCCGAACACGCTCGGGCTCTTCGAGCGCGACATCCGCAGCATCGCCGACGCGGTTCACGCGAAGGGCGGGCTGGTCTACATCGACGGCGCGAACATGAACGCGCTCTGCGGCGTCACGCGTCCCGGCGACGTCGGCGCCGACGTGCTGCACATCAACCTGCACAAGACGTTCTCGACGCCGCACGGCGGCGGCGGTCCGGGCGCGGGTCCGGTGGGCGTCAAGAAGATCCTCGAGCCGTTCCTGCCGGTGCCGCGCGTCGTGCGAACCGCGAGCGGCTTCCAGCTCTCGGAGGACGCGCCGCTGTCGATCGGGCGCGTGCGCACGTTCCACGGCAACTTCGGCATGCTGGTGCGCGCCTACACCTACATGCTCGGGCTCGGCGGCGACGGCATCACGCGCATGACCGAGCGCGCCGTGCTGAACGCGAACTACCTGCGCAAGAAGCTCGAGCCGCTCTTGACGATCGCGCAGCGCGGGCCGTGCCTGCACGAGTGCGTGTTCACGGATCAGGGTCTCGCCGACACCGGCGTCAAGACCATGGACATCGCCAAGCGGCTGCTCGACTTCGGCTTCCACGCGCCGACGATCTACTTCCCGCTGGTGGTGAGCGGCGCAATGATGATCGAGCCGACGGAGACCGAGAGCCGCGAGACCCTCGACGCCTTCGTCGCCGCGATCGAGCGCATCGTCGCCGAGGCGCGGAAGGATCCGCAGCTGCTCAAGACCGCACCGCACACGACGCGCGTGCGCCGGCTCGACGAGGTGCGCGCGGCGCGCCGTCCGGTGCTGCGCTGGCGTCCGGCGAAGCCCGCGGACGAGGCGACGGCGTCGTCCGGTGACCCGCCTGCGTCCGATGCGCCTGCGTCGTCCGGGGAAACGCCCGCGTCTTCCGGCGACGCACCTGCGTCGTCCGGCGAGACGTCCGCGCCGGCGAGCGACGCGCCCGCGCCGTCCGCCGACCCCTCCACGGACACCGCCGAGGGCTGAGCGAGCCCCGCAGACGGGCACGAGCGCGTCCCGCGGGCAGCTTGAAGCGTCCGCTACCCTCGCAACGTCGAGCAACTCGCGCGCGCTCGCGCGAGGCGCGGCCTAGAGCAGCCCGATCCGCAGCCGGCTCTCGACCGTGCGCAGCACCGGCCCGCGCGGTCCCGGGCCGACGCCGGCGATGAGCTGCGCCTGGAAGATGAACTCGTACTCGCCGTTGGCGTTCGCCGCCGACGGCGGCGGGTTGTCGTCGAACGCGGCCTGGCGGAGCGCGTCGATCAGCGTCTGGTCGACGGCCATGCTGCCCGAGTGCTCCTCGATCTCGAGCGTCTTGAGCTTGCCGTTGCGGTCGAGGATGACGCGCGCGGTGACGATGTCGTTGGCCGCGAGGATGTCCGACGCCTCGAGGTTCTGCCGCTGGTAGATCAGCAGATTCTGGAACACGCGCGTGCCGACGCGGCGCACGAAGGGCGCGAAGCGGTCGGCCTTGGTGTTCAGCATCGTCAAGTTGCCCTGCGCGACGTCGGGCAGGGCGTCGAAGGTGCCGCGCATGCCGCCGAACAGTCCCGGCGCCGGCGGCGGAGCGCTGACCAGGTCCTTGCGCGGATCGTCGACGGCGTTCGGCCCGGTCGGACCGCCGCCGGCTGCTTGACGCTCGAGCTGCGCCTTGGCGAGCACCTCGCTCGGCGGCGCGAACAGCTCGCGCAGGCCGGGCAGCTTCTCGCGCTCTGCGGGCACGGTCTCGCCGCGCTCGACGATGCTCGGGCGCTTCGCCGCCTCCTGCGCGCGACGCTGTGCGGGCTGCGACTTCGCGGGCGCCTTCGCCGGCGCCTTGGCGGCGGGAGCCTTCGCCGGCGGAGCCTTCGCGGGCGGGGCCTTGGCCGGCGCCTCCGGTGCCGCCGGCTTCGGCGCGGGCGGCGGTGCCGGCGGCTGCGCGCTGGCGACCTGCGGCGGCTGCTGCGGCGCCTGCGGCCCGCCGGCGTCGGGATTGCCCTTGCGCACCGTCTCCTGCTCGACGCGGTTGTCGCGGTCGCTCAGGAAGGCGCGGCCGACGGGCGGCAGGTTGTTCTCCTGATCGGACGGCGCGACGATCTGCCGCCGCGTCTCCGCGGCGGCGAGCCGATCGGCCGGACGCTGCGCGGGCGGCGGTGGGGGTGCCTCGGCCGGCGCGGGCGCGAGCTTGACCACGACCGGCGGCGGCTCGAAGTCGCCGAGCGACAGCTTCGCGCCGCGTAGCCACAGCAGCATCAGCGCGTGCACCGCGATCGACAGCAGCAGGAAGTAGAACAGCGTCGAGGCGCGCGGGGCGTGCGGTTCCTGCGGTTCGCTCAGCGTTGCCACGGCAAGCGCTCCTTGCGGTAGGCGAACCCCTTTCCTACAGTGGAATCGATGGGACTGGGAATTCCCGAGCTGTTGATCATCCTGATCGTCGTGCTGATCATCTTCGGCCCGGGGAAGCTGCCCGCTCTCGGTAGTGGCGTGGGTAACGCGCTACGGAACTTTCGCAAGGCAGTGAACCAGCCCGACGCGATCGACGTCACGCCCCCGCAGGAGGACGACGCGAATCGCACCGCGCACGCGCAGAGCGCCGGCGACACCTCGTCGGCCAACACCGAGCGCAGCGCCTGATCCCGCACGGATCGCCGCTCACGCCGTCCGCGCGTCGATCACGCGGCACGTGACCTCGGTCGTCCCGGGCGGCGGATCGGGGAACACCAGGAGGAAGCTCGCCGACTCCCCGGGGCGGATCACGAAGCGCCGGTTCGGCTCGAGCCGCAGCAGCATCTCGACCTCGCTCGGCGACAGATCCTGGATGGTCTTGCGCTGCTGGTTCGCGGCGTAGACCGTCTGCCGCCGCTGCTCGACGCCGTTGACCAGCAGCCGACCCTCGATCTCGATGATGCGCAGGTCCTCGTTGGTGGTGTTGATCGCGCGTCCGCTGACGACGTACGCCGGGCGGCCGCCCTTGATGTGATCGAGGCCGCCCTCGACCTGCGTGAGCTGCAGACGCCAGACGAGCAGGTGGTCGCCGCCGAGCAGGCGGCCGAGGATCGGCACGCGGCTCAGCGTCTCGAGCGCCTCGGCCGGACGCCGGTCGAGCGCGACCGCGAGGCCGAGGTAGATCGCGCACACCGTGCCGACGCCGATCGCCACCGCGCGCAGCGGTGAGCGGCTCTCGCTCGCGGCCGCCGACTTGATGCGCCGCGGGTTGATCGGCGGACGCCGCTGGCGGTCGTCGGAGGCGAGGATCGGCCGGCGCGGCTCGTCGTCCTCGAGGTCTTCGAGGTCGTCGAAGTCGTCCTCGTCGCGCAGGCGGAGCTCGTCGCGGTGCGAGCGCTGACGTGCGGGGCGTGCGCGCTCGCGCTCGCGCTGTCGTTCGAGCTCGCGCTCCCGCTCGCGGGCCCGCTCGCGTTCCCGCTGCCGCTCGCGCTCGAGCTCACGCTCTCTCTCGCGCTCGCGTTCCCGCTCGCGCTCACGTTCGCGCTCGCGGGTAGCGCGGGCGACGAACGCCGGCTCCTCGTGCTCGTCGCGCGCGACCTCGCGCTCGCGGCTCGAGGAGCGCTCGCTGCGCGCGGCGCGCTCGCGGGCGCGCGGGGCAGGGGCTGGGCGGACGTCCTCGGGCTCGTCGTCCTCCTCGTCCTCTGCCTCGTCCGTCTCTTCTTCTTCCTCGTCGTCCTCGAGCTCTTCTTCCTCGTCGTCGGGGGCGACGTCCTCGCGCTCGTCCTCTTCCTCGTCCTCGGGCTCGGCGGCCTGCACCACGGTCTCGTCGTCCTCGGCTGCGGCGGCGGCCTCGTCCTCCTCGGTGCGTCGGCGCCGGGCGCGCGACGGACGGCTCTCGGCGGCGTCGTCGTCGCGCACGAAGGGCAGGTCGAGGTTGCGCTCCTCGGCGCGGCCGCGCGACTGGCGCGCCGGGCGCTCGGCCTCGCGCGTGAAGACGAGGCTGCAGCGCGTGCACTTGAAGACCGGGCGCGGGTCGTTGATGCGCGCGGTGGGGACCTTGTACTGGGTGCGGCAGCGCGGGCACTGGACGGTCATGTCCAACCAGCCTCCCCCCGCGCGTGCCTCGTCCCCGTCATCCCAGTGCGAGAGGGGGGACTTGAACCCCCACGGGTGTTACCCCACAGGCTTCTGAGACCTGCGCGTCTGCCAGTTCCGCCACTCTCGCGTGTGCGGACCGCGGCTCGCCGCCGCGGCACTGCGAAGGACTCATAACCGCTCGAAAGCGAGCCGGCAACGGCGAGCCGCAAAGTTGGTCGCAAGCGGGGCCGGCGGTGCGCGTGCTATCGTGCGGCGCGATGTCCACGCACGAGCTCGGCCGCGGCGAGGCGGCAGCACGCGCCGCCGATGCGCGGCTCGAGCCGGAGGCGCCGACCCAGGCGTCCCCACCGCCGACGGCGACGCCACCCTCGGCGAGCGACGCCGCGCTCGCGCAGCGGGTGTCCTGGATCCTCGGCGCGGCGCTGGTCGCCGCGCTCGCGTTCGTCGTCTACCAGGTCCTGTCGCACTTCGCGGCGGGGCTCGCGTGGGCGGTGATCCTCGCGGTGAGCGTCTGGCCGGTGCACCGCCGCATCCGCGCGCGCCTCGACCGCTGGCCCGGGCTCGCGGCCTTCACGACGATCCTGCTGGTCACGCTCGGCTTGATCGTCCCGCTGACCACGATCGGCGTCCTGCTCGTGCGCGAGCTCGAGACGCTGTCGACCGATCTACGCGGCGACCTGAGCGACCAGGTGGCGATCCTCGAGGACGCGGCGTCGCGCCTGCCGCTGGTCGGCGAGCCGCTGCGCGAGGCGCTCGTGCTGCTGCGTCAAGACACGCGCGCCGCCGTCAAGGCGCTGTTCGGCGACCACGGCGGCATCGTCTTGACGTTCGCCGGTCAGACCGCGGGCGCCGTGAGCCGGACGCTGTTCAAGCTCGTCGTCTGCCTGTTCACCGCGTTCTTCCTGTTCCGTCACGGCGACTCGCTCGCCGCGCAGCTACGCACCGCGGGACGGCGCGTCGGTGGACAGCGCCTCGAGGTCATCCTGCAGCACGTTGGCTTGACGGTGCGTGCGGTGGTCTACGGGCTGGTGATGACGGCGGCGGTGCAGGGCGTTGCCGCCGCGGTGGGCTTCTGGGTCGCCGGCGTGCCGTTTCCGTGGCTGCTCGGCGCGCTGACCATGGTGCTGTCGTTCGTGCCGATGGGGCACGCGGTGGTGTGGGTTCCGGCCGCCGTCTACCTGGTGCTCGAGCAGAGCTACTGGGCCGCGGCGGGGATCGCGATCTGGGGTGCGGGCGTGGTCGCGAGCATCGACAACGTGATCCGTCCCGTGTTCATCGGCGTGCGCACCGGCATTCCGCTGCTGCTGGTCTTCATCGGTGTGCTGGGCGGCATCCTGAGCTTCGGGATGGTCGGCCTCTTCATCGGGCCGGTCGCGATCGCGATCACGCTCGCGCTGTGGTGGGAATGGATCGGCACGCCGCCCGAGCCACCAGGGCCGAGCGGCGTGCCGTCGAAGCGCGCGGAGCGCTGAGGAGGGCGGCGGAATCGCGGCGCCCGGCTCCTCCTCCCACGAGCCGGGCGCTGCCGTCCCCCAACCACCTTCCTCGCTAGCGCACCTCGCTCGCCAGGGTGGTGGCAGCCGCAGCCACCCGGGCCCGCATCGGAGCACCAGCGGTGCCATCGAGACCGGCGTCGCCGGTGTGCAGGTCGTACGCGTACATGCCGTGCTCGCCGAGATCGAGGCCCTCGATCTCCTCCTCGGGGGAGACGCGGATGCCCGTCGTCACCTTGAGCACGCCGAAGATCAGTCCCGCGCACACCGCGGTGAACACCGCGTAGGCCACCACGCCGATCGCCTGCACGCCGAACGAGTGCTCGGGGTTGGTCGAGAAGATGCCGACCGCGAGCGTGCCCCAGATGCCGCAGGTGAGGTGGACCGAGATGGCGCCGACCGGGTCGTCGATCTTGAGGCGATCGAGGCCGAGCACCGAGGCGACGACGATCAAGCCGGCGATGAAGCCGATGATGATCGCGCCGAGCGGCGTGATCACGTCGGCGCTCGCCGTGATGCCGACGAGACCGGCGAGGATGCCGTTGAGCAGCATCGTGTGGTCGGGCTTGGTCGACACGAAGCTGTAGCCGACCAGGGCGCCGACCGCGCCGGCCGCGGCGCCGAGCGACGTCGTGACGAGCACGAGCGAGGTCTTCGCCGGGTCGGCCGACAGAACCGAGCCGCCGTTGAACCCGAACCAGCCGAGCCACAGCAGGAAGACGCCGATGGTCGCGAGTGGCATGTTCGAGCCGGGGATCGGCGTGATCTTGCCGTCCTTGCCGTACTTGCCGAGACGCGGGCCGAGGAGCAGGACGCCCATCAGCGCGCCCCAGCCGCCGACCGAGTGCACCACGGTCGAGCCCGCGAAGTCATAGAAGCCCATCTGATCGAGCCAGCCGCCACCCCACTTCCAGGAACCAGCGATCGTGTAGACGAAGGCGACGAAGATCGTCGAGAAGATCAGGAAAGGATACAGCTTGACGCGCTCCGCGACCGCACCGGAGACGATCGTCGCGCAGGTCGCGGCGAACATCGCCTGGAAGAGGAAGTCGGTCCAGTAGGTGTAGCCGCCGTCGGCGTAGCCGGGCGTCACACCGTTCTCGGGTGGCGTCAAGCCAAAACCGGCGAAGCCCAGGTAGCCGTTGAAGTCGCCGGGGTACATCAGGTTGAAGCCGACGATGAAGTACGTCAGCAGGCCGATGCACGGGATGATCGTGTTCTTGAACAGAATGTTGGTGGTGTTCTTGGCCCGCGTGAGGCCCGACTCCACCGATGCGAAGCCGAGGTGCATGATGAACACCAGGGCCGTGGCGAGCATCATCCATGCGTTGTTTGCGGCGAACAGCCCTGGGTCGACCGCCGGCGCCGCCTCCTCCGCGAAGGCAAGCGCCGGCGCGAGCACCAGCGATGCGATCGTCGCCAAGCGAAGCTTTCCAATCATGATCGTCTCCTGATCCGGGGTGCGACGCGGCGACCCCATGGTCGGTTGTCTCGCGGCGCGCTCGTCCCCCGCGGACGAGCGCGTGGCCGCGTGCGGGTTACAGAGCCTCGGCGCCCCGGTCGCCGGTCCGGATGCGAACCGCGTCGTCCACGGGGACGATGAAGATCTTCCCGTCTCCGATGCGGCCCGTGGCGGCCGCGGCGCGAATCGTGTCCGCGACGGTCGCGACGCGCGAATCGTCGACGAGCAGCTCGATCTTCACCTTGGGCAGGAAGTCGACCACGTACTCGGCGCCGCGGTACAGCTCGCTGTGCCCACGTTGCCGGCCGAAGCCTTTGACCTCCGAGATGGTCATGCCGTCGACGCCTTCGCGCGCCAGCGCTTCCTTCACCTCGTCCAACTTGAACGGCTTGATGATGGCCTCGATCTTTTTCACGCGACGCTCCTTCCGGGCGACGAGCAGCCCGTGCGACGCGTTGAGCAACGGATGTGCCGCCAGCCGGACGACGCACGGACGCCACAATCCGCGCGTTCGGGCGTCGGACGCTGGCGCGGCTTTGGGCAACTGCCGCTTGCGTGGGCACCGTCTGCCCGCGCGGCGAGCGCGCTGCGCCGTTCGTGCAGCAGCAAATTGACTCGCCGCGCGACCGGCTGTTACCGCACAGGCCGATGCCGAAGGAGCTTGCCAAAGCCTATGCGCCTCAGGAGGTCGAGGAGCGCTGGGCGAAGGAGTGGATCCAGCTCGGGGTGTCGACGGCCCACGTCGACGCGCCCGGTGAGCCGTACTCGATCGTCATCCCGCCGCCCAACATCACCGGCCAGCTGCACCTCGGGCACGCGCTCAACAACACGCTGCAGGACGTCCTCATCCGCTACAAGCGGATGGACGGCTACAACGCGGTCTGGATCCCCGGCACCGACCACGCGTCGATCGCGACCCAGAACGTGGTCGAGCGCCAGCTCGCGGCGCAGGGCCTCGACCGCCACACCATCGGCCGCGAGAAGTTCCTCGAGCGCACCTTCGCGTGGCGCTCGGAGGTCGGACCCTACATCATCGCGCAGCTGAAGCGGCTCGGCGCGAGCTGCGACTGGACGCGCGAGCGCTTCACGATGGATGAGGGCCTGTCGCGCGCGGTGCGCGAGGTGTTCGTCCGCCTCTACGAGGACGGCCTGATCTACCGCGGCCGGCGCCTGATCAACTGGTGCTGCCGCTGCGGCACGGCGCTGTCCGACATCGAGGTCGAGCACGAGGACACGCAGGGCCACCTGTGGCACCTGCGCTACCCGCTGCTCGACGGCGACGGCGAGGTGGTGGTCGCGACCACGCGTCCCGAGACCATGCTCGGCGACACGGCGGTCGCCGTGCACCCCGAGGACGAGCGCTACCGCGCGCTGGTCGGCAAGCGCGTGCGCCTGCCGATCGTCGGACGCGAGATCCCGATCATCGCCGACGAGCACGTCGACCGCGAGTTCGGCTCGGGCGTGGTCAAGATCACGCCGGCGCACGACTTCGACGACTTCGAGATCGGACGCCGGCACGGCCTCGAGATGGTCTCGGTGATCGGCGAGGACGGCACGATGACGTCCGCCGCGGGGCCGTATGCGGGCCTCGACCGCACGACCGCGCGTGAGCGCATCGTCGAGGAGCTCACCGCGACCGGCGTGCTCGTCAAGACCGAGCCGCACGCGCTCGCGATCGGCACCTGCTACCGCTGCCGCTCGGTGGTCGAGCCGCTGCTCTCGACGCAGTGGTTCGTGCGCACCAAGCCGCTCGCCGAGCCCGCGATCGCCGCGGTGCGCGAGGGCCGCACGCGCTTCCACCCCGAGCACTGG
This sequence comes from Candidatus Binatia bacterium, assembly GCA_036563615.1. Lineage (NCBI taxonomy): Bacteria > Candidatus Binatota > Binatia (SeqCode) > Binatia bacterium. Next base: position 479,409 of record DATCMB010000022.1, read on the forward strand.
AGCAAGACGTACTTCGCGTGGATGGAGAACATCCGCGACTGGTGCGTGTCGCGTCAGCTCTGGTGGGGACACCGGATCCCGGCCTGGTACTGCGACAGCTGCCCCGCCGATCCCGGCACCGAGCCCGAGGGCGCGCGCGCCGACCAGCGCTCGCCGAAGGTCATCGTGTCGCGCGAGGACCCGACGAGCTGTCCCGGCTGCGGCGGTCCGCTGCGTCAGGACGAGGACGTGCTCGACACCTGGTTCTCGAGCGGGCTGTGGCCGTTCTCGACGCTCGGCTGGCCCGACGACACGCCCGAGCTGCGCAAGTGGTACCCGACGTCGGTCCTCGTCACGGGCTTCGACATCATCTTCTTCTGGGTCGCCCGGATGATGATGTTCGGCCTGCGCTTCACGGGCGAGGTGCCGTTCCGCGACGTCTACGTGCACGGCCTCGTCCGCGACGAGTACGGCGAGAAGATGAGCAAGACGAAGGGGAACGTGAAGGACCCCCTCGAGCTGCTCGCCACGTACGGCACCGACGCGCTGCGCTTCACGCTGATCGCGCAGTCGGCGATGGGACGCGACATCCGTCTCTCGCTCGACCGCATCGACGGCAACCGCAGCTTCGCGAACAAGATCTGGAACGCGGCGCGCTTCATCCTGATGAACGCGGACGCCTCGGTCGACCTCGCCGCCGGACGCAGCGGCGGCAGCGACGCGGATCGCTGGATCCGCGCGCGCCTCGGCCGCGCGATCGACGAGGTCCGCGCCGCGCTCGACGGCTACCGCTTCAACGACGCCGCGACGACGCTCTACCGCTTCCTGTGGAACGAGTTCTGCGACTGGTACGTCGAGCTCTCGAAGCTTTCGCTTTACGGTGAGGACGAGGCGGCGCGGGCGACGACGCTCGCGACGCTGGTGTCGGTGTTCGAGACGGCGCTGCGCCTCCTGCACCCGATGATGCCGTTCATCACCGACGAGCTGTGGCACGCGCTGCCGGGCGTCGACGCCGAGAAGCCGGCGCTGATGCTCGAGTCCTTCCCGCGCTCGGCCGACGTCGAGCGCGACGCCGCCGCCGAGGCGCGCATCGAGCGCCTGATCGACGTCGTGCGCGCGCTGCGCAACCTGCGCGCCGAGATGAACCTGCCGCCGAGCCGCGCAATCGATCTGTACGTCGCCTCGCAGGACCGCACGGCGCTCGACGATTTGCGCGGCTTCGAGAGCGCGGTGCGGACGCTCGCCAAGATCGACCGCCTCGAGCTCGTCGGCGACGGCGAGCGGCCGAGCGGCAGCGCGGTCGCCGTCGCGGGCGGGCTCGAGCTCTACGTGCCGCTCGCCGGGCTGATCGACGTCGGCGCCGAGCGCCAGCGCCTCGAGCGCGAGATCGAGCGCGTCGCGAAGGAGCTCGCGCAGGTGACGCGCAAGCTCGAGAATCAGGACTTCCTCGCGCGCGCGCCCGAGGAGATCGTCGAGAAGGAGCGCGCCAAGGCGAGCGAGCTGACGGCGAAGCAGGAGCTCCTGCAGCGCGGGCTCGAGCGCCTGCGCGAGGTGCAAGCTTGACGCGCACCGCCGCGCGCGCGCGCGGCACGCGGACGTCCGCGAAGCGCACGCGCGCCAGCGCAGCGCGGCCGCGCGCGGCGGCGACCGGCGCGCCGGATCCGTTCCGTCACCCCTCGACGCTCGCGCTCGTGCGCCACGCGCTCGCCGAGGACATCGGCCGCGGTGACATCACGACGGCGGCGACGGTGCCGGACGGCGTGCAGGGCAGGGCGGTGCTCGCGACGCGCGAGGCGTGCGTGGTCGCCGGGCTGCCGCTCGTCGAGATGGTGCTCGGCGAGCTGCACGCGACGCGGCCGCTGCGCGTGCGCCTGCGGGCGCGCGAGGGACAGCGCGTTGCCCCCGGCACGGTGCTCGCGGAGATCGAGGGCGAGCTCGCGCGGCTGCTGACCGGCGAGCGCGTGCTGCTCAACCTCGTGCAGTCGCTCTGCGGTGTCGCGACCGTCACGCGCCGCTACGTCGACGCGGTCGCCGGCACGCGCACGACGATCCTCGACACGCGCAAGACGACGCCCGGGCTTCGCCTGCTGCAGAAGTACGCGGTGCGCATGGGCGGGGCGCGCAACCACCGCTTCGGTCTCGACGACGGCGTGCTGATCAAGGACAACCACATCGCCGCGTGCGGAGGCTCGCTGCGCCTCGCGGTCGAGCGTGCGCGCGCGGCGGCGCCGGCGGGGATCAAGATCGAGGTCGAGTGCGACCGGCTCGAGCAGGTGCGCGAGGCGCTCGCCGCCGGCGCGGACATCGTGCTGCTCGACAACATGCGTCCCGAGCAGGTGCGCAAGGCGCGGGCGCTGGTCGGCGATCGCGTGCTGCTCGAGGTCTCGGGCGGCGTGAGCCTCGACACCGTGCGCGCGTACGCCGAGGCGGGCGCCGACTTCATCTCCGTGGGCCGCTTGACGCACTCGGCGCCGGCGATCGACCTCGGCCTCGACGTGCGCTCGGCGCGTCCGGGCGCGAAGGGGCGTTGAGCGCCACGCGAGCGCCGGATCCGCGCGGCGACGGCGCCCTGCTCGCCGCGCTCGACGGCGGCGACTGGCGCTCGGGAGCGGAGATCGCCGCGCGCCTCGGGGTGTCGCGCGCGGCGGTGTGGAAGCGCATCGAGCGGCTGCGCGAGCGCGGCTACGACATCGAGGCGTCGGCCGGGCGCGGCTACCGTCTCGTGCGCGCGAGCGAGCGCCTCCTGCCGGAGGAGATCCTCCGTCACTGGCAGCCGCGCCAGCTCGCGGGGCACATCGTGCACCGCGACTCGATCGACTCGACGAACCGTCTCGCCGCGGAGCTCGCGCGCGGCGGCGCGCCCGAGGGCACCGTGGTGATCGCCGAGCAGCAGACCGCCGGCCGCGGACGCCTCGGCCGCAGCTGGGCGTCGCCGGCGAACGTCAACCTCTACTGCTCGATCGTGCTGCGGCCGTCGCTGCCGCCGCTCGAGGTGCCGCGCCTCACGCTGGTCGCGGGGCTGGCCGTCGCCCAGGCGATCGCGGCCACCGCGCCGCGGGTCACGCCGCAGATCAAGTGGCCCAACGACGTGCTGATCGACGGCCGCAAGGTCTCCGGCACCCTCACCGAGCTCGACGCCGAGACCGACCGCGTGCGCTACGTGATCGTCGGCATCGGCGTCAATCTGAATGCAGGGCGCGCGGACTTCCCGCGCGAGCTCGCGCGCAAGGCGACGAGCCTCGCGCTGGCTTCGGGCGCGCGCGTCGACCGCGCGGCCTTCACCGGACGGCTCCTCGGCGCGTTCGAGGCGAGCTACGAGGTCTTCCGCACGCGCGGGTTTGCGGCGCTGCGCAAGGCCTACGAGGAGTTCCACTGCCTGCAGGGACGGCGCGTGTCGATCGACGCGCGGCCGCCGATCGATGGTGTGGTGCGCGGCGTCGACGACGACGGCGCGCTGCTGGTCGAGACGCGCGGCGAGGTGCAGCGCGTGGTCGCGGGCGAGGTGACGCTGCGCGGCGCCTATAGGTCGCTGCGTCGCTGAGAACCTCGCGCGCGCTTGCGCTGCCGAGCCGACGCGCCTAGTCTCCCGTTGGCTCGATGCTGCTCGCGATCGACGTTGGGAACACCCACACCGTCGTCGGGCTCTTCGAAGGGGAGAAGCTCCGACGGCACTGGCGCCTCCTCACCGAGCACGCGCGGACGGCCGACGAGTACAGCGTCGTCCTGTGGAACCTGCAGCGCATGTCGGGCATCGATCCCGGCGAGATCGAGGGCATCATCGTCTCGAACGTCGTGCCGCAGATGCAGGCCACGATCGACGCGATGTGCCTCGCGACCTACGGTCGCGCGCCGCTGGTCGTCGGGCCGGGCATCCGCACCGGGATGCCGATCCTGTACGACAACCCGCGCGAGGTCGGCGCAGATCGCATCGTCAACGCCGTCGCGGCCTACGAGCGGCACCACGACCTGTGCATCATCGTCGACTTCGGCACGGCGACGACCTTCGACGTCGTGAGCCCGAAGGGCGAGTACCTCGGCGGCGTCATCACGCCGGGCATCGGCATCTCGCTCGAAGCGCTCTACTCGCGCACCGCCAAGCTGCACCCGGTGGAGCTCGTACGCCCGCCGCGCGTGGTCGGGCGCAACACGGTGCACGCGATCCAGGCCGGCGTGTTTCACGGCTACGTCGCCTTGGTCGACGGGCTCGTCGACCGCATCCAGCGCGAGCAGGGCGGTGTGGCGCGCGTGATCGCGACCGGCGGGTTCGCGGAGACCATCGCCGAGGAGTCGAAGACGATCGGCGAGGTCGACGAGTTTCTCACGCTCGAGGGGCTGCGCCTCATCTACGAGCGCAATCGGGAGGGAACGGGCCATGGCCGCTGAGGATCCCGCACGCATCCGCAACGTCATTCTCATCGGACACGGTGGGGTGGGAAAGACGACGCTCGCGGAGGCGATGCTGCTCGCGGCCGGCGCGACCAAGACGCTCGGACGCACGGCGGACGGCACCTCCAACTTCGACACCGAGCCGGAAGAGCAGAAGCGCGGCAGCTCGATCTTCTCGGGCTTCTACCACCTCGAGTGGAAGAAGACGGACGTCAACGTGATCGACGCTCCGGGGGCCGCGTCGTTCATCCACGACGCGAGCAACTGCCTGCGGGCCGCGACCACCGCGGTGCTCGTCATGTCGCCGAACGGCGAGACCCGCGGCGAGGACGAGAAGGTTCTGACCTGGGCCGCCGAGCTGCAGATCCCGCGGATCGCGTTCGTCACCCGCATGGACCGCGAGCGCGCGAGCTTCGAGCAGGCGGTGACCGATCTCGCCGAGGTGCTCGAGCAGAAGCCCGTGCCGGTGCAGATCCCGATCGGCGCCGAGTCGAGCTTCAAGGGCGTGGTCGATCTGCTCAGCAACAAGGCGTGGCTCGTGCACGGCGAGGGCGGCCAGATGCGCGAGGCCGAGATCCCGGCCGACGTCGCGGAGGAGGCGCGCTCGGCGCGCGAGCGGCTCGTCGAGGCGGTCGCCGAGACCAACGACGTGCTGCTCGAGCACTACTTCGACAGCGGCGAGCTCGCGCAGGACGAGCTCGTCACGGGGCTGCGCGAGGCGATTCTCAAGGGCGCGCTCCTGCCGGTGCTGTGCGGCGCGGGTGCCAACGCGGTCGGCGCCGCGACGCTGCTCGACTTCGTCGTCCAGGCCTGTCCGTCGGCCGCCGAGCTGCCGCCCGCGGTCGGCGACGATCCGAAGAGCGGCTCCGAGGTGACGCGCAAGCCGTCGCTCGACGAGCCGTTCTCGGCGCAGATCGTGCGCACCATCATCGACCCGTTCGCGGGCAAGCTGAGCGTCTTCCGCGTGTTCTCGGGTCAGGTCGCGGCCGACAGCACGGTCTACAACTCGACGCGCCAGGTGAAGGAGAAGCTCGGCCACCTGTTCCGCCTCGAGGGCAAGAAGCAGGTGCAGATCCCGCGCGCCGTCGCGGGCGACGTGGTCGCGGTCGCGAAGCTCAAGGACGCCGCGACCGGCGACACGCTGTGCGACGAGAAGGTGCACACGTACTACCCGCGGCTGCGCGACTTCGAGGCGTCGATCTCGTTCGCGCTCGAGGCGAAGAACAAGGGCGAGGAAGACAAGGTCATGGCCGGCCTGCACCGCCTGCAGGAGGAGGACCCGGCCCTGCACCTCGACCGCGACGAGCAGACGAAGGAGATCATCCTCGGCGGCATCGGCCAGCTGCACATCGAGGCGACGATCGAGCGTCTCAAGCGCAAATTCGGCGTCGACGTCGTGCTGAAGGCGCCGAAGGTGCCGTACAAGGAGACGATCCGCGGCAAGGCGCAGGCCGAGGGCAAGGTGAAGAAGCAGACCGGCGGACACGGCCAGTTCGCCGTCGCCTGGCTCGAGGTCGAGCCGCTGCCGCGCGGCGGCGGCTTCGAGTTCGTCGACAAGATCGTCGGCGGCGTCGTGCCGCGGAACTTCATCCCGGCGGTCGAGAAGGGCGTGCGTGAGGCGCTCGCGCAGGGCGTGGTCGCGGGCTACCCGGTGGTCGACGTGCGGGTCACGCTGTTCGACGGCAAGCACCACGACGTCGACTCGTCGGAGATGGCGTTCAAGACCGCGGCGGCGCTCGGCTTCAAGGCCGCCGTCGAGCAGGCGAAGCCCGTCCTGCTCGAGCCGATCATGGCGCTCGAGGTGCAGGTGCCCGAGGACGCGATGGGCGACGTGATCGGCGACATCAACGCGCGGCGCGGCAAGGTGCAGGGCGTCGAGCCGCGCGGTCACAACCAGGTGATCAAGGCCCGCGTGCCGATGGCGGAGATGCTGAAGTACGGCCCGGACCTCAACTCGATGACCGCAGGCCGGGGCTCGTTCCACATCGAGTTCTCGCACTACGAGGAGCTGCCGGCGCACCTCGTCGACAAGGTCGTCAAGGAAGCGAAACGGCAGGCGGAGGGCTCGTGAGCCCGGGACCGGGTGATCAGTTCCTCACCCGGGATCCCGACGCCCAGGACCCCGAGGTCGCAGCGGTCCTCGAAGGCCGCGACCAGATCAGGATCGAGGAGGACATGGTCGCGGAGGGCGCGCCTGCGTCGCCCGCGCGCGAGTCCCTCTTCCAGCGCATCCGCAAGATGCCGGTTCCGAAGCGCGTCAAGCTGGCGCTCACCGGCAACAAGGAGGTGCGCACCATCCTGGCGCGCGACCCCGTCAAGCTCGTGCAGGCCTGCGTGCTGCGCAACCCGCGCATCACGCTCGAGGAGGCGCTCGCGATGGCGAAGAACCGGAGCCTCCCCGGCGAGCTGCTGCGCATCATCGCCGACGAGAAGGAGTGGGTACGCCACTACTCGGTGCGCCTCGCGCTGGTGCAGAATCCGAAGACGCCGCTGCAGATCGCGCTGAGCCTGCTGAACGGCGTGCACGAGCGCGACATGCGGCTCATCGCGAAGAGCAAGAACGTGTCGTCGGTGCTGCAGGCGCAGGCGCGGCGCAACCTGCTGCGCCGCGGCAAGGCGTCGTAGCGTCCGACGTCTCGCTCGCGTTCGACGCCGCGCTCAGGGCGTGCGCATCGGCGACGGGCTCGGGATCGGCGTCGGGACGCCCGACGGGGTCGGCCCGGCCGAGCTCGGCGTCGGCGTGGGCGTCGCGGTCACGCTGATCGTCGCCGTCGCGGTGTTGTCGAGGAACTGGATGCGCGCGTTGGCGATCCCGACGGTGCGGCCCGCGGGCACCTCCGCGAGCTGACCCTCGGGGTCGAGGAGCTGCGCGATCGGATCGTCGGGCTCGATCGTGCCGTTCTGGTTGACGTCGACCCAGAAGAAGACGTCGACCTTGCCGGGATCGACGTTGGTGCGGCTGAAGGTGCCCTCGATGGAGGGAATGGTCAGGAAGCTCGCCGGACAGCTCGACGGGTCCTGACCGGGCTCGAGGCCGACGCAGATCAGCACGTTGATCTGCGCCGGATTGGTGAACGGGTTGCTGCTCGTGATGTTGCCCGTCACCGTGACCATCGGCGACGGGGTCGGCGGGCCGTCCGGGCAGTTCAGGCAGATGTCCTCGCCGCCGCAGGCGAGCAGCCCCGCGACGAGCGCGACCGCCGCCGTCGTCATCACCCTCGCCACCAGCGACCCGCCTCGACGTCTCATCGCCCGAAACTTACGGCTCGGCGGCGCACGAGGTCAAATCGGGACGACCCGCGCGTCCCCGGTAGCGAAGCGCACCGCTTCTCGTTAGACGACGAAGCTTATGGCGAGCTATCAGATCGTGAAGGTGCCGCAGGACGGTCAGCCCATTCGCATGGGCTCCGACGGCAAGCTTCAGGTCCCCGACAACCCGATCATCCCCTTCATCGAGGGCGACGGCACCGGCCCCGACATCTGGCGCGCCGCGCAGCGGGTGTTCGACGCCGCGGTCGCCAAGGCGTACGGCGGCAAGCGGAAGATCGCCTGGTGCGAGGTCTACGCCGGCGAGAAGGCGTTCAACAAGTTCGGCGACTGGCTGCCGGAGGAGACCGTCACCGCGTTCCGCGAGTTCCTGGTCGGCATCAAGGGACCGCTGACGACGCCGGTCGGCGGCGGCATCCGCTCGCTCAACGTCGCGCTCCGGCAGATGCTCGACCTCTACGTCTGCCTGCGTCCGGTGCGCTACTTCCAGGGCGTGCCGAGCCCGGTGAAGAAGCCGGAGCTCGTCGACATGGTGATCTTCCGCGAGAACACGGAGGACATCTACGCCGGCATCGAGTGGCCCGCCGAGTCGCCGGAGGCGAAGAAGGTCATCGCCTTCCTGCAGAACGAGATGGGCGTCAAGAAGATCCGCTTCCCCGAGACCAGCGGCATCGGCATCAAGCCCGTCTCGCGCGAGGGTACCGAGCGCCTGGTGCGCGCCGCGATCGAGTACGCGATGCGCGAGAAGCGCAAGAGCGTGACGCTCGTCCACAAGGGCAACATCCAGAAGTTCACCGAGGGGGCCTTCCGCGACTGGGGCTACGCGCTCGCCGCGCGCGAGTTCCGCAACGAGACCGTCACCGAGCGCGAGAGCTGGATCCTCGGCAACCGCGAGGCGAACCCCAATCTGTCGAACGAGGACAACGCGCGCGCGATCGAGCCGGGCTACGACATGATGACCGCCGAGCAGAAGAAGAAGGTGGTCGACGAGGTCGAGCGTGCGCTCGCGCTGTGGCCGACGCACGGCGACGGCAAGTGGAAGCAGAAGCTGCTGATCCGCGACGCGATCGCCGACATCACGCTGCAGCAGGTCCTGACGCGGCCCGCGGACTTCGACGTCATCGCGACGCTCAACCTGAACGGCGACTACCTGTCGGACGCGCTCGCCGCGCAGGTCGGCGGCATCGGCATCGCCCCCGGCGGCAACATCAACTACAAGACCGGGCACGCCGTCTTCGAGGCGACGCACGGCACGGCGCCGAAGTACGCCAACCTCGACAAGGTCAACCCGGGTTCGGTGATCCTGTCGGGCGAGATGATGTTCCGCTTCATGGGCTGGAACGAGGCGGCCGACGCGATCATCCGGGGCTTCAACGGCGCGACCGCCGCGAAGACGGTGACCTACGACTTCCACCGCCTGATGGAGGGCGCGACGCTCGTCAAGTGCTCGGAGTTCGGCGACGCGATCATCAAGCACATGTAGCCGGCGCGTGACGCGGGGCGGGCGCGTCGTGCGCGCTCGTCCGTGCGTCTTCGCCGGATCTCGGTGCGCGGTCCGTCCGCGTTCCGCGCCAGACGCTCGATTCGATCTTAAGGCTGAAAGGATTCGGAGATGGCTCGACGCAAGATTGCTCTGATCGGTGCCGGCAACATCGGCGGCACGCTCGCGCACCTGTGCGCGCTCAAGCGCCTCGGCGACGTCGTCCTCTACGACGTGGTCGACGGCCTTCCGCAGGGCAAAGCGCTCGACCTCGCCGAATCGGGCCCGATCGAGGGCTTCGACGCCGAGATCAAGGGCACGACCCAGATCGCCGACATCGCCGGCGCGGACGTCTGCATCGTCACCTCCGGCGTCGCCCGCAAGCCGGGCATGAGCCGCGACGACCTCCTCGGCATCAATGCGAAAATCATCTCGGAGGTCGCGACCGGCATCAAGACGCACGCGCCGAACGCGTTCGTCATCGTGCTGACCAACCCGCTCGACGCGATGGTGACGCTGATGAAGCGCGTCACCGGCTTCCCGAAGCAGCGCGTCGTCGGCATGGCGGGCGTGCTGGACTCGGCGCGCTACCGGACGTTCCTCGCGATGGAGCTCGGCGTGTCGGTCGAGAGCGTGCAGGCGCTCGTGCTCGGCGGGCACGGCGACGACATGGTGCCGGTGCGCTCGTCGTGCACGGTCGGCGGCGTTCCGGTCGAGCACCTGATCTCGGCCGAGCGGCTCGACGCGATCGAGGCGCGCACCCGTCAGGCGGGCGGCGAGATCGTCGCGCTGCTCAAGACCGGCTCCGCGTTCTACTCGCCGGCGTCTGCCGCGATCCGCATGGCCGAGGCGTACCTCTTCGACCGCAAGGAGATCCTGCCGTGCGCCGCGTACCTCGAGGGTGAGTACGGCCTGAAGGATCTCTACGTCGGCGTCCCGGTGCGCATCGGCGCGGGCGGCGTCGAGCAGGTGATCGAGGTGCCGCTCAGCGAGAAGGAGAAGAAGGAGCTCGCCGTGTCGGCGAGCCACGTCGGCGAGCTGGTCGCGGCGCTCGACGCGGTGCTCAACAAGTAGGTCGTCCGGGTCCCGCCGTGCACAGCGCCGCGATCGACTTCGGCGGGACGGTCACCGACCTCGTCCTGCGCCGGCCGGGGCGCGACGACGTGCTGCTCGCGCTGCCGTCGGCGTCGCCGGAGCCCGCCGTCGCGGAGGAGCTGCTCGCGCAGCTGGTCCGCGCGTCGGTCGACGGCACGCGCTCGGCGCTCGAGCTGGTCGCGGTGACCGGCGGTCGCTCCTGGCAGCTCCCGGACCGGCTGGGCTCGACCCGCGTCGTCAAGGTCGACGAGCCGACGGCGACCGCGGTCGGCGGCCTGCGCGAAGCGCCGCCGACGCCGGCGATCGTCGTCAGCCTCGGCACCGGGACCGGCATCGTGCTCGCCGACCCGCCGAACCCGCCGCAGCGGCTCGTCGGCAGCGGCATCGGCGGCGGCACGCTGCTCGGGCTCGCGAAGCTGCTGCTCGGCACGACCGACGTCGAGACGATCGGCGAGCTCTCGCGGCGCGGCGACGTGTCGCGCTGCGACCTCACGGTCGGCGACATCCTCGGCAGCGGCGTCGGACCGGTTCCCGCCGAGGCGACGGCGGCGCACTTCGCGCGCGTCGCCCGCAAGGGTGGCGGAGAGCCGCGCCCCGAGGACCTCGCCGCCGCGCTCATCAACCTCGTCGGGCAGGCGGCGCTGCGGCTCGCGTTCGAGGCGGCGCGCTTCCACTCGGCGCGCTCGATCGTGCTGCTCGGGCACGTGCTCGACGTGCCCGGCTTCCGCGACGCCATCGAGCGCATCCCGCTGCTCGACCGTTCCTTCGTTCGCATCGTGACCGACCCGGGCTTCGCGGTCGCGCGCGGCGCGCTCGAGACCGCGCTGCGCGACGGCGCTCCGTACCCAGCGTAACGGCTCCCGCACGCACCAGGCAGGCAGAAAGGCAAGCCAGATGAACATTCACGAGTATCAGGCGAAGCAGATCCTCGCGCGCTACGGCGTCGCGACGCTGCGCAACCAGGTCGCCTCGACCCCCGAGGAGGCGGCGCAGGCGGTGCAGCAGCTCGGCGGCCCGGGCCCGTGGGTGGTGAAGGCGCAGATTCACGCCGGCGGCCGCGGCAAGGCCGGCGGCGTCAAGCTGGTGAAGAGCGCCGACGAGGCGCGCGAGTTCGCGAAGTCGATCCTCGGCAAGCCGCTCGTGACGCACCAGACCGGGCCGCAGGGCAGGGTGGTGCACCGCGTGCTCGTCGAGGACGGCTGCAAGATCGCGCGCGAGCTCTACCTTGGCTTGACGCTCGACCGCGCGACCAGCCTGATCACCGTGATCGCGTCCGCGGAGGGCGGCGTCGAGATCGAGGAGGTCGCGGCGAAGACGCCGGAGAAGATCCTGCGCGAGGCGGTGCAGCCGGTCGTCGGCCTGCAGCCGTTCCAGGCGCGCAAGCTCGGCAAGGCGCTCGGCATCCCCGCCGCGTCGCTCGGCAAGCTCGCCAAGTTCCTCACCGGGCTCTACCAGGCGTACATCGACACCGACGCGTCGCTGGTCGAGATCAACCCGCTCGTGCTCACCGAGGAGGGCGATCTCGTCGCGCTCGACGCGAAGATGGGCTTCGACGACAACGCGCTCTTCCGCCACCCGGAGATCAAGGAGCTGCGCGATCCGAACGAGGAGGACCCGCGCGAGCAGGAGGCGCAGAAGTACGACCTCTCCTACATCGCGCTCGAGGGCAACATCGGCTGCATGGTGAACGGCGCCGGCCTCGCGATGGCGACGATGGACATCATCAAGTACGCGGGCGGCGAGCCGGCGAACTTCCTCGACGTCGGCGGCGGCGCGAGCGAGGAGAAGGTCGCGGCGGCGTTCCGCATCATCCTCGCCGACCCGACGGTGAAGGCCGTCTTCATCAACATCTTCGGCGGCATCATGCGCTGCGACGTGCTCGCGGCCGGCGTGGTGAAGGCCGCGAAGGACATGAAGCTGACGGTCCCGGTCGTGGTCCGCATGGAAGGCACGAACGTCAAGGAAGGAAAGCAGATTCTCGCGGACTCCGGTCTCAACATCATCGCCGCCGAGGACATGCTCGACGGTGCCAAGAAGGCCGTAGCCGCCGCGAAGGGCGCCTGAGCCGGAGAACCCCCATGAGCATTCTGGTCGACAAGAACACCAAGGTCGTCACCCAGGGAATCACCGGGGCGACGGGTCAGTTCCACACGCGCGCGTGCAAGGAGTACGGCACGCAGGTGGTCGCCGGCGTGACGCCGGGCAAGGGCGGCACGGACTTCGAGGGCATCCCGATCTTCGACACCGTCGCCGAGGCGCGCGCGAAGACCGGCTGCAACGCGAGCGTGATCTACGTCCCGCCGCCGTTCGCGGCCGACGCGATCATGGAGGCGGCCGACGCCGGCGTCGAGCTCGTGATCTGCATCACCGAGGGCATCCCGGTGCTCGACATGGTGCGCGTCAAGCGCTTCCTCGCCGGCACGAAGACGCGCCTCATCGGACCGAACTGCCCGGGCGTCATCACGCCGGGCGAGTGCAAGATCGGCATCATGCCCGGCTACATCCACAAGCCGGGCAAGATCGGCGTGGTGTCGCGCAGCGGCACGCTCACGTACGAGGCCGTGCACCAGCTCACGCAGCTCGGCATCGGGCAGTCGACGTGCGTCGGCATCGGCGGCGACCCGGTGAACGGCACCGGCTTCATCGACGTCCTCGAGCTCTTCAACCGCGACCCGAACACCGAGGGCGTCATCATGATCGGCGAGATCGGCGGCACGGCCGAGGAGGAGGCCGCCGAGTACGTCAAGCGCGAGATGAAGAAGCCGGTCGCGGGCTTCATCGCCGGCCAGACCGCGCCCAAGGGCAAGCGCATGGGCCACGCCGGCGCGATCATCTCGGGCGGCAAGGGAACGGCTGCGGACAAGATCGCCGCGATGGAAGCAGCGGGCATCCGCGTCGCACCGAGCCCGGCGGAGCTCGGCGTGACGATGCGCGCGGCGCTGGGCGGCTGAGAAGCTCAAGGAGTCAAGCACATGGAACGTACCCTCTCGATCATCAAGCCCGACGCGGTCGCGAAGCACGGCATCGGCAAGGTCCTCGCGCGGATCGAGGAGGCCGGCCTGAAGGTCGTCGCCGGGCGCTACCTGCGCCTCACCACCGAGCAGGCCGAGGCCTTCTACGCCGTCCACAAGGAGCGGCCGTTCTTCAAGGACCTGGTCAAGTTCATGACCTCGGGCCCGGTGTTCGTCTCGGTGCTCGAAGGCGAGAACGCGATCACGCGCTACCGCGAGGTGCTCGGCGCGACCGACCCCGCGAAGGCCGCGCCCGGCACGGTGCGCAAGGACTTCGGCACCGACGTCGAGAAGAACGCGGCGCACGGCTCCGACGGGCCGGACACGGCGCGGCAGGAGATCGCGTTCTTCTTCCGCGGCATCGACTTCGTTTGATCAGTGCGCTGCGCCGCGGCCGGGTGCTTCCACCGGCGGCCGCGGCGCAGCGTCCCCCACCTTCTCGGCACGGCTCGTCTCGCCGTGCCGCCTCCCTTGGGAATCGTCGCGAACGAGGACGACCTCGCGACGGACATCGAGCTCTTCGTTTCTCCTCCGAGCTGCGTCCGGCCAGGCACGCGGCCCTCGAGACGCTCTCGAATTTCGTTCCTGAAATCGCGTCGATGAGATGCGGCGAAACGGATCTATGCTTGACGCACGTCGATGCTGTGTGAGGTGCAGCTGCATTTGACGTGCTCATGCGCAACATAAGGATCTCTTGACGTTCGCGTCTCCTCCCGGCAATGAGCGGCGGACTTCCGGCCGGAGGTCTCCGGCCGCACGGGAGGGTTCGCATGCCGCATCGATCTTTCTTCGTCTCGATGTTGCTGCTTGCGGTTGCCCCCGCAACGCACGCAGCACCGACGCGCGCGCAGCATTGTGAGGCGTCGCTCGAGTTCGCGTCCGCCAAGTACGCGCAGTGCAGGCTCGTCGCCGAGCAGAAGTATTCCATCAGCCTCGATGCCGCGAAGCGCGAGAATGCGCTCCTCAAGTGCTCCGCGAGCTTCGCCAAGGCCTTCGCGAAGGCGACGACGAAGTACGGGGCAGACTGCGCCGCGACCGAGCCTTCGTCGGCGTTCGAAACCTACCTGTCGCAGTGCGCGGACGACGTCGCGTCCGCGGCCGGCGGTGCGTCGCTGCCCGACTACGCCGGCGAGCTCGCGAGCTGCAACGGCGATCTCGCAACCTGCGAGAGCGATCTCGCCGCGTGCGCGTCACGGCCGCCGGCGCTGCTGCTGAAGACCGGGCAGACGTCGAGCCATGGCAGCGGTAGCGACGGCGACCTGCAGATCGGCGTCGCGCACCGCTTCGTCGACAACGGCGACGGGACGATCACCGACACGCGGACGGGCCTGATGTGGGAGAAGAAGTCGGACGACGGCTCGATCCACGACAAGGACAACACGTACACGTGGTGCAGCGACGCGAATCGCGACGGGGTTTGCGACGGCCTCGACGTGGCGCTCGACGGTACGGTGGTGACGGAGTTTCTCGCGGAGCTGAACTCCGGCAGCGGCTTCGCGGGATACACCGACTGGCGGCTACCGAACCGCAAGGAGCTCGAGAGCCTCGTGAGCCTCGAGGTGTTCGATCCGAGCGCCCTTCCGGAGTTCGACTCGGGCTGCGAGCCCGGCTGCACCGTGCTGACGTGCAGCTGCACCGCTTCCGGCGGCTACTGGTCGTCGTCCACACCGGCCTCCGTTCCGCAGAGCGCATGGCAGGTGGACTTCGGCGACGCCGCGGTGCTCGGGGGCAGTAAGGCGGGAGAGAAGCACGTGCGCGCGGTTCGCGGCGGCGCGTGATTCGGCTCTTCCTCTCGAAGTCGTTCGATCCTCAACGGAGGTTCGCCATGCCACACCGCTCCATTTTCGCTCTGATTCCTGTGCTTGCCTTCGCTGCTGCGGCGCACGCGGCGCCGACGCGCGCGCAGCAGTGCGAGGCGGCGCTCGAGCTCGCGTCGGCCAAGTACGCGCGATGCCGGCTCGTCGCCGAGCAGAGGCACTCGAGGAACCCCGACGCGGCGAAGCGAGAGAAGGCGCTCGCCAAGTGCTCGGCAAACTTCAGCAAGGCGTTCACCAAGGCGACGACGAAGTACGGGGCAGACTGCGCCGCGACGGAGCCGTCGTCGACGTTCGAGACGTACCTCGCGCAGTGCACGGACGACGTCGCGGCCGCGGCCGGCGGCGCGTCGCTGCCCGACTACGCCGGCGAGCTCGCGAGCTGCAACGCGGATCTCGCGAGCTGCGAGGACGATCTCGCCGCCTGCGAGGCGGAGCCCGGGGCGCGGCTGCTCAAGACCGGGCAGACGACGAGCTACGGTCCCGGCGACGACGGCGACCTGCAGATGGGCGTCGCGCACCACTTCGTCGACAACGGCGACGGGACGATCACCGACACGCGGACGGGCCTGATGTGGGAGAAGAAGTCGGACGACGGCTCGATCCACGACAGGGACAACAGGTACACGTGGTGCGCCGGTCCGTCCGGGCTGTGCACGGAGCTCGACGGTACCGTGGTGACGGAGTTCCTCGCGACGCTGAACTCCGGCAGCGGCTTCGCGGGCTACACGGACTGGCGGCTGCCGAACCGCAGGGAGCTCGAGACCCTCGTCAACCTCGAAGTCTACAATCGAGCGACGTTTCCCGAGTTCGAGTCGGGCTGCGTCCCCGGCTGCGCGGTGCTGACCTGCAGTTGCACCTTTCCTGGCTTCTACTGGACGTCGTCGACGTCCGCCGAGGCTCCGGTGACCGCGTGGATCGTGGATTTCGGCGAAGGGTTCATGATCCCGATGGGCAAGGGGGCCAGCACCTACGTCCGGGCCGTCCGCGGCGGCTCGTGAGCTGACGCACGATCCTCGAGGGCTTGGTTTCGCGGGCGCCGGCTCGTGGCGCGAGCCGCGGGCCGGCGCCCGCGAGACGGTTGTCGCTGGGCGCTCGCTCCCCGAGCCTCGCCGCGAGGAAGCCAGAACCGCGACGCCGTTCCTGCGAGGCATCGGCTTCGTTTGACCTTCGCCTGATGGCGACCGCCGTCGCGGCGTAGCGGAGCTCGCTCCGGCCGGCGACGCCCCGGTCGACCCGACGCGGGCCATGGCCGGGCGGTCAGGCAAGATTCTGCTTGATCGTCAAGCGAAAAGGCGGTAGCGTGCGCGGCACTTCGTTCAGGACGTGTTCGGCCGCGACTGGAGGTGCCCCATGCTACGCCGAGTTCCCATCCTCCTGATCCCGCTGCTGATCCTCGTTCCCGCGGCACGAGCGGCGCCGACGCGCGCCCAGCTGTGCGAGGCCGCGCTCGAGCTTGCGGCGGCGCGCTATGCGCGCTGTCGGCTGCTTGCCGAGCAACGGTACTCGAAGTCCCTCGACGCGGAGCGACGGACGACGGCCCTCACCAGGTGCTCGCGAAACCTCGCGGAGGCGTTCGCGAGGGCGACGGCCAAGTACGGCGCGGACTGCGCGGCGACGGAGCCGTCGTCGGCGTTCGAGGAGTACTTGATGCAGTGCACGGACGACGTGGCGGCGGCGGCCGCTGGCGCGGAGCTCCCGGACTACGCAGGCTGCGCGGCAGAGCTGGCGGCCTGCACGGCCAACCTCGCGACGTGCAGCGCGGAGCTGGAGGTCACCGTGGCGGACCTCGAAGCCTGCGAGGCCGAGCTGGCCGCGTGCCCGCCGAACGTGGCGCACCTGATCGTGAACGTCGCCGTCCACAACGAGCGCGGCGGCACTGCGACCGCGAGCGACTTCGGCGTCCACGTCGGCGGCGCGGGCGCGATTCCGTCCTCGTTCCCGGGTGAAGCCGCACCCGGCACGATCGTGACGGTGACGCCGGGGCAGACGTTCCTCATGGCCGTGACGAACCCAGCGCCCGGCTACTTCGTCTCGTTCCTGGGTAGCTGTGGTTCCGAGCCGCTCGCGCCCGGGGCGATCGCCACCTGCACCGTCAAGGCCGAGTACCTCCCGGCGCGGCTCCACGTCATCAAGACCGTCAGGAACGACGATGGCGGCACCGCGGTCGCGTCCGATTGGACGATCCACGTCGCCAACGCGAACCCGTCGCCCTCGTCGTTTCCGGGCACGGCGTCGCCGGGCGTGGAGGTCGCGATCGACGTTGGGCCGTACTCGGTGACGGAATCGGGCGGGCCGGACGGGTATCAGGCGTCGTTCTCGGGCTGCTCGGGGACCGCGGTCGTCGGTGGCGTCTACGTCTGCGAGATCGTCAACGACGACGTCGCGCCGACGCCGTAGGCGCCAAGAGCCGCGCGCCGGAGAGGCCCCGGCCAACAGGGCGTCCGCGCGGCGCGGCGACCGCGGACGCGGACCGCGCGGTGCCAGCGCGCGGTCCGCGTGCTAGGCCTCCGGCGTGCTCCCGGTCTTCGCCGCCACGCCCGACTCGGTGAACGCGATCCTTCACCGCGCCGGGATTGCGTCCTATCGCACGGGACAGGTGCTGTCGTGGATCTACGGCCGCGGGGTCACGGATCCCGACGCGATGACCAACCTGCCGCGCGAGCTGCGCGCGTACCTCCGCTCCGAGCTCGCGCCGCCGGCGCTCGAGGTGGTCCGCATCGCGCGCTCGCACGACGGCACCCGCAAGATGGCGCTGCGCCTCGCTGACGGCGAGCTGATCGAGAGCGTTCTGATCCCCGACCGGCACCGCCTGACCCTGTGCGTGTCGTCGCAGGTCGGCTGCGCGATGGGCTGCGCCTTCTGCGCGACCGCGCGGCTCGGGCTGCGCCGCCACCTGCGCATCGACGAGATCGTCGGGCAGGTGATGCTCGCGCGCCGCCACCTCGAGGAGGATCCGCTCGGCGTGGGCCACCTGACGAACCTCGTCTTCATGGGCATGGGCGAGCCGCTGCACAACCTCGAGAACGTGATCGGCGCGATCGACATCCTGACCTCGCCCTGGGGGCTCGGCATCTCGCCGCGGCGGATCACGGTGTCGACGGTCGGGCTCGTGCCGCAGATGCAGGCGCTGCTCGAGCGCACCGCGGTCAATCTCGCGGTGTCGCTGTCGGCGACCACCGAGGAGAGCCGGCGCGTGCTGATGCCGGTCACGCGCAAGTACTCGCTGCGCACGCTGCTCGACGCCTGCCGCGCGCTGCCGCTGCCGCGTCGCCGACGCATCACCTTCGAGTACGTGCTGCTCGCCGGCGAGAACGACGGCGACGAGGACGCGCGCCGTCTGGTGTCGCTGCTGCACGGCATCCGCGCCAAGGTGAACCTGATCTGCTTCAACCCGTTCCCCGGTGCTCCGTACGAGGGCACGCCGGAGGCGCGCCGCCTGCGCTTCCAGCAGCTGCTCCTCGACCACGGCGTCCACGCCACGATCCGCGAGAGCCGCGGGCCGGACATCGCAGCCGCGTGCGGCCAGCTCGCCGCGCAGGCGGCGGCCGGCTGAGCGGACTTCCGCCGACCCGAGCCCTCGAGCCCGATGCCCGGAATCTCCGTCATCGTGAACCCCTATGCCGGCGGCAACAAGCGCGGCATGCGACGCGCCGAGCGTCTCGCGCGCATCGTCGGTGACCACGGCGAGGTGCACACGCCGTCGACGCTCGAGGAGCTCGACACCGTCATCTGCCGCGCGCTCGACAAAGACCCGGACGTGCTCGCGCTGTGCGGCGGCGACGGCAGCTACTTCCGCGCCTTCACCGTGCTGCACAAGCGGCTCGGCGACGCGCCGTGGCCGCTGATCCTGCCGCTGCCGGCCGGCACCATCAACAACCTGACGCACGCGATCCGCTCGCAATCGAGCTCGCCCGAGCGTCTGCTGTCGCACGTCGTCAACGACCACCTGCACGGCATCACGCACGACTGCGCGGACTGCGACCTGTTCTCGGTCAACGACGAGGCCGTCGGCTACATCTTCGGCTGCGGCATGATCGTGAACTTCCTGCGCGCGTACTACGCGCCGCCCGATCCGGGACCCCTCACCGCTGCCTGGCTCGTGCTGCGCCTGATGGGCTCGGCGCTCGTCCGCGGGCCGCTGCAGGCCAAGATCTTCCAGCCCTTCGAGGCGGACGTCGTGTGCGACGGCGAGCGCGTGCCGCACCGCTCGTACCGCATGCTGATCGCGAGCAGCGTCTCGGCGATCGGGCTCGGCTTCGAGCCGTTCTACCTCGCGGGGCGCAAGCCGGGGCAGTTCCACGTGCTGGGCGGGCCCGCCAAGGCGACGCAGCTCACGCGCAAGCTGCGCTACTTCTACAAGGGCTACCCGGCGCGCGACCCGGACCTGTACGACAACATCGCCGCCGAGCTGCACGTCGAGTTCGCGCGCCCGGCCTACTACACGGTGAACGGCGATCTGCTCGGACCCGAGATGCGCGTCACCGTGCGCCGCCTGCGCCGCATCCAGGTGATTCGCGGCTGAAACCCGCTTTCGCGACGCGACAATGGACGCTAGGAATCGACACTCATGACCCAAGCCGGCCTTTCCACCGACCGCCGTCTCTCCGAGACCCTGATCGAGTCGGCGCGGAGCCTGCCCGAGGGGCAGGTCTCCGTGCGTGAGCTCGTGGAGCGTCTGGGGCAGTCGGGCATGCAGCTCTTCGCGGTGTTCTTGACGCTGCCGTTCCTCGTGCCGGTGTCGGTGCCGGGCGTGAGCACGGTGTTCGGCCTGGTGATCATCCTGATCGGCATCGGCGTCGCGCTGAACCAGCTGCCCTGGCTGCCGGGCTTCGTGCTGCGTCGCGAGGTGCCGGCGGGACCGCTCGGCAAGGCGCTCGAGCAGGGCGCGAACCTGGTCGCGCGCTTCGAGCGGCTGCTGCACCCGCGCTTGACCGTGTTCTCGAAGGGCGCCGCGGTGACGCGCTTCAACGGCCTCGTGCTCGCGTTCGCCGGACTCCTGCTGATGGCGCCGTTCGGCTTCGTGCCGTTCTCGAACACGCTGCCGGGCATCGCGATCCTGTTCCTCGCGCTCGGCATCCTCGAGCACGACGGGCTGTTCGTCCTGCTCGGCTACCTGATGACGATCGCGACGCTGCTCTACTTCGCGGTGCTGATCTGGGGCGCCTGGGAGGCGGGGCAGCTCATCCTGTCCTGAGCCGCTCCCGAGCGGAGGGGCGTCGCGTCCGCCGGCGGCGGGACGCGCACGAGCCTTTCGCAAACTCCGGTTTGAACTCGCCGCGTACCGTGTGCGAATCCTAGCGCCGTGTCGAATTCCACTCCCCGCGCAACCCTTGGCGTGATCGGCGGCAGCGGCCTGTACGACCTCGCCGATCTCCACGACGTCGAGCGCGTGCGCTTGACGACCCCGTTCGGCGACCCGTCGGACGAGTTCGTCATCGGCACGCTGTCCGGCTGCCGCGTCGCGTTCCTGCCGCGCCACGGCCGTGGCCACCGTCTTCTGCCGACCGAGCTCAACTTCCGCGCCAACATCCACGGCATGAAGCAGCTCGGCGTCGTGCAGCTGCTCGCGGTCGGCGCCGTCGGCAGCCTGCGCGAGGAGATCGTGCCCGGGCACGTCGTGGTGCCGGACCAGTTCATCGACCGGACGTTCTCGCGCAACGCGACCTTCTTCGGCGACGGCGTGGTCGCGCACGTCCAGTTCGGCGACCCGGTGTGCGGACGCCTCGCGAAGAGCGTCGCCGCGGCCGCGCGTTCGGCGGGCGCGACGGTGCACGAGGGCGGCACCTACGTCTGCATGGAGGGGCCGCAGTTCTCGACGCGCGCCGAGTCGAACCTCTACCGGTCGTGGAACGCGTCGGTGATCGGCATGACCAACCTGCAGGAGGCGAAGCTCGCGCGCGAGGCGGAGATCTGCTTCGCGACGCTCGCGATGAGCACCGACTACGACTGCTGGCACGAGAGCGAGGCCGAGGTCGACGCGGCGAGCATCCTCGCCGTTTTGAAGGCGAACGCCGAGCTCGCGGCGCGCACGGTCGCCGAGCTCGCGGGCAAGCTGCCCGAGGGCGATTGCGCGTGCCGGCACGCGCTCGAGTTCGCGATCGTCACCGACCGCGCGACGATCCCCGAGCGGACGCGGGAGCGTCTCCGCCTGATCGCCGGCAAGTACCTATGAACGACCTGCGCATGGACGACGTGCGCAGCGCGGAGCGCTGCGCGCTGTCCGTCGTCGTGCCGTTCTACGAGGAAGAGGAGGCGATCGACGCCTTCTTCGAGGAGCTGCTCGGCGTGCTCGACCGCCTCGGGCTCGACGCCGAGGTGGTCGCGGTCGACGACGGCTCGAGCGACGGGACGTTCGCCAAGCTCGCCGCCGTGCACGCGCGCGATCCGCGCGTGCGCGTGATCCGCTTCCGGCGCAACTTCGGCCAGACGGCGAGCCTCGCGGCCGGCTTCGCGCACGCGCGCGGCGACGTCATCGTCACCATGGACGGCGATCTGCAGAACGATCCCGCCGACATCCCGCGGCTGCTCGCGAAGCTCGACGAGGGCTGGGACGTGGTCTCCGGCTGGCGTCACGACCGGCAGGACGACACGCTGACGCGCATCCTGCCGTCGCGCATCGCGAACGCGATCATCTCGTCCGCGACCCACGTCAAGCTGCACGACTACGGCTGCGGCATCAAGGCGTACCGCCGTGAGATCGCGCAGGGCCTCAAGCTCTACGGCGAGATGCACCGCTTCCTGCCGGCGATCGCGGGTGACCTCGGCGCGCGGGTCACGGAGATCCCCGTCAATCATCGCCCGCGCACGGTGGGACGCTCGAAGTACGGGCTGTCGCGCACGGTGCGCGTCATCCTCGACCTGATCACCGTCAAGTTCCTGTCCGACTTCGCGACGCGCCCGATCCAGGTCTTCGGCCTGCTCGGGCTGCTCGCGACGACGCTCGGCGCGCTGCTGCTGCTCTACCTGGGCTTCGAGAAGATCGTGCTCGGCGTCGAGCTCGGCGGACGGCCGATCGTGCTGCTCGCGATCCTGCTCGTCGTGACCGGCCTGCAGTTCATCACCTTCGGGCTGCTCGGCGAGATGCTGGCGCGCACCTACCACGAGTCCCAGGGCAAGCCGACCTACGTCGTGCGCGAGACGCTGGGCTAGCGACCGCGGCGAGGCATGCGCCGCATCGGCATCGACGCGCGCAAGCTCGACGACGGGGGCATCGGCCGCTACGTCCGCGAGCTGCTGCGCCGCCTGCCCGCGCTCGCGCGCGACACGACGTTCGTCGCGCTGGCGCGGCCCTCCGGCGTCGAGCGGCTGCGCGCGCAGGGCGACCTCGAGGTGGTCGAGGTGCGTGCGCGCGGCTACTCGCTCGCAGAGCACGTCGAGCTCGCGCGGGTCGCGGCGGAGAGGCGGCTCGATCTCCTGCACGTGCCGCACTACGTCGTGCCGGGGATGGCGCGCGTGCCGCTCGTCGCGACGGTGCACGACCTGATCCACCTGCGCGTGCCGCGCACGCCGCTGCACGCGGTCTACGCGCGCGTCATGCTCGGGCTCGTGCGCCGACGCGCGCGTCTGGTCTTGACGCCGTCGCACGCGGTGGCGCGCGACCTCGAGACGCTCGCCGGGATCGCGCGCGAGCGGGTCGCGGTCGTGCCGAACGGCGTCGACGCGGACGCCTGGGGCGCGCCCCTGCCCGAAGGGGCGGTCGAGGGCTTCGTCCGCCGCCGCGGGCTGCAGCCGCCGTACGCGCTCAACGTCACGAACGGCTTGCCGCACAAGGGCCTCGACCTGCTGCTCGAGGCCTGGCGGGAGCTGCCGGAGATCAAGCTCGTGCTCGCGGGGCA
Organism: Candidatus Binatia bacterium; assembly: GCA_036563615.1. NCBI lineage: Bacteria > Candidatus Binatota > Binatia (SeqCode) > Binatia bacterium. The sequence continues at coordinate 502,279 of DATCMB010000022.1, forward strand.
GGGCTCCGACCGGCGCGCGGTGCGCGAGCGCGTCGCCGCGGCGGGGCTGCCGCCGGGCGCGGTGACGGTCCTCGGCGAGCTCGACGAGGCCGAGCTCCGCTGCGCGTACCGGGGAGCCGCGGTGGTGGTGATCGCGTCGCGGCTCGAGGGCTTCGGGCTGCCGGCGCTCGAGGCCATGGCGGCCGGGGTGCCGGTGGTCGCGGCCGAGGCCGGCGCGCTGCCGGAAGTGGTCGGCGACGCGGGGATTTTGTTCCCGGAACGTTCGGTTGCTTGCCTGCGCGGGGCGCTCTATAGACTTACGCCCCGATCGAAGCAGGAGGCCCGTGCCGACCTGATTCGCCGGGGGCTCGCGCGCGCCCGCGAGTTCACGTGGGATCGCACGGCGCAGGAGACGTACGCGGCGTACCAGCGGGCGCTGCACTGTCAGACGTGAGGGTCGCACTTGTTCACGATTGGCTCGTCGGGATGCGGGGCGGGGAGAAGTGCCTCGATCTCATGTGCGAGCTCCTGCCGGACGCGGAGATCTTCACGCTGCTGCACGCGCCGGGGTCGGTCTCGAAGCGGATCGAGTCGCGGAAGATCCACACCTCGTCGCTGCAGCGCCTGCCGCTCGCCCTCAAGGCGTACCCGTACTACCTGCCGGTTCTGCCCTGGGCGATCGAGCAGTTCGACATGCGCGGCTTCGACGCGATCGTGAGCGTCAGCCACTGCGTCGCGAAGGGCGTGGTGCCGGCGCCGGAGTCCTGGCACGCCTGCTACTGCCTGACGCCGATGCGCTACATCTGGGACGCGTACGGCGAGTACTTCGACTCCCGCGGCTCGCGCTCCCTGCGCGTCGCCGGCCGGATCGTCGCGCCGTGGCTGCGGATGTGGGACGTCGCGTCCTCGGCGCGGGTCGACGCCTTTGCGGCGATCTCGCAGCACGTGCGCAGCCGGATCAGCCGCTACTACCATCGCGACTCGTGCGTCATCTATCCGCCGGTCGACGACCACCTGTTCGACGTGCCGCTCGCGAGCGGACCGGGCAGCTACTTCCTCTCGGTCGGTGCGGCGGCCCCGAACAAGCGGCTCGACCTCGCGATCGAGGCGTTCCGCGAGCTCGGTCTGCCGCTGGTCGTGGCGGGGGCGGGTCCTGGTGCTGCGCAGCTGCGGCGTCGCGCGCCGGCCAACGTCTCGTTCTTCGGCTGGAGCACGGACGAGGAGCTGGTCGCGCTCTACCAGGGCGCGCGCGCGCTGGTCTTCCCGGGCTACGACGACTTTGGCTTGACGCCGCTCGAGGCGGCGGCCGTGGGCCGTCCGACGATCGCGTTCGCGGGCGGCGGAGCGCTGGAGACGGTGGTGCCGAGCAACGGGCGTGACGTGGGCACCGGCATCCTGTTCACCGAGCAGACGGCGTCCGGGCTCGCGGCGGGCGTGCGCGAGTTCCTGCAGGTCGAGTCGGAGTTCGATCCGGCGGCGCTGCGAGCGCACGCGGCGCGGTTCGCGCGTCGGGAGTGCAAGGCGCGACTGCGCGAGTTCTTGGGCCAGGGCATCTCGGCGAGGGCGTTCGCATGCTGAAGGAACGCCGTCAGCTCTTCATCGGTCTCTTCGTGATGGCCGATCTCACCGTGCTGGCGGCGGCGTGGGCGCTCGCCTACGCGCTGCGCTTCGTCGTGCCCGTCATCCCGGTCACCAAGGGCACGCCGCCGTTCGCGAACTACTTGACGCTGCTGCCCGTGATCCTCGCGATCTGGGGCATCGTGTTCCGCGCGAGCGGGCTCTACGACCCGATGCGCACGCGCGAGGTCGGCGCCGAGCGCCGCACGGTGCTGCGCGCCTGCTCGCTCGCGATGCTGATCTTCACCGCGGTCAGCTTCCTCGGCTTCGAGAAGGCGTACTCGCTGTCGCGCCTGATGCTGCTCTACTTCTACGTGCTCGGCACGGCCGCGGTCATCGTCGAGCGCTCGCTGCTGCGCGAGATCCTGCGCGAGCTGCGCCGACGCGGCTACAACCTGCGCCACGTGCTGATCGTCGGCGACGGCGAGCTCGCGCAGGCGGTCGCCGATCGCATGACCCGCCACCCGGAGTTCGGTCTCAAGGTGCGTGGTTTCCTGACCGATGACCCCGCCAGGGTGGGGACTTCCATCGGCGCCGTTCCGGTCTGCGGTCAGTGGGACTCCGTGGCGGACGTGGTCGCCAAGGGCGGCGTCGACCAGGTCGTGCTCGCGCTGCCGTTCGAGGCGCTGCCGCGGCTCGGCGGGATCGTCTCGAAGCTCGACTCGGCCGCGGTCGACATCAAGGTCGTCCCCGACGTCGAGCGCTTCGTCAGCCTGCGCAGCGGCATCGAGGAGTTCGAGGGCCTGCCGGTGATCAGCCTGCGCGCGACGCCGCTCACCGGCTGGAACCGGGTCGCGAAGCGCGCCATGGACGTTGCGCTAGGCTCCGTCGCGCTGGTCGTCGCGGCGCCGCTGATGCTGGTCATCGCGCTGCTCGTCAAGCTGACCTCGCCGGGGCCCGTGCTGTTCAGCCAGGAGCGCATGGGGCTCGACGGGCGCGTGTTCCGCGTCTGGAAGTTCCGCACCATGCGCGAGGACGCCGAGGAGGACACCGGCCCGGTGTGGGCCACTCCCGACGACCCGCGCCGCACCAAGGTCGGAGCCTGGCTGCGTCGCCTGTCGCTCGACGAGCTGCCGCAGCTCATCAACGTGCTGCGCGGCGAGATGAGCCTCGTCGGGCCGCGTCCCGAGCGGCCCATCTTCATCGAGGAGTTCCGCCGGCGCGTCCCGCGCTACATGCTGCGCCACATGGTCCGGGCCGGTATGACGGGCTGGGCGCAGGTCCACGGCTGGCGCGGAAATACCTCTATTGAGCAGCGCATCAAGTACGATCTTTACTACATCGAGAACTGGTCCCTGCTGCTCGACCTCAAGATCCTCGCGCTCACCTTCGTTCGAGGCTTCGCCAACAAGAACGCCTACTGATGCCTTGGCGCCGCGCGCGCCCCGTGAACCCCTGAACGGGAGATTGGTCCATGAAAATCTGTGTCGTTGGAACGGGCTACGTCGGTCTGGTCGCCGGAACCTGCTTCGCCGAGAGCGGCAACGACGTGACCTGTGTCGACAACGTTGCGGAGAAGATCGAGGCGCTGCAGCGCTGTGAGATTCCGATCTACGAGCCGGGGCTCGAGGAGCTGGTGCGGCGCAACAGCGAGGAGAAGCGCCTGCAGTTCACCACCGACCTCGACGCCGCCGTGAAGGGGGCGGAGATCTGCTTCATCGCGGTCGGCACGCCCATGGACCACTCCGGGGCTGCCGACCTGCGCGCCGTGATGGCGGTCGCCGAGGGCATCGCCAAGGCGGCGAACGGCGACAAGGTGGTGGCGATCAAGAGCACCGTGCCGATCGGCACCGCCGACCGCGTGCGCCGCATCATGCGCGAGCACAGCAAGCACCACCTGCCCGTGATCTCGAATCCGGAGTTCATGAAGGAGGGCGCCGCGATCGAGGACTTCATGAAGCCGGATCGCGTGGTGCTCGGCGGCGACGACGAGGCGGCGCTCGAGAAGATGAAGGAGATCTACTCACCGTTCGTCCGCACCGAGAACCCCATCCTGGTGATGGACAACCGCTCGGCGGAGATGACCAAGTACGCGGCGAACTCGCTGCTCGCGACCAAGATCTCGTTCATCAACGAGATCGCGAACCTGTGCGAGAAGGTCGGCGCCGACATCAACGCCGTGCGCCGCGGCATCGGTACCGACCGCCGCATCGGGCCGCACTTCCTCTTCCCGGGCGTGGGCTACGGCGGCAGCTGCTTCCCGAAGGACGTCCACGCGATCATCTCGACCGCGCAGGACCACCAGCTCGACTTCACGCTGCTGCGCGCGGTCGACGAGGTGAACGACCGGCAGAAGCGCGTCCTCGTGGGACGCATCCTCGAGCACTTCGGCGGCGACGTCTCCGGGCGTCAGCTCGCGGTGTGGGGGCTCGCGTTCAAGCCGCGCACCGACGACATGCGCGAGGCGCCGTCGGTGGTGATCATCGAGCGCCTGCTCGGGTGCGGCGCGAAGGTCGCGGTGCACGATCCCGAGGCGATGAACGAGGCGCGCAAGATCCTCGGCGACCGCGTCACCTACCACCGCCTCAACTACGACGCCCTCAAGGACGCCGAGGCGCTCATCATCGTCACCGAGTGGAACGAGTTCCGGCGTCCGGACTTCCAGCGCATGAAGTCGCTGATGAAGTCGCCGGTGATCTTCGACGGGCGCAACGTGTACGAGCCGCAGCAGATGCTCGCCCACGGCTTCACGTACTACTCGATGGGACGCCGCACGGTGCGGCCGGAGAACGGCGGCCGATGAGAATTCTCATCACCGGCGGAGCCGGCTTCATCGGCTCGCACCTCGCCGACCGCCTGCTCGCGGACGGCCACTCGGTGATCGCGATCGACAACCTCGCGACCGGGCACACGCGCAACATCGAGCACCTCGCCGGTCACGAGCGCTTCAAGTTCATCAAGCACGACGTCACGGAGTACATCTACATCGAGGGCAAGCTCGACGTGGTGCTGCACCTGGCGTCGCTGCCGAGCCCGGTCGACTACCTGAAGAAGCCGATCCCGACGCTGAAGGTCGGCGCGCTCGGCACGCACAAGGCGCTCGGCCTCGCGCGCAGCAAGGGCGCCTGCTTCATGCTCGCCTCGACCTCCGAGGTGTACGGCGACCCGCTCGTGCACCCGCAGCCCGAGTCGTACTGGGGCAACGTCAATCCGGTCGGCCCGCGCGGCGTGTACGACGAGTCGAAGCGCTTCGCCGAGGCCATCACGATGGCGTACCACCGCTACCACGGCCTCGACACGCGCATCTTTCGCATCTTCAACACCTACGGCCCGCGCATGCGTCCCGAGGACGGGCGGGTGGTGACGAACTTCATCGCGCAGGCGCTGCGTGGCGAGCCGCTCACCGTCTACGACGACGGCTCGCGCACGCGCAGCTTCTGCTACGTGAGCGACCTCGTCGACGGCATCGTCAAGCTCATGCACGTGCCGGAACCCGAGCCGATCAACCTCGGCAACCCGTCCGAGATGAAGATCCTCGAGTTCGCGCAGCTCGTGCAGAAGCTGACGGGCTCGACGTCCGAGATCGTCTTCGTCACGCCGACCGACGAGCGCACCAAGGACGACCCGCAGGTACGCCGCCCCGACATCACGCGTGCGCGCACCGTGCTCGGCTGGGAGCCGCGCGTGTCGGTCGAGGAAGGTCTCGCGCGCACCATCGAGTACTTCCGCGCGCGCTTCGCCGAACAGGCCTGACGGCTCGCGAAAGGCAGGGAAGCCTCATGAAGATCGTGGTCACCGGTGGCGCGGGCTTCATCGGCTCGCACGTCGCCGAGGCGTACGTGCAGGCCGGACACGACGTCGTCGTGGTCGACGACCTGTCGAGCGGCAAGCGCGAGCAGGTGCCCGAGGGCGCGCGCTTCGTGCAGATGGACGTCCGCGACCCGGCGATCGCCGATCTGTTCGCGCGCGAGCGTCCGGAGCTGCTGAGCCACCACGCGGCGCAGATGGACGTCCGGCGCTCGGTCGCGGATCCGCGCTTCGACGCCGACGTCAACATCATGGGGCTGCTCAACCTGCTCGAGGCGGCGAAGGCGGTCGGCACGCGGCGCGTGCTGTTCGCGTCGTCGGGCGGCGCCGGCTACGGCGAGCAGGACGAGTTCCCCGCCCCGGAGACGCACCGGACCGCACCGGTGAGCCCGTACGGCGTGAGCAAGATCGCGAGCGAGCTCTACCTCGGCTGCTACCAGGCGATGATCGGCCTGGAGTGGGTCGCGATGCGCTACGCCAACGTCTACGGCCCGCGTCAGGACCCGCACGGCGAGGCCGGCGTGGTCGCGATCTTCACGCTCAAGCTGCTCTCCGGCGAGACGCCGACCATCAACGGCGACGGCAAGCAGACGCGCGACTACGTCTACGTCGGCGATCTCGTGCGGGCGAACCTGGCGCTCGCGACCCACAGCTACTGCGGCCCGATGAACTTCGGCACCGGTATCGAGACCGACGTCAACACCCTGTTCCACGAGCTGCGGGAGCTCTGCGGCGCGGACGTCCCCGAGCAGCACGGGCCGGCGAAGCCCGGGGAGCAGCGGCGCAGCGTCATCTCGCCGAAGCTCGCCGAGCAGGTCCTCGGCTGGCGGCCGGAGGTCACGCTGCGCGAGGGGCTCGCGCGGACGGTCGAGTACTTCCGCGAGAAGCGCGCGGGCGGCGGTCGCTAGGCGGCCGGGCAGGGCGGAGGCTGCCGTCGGCGCCGGGCGAACGCCACGGCCGGCGGACGGCGCGCACCAGCGAAACGACGGGCGCCAGGGGGCGCGGTCTGGTAAGTAGTCACGTTTCCGATGGACAGCGACCGGATTCGCAATTTCTCCATCATCGCCCACATCGACCACGGCAAGTCGACGCTGGCGGACCGCCTGCTCGAGCGGACCGGCACGTTGTCCCAGCGCGAGATGCAGGACCAGGTGCTCGACGACATGGAGCTCGAGCGCGAGCGCGGGATCACGATCAAGGCCCGCGCCGTCCGCCTGCGCTACCGCGCCCGTGACGGCAAGGACTACGTCCTCAACCTGATCGACACCCCGGGCCACGTCGACTTCTCCTACGAGGTGTCGCGGAGCCTCGCGGCCTGCGAGGGGGCGATCCTGGTCGTCGACGCGGCGCAGGGGGTCGAAGCTCAGACGCTCGCCAACGTCTACCTGGCGTTGGACAACGACCTCGAGATCGTCCCGGTGCTGAACAAGATCGACCTGCCGGCGGCCGATCCGGACCGCGTCCGCCGGCAGCTCGAGGAGGTCATCGGCCTCGACGGCTCGGAGGCGGTGCTGGCGAGCGCGAAGCAGGGCGTGGGCATCGACGAGATCCTCGAGCGGGTCGTGACGCACATCCCGCCGCCGCGCGGCGACGCCCAGGCGCCGCTCCAGGCGCTGATCTTCGACTCCTGGTTCGACCCGTACCACGGCGCGGTGGTGCTGGTGCGGGTGAAGAACGGCGTCGTGAAGAAGGGCGACCGCATCCGCTTGATGGCGGCCGGGCGCGACTACGAGGTCACGCGCGTCGCCGTGCTGACCCCCGCGCCGAGCGACGTGCCGCAGCTCGGACCGGGCGAGGTCGGCATCCTGATGGCGTCGATCAAGGAGATCGCCGACGCCCGCATCGGTGACACGGTGACGCACGCGCAGCGTCCCGCGGCCGAGCCGCTGCCGGGCTTCAAGGCCGTCAAGCCGATGGTCTTCAGCGGTCTCTATCCCGCCGACACCGGGCAGTACGAGGCGCTGCGCGCGGCGGTCGAGAAGCTCAAGCTCAACGACGCGTCGTTCTCCTACGAACCCGAGAACTCGATCGCGCTGGGCTTCGGCTTCCGCTGCGGTTTCCTCGGTCTCCTGCACATGGAGATCGTGCGCGAGCGTCTCGAGCGCGAGTTCGGCCTCGTGCTGATCACCACCGCGCCGACGGTCGCGTACCAGGTCGTCACCACGTCGGGGGAAACGATCTTGGTTGACAGCCCGGCGAAGCTGCCGCCGGTGCAGAACATCGAGCGCATCGAGGAGCCGTTCATCCTCGCGACCATCCACCTGCCGGCGGAGTACCTCGGCGCGGTTCTGAAGCTCTGCGAGGACAAGCGCGGACGCCAGAAGGAGATCAAGTACCTCGGCGAGAACCGCGTCATGCTGGTCTACGAGCTGCCGCTCAACGAGGTGGTGGTCGACTTCTACGACCGCCTGAAGTCGATCTCGAAGGGCTACGCGTCGCTCGACTACGAGCTCTCGAGCTTCGTCGCCAGCGACCTCGTCAAGCTCGACATTCGGGTCAACGGCGAGGTGGTCGACGCGCTGTCGATGATCGTGCACCGCGACCGCGCCTACACGCGCGGCCGCGAGCTGGCGGCGAAGCTGCGTGAGCTGATCCCGCGGCAGATGTTCGAGGTGGTGATCCAGGCGTCGATCGGCAGCAAGGTGATCGCGCGCGAGACCATCAAGGCCATGCGCAAGAACGTGACCGCCAAGTGCTACGGCGGCGACATCACCCGCAAGCGCAAGCTCCTCGAGGCGCAGAAGGAAGGCAAGAAGCGCATGAAGCAGGTCGGCCGGGTGGAGATCCCGCAGGAAGCGTTCCTCGCCGCGCTGAAGGTGGACCAGTGACGGCCCCGCATCAGGCCCGCGATTCGAAGTCGGGCGGCGCCGAGGACGTGCGCCCGACGCCCAAGGCCAAGTCGACCTTCCGCGAGTACGCCGAGGCCCTCGTGGTCGCCTTGGCGCTCGCTTTGTTCATCCGAACGTTTTTCGTGCAGGCCTTCAAGATTCCGTCCGGATCGATGCTGCCGACGCTGCAGATCGGCGATCACCTGCTCGTCAACAAACTTCTGTATGGCGTTCGGATCCCCGTGTATGGCACACGTTTGTTCAGCTACTTCGAGCCGGAACGGGGCGACATCATCGTGTTCGTCTACCCCGAGGATCGGGAGAAGGACTTCATCAAGCGGGTCATCGGGATCCCGGGCGACGAGATCGAGATCAGGAACAAGAAGCTGTACCGCAACGGCGAGCCGGTGGGTGAAGAACCGTACGCGCAGTACACGGAGCCGGCCGAGCCGGGACCTCGCGACAACTTCGGCCCCGTTACCGTCCCGGAGGGTCACGTGTTCGTCATGGGCGACAACCGCGACCACAGCTTTGACTCACGTTTCTGGGGCTTCGTGCCGTATGAGGACATCAAAGGCAAAGCGTTCATCATCTACTGGTCGTGGGACGGTGACGATAGCTGGGTGCGCTGGTCGAGGATCGGCCGCCTGGTGCACTGATCTGCGCCGTGCCGCCCGGACCGAGATCCAGAGGAACTCGGGAGGTCCGTATGCAACTGAGTGAGAAGCTGGCGTCGAGGCAGGCTCGACTGGGTGTCATCGGCCTCGGCTACGTGGGCTTGCCGCTGTCGGTCGAGATGGCGCAAGCGGGCTTCTCGGTGGTCGGTATCGACGCGGATCCGCGCAAGGTCGCGGAGATCAACGCGCAGCGCTCGTACATCTCCGACGTTCCGACCGACGTGCTCGCCAAGGTGGTCGCCGCGGGCAAGCTCGAGGCGACGACCGACACCGGCGTGCTCGCCGAGGTCGACGCGGTCAGCATCTGCGTGCCGACGCCGCTGTCGAAGACCAAGGACCCGGACGTCAGCTACATCCTCGACGCCGTCAAGGCGATCAAGCAGCACCTGCACCGCGGACAGCTGATCGTGCTCGAGAGCACGACCTATCCCGGCACCACCGACGAGCTGATCCGCGCGGAGCTCGAGTCGAAGGACCTGCGCGTCGGGCGCGACTTCTTCCTCGCGTTCTCGCCCGAGCGCATCGATCCGGGCAACCGCACGCACGGGACGCGCAACACGCCGAAGGTCGTGGGCGGCATCACGCCGCGCTGCACCGAGCTCGCGACGCTGCTCTACTCGCAGTTCATCGAGCGCGTCGTGCCGGTGTCGTCGGCGCGCACGGCGGAGATGGTGAAGCTCCTCGAGAACACCTTCCGCAGCGTCAACATCGCGCTGGTCAACGAGCTCGCGTCGATGTGCGACGTGCTCGGCATCGACGCCTACGAGGTGATCGACGCCGCGGCGACCAAGCCCTTCGGCTTCCTGCCGTTCTACCCGGGTCCGGGTCTCGGCGGCCACTGCATCCCGATCGACCCGCACTACCTCGCGTGGAAGCTCAAGGCGCACGACTTCACGGCGCGCTTCATCGGGCTCGCTGCCGAGGTCAACCAGCGCATGCCCGAGCTGGTGGTGGACAAGGTCGTCGCGGGGCTCAACCACCAGGGCAAGCCGGTCAAGGGCTCGCGGATCCTGGCGCTCGGCGTCGCCTACAAGCGCGACGTCAGCGACATGCGCGAGTCGCCGGCGCTGACGGTCATCAAGCTGCTCGAAGACCGCGGCGGGCGGGTCAGCTACCACGATCCGTACGTGCCCGAGATGGTGCTCGAGAACGGCTCGATGGCGAGCGTCGCCTTGACGGACGACGTGCTGCGCATGGCCGACTGCGTGGTGATCCTCACCGACCACTCGTGCTTCGACATCCCGCACATCGTCGCGAACTCGCGGCTGGTCGTGGACACGCGCAACGCGACGCGCGGTCTCGAGAGCAAGTTCGGCGAGCGGATCTGGAAGCTCGGCGCTCCTGCGCCGGCGGCCATGAACTACGCCTACGCCGAGTCCGCCTGAAGCGATGTCCGCCGAGCAGAGGCAGGAGGGCGGCGAGGCAGCGGCAGAGCCGAGCTTCGCCGAGCTGCTCGACGGGCACGCGCCGCCGCACACCTTCGAGGTCGGCCAGACCGTCTCCGGCGTCGTGATCCAGATCGGCGCCGAGGACGTCTTTCTCGACCTCGGGGGCAAGGGCGAGGGGCACATCGCGCGCGCCGAGCTGGTCGACGACACGGGCGCGCTCACCGTCGCGGTGGGCGACACCGTCGAAGCGACGGTGGTCGACGTCGGACGCGAGCTGCGCCTGTCGCGCAAGCTCGTCGCCGGCGCGCACGCGCGCGAGATGCTGCGCAGCGCGGCGGAGAGCGGGATCCCGGTGCAGGGCAAGGTCGCCGCCGTCATCAAGGGCGGCTTCGAGGTGACGGTCGCGGGTCTGCGCGCGTTCTGTCCGCTGTCGCAGATGGACCTGCGCCGGATCGACGACCAGGCCGCCTACCTGAACCAGGTCTACGACTTCCGCGTCGTCGAGCTCAGCGAGGACGGACGGCGCATCGTCGTGTCGCGGCGCAAGCTGCTCGAGGAGGAGGCGCGGCGTCAAGCAGAGGAGACGCGCAAGCGGGTGGTTCCCGGCGCCGTGCTCACCGGGCACGTGAGCTCGGTGACCGCGTTCGGCGCCTTCGTCGACCTGGGCGGCGTCTCCGGGCTCGTGCACGTCTCCGAGATCTCGCACCAGCGCGTCGACCGGCCGGCGGACGTCCTGCAGCCGGGCCAGCAGGTCACCGTCAAGGTGCTCCGCGTCGACCTGCAGACCGGCAAGATCGCGCTCAGCATGAAGGAGCTCGAGGGCGATCCGTGGGCGACGGTGCACGAGAAGCTGAAGCCGCGTCAGGTGGTCGAGGGCCGGCTCGCGCGCGTCACCGACTTCGGCGCGTTCGTCGAGCTGCTGCCCGGCGTCGACGGCCTCGTGCACGTCAGCGAGCTGCCGCACGGCTCGCTCGCCAAGCTGCGCGAGGCGGCGAAGGCGCGCGCCGCGATCTCGGTGATCGTGCTCGAGATCGACGACCAGAAGCGCCGCATCGCGCTCGCGCTCGCGCCGAGCGGCGTCGCCGCGGGCGACGTGCTCGAGACGCCGCAGCTCGCGGTCGGCAGCGTCGTCACCGGCAAGGTCGAGAAGATCGAGCCCTTCGGCGTCACGCTGCGCCTCGGACCGGGGCAGACCGGCCTCATCCCGAACAGCGAGATGGGCACCCCGCGCGGCACCGACCACGCGAAGGAGTTCCCGCCCGGCACCGAGATCTCGGCCGAGGTGCTGTCGATCGACAAGGGCGGGCGGCGCGTGCGCCTGTCGCGCCAGCGCGCGATCGCGCGCGAGGAGCGCGCCGAGGTCGAGCGCCACACGCGCACGGCGCAGAACACAAGCCTCTCGACCTTCGGCGAGCTGCTCGCGAAGGCGCAGCGCGAGCGCCGGCGCTGAGGCGTCGGGCTGCGATCCAGCGTCGCGCCACGAGCTGACGCCAGACCCGCGGGCCGCGCTCGGCGTCGCGTCGGCGCTGGCGGGCTCGCAGTTGCCCCGTCGGCCACGCCTCAGGCGCCGGTCAGGCGGCGCGCGTCGGCGGGCGTCGCGATCTCGCGTCCGAGCCGGCGCGCGAGCGCGGCGACCTCGCGCACGCGCTCGACGTTGCCGCGCGCGGGATCGCTCGCGTCGTCCTCGAGCCCGACCCGGACGTGGCCGCCGCGGCGGATCGCGTGCTCCGCGATCGGCAGCACGTCGCCGCCGTAGCAGGCGACCATCCACGGGAAGCTCGCGCCACGGAGCAGCTCGACGTAGGCGTCGACGAACGCCGGCTCGGGCGGGAAGCCGAAGGGCAGGACGCTCCCGCCGAACATGAAGCGCACCACCGCCGGACGCAGCCCTGGGAACTCCGGCAGCAGCAGCAGCAGCTGGCGCACGAAGCCCGGCTCGTAGGCGGCAACGCTGGGCGCGAGCCCGTGCCGCTCGCAGAGCGCGAGCGCGTGGCGGCTGTCCTCGACCGGATTGACGTAGGCGAAGCCGCGCGGCGCGAGGCGACCGTCCGCGCAGCGGATCAGGTAGACCGTGCCGGTGTCGACCGGGGCCCAGTCGAGCAAGCCCTCGGCGCCGAGCGCATCGACGTGGCGAAAGCGCGCCACCGGGTCGCCGGTCGAGAACGACATCGACGGGTAGACGAGCAGGCCGTCGCAGCGCAGCTCGGCGAAGATCTCGCGGTGCGCGTCGGCGTCGTCGAACGCCCAGCCGCCGTCGGGCTTGCGGCCGTGGACGTGGATCACCGAAGCGCCTTCCGCGGCGCACGCGCGGGCGTCGGCGACGATCTCCTCTTTGGTGATCGGCACCCGCGGGTGCTCGTCGCGCGTCGTCGCGCCATTGACGGCGACCTCGATGATCAGCGGTGGCAGCGACATGCGGGCCTCCTTCCGCGCAGACCCGGCGCACCTTCGGACGCTGCGGGCAGCACGCAATTGACATCCCGTGTCCCGGGCGGTACCCGAGAGAGCGCACCTTTTAAGTCGAATCCAGCGAGGTTCGGAAAGGTCATGAATGAGAGCGTCATCCAACGATCACCCTAGCCGCATCGTGCTCGATGCGGCGGGCATCGGTCGTGCTCTCGCCCGCATCGCCCACGAGGTCGTCGAGCGCAACAAGGGCGTTGCCGACCTGGGCATCATCGGGATCCGCTCGCGCGGCGATCACCTCGCGCGCCGCCTGCAGGGCGAGATCAAGAAGCTCGAGGGCGAGGAGGTGCCGTTCGGCGCGATGGACATCACGCTCTATCGCGACGACATCAACCGCGGCGCCGACCACCCGGTGATCAAGAGCACGGAGATCCCGTGGGAAGTCGACGGCAAGACCATTTTGCTGGTCGACGACGTGCTGTTCACCGGACGCACGATCCGAGCTGCGCTTGACGCGCTCATGGACTTCGGCCGGCCGCGCGCGATCCAGCTCGCCGTGCTGGTCGACCGCGGCCATCGCGAGCTGCCGATCCGCGCCGACTACGTCGGCAAGAACCTCCCGACCCAGCACTCGGAGAAGGTGCAGGTACGCCTGCGCGAGGACGACGGCATCGACGAGGTGGCGATCCTGCCGCCACCGGCCGCGACCTCGGCGAACGAGACGCGCGCGGGCGCGCGCCCGGCGCGGAGGGCATGAGCGATGGCCATGCTGTTCGAGCGACGTCACCTGCTCGGGCTCGAGGGCCTGAGCGCCGAGGAGATCACCTTCCTGCTCGACACCGCGGAATCGTTCAAGGAGGTCTCGGAGCGCGAGATCAAGAAGGTGCCGACGCTGCGCGGTCGCACCGTGGTCAACCTCTTCTACGAAGCGAGCACACGCACGCGGACGTCCTTCGAGATCGCCGCCAAGCGCCTGTCCGCGGACACGATCAACCTGTCGGCCAACGTCTCGTCGGCGAGCAAGGGGGAGACGCTGACCGACACCGCGCGCAACCTCGCCGCGATGCGCCCGGACGCGATCGTGGTGCGCCATCCCTCGGCGGGCGCGCCGCACCTGCTCGCGCGTCACGTCGACTGCCCGATCATCAACGCGGGCGACGGCGCGCACGAGCACCCCACGCAGGCGCTGCTCGACCTGCTGACGATCCGCTCGCACAAGGGACAAATCGCAGGCTTGACGGTGGCGATCGTCGGCGACCTGCTGCACAGCCGGGTCGCGCGCTCGAACCTGTTCGGCCTGCGGACGATGGGCGCGCGGGTGCGCTTCGTCGGCCCGCCGACGCTCGTGCCGCGCCACTTCGCGGAGCTCGGCGCCGAGCTGGTCTACGACCTGCACGAGGGGCTGCGCGACGTCGACGTCATCATGATGCTGCGCATCCAGCGCGAGCGCATGAACGGCCGCTACTTCTCGTCGCTCGACGAGTACTCGCGGCTCTACTGCCTGTCGGTCGACGCGGTGGCGCGCGCGCGCAAGGACGTGATCATCCTGCACCCGGGACCGATGAACCGCGGCGTCGAGATCTCGAGCACGGTTGCCGACGGTCCGTACTCGGTCATCATGGACCAGGTGACGAACGGTCTCGCGGTGCGCATGGCGACGCTCTACGTGCTGGTCGGCAAGCGGCGCGAGGTCGAGGTCGTCGAGAACGAGGCTGCGCCGCCGCTGCGTCGCGCGGCCGCGGCCGAGTAGGCCGGGGAGCGAGCGGGACGGCATGGCTAGAGTGGAGCAGATCGGGAGCGATCGGCTCGTGATCGCCGGCGGCACGGTCGTCGATCCGGTGAAGCGGACGCAGCGCCGCGCCGACGTGCTGGTGCGCGACGGCAAGATCGCCGCGATCGAGCCGCAGCTCTCCGGCAAGGTGAAGGACGCGACGGTGATCGACGCGACCGGGCTGCTCGTCACGCCCGGGCTGGTCGACATGCACGTCCACCTGCGCGAGCCCGGCTACGAGTACAAGGAGACGATCGCGACCGGCACGCGCGCTGCGGTGACCGGCGGCGTGACCTCCGTCGCCTGCATGGCGAACACGCGTCCGGTGAACGATTGCCCGGCGGTGACGCGCTACATCCTCGAGCGCGCCGAGGCGGCGGCGCTGGCGCGCGTCTACCCGATCGGCGCCGTCTCGGTCGGGCTCGCCGGCGAGCAGCTCGCCGAGTACGCGGGCATGCACGAAGCCGGCATCGTCGCGGTGTCGGACGACGGCATGCCGGTCATGGACGCGGAGCTCATGCGGCGCGCGCTCGAGTGCGCCCGCATGTTCGACATGCCGGTGATCGATCACGCGGAGGACCGCACGCTCGCCGCGGGCGGCGTCATGCACGAGGGCGCGGTCGCGCTGCGGCTCGGGCTGCGCGGCATCCCGTCGGCCGCGGAGGACGTCATGGTGGGACGCGACGTCGCGCTCGCGGGCCTCACCGGCGGCCACCTGCACATCGCGCACATCTCGAGCGCGACCGCGGTCGAGATGGTGCGCCAGGCGCGCGCGTCCGGCATCCACGTCACCGCCGAGGTGTCGCCGCACCACCTCTGGCTCACGCACGAGGCGGTCGAGGGCTACAACACCAACGCCAAGATGGCGCCGCCGCTGCGCAGCGAGGAAGACCGTCAAGCGCTGCGCGCGGCGCTCGCCGACGGCACGATCGACGCGATCGCGACCGACCACGCGCCGCACCACAAGGACGAGAAGGACGTCGAGTTCGACCACGCCGCGAACGGCGTCGTGGGGCTCGAGACGCTGCTGCCCTTGACGCTGCGTCTCGTCGAAGACGGGCTCCTCGACTTGCCCACCGCGATCGCGAAGATTACCTCCGAGCCGGCGCGGATCCTGCGCTTGCCGGTGGGCCGCATCGAGGTCGGTGTCCCGGCCGATCTCGCCATCATCGATCCCAAGTACGAATGGGTGGTGAGCAGCGCGACGCTGCGCACCAAGAGCAAGAACACCGCTTTCGAGGGCTGGACCATGCGCGGTCGCGCGCTGGTCACGCTCGTCGACGGGCGCGTGGTCCACGACGAGCGCGCAACCGGCCCCGAGGTCGCGAGCGCCCGAGGAGCGGAAGCACGACAGTGACGCAGACGACGAACCGGACGGAGACCGCGGATCGCAAGCCAGCGCTGCTGGCGCTTGCCGACGGTACGACGTTCCGCGGTCTCGCGTTCGGCGCCGACGGCGAGGCCAGCGGGGAGGTGGTGTTCAACACCGCCATGTCGGGCTACCAGGAGATCCTCACCGATCCGTCGTACGAGGGCCAGCTGGTCGCGATGACGTACCCCGAGATCGGCAACGTGGGCGTCAACGCGGCCGACGTCGAGGCGGCGAAGCCGCACGTGCGCGGCTTCATCGTCCGCGAGTACTGGCCCGAGCCGTCGAGCTGGCGCGCCGAGGAGACGCTCTCGGAGTACATGGCGCGCCACGGCGTGGTCGGCATCCAGTGCATCGACACGCGCGCGCTGGTGCGCCACCTGCGCACCGCCGGCGCGCAGCAGGGCATCATCTCGACGCACGACCTCGACCCCGTGTCGCTCGTGCGCCGCGCGCAGGCGCTGCCGAGCCTCGAGGGGCAGGACCTCGTCTCGGTCGTCACGTGCAAGGAGCCGTACGACTGGGAGGAGGGACGCTGGCAGTTCGGCGAGGGCTACGTCCGCCGCAAGGACCTCGAGCACTTCGTCGTCGCCTACGACTACGGCTTGAAGCGCAACATCCTGCGCAACCTGGTCGACGTCGGCTGCCGGGTGCGCGTGGTCCCGGCGACGACCAGCGCCGAAGAGGTGCTGGCGATGAAGCCGGATGGCGTCTTCCTCTCGAACGGCCCCGGCGACCCCGACGCGGTCACCTACGCCAAGGAGGAGGTGCGCAAGCTGATCGGCCAGGTGCCGCTGTTCGGCATCTGCCTCGGCCACCAGATCCTCGGCCTCGCGCTCGGCGGCCGCACCTACAAGCTCAAGTTCGGCCACCACGGCGCGAACCAGCCCGTCAAGGACCTCGCCACCGGCAAGGTCGAGATCACCTCGCAGAACCACGGCTTCGCGGTCGACACCGAATCGCTGCGTGGCACCGCCGAGCTGACCCACGTCAATCTCAACGACGGCACCGTCGAGGGCCTGCGCCACGAGCGCTTGCCGCTGTTCTCGGTGCAGTACCACCCCGAGGCCTCGCCCGGTCCGCGCGAGTCCGCCTACCTGTTCAAGCGCTTCGTCGAGATGATCGAGCGCGAGTCGAAGTGACGCCATGCCGAGACGCGACGACATCAAGTCCATCCTGCTCATCGGCTCGGGTCCGATCGTCATCGGCCAGGCGTGCGAGTTCGACTACTCGGGAGCGCAGGCGTGCAAGGCGCTGCGCGAGGAGGGCTACCGCGTCATCCTCGTGAACTCGAACCCGGCGACGATCATGACGGATCCGGAGTTCGCCGACGCGACCTACATCGAGCCAGTGACCGCCGAGATCCTCGAGCTGATCATCGCCCGCGAGCGCCCGGACGCGCTGCTGCCGACGATCGGCGGCCAGACCGGGCTCAACCTCGCGCTCGAGCTCGCCGAGGCGGGCGTCCTCGAGAAGTACGGCGTCGAGATGATCGCCGCGAACCCGGCCGCCATCAAGAAGGCCGAGGACCGCGACCTGTTCAAGGAGGCGATGCTGCGCATCGGCCTCGAGGTGCCGCGCTCGGGCATCGCGCGCTCGCTCGAGGAGGCGCGCAAGATCCGCGACGAGCTCGGCTACCCGATGATCCTGCGTCCGTCGCGCACGCTCGGCGGCATGGGCGGCGGCTTCGCGTACAGCGACGAGGACTTCGAGCAGGCCGTCAAGTGGGCGCTCGAGGCCTCGCCGCACCACGAGGTGCTGCTCGAGGAGTCGGTCGAGGGCTGGAAGGAGTTCGAGCTGGAGGTGATGCGCGACCGCATGGACAACTGTGTGGTCGTCTGCTCGATCGAGAACCTCGACCCGATGGGCGTCCACACGGGCGACTCGATCACCGTCGCGCCGATCCAGACGCTGACCGACAAGGAGTACCAGGTCATGCGCGACGCCGCGTTCGCGATCATGCGCGAGATCGGCGTCGAGACCGGCGGCTCGAACGTGCAGTTCGCGGTCGATCCAGCGACCGGGCGCATGGTCGTGATCGAGATGAATCCGCGCGTGTCGCGCAGCTCGGCGCTGGCGTCGAAGGCGACGGGCTTCCCGATCGCGAAGATCGCGGCCAAGCTGGCGGTCGGCTACACGCTCGACGAGCTGAAGAACGACATCACGCGCGAGACGCCGGCCTGCTTCGAGCCGACGATCGACTACGTGGTGACGAAGATCCCACGCTTCACCTTCGAGAAGTTCCCGCAGGCCGAGGACCGGCTGTCGTCGCAGATGAAGTCGGTCGGCGAGGTGATGGCGATCGGGCGCACCTTCAAGGAGAGCCTCGGCAAGGCGATGCGCTCGCTCGAGATCGGCATCTCGGGCTTCGACCCGACGGCCGGCACGATGCCCGACGAGCGGCTGCGCGAGCGGCTGCGGGTGCCGAACGCGCAGCGCCTGCTGCTGCTGGGCGACGCGTTCCGCCGCGGCTGGTCGATCGACGAGGTGCACGCGCTGACCCGCATCGACCGCTGGTTCTTGCGCAACATCGAGGAGATCATCCGCGCCGAGGGCAACATCGAGCGCGCCGGCCGGCGCGCGGCGGCGCACGGCGGCCTCGACGCGATCGCCGGCGAGGATCTGCTCGAGTGGAAGAAGCTCGGCTTCTCCGACCGCCGCATCGCGGAGCTGCTCGAGACGGACGAGGATTCCGTGCGCGCGCTGCGTCTGCGCCACGGCGTGACGCCGGTCTACAAGACCGTCGACACCTGCGGCGCCGAGTTCGCGGCCTACACGCCGTACCTCTACTCGACGTACGAGGACGGCGACTGCGAGGCGGCGCCGAGCGGCAAGCGCAAAATCGTCATCCTCGGCGGCGGCCCGAACCGCATCGGACAGGGCATCGAGTTCGACTACTGCTGCGTGCACGCCGCGTTCGCGCTCAAGGAGGACGGGTTCGAGACCATCATGGTCAACTGCAACCCGGAGACGGTCTCGACCGACTACGACACCTCCGACAAGCTCTACTTCGAGCCGCTGACGCTCGAGGACGTGCTCGCGATCGTCGCGCGCGAGCGGCCCGACGGCGTGATCGTCCAGTTCGGCGGTCAGACCCCGCTCAAGCTCGCGGTCGCGCTCGAGAAGGCCGGCGTGCCGATCATCGGCACGCCGCCCGACGCGATCGATCGCGCCGAGGACCGCGAGCGCTTCAAGGATCTGCTCGACCATCTCGGCCTCAAGCAGCCCGCGAACGGCACGGCGCGCTCGGTCGACGAGGCGGCGACGATCGCGGCACGCATCGGCTACCCGGTGCTGCTGCGCCCGAGCTACGTGCTCGGCGGGCGCGCGATGGAGATCGTCCGCGACGAGGAAGGGCTGCGCGACTACATGCAGCGCGCCGTCAAGGCGTCACCCGACCACCCGGTGCTGGTCGACAAGTTCCTCGACGCGGCGATCGAGCTCGACGTCGATTGCGTCGCCGACGGACACGACGTCGTGATCGGCGGGCTGATGGAGCACATCGAGCCGGCCGGCATCCACTCCGGCGACTCCGCGTGCTCGCTGCCGCCGCGCCTCGTGCCGCAGGAGGTCCAGGACGAGGTGCGCCGTCAAGCCATCGCGCTCGCGCGCGAGCTCGGCGTCGTCGGGCTGATGAACGTGCAGTTCGCGGTCAAGGATGGCGAGGTCTACGTCCTCGAGGTGAACCCGCGCGCGTCGCGCACCGTGCCGTTCGTCTCGAAGGCGATCGGCCGGCCGCTCGCGAAGATCGCGGCGCGCGTCATGGCGGGCAAGAAGCTGCGCCAGCTCGGCGTCCGGCACGAGATCGTGCCGAAGCACCTGAGCGTCAAGGAGTCGGTGTTCCCGTTCATCAAGTTCCCCGGCGTCGACACGCTGCTCGGGCCGGAGATGAAGTCGACCGGCGAGGTGATGGGCATCGACGTCGACTTCCCGCGCGCCTTCCTGAAGGCGGAGGACGGCGCGAGCAACGTCCTGCCGGCGAAGGGGACGGTCTTCCTGAGCGTGCGTCCCGAGGACAAGCAGGAGCTCACGCCGATCGCGGCGCTGCTCGCGGGCGCCGGCTTCCGCCTGATCGCGACGCGCGGCACGGCGGAGTTCCTCGTCGAGGCCGGCGTGCCGTGCGACACCATCAACAAGGTGCGCGAGGGCTCGCCGCACATCGTCGACGCGCTCAAGGCGGGCGAGGTCGACGTCGTGCTGAACACCACCTCGAGCCCCGAGTCGATCGTCGACTCGTTCTCGATCCGCCGCACGGCGCTCGAGACGCGCACGCCGTACTTCACGACCATCGCCGGCGCCGGCGCGGCCGCGCTCGCGATGGTCGAGCGCGCGCGCGGCACCATGACCGTCCGGACGCTGCAGGAGTTCCACGGCGCGCTGAAGGCGAGCGGCTAGAAGGAGTGCGGCGCAGGCTCGGAGATCCGTGCGCGCGGCGCGCGGTCGAGCGCAGGGAGCAGGGGCAGGACGCGCGGTCGGGGATGCACCCGATCACGCCGGGAGAGCGGGCTTTCGCGATGCGATGACCCCCCTCGAGGAGCTGATCGCGAGCGCCGGTCCGCCGCTGCGCTTCCTGCGCGGCGCGGACGACCTGCAGCGCGCGCGGGCGCGCCTGCCGCTGCAGGCGTGGCTCGAGCGCCTCGCCGCGCTGCGCGCGAGCGGCGACGTCGACGAGCGACGGGTCGCGGAGCTCGAGCGGCTGCTGCGCGCGGTCGCCGAGGGCGCGGCGGAGGAGCGGGGGAAGCTCGCGGAGCGCGCGCTGGCGCTGCTCGACGAGCTGCAGCGTGCGGGGGGCGACGCGGCCTCGGACGAAGGGGTTGCGTTGGAGGAACCGGCGCGCGCCGCACCGTCGCGCGCGGTGCCGCCGCGCGACGCACCGCGGGGGGCCGCGCCGCCCCGCGCCGCGGCGCCGGGCGCTGCGACGCCGCGCGATGCACGCGCCGCAGCGCGACGTCCGAGCCCCGAGGGACGACGTCCCGTCTCCGGGGCGCCACGTGCGGAGGACGTGGCGGAGCCGGTCTCCGAGACCGCGGACACCGCCCGCGCCGCGACCGTCGGCGACATCGAGCGCTGGCTGCGCACGGCCTCGGCGCCGATCACCAGCGTCGCCGGTGTCGGGCCGCAGCGCGCCGCCGAGCTCGAGCGCTTCGGCCTGCACACGGTCGAGGACCTGCTCTACCACCTGCCGTTTCGCTACGACGACCGTCGCTCGCTGCGTCGCGCGCGCGATCTCCGCCCGGGCGAGGCGGCGACCACGGTGCTCGAGATCAAGCGCGTCGAGCAGCGCCAGGTGGGGAAGGGCGGGCGGCGGCAGGTGCTGTCGGCGATCGCCGCCGACGACACCGGGATGGTCGAGCTCGTCTGGTTCAACCAGATCCGCTGGTTCCGCTCGCGGCTCAAGCCGGGCGGCCGCTGGCTGGTGCACGGCAAGGTCGAGCGCGGCTACGACGTCGCGCTGCGCATCGTGCACCCCGAGCTCGAGCCGGCCGAGGACGGCGACGGCGTCACCGCTTCGCCGCGCGTCGTGCCCGTCTACGAGAAGCCGACCACGATGCCGGCGTCGACCATGCGGCGCATCGTGCACGCGGCGCTCGACGCGGCGGCGCCGCTCGTTCCGGACGCGGTCCCGCCCGCCGTGCGCGCGCGCCACCGCCTGCTGCCGCTCGGCGAGGCGCTGCGTCGCGTGCACAGGCCGACGACGGACGCGGACGTCCCGGCGCTCTCCGCCGCGCGCTCCGCGGAGCACAAGAGCATCGTGTTCGACGAGCTGTTCTTCGTGCAGCTCGGTCTGCTCCTCCGGAAGGCGCAGGTCGCGCGCGAGGTCGGCGTCGCCTTCGACGGCCCCGGCGAGCTCACCGCGCGCATGATCGCGTCGCTGCCGTTTCCGCTCACCGCGGCGCAGCAGCGCGTGATCGAGGAGATCGCGGCGGACCAGCGCGCGCCGCACCCGATGCACCGCCTCCTGCAGGGCGACGTCGGCAGCGGCAAGACGGTGGTCGCGGTCGCGGCCGCGCTGCGCGTGATCGAGCACGGCTGGCAGGCCGCGATCATGGCGCCGACCGAGCTGCTCGCCGAGCAGCACTGGAACACGGTGCGCAACGTCGCGGGCAACCTCGGCGTCGACCTCTGGTACTTGACGGGGGAGGCGACCGCCGCCGACCGCCGCGCCGTGCTGCCGCACCTCGCGGCGGGACGGCCGGGTCTGGTGGTCGGCACGCACGCGCTGATCCAGGAGGACGTGCGCTTCGCGCGCCTCGGGCTCGCGGTGGTCGACGAGCAGCACCGCTTCGGCGTCATGCAGCGCGCGGCGCTGTCGCGCCGCACGGAGGACGGCATCGCGCCCGACGTGCTGCTGATGACCGCGACGCCGATCCCGCGCACGCTCGCGCTCAGCGTCTACGGCGACCTCGACCTGTCGTACATCGACGAGCTGCCGCCCGGCCGCAAGCCGGTCGTGACCCGCGTGTTCAGCATGGCGCAGCGCAAGCGCGCCTACGAGCTCGTGCGGCGCGAGGTCGAGGCCGGTCGTCAAGCATACATCGTCTACCCGCTGATCGAGGAGTCCGAGGCGAGCGATCTGCGCGACGCCACCTCGGGCGCCGCCGAGCTGCAGAACGAGGTCTTCCCGGATCTGCGCGTCGCGCTGGTGCACGGCCGCATGCCGTCGTCCGAGCGGGAGCGCATCATGCGCGCGTTCAAGGCGCGCGAGTTCGACGTGCTGGTGGCGACGACGGTGATCGAGGTCGGCATCGACGTGCCGAACGCGAGCGTGATCGTCGTCGAGCACGCCGAGCGCTTCGGGCTCGCGCAGCTGCACCAGCTGCGCGGCCGCGTCGGCCGCGGCAGCGACGCCGCGTACTGCCTGCTGATCGCCGACTGGGCGCAGTCGAAGGAGGCGCGCGAGCGCCTGCGGGTCATGACCGAGACCCGCGACGGCCTCAAGATCGCGGAAGCGGATCTCGCGATCCGCGGCCCGGGCGCGCTGCTCGGCACCCGGCAGGCCGGCATCCCCGACTTCCGCGTCGCGAACCTGCTGCGCGACGCGGCGATCCTGCGCGACGCGCGCAAGGCCGCCGAGGAGGTGCTGGCGCGCGACCCGGGTCTCGTGCGTCCGGAGTCGGCTGCGCTGGTGCGCGTGCTGGAGGCGCGCTGGGCGGGCCGCCTCGGGCTCGCACGCGTGGGCTGAAACGAAAGAGGGGCGAGGACTCGCGTCCCCGCCCCTCGCTTCCGGTCGTGGGTGGTGCCTTACGCCGCCCGCGCTGCGTGCGACGTGGCGGCAGCCTTATCCGACTCGATGCGCATGCCGTAGAACGAGCGGTGCGCGAAGAACAGCGAGACCACGAAGAAGCCCGCGGCGAACAGGTGGCTCGTGGTCGCGTTCATCTCGAGGGCGAGCTGCACGGCGAGAAGGCCGAACAGCGTGGTGAACTTGATGACCGGGTTCATCGCCACCGACGACGTGTCCTTGAACGGATCGCCGACGGTGTCGCCGACCACGGTCGCGGCGTGTAGCTCGGTGCCCTTCTCCTTGAGCTCCACCTCGACGAGCTTCTTCGCGTTGTCCCACGCGCCGCCGGCGTTCGCCATGAACAGCGCCTGGTAGAGGCCGAAGATCGCGATCGAGATCAGGTAGCCGACGAAGAAGAACGGATCGA
This sequence comes from Candidatus Binatia bacterium, assembly GCA_036563615.1. Classification (NCBI taxonomy): domain Bacteria; phylum Candidatus Binatota; class Binatia (SeqCode); species Binatia bacterium. The sequence goes on from DATCMB010000022.1 coordinate 525,713, forward strand.
GGCAGGCGAACGCGAGGGTCGAGAAGAACACCGTCAAGAAGATGTTCAGCATGCCCTTCTGGGCGTACTGGGTGCAGATCTCGACGACCCGCTTCGAATCCTGGATCGACGCCTTCTCGGTGCCCTCGAGCTTGATGTTGCGCTTGATGAACTCGACGGCTCGGTAGGCGCCGGTCACGACCGCCTGGATGGTCGCGCCGGTGAACCAGTAGATCACCGCACCGCCGACGATCATGCCGAGCAGGAAGGGCGCGTTCAGGATCGAGAGCTGCGCGACGCGCGCCGTGTCCTGCAGACCGTTGGTCAGCACCATGATGATCGAGAAGATCATCGTCGTGGCGCCGACGACCGCGGTGCCGATCAGCACCGGCTTCGCCGTCGCCTTGAAGGTGTTGCCGGCGCCGTCGTTCTCCTCGAGGTAGTGCTTGGCGCGGTCGAAGTTGGGCTCGAAGCCGAACTCGCGCTTCACCTCCTGCTTCACGTTGGGCAGGGTCTCGATGACGCTGAGCTCGTACACCGACTGCGCGTTGTCCGTCACCGGACCGTACGAGTCGACGGCGATGGTCACCGGGCCCATGCCGAGGAAGCCGAAGGCGACGAGGCCGAAGGCGAACACCGGCGCTGCGACGTGCGCTGCCTTCTCGAGGAAGAGCGGGGCGAGCCCGTCGTAGGCGACCAGGTAGGCGATCGCCATCAGGCCGGCGATCACGAGGCCCATCCAGTAGCCGCTGAAGTTGCCCGCGACGAGACCGGAGAGCACGTTCAGCGACGCGCCGCCCTCACGGGACGACACCACGACTTCCTTGACGTGCGCCGACTCGGTCGAGGTGAAGATCTTGATCGCCTCGGGGATGATCGCGCCGGCGAGCGTGCCGCAGCTGATGATGGTCGACAGGATCCACCACAGCGAGGTGTTGCCGTTGATCTCCGGGATCAGGATGGCCGACACGACGTAGGTGAGCACCACGCTGACGATCGAGGTCAGCCACACCAGGAAGGTGAGCGGCTGCTCGAAGTTCATCTTGTCGGCGTTGCCGTAGCGCGACTTCTGGATCGACTCGTTGATCAGGTACGACGCGCCGCTCGCGAGCACCATCACGATGCGCATCGCGAAGATCCAGACCAGCAGCTGGACCTGCACCACCGGCTCGTGCGCGATCGCGAGCACGATGAAGGTGATGAGCGCGACGCCCGTGACGCCGTAGGTCTCGAAGCCGTCCGCCGACGGACCGACCGAGTCGCCCGCGTTGTCGCCCGTGCAGTCGGCGATCACGCCGGGGTTACGCGCGTCGTCTTCCTTGATGTTGAAGACGATCTTCATCAGGTCGGAGCCGATGTCGGCGATCTTGGTGAAGATGCCGCCCGCGATGCGCAGCGCCGACGCGCCGAGCGACTCGCCGATCGCGAACCCGATGAAGCAGGGGCCGGCGCTCTCGGCGGGGACGAAGAGCAGGATCACGAGCATGATCAGCAGCTCGGTGCTGATCAGCACCATGCCGATGCTCATGCCGGCCTTGAGCGGGATCTCGTAGGTCGGGAACGGCTTGCCCTGCAGCGCGGCGAACGCAGCGCGCGAGTTCGCGAAGGTGTTGATGCGGATGCCGAACCACGCGACGCCGCAGCTACCGGCGATGCCGATCAAGCTGAAGATCAGGATCGTGATGACCTTGGAGGCTTCGAGGTCGCGCAGCCACCCGAAGTAGGCGACGATGATGACGCCGATGAAGACCTCGAGCAGCAAGATGAACTTGATCTGCGTGATCAGGTACGTCTTGCACGTCTCGTAGATCAGCTCGGAGATCTCGCGCATCGCGCGGTGTACGGGCAGCTTCTGAATCTGTCCGTACATCACGATCCCGAACACGAAGCCGATCAAGCTGATCAGCATGCCGACCAGCAGGACGTTGTGTCCGTTCACGCCGCCGAGGAAGTCGACGGAGCTGAAGTCCGGCAGGACGATTCGCGATTCGTCCGCGTAGGCCACGCCGGCGAGAGCCAGCGTGGAGAGCACCGTCAAGAACGCGGCCAGCAGACGCTGGCCGGCGCGGGCGGCCGACGACACACACCTGCGCCGAGAGGATGGATCCGACAACACGACCGTTCGCCTCCTTACCAATCACCGGCCGAGCGGCATCACTGCCGCGCGCACCGAAACGGGATTTCGAGGGGTTGGCCGCCCGCCGGGGGGACCACGCCAGCTCGACTCGTGCTGGCGCCGTGATCCGGCGAACGCTTCAGCGCAGCCTCGCGCTCGGACAAGGTTCGTCCGAGGCCCCCTTCGCATAGCAGACGGTGGGTCGCGCGTCGAGACTTTTCGCGGCAGGTTCGGACGCCCCAAAACGGCGTCTCGAAACCCGAAAACGAGGGCGCGTCCGCTCGCTCGGGAGGGGGAATCCGCGCGGCTCAGATCTGGTAGGTGAGGCCGCGCTCGAGAGCGACGATCTCGCGCCGCGGGCAGGTCGCGCAGCGATCCCGGATGCGCTCGTACGCGTGGCGCACGGCGAGCATCGTGCTCGTCTGCCGCACCGGCTGCTCGAGGAAGACGTTCTCCTCGCCGAGCTTCGCGGCGAGACCGCAGCGCGTCATGCACTCGTGCATCCCGAGCCGCACGCCGCACAGCACCACGTCGACGCCGCGAGCCCGGACCCGATCGGTCCAGCGGTCGAGGATCGCCATGCCCACCGCGTCGGGGTTGCGTGCACGCTTGACGCGCAGCACCACGACCCGCGTCTCGGGCGTGATGCGCGCCTCGATGGCCTCGAGGTGCTGCTCGAGGCTGACGCTCGAGCCGAAGTACATCTCGCCCTCGAGGCCGAAGATCATCAGACGGTCGCAGGCGCGGTCCGACGCGAGGCGCTCGTGGATCAGCCCGTTCGGCGCGATCACGAACTCGGTGAGCAGCATTTGCCCCGTGCGCGGCACGGTCAGCATGAACGACAAAAAGACGCCGATCAGGATGCAGAACTCGATCGAGATCGCGATCGCCGACACCGCGGTGACGATCACGATCGCGGCATCGAAACGCGAGGCGCGCAGGTGGTAGCGCAGGTCGTGCGGATTGACCATGCGCATCGCGGTCACCATGAGCAGCCCCGCCAGCGCCGAGCGCGGGATGAAGCGCGCATAGGGCGCGAACAGCATCATGATGAGCGCGATCGCGAGCGCCGAGACGACACCCGACCACTGCGTGCGCGCGCCCGCCTGCTGGTTCACCGCCGAGCGCGTGAGCGAGCCCGAGCCCGGCATGCACTGGAAGAAGCTGGCGGCGAAGTTCGCGAAGCCCTCGCTCAGGCACTGCTGGTTCAAGTCGAGCTTTTGTCCGGTCTTCGCGGCGATCGCCTTCGCCATCGCGATCGCTTCGAGCAGACCCAGGACCGCGATCGCGAGCGCGCTGCTCGAGAGCTCGCGCATCAGGTGGAAGTCCCACACCGGCCACTGCGGCGAAGGGAGCTTCGCTGGGATGTCGCCGACCACCGCAAGACCGGCCTCGTCGAAGCGGAAGATCGCGGTGAGCGCCGCCGCGGCGATGATCACCACCAGAAATTCCGGCAGCAGCGGCCAGTCGACCCGCGCCTTGAACCAGCGCAGCAGAAGGATTGCCGCGATCGAGCCGAGCCCGAACGCGAGCGTCAAGCCGTGCACGCCGCCGCCGTGGACCAGCGTCTCCCAGAAGCGGACCAGGAAGTGGTCGTGGGCGGCGCCGGCGGCTCGCAGGCCAAGCAAATTCTTCGTCTGGTCGAGGACCAGGAGCACGCTCGCGCCGGCCGTGAAGCCGACGATGACCGAGTGCGAGATGTAGCGCGTCAGGTCGCCGAGGCGCAGGAAGCTGATGCCGAGCTGGATCGCGCCGACCAGGAAGGCGACCAGCACCGTGGCTTCGAGGGGGTCGGCGCGTCCCGCGACGAAGCTGATCGCGCTCAGCAGCGCGATCGACACCGCGTTGGTCGGCCCGTTGATGAGCTGCTTCGAGGAGTCGAACACCGCGCCGACCGCGGTCATGACGATCGCGGTGTAGAGCCCGTGCTCCGCGGGCAGGCCGGCGATCATGGCGTAGGCCATCGCCTGCGGCAGGGCGACGGCGGCGACCGACAGGCCCGCGAGCACGTCGGCCCGGGCGTCCGACAGCGTGTAGTGCCGCAGAGAATCGAGGGCCGGGATCCGGCGGTAGAGAAAGCGCAACGGCGCGGGGGGCGTGGAGCTCATCGGCCAGCGGGTCCGCAGCCGGCGAGGCTAGCAGACGGTTTCGCTCCGGGCAGGCGGCCTCGTCGTCGCGACGATCGAAGAACGGCGCGTCGTGCCATTCCGGGTCCGTAAACGTTGTGCTAACGAAGTTCGCCCAGGAGGGCCCATGGAATTTCCGCGGATCAAGCGGCTACCGCCGTACGTGTTCAACGTCGTCGGGGACCTCAAGGTGGCCGCGCGAGCTCGCGGCGAGGACATCATCGACCTCGGCATGGGGAACCCCGACCACCCGACGCCGCCGCACATCGTGGCGAAGCTCGTCGAGGCGGCCCAGAAGCCGGCCAACCACCGCTACTCGGTCTCGCGCGGCATCTACAAGCTCCGGCTCGCGATCTGCGACTGGTACCGTCGGCGCTACGGGGTCGAGCTCGACGCCGACCGCGAGGCGATCGTCACCATCGGCTCGAAGGAGGGCATCGCCCACCTCGCGCTCGCCATGCTCGGTGCGGGTGACGTCGTGCTCTGTCCGACGCCGACCTATCCGATCCACCAGTACTCGGTGATCATCGCGGGCGGCGACCTGCGCTCGGTGCCGCTCGTCCCCGGACAGGACTTCTTCGCGAACCTGGTCGAGGCGACGCGTCAGACCTGGCCCAAGCCGAAGCTCCTGATCCTCAACTTCCCGCACAACCCGACCACCGAGGTCGTCGACTTCGCGTTCTTCGAGCGCATCGTCGAGTTCGCGCGCGAGCACGAGATGCTCGTCGTCCACGACCTCGCCTACGCGGACCTCGTGTTCGACGGCTACGAGCCGCCGAGCTTCCTGCAGGTGCCCGGCGCGAAGGACATCGGCGTCGAGTTCTTCACGCTGTCGAAGAGCTACAGCATGCCCGGCTGGCGCGTCGGCTTCGCGGTCGGCAACGCGGAGATCATCGCCGCGCTGTCGCGCATGAAGAGCTACCTCGACTACGGCATCTTCCAGCCCGTGCAGATCGCCGCGATCGCGGCGCTCAACGGACCGCAGGACTGCGTCGACGAGATCCGCGAGGTCTACCGCCTGCGCCGCAACGCGCTGTGCGACGGCCTCACCCGCGCCGGCTGGAACGTCCCGCGGCCGAAGGCCACGATGTTCGTCTGGGCGGAGATCCCGGACGAGTTCAAGCACATGGGCTCGATCGAGTTCTCGAAGTTCCTGCTCAAGGAGGCCAAGGTCGCGGTGTCGCCGGGCATCGGCTTCGGCGAGTACGGCGACAACTACGTCCGCATGGCGCTGATCGAGAACGAGCACCGCATCCGTCAGGCGGTGCGCGGCATCCGGAAGGCGCTGTCGCTCGGCTCGTCGGCGCCGCGTCCGGCGCGGCCCGCACGTCGCGACGCGGGCGGGATCCAGGACGCCGCCGAGGGCAAGCCGGCGCTGCGCCGCGTGCAAGCGAGCGGTCGGCGTGAAGGGTAGGGCTGCCGGCGCCGAGCGCCTGACCGATGCGCGGCGCGTCGGCAGACGCGGCGCCTCGGCAGCCGCGACCATCGAGAAGCCGCTCCGGCCGCGCGCCGCGACCGACGAGGTCCGGGTCGCGCTGATCGGCTGGGGGACGATCGGCTCCGGGCTGATCAAGCTGATGCGCGACCGCGAGCACGAGATCGCGGCGCGCCTCGGCGCGCGTCTGCGGCTCTTGCGCGTCGCCGACATCGACCTGACCCGCAAGCGCGAGGTCCAGGTGCCGCGCGCGCTGCTCACCAACCGCACGCGCGAGGTGCTCTCCGATCCGTCGGTCGACATCGTCGTCGAGCTGATGGGCGGGCTCGAGCCCGCGCGCAGCTTCGTCCTCGAGGCGATCCGCAACGGCAAGGCGGTGGTGACGGCGAACAAGGCGCTGCTCGCCCACCACGGCCCGGAGATCCTGGCTGCGGCCGAGGAGAAGCAGGTCGGCTTCGCGTTCGAGGCGAGCGTCGGCGGCGGCATCCCGATCATCCGCACGCTGCGCGAGGCGCTCGGCTCCGACCGCCACAGCGCGGTGTTCGGCATCGTCAACGGGACCTCGAACTACATCCTCAGCACGATGGCCGAGGAGGGGCGCAGCTTCTCCGAGGTCCTCGCCGCCGCGCAGAAGGCTGGGCTCGCCGAGGCCGATCCGACCTACGACGTCGACGGCATCGACGCCGCGCACAAGCTCACGCTGCTCGTGCAGCTCGCCTTCGGCGTGCGCATCCCGCTCGACGCCGTGCACACCGAGGGCATCCGCGACCTCGACGCGAGCGACATGGCCTATGCGCGCGAGCTCGGCTACACGATCAAGCTGCTCGCGATCGCGAAGGACCACGGCGATTCGATCGAGGCGCGCGTGCACCCGACGATGATCCCGGCGAAGGATCCGCTGGCGGCGGTGAACGGCGCGTTCAACGCGGTCTGCCTGCACGGCGACGCGCTCGGACGCTCGATGTACTACGGCCAGGGCGCCGGCATGATGCCGACCGCGACCGCGGTGCTCGCCGACGTCATGGACGTCGCGCGCGACCGGCGCGAGCTCGGCCGTCCGCGGCTCGCGCCGCTCGGCTACCCGATCGCGCGCCAGCGCGTGGCGCGCGTCAAGCCGATCGGCGACGTCGTCAGCGAGTACTACCTCCGCGTGCACGCGCAGGACGAGCCCGGCGTCCTGGGCAAGATCGCGAGCCTGCTCGGGCAGCAGAAGATCTCGATCGCGTCGGTCACCCAGCGCGAGCGCTCGCGCGGCGAGCCGGTGCCGATCGTGATTCGCACCCACGAAGCCCGCGAGCGCGACCTGCGGCGCGCGCTCGACCGGGTCGCGAAGCTGCCGAGCGTCAGCGGCAAGCCGGTCGCGATCCGCATCGAGGAGAACCCCGGCTGACGGCCGCGCACAGGAGCTGAGCTTCGCAATGGATCGCAATCTGGCGCTCGAGGTCGTGCGGGTCACCGAGGCGGCCGCCCTCGAGTCGGCTCGTCTGATGGGCCGCGGCGACGCGGCGGCCGTCGATCGCGCCGCGGTGGCCGCCATGCGCCGCGCGTTCGACGCGATCGACGTCGACGCGGTGGTCGCGATCGGCGAGGGACGCGAGGGCGAGGTCGAGAGCCTGTACGTCGGCGAGCGCATCGGCGCGGGCGGGGAGAAGATCGACGTCGCGGTCGACGCGCTCGAGGGCGCGACGGTGTGCGCGACGGGCGGCGCGAACGCGCTGTCGATCATCCTGATCTCCGAGCGCGGACGCATTCTGGCTTGCCCCGAGACGTACATGGACAAGCTCGCCGTCGGCCCGGAGGGCAAGGGCGTGGTGAGCCTCGAGCGCTCGCCGCAGGAGAACCTCCGCGCGCTCGCCGAGGCGAAGGGCGTCTACGTCGAGGACCTGACGGTGGTGATCCTCGACCGGCCGCGGCACGACCGCCTGATCGACCAGGTGCGCAAGGCGGGCGCGCGCGTGCAGCTCCTCGCCGACGGCGACCTCGCGGCGGCGATCGCGACCGCATGGCCGGGCAGCGGCATCGACATCGTCATGGGCATCGGCGGCGCGCAGCAGGGCGTGCTCGCCGCGGGCGCGATCCTGGCGCTCGGCGGCGAGTTCCAGGGGCGCTTCCAGCCGCGCAACGAGGACGAGCGCGGACGTCTGCTCGAGGCCGGGATCTCGGACCTGTCGCGCGTCTACAGCCCGGTCGACCTGGTCGGCGACAACGTCATGTTCGCCGCGACCGGCGTCACGCAGGGACACCTGCTGAAGGGCGTCCGCTACTTCCGCGGCGGCGCGACGACCAATTCCGTGGTGATGCGCTCGCGCACGCGCACCGTGCGCTGGATCGAGGCGTACCACCACTTCGACTTCAAGCCGGAGTACTGATGTCTCTCGTCACCCTGAAGCGCGACGGCGACGTCGCCGAGCTCACCATCGACCGCGCCGACAAGCTGAACGCGCTCGACCGCGCGACGCTGCTCGAGCTGCGCGCCGCCGTGGCGGCGCTTGCGCGCGAGCCGGCGCGCGTCGTGCTGGTCGCGAGCGCCGGCGAGCGCGTGTTCGTCTCGGGCGCCGACATCGCGGCGATGTCGCAGATGTCGGTCGAGGAGGCGCGCGCGTTCGCGCAGCTCGGTCACGAGACCTTCGACGCGCTCGAGGCGCTGCCGTCGCTGGTGGTCGCGGTCGTGCAGGGCGCGGCGCTCGGCGGCGGCTGCGAGCTGATGCTGGCGTGCGACCTCGCGATCGCCGGCGAGAAGGCGCGCTTCGGCCAGCCGGAGACCAACCTCGGCCTGATCCCGGGCTTCGGCGGCTGCGCGCGGCTCCTGCGCCGCGTCGGCGTCGGGCTCGCGCGCGAGCTGATCTACAGCGGGCGTCTGCTCTCGGCCGAGGAGGCGCTGCGCGCAGGTCTCGTCCAGCGCGTGGTGCCGCAGGGCGAGCTGCGCGCGGCGGCGCGCAAGTGGGCCGAGGAGCTCGCGGCGCGCCCACCGCTCGCGATCGCGCGCGCCAAGGCGGCGATGGCCGCGGCCGAGACCAGCGACGCGCGCAGCGCGGCGCGCGTCGAGATCGAGGCGTTCGCGAGCCTGTTCGGCGCCGAGGACACCCGCGAGGGCCTGACCGCCTTCCTTGAGAAGCGCACCCCGACCTTCCGCGGCGTGTGAGCCGCGGCTCGTCGTCACGCTTCCAAGCCAAGCCCAGCAGCATCCGAACGACCCGACTTGCCGAGGCGCCCACGGCGCCGTTATAGGACCCCCGTTGCATGGACCGCCCCGTTCGCATCCTCGTCGCCAAGCCCGGCCTCGACGGGCACGACCGCGGTGCCAAGATCATCGCTCGCGCGCTGCGCGACGCGGGCTTCGAGGTGATCTACACCGGCCTCCACCAGACGCCCGAGATGATCGTCGAGGCCGCCCTGCAGGAGGACGTCGACGGCATCGGCCTGTCGATCCTGTCGGGCGCGCACCTCGTGCAGTTCCCGGCCGTGATCGAGCTCCTGCGTGAGCGCAACGCCGGCGACATCAAGGTCTTCGGCGGCGGCATCATCCCCGAGGACGACATCGCCGAGCTCACCCGGATGGGCGTCGCCAAGGTCTTCACGCCCGGCGCGACGACGCAGGAGATCATCGACTGGGTGAAGCAGAACGTAAAGCCGCGCGACGCCTGAGCGGACGTCCCGCAAGCGCGCTCGAGCGACGAGACGAGCGAAGCGTCTATGGAGCGCAGGGACCTGGTGATCGTCGGCGGCGGGCCAGCGGGCAGCGCCACCGCGCTCGCGCTCGCGCAGCTCGATCCGGGTCTCGCGTCGCGCGCCCTGCTGCTCGATCGCGCCGAGTTCCCGCGTGACAAGACCTGCGCCGGCGGCCTGATCCCGCACACGCTGCACGTGCTGCGCGAGCTCGGCCTCGAGCTCGACGTTCCTGCGGTGCGCGTCGACCACGCGAGCGTCGAGGTCAAGGGCGAGCGCATCGAGATCCCGGCGCCCGGCTGCTGCTGGATCATCCGGCGACGCGAGCTCGACGCGATGCTGCTCGGCGCGGTCCGCGAGCGTGGCGTCGAGGTGCGCGAGGGCGTCAAGGTGCTCGGCGCCGCGCGCGAGGGCGACGCGATCCGGCTCGAGACGACCGCGGGAGCGCTGCGCACGCGCGCCGTGGTCGGCGCCGACGGCTCGGGCAGCCTGGTGCGCCGCGCGCTCGTGAGCCGCGAGGAGGGCTTCGTCGCCCGCGCCGTGATGGCCGACGTGCCGATCGACGCGAGCGAGGCGCCGGCGCGCTTCGAGTTCGACTTCCGCGCCACACCGCTCGGGCTCGCGGGCTACGCGTGGTCCTTCCCCTGCCTGATCGAGGGACGTCCGCACTGGAACGTCGGCGCGTACTCGATCACGCGTCGCGGCGAGGGCGCGCGGCTCGCGCGTCTGGTCGACGAGCGCGCGCGCGACGATCGTGCGCCGCGCAAGGCGCACCCGATCCGGCTGCACCACAAGGACGCGCCGATCTCGGGGCCCGGCGTGCTGCTCGTCGGCGACGCGGCGGGCGTCGATCCGCTGCTCGGCGAGGGGATCTCGTTCGCGCTGCAGTACGGTCAGCTCGCGGCGCAGAGCCTGGTCGCTGGATTTGCGGTGGACGACCTCGGCTTCCGAGACTATGGACGACGAGTCGCCCGCTCACCGATGGGGGTCAAGCTCCGTCGGCTGGGGCTCGCGGCGCGGCTCCTCTACGGCCCGTCCGGGCCGCTGTGGTTCCGCCTCGTCCGGATGAGCCGGCGAGCGCAGATCATCGGTATGAACTGGTACAATGGGGTGGCAAACTGAACGGCAGGCTTCACGGCCGGAGCTGCCGTCTCGAACGGGCGTAGCGCCAGCGCGCCGACCCGATCCACGGAGGAAATCATGGCAGAAGCAGTGATCGTATCGGCGACGCGCACGGCGATCGGTTCCATGGGCGGCTCGCTCTCGAGCCTGCCGGCGACGACGCTCGGCGCGGTCGCGATCCGCGAAGCGCTCAAGCGCGCGGGCGTCGAGGGCAAGGAGGTCGGCGAGGTCATCCTCGGCAACGTGCTCGCAGCCGGCCTCGGGCTGAACGCCGCGCGCGTCGCGTACCTCGAGGCCGGAATCCCGAAGGAGGTCCCGGGCTACGGCGTCAACAAGGCGTGCGGCTCGGGCCTGAAGGCGGTCGCGAACGCCGCGGCGGGCGTGCTCTCCGGCGAGTACGACATCGCGGTGGCGGGCGGCATGGAGAGCATGTCGAACGCGCCCTACCTGCTGAAGAAGGCGCGCTTCGGCTACCGCCTCGGCCACGACCAGCTGCTCGACTCGATGATCGCCGACGGTCTGTCGTGTCCGATCACCTACGTCCACATGGGCGTGACCGCCGAGAACATCGCCAAGAAGTACGAGATCTCCCGCAAGGAGCAGGACGAGTTCGCGGCGGAGAGCCAGGCGCGCGCGGCCGCCGCGCAGGCCGCCGGCAAGTTCCGCGCGGAGATCGTCCCGGTCGAGGTGCCCGGCAAGAAGAAGGGCGAGACCGTGCAGTTCGCGGTCGACGAGTTCCCGCGTCCCGACACGACGGTCGAGAAGCTCTCGGCGCTGAAGCCGGCGTTCCAGAAGGACGGCACGGTCACCGCGGGCAACGCGTCGGGCATCAACGACGGCGCCGCGGCGCTGGTGGTGATGAGCGCCACCGCGGCGAAGGACCGCGGCCTCAAGCCGCTCGCCAAGATCCGCGCCTGGGCGTCGGCGGGCGTCGACCCGTCGATCATGGGCATGGGCCCGTGGCCGGCGGTCGAGAAGGTGCTCGCCAAGGCCGGGCTGCGCAAGGACGAGATCGACCTCTGGGAGCTCAACGAGGCCTTCGCCGCGCAGTCGCTCGGCGTGCTCCGCGAGCTGAAGCTCGACCCGAAGAAGGTCAACGTGAACGGCGGCGCGATCGCGCTCGGCCATCCGATCGGCGCGAGCGGCGCCCGCGTGCTCGTCACCCTGCTGCACGCGATGCAGGACCGCGACGCTCACCTCGGTGTCGCGTCGCTGTGCATCGGCGGCGGTCAGGGCATCGCCATGGTCGTCGAGCGCTGAGGCACACCATCACTCGACGGACGTCACGGGACGGGCGTGCGCAACCGCGCACGCCCGTTTTCGTTGGCTCGCTCGGGGATCGGCGCTCGCGCGTCGAGCGGGGGAGGGGGAGCCGGTGAGCGTCGCCGCGTTCTTCGACATCGACGGCACGCTGCTCTCGGTGAACACCGCGCCGCTCTACGCGCGCTACCTGCGCCAGCACGGCCGCGCGCGACGGCGCGACCTGCTGCGCACCGCGTTCTACCTGCTGCAGTACCGGCTCAACCTGCTCGACATCGATCGCGCCATCGAGCGCGCGAGCGGCCTGATCGCCGGGCAGCGCGAGAGCGAGATCGAGGAGTTCTGCGAGCGGTGGTACCGCGACATGGTGCGCCGCTACGTGGTGCCCGAGATGGTCGCGATCCTCGAGCGTCATCGCGCCGCGGGACACGTCATCGCGCTGCTCTCGAGCAGCACGCGCTACCTCGCGCAGCCGCTCGCACGCGACCTCGGCGTCGAGCACCTGCTGGTGACGCGTCTCGAGGTCGTCGATGGACGCTTCACGGGCCGCGCGATCGCGCCGGTGTGCTACGGCCCGGGCAAGGTGCACTTCGCGCGCGAGTTCGCGGAGCGCAACGGGATCGACCTCGCGCAGAGCTTCTTCTACACCGACTCGGTCACCGACGTGCCGGTGCTCGAGCTCGTCGGGCACCCGCGGGTCGTGAATCCGGATCGGCTGCTGAGGCGGCTCGCGCGCAAGCGGGGCTGGGAGATCGTGCTCGACGGAGGGGTGAGCGTTGGCGCGGCGTAGGACGAACACGTGGTGGTGGCTCGCGATCCCGCTCGCCGGCGTCGCGGCGTACGCGGGCTTCGTCGCGACCCTGAGCTGGATCTCGGGGCCCGACGCGAACGACGCGCCCGCGCCAAAGGCGGCGTTCGACGGGCGAAGCCTGCAGCCGGCCGCGCCGGTGGACGCGCCGGCCGCGCCCGCGGACGTGCCGTACGCGGGCGTCGAGGTGACGCCGCCGCAGCCGACCGCCACCGCCGTCGAGCAGCGCGCCGCAGACGCTGCGGGCGCGAGCACGGCGAAGGGGGCGAGCGGTGGAAAGCGCGCTCTGCCGCGCGAGGATCTCACGGAGCAAGACCGCCGCGCGCTCGAGCGCGTCATCGAGCGCGCCGTCGGCGGCAAGCGCTGACGCGCGCCATGCACGTGCATCGCGCGCACGTCGTGCGCACGTCGCCTTCGTCTCGCGTCACGCTCTTGCCCCGCTGGTCGCGCGGGACTATACCGCCTTGCCTTCACGCAGTCGCAGACGGCGGTTCTCGTCGTCGCCGAGCAGAGTCGGGGAGGAGACGCGGTGAGTAGTGATTCGTCGGGCGGCAACCGCGTTCCGCCGCAGAGCATCGAGGCCGAAGAGGCGGTGCTCGGCGCGATCCTGCTCGACAACCGCGCCCTCGATCGCGCCAACGAGATCCTCACCGCCGACGACTTCTACCGCGAAGCGCACCGGCGCATCTTCCGCGCGCTGAACGAGCTCGACGACCGGCGCGAGCGCGCCGACGTCATCACGCTGACGGAGTGCCTCAAGCGGCGAGGCGACCTCGAGGCGGTCGGCGGCGCCGCGGCGATCGCGGAGCTCGTCGAGCGCACGGCGACGACCGCGAACGTCGACCTCTACGCGCAGATCGTCAAGGACAAGGCGATCCTGCGCGCGCTGATGGAGGCGTCGAACGACATCGCGCAGCGCGCCGCGAGCGGCACCGGCGACGTTTCGGAGTTCCTCGACGACGCCGAGCGCATGATCTTCGAGATCAGCCAGCGCAAGATTCGCCAGCCGTACTCGCGCCTCGAGTCGATCATCGTCCAGTCGATCAAGACGATCGAGGCGCTCTACGAGAAGAAGGAGGCGGTCACCGGCGTCCCGACGGGCTTCTACGAGTTCGACCGGCTGACCTCGGGGCTGCAGCCCTCGGACCTCATCATCGTCGCCGGGCGCCCGTCGATGGGAAAGAGCGCGCTCGCGACCAACATGGCGCAGTACGCCGCCGCCAACTGCGGCGGCCGCGCGGTGGTGATGTTCTCCCTCGAGATGTCGAAGGAGTCGCTGGTGATGCGCATGCTGTGCGGCGAGGCGCGCGTCGACGGCACCAAGGTGCGCACCGGCTACCTCGGCGAGCGCGACTTCCCGCGCCTCGCCATGGCCGCGGGACGCCTCGCTGACCTGCCGTTCTACATCGACGACACCCCGGCGCTGTCGGTGCTCGAGCTGCGCGCGAAGGCGCGCCGCCTGCAGCGCGAGAACGAGAAGAACGGCGGGCTCGCGCTGATCGTCATCGACTACCTGCAGCTCATGCGCGCGCACAAGGACGTCGACAACCGCGAGCAGGAGATCTCGTTGATCTCGCGCTCGCTGAAGGCGCTCGCGAAGGAGCTGAACGTGCCGGTGATCGCGCTCTCGCAGCTCAACCGTGCCGTCGAGGCGCGCGCCGACAAGCGCCCCATGATGTCCGACCTGCGCGAGTCGGGCGCGATCGAGCAGGACGCCGACCTGATCGTCTTCGTCTACCGCGACGACTTCTACAACAAGGCGTCGCCCGAGGAGGGCATCGCCGAGATCATCATCGCGAAGCAGCGCAACGGTCCGCAGGGCACCGTCAAGCTCGCGTTCCGCAAGGAGTACACGACCTTCGAGAACCTGAGCACGCGCGAGGACGACGAGCTCGTCGGTCAGTACGACGAGGCGGAGCTCTGAGCGCGCGTCCGCCCGCCGCGGCGTGAGGCGCAGCGGGCCGCGCGTCGCTCGGCCGCGACGGGCGCACGCTCAGCCGCGAAGCGGCCCGAGCGCCAGGATGCGGCGCGTGAACGCGAGCGGATCGCTCGCGCTCGCGAGCGCGCCGATCATCGCCACCGCGTCGGCGCCGGCCTCGAGCACGGAGGCTGCGGTCGCTTCCCCGATGCCGCCGATCGCGACGATCGGGATCCGCACCGCGCGGCGCACGGCGCGCAGCTCGTCGAGCGTCCGCGGCCGCGACAGAGCGTCGGGCTTGCTCCCGGTGGGGAACATCGGACCGAAGCCGATGTAGTCGGCGCCGCCGTTTTCGGCGGCGCGCGCCTCGGCCACGTCGTGCGTCGAGACGCCGATCACGAACCCCGAGCCCGCCATCCGGCGCGCGTGGGCGAGCGGGAGGTCGTCCTGGCCGAGGTGCACGCCGGCCGCACCGCTCGCGAGCGCGACGTCGAGCCGGTCGTTGATGATCACACGCGCGCCGTGCGCCGCGGCGTCCTCGACCAGCCCGCGCGCGAGGCGCAGAAACGACGACGCCGGCATTCCCTTGCAGCGGAGCTGCAGCCAGGGAACGCCGGCGCGTAGGACCTGCGCGGCAAGCGCCCGGATCGGCCGTGGATCGTCGAGATCGGGCGCCGCGTCGAGGATCGGGTAGAACGGGGCCGCGACGAAGGCGCCGGACGGCCGCGTCTGCGGCCGTCCGGCAGCGTCGCTCATAGACGCCGGAGCGGCATCTTCATGGCCGGGGCGCCCCGTCCGCCGCGCGACAGATCCGAGTTCGGCACGAACGGGAACATACGCCCCCACGGCTTCTTGCGGAACCCGTCCGGCGTCGGCGGGACGAACGGCGACGTCGGCGTCGGGATCGGCGTGACGGTCACGGTCGGCGTCGGCGTCACTCCAGGCGTGGGCGTCCCTCCGGGCGTCGGCGTCGCCGTCGGCGGCACGAACGGCGCGGTCGGCGTGGGCGTCGGGCCGCCCGTCGGCGTGGGCGTCGGCGTCGGGCCACCGGTCGGCGTCGGTGTCGGCGTCGGGCCGCCCGTCGGCGTCGGCGTGGGCGTCGGACCGCCGGTCGGCGTCGGTGTCGGCGTCGGGCCACCGGTCGGCGTGGGCGTCGGGCTGCCGGTCGGCGTCGGCGTCAAGGTGGGCGTCGGCGTCGGGGTCGGGGTGAGGGTCGGCGTCGGGGTGGGCGTGGGCGTCGGCGTGGGCGTCGGGCTCGGCGTGGGCGTCGGGGTGCGCGGCAGGTGCACGCCGAAGATCACGATGCCGTCCGCGTAGGCCGTACCCGTGAAGATCAGGCGCACGCCGAACTCGAGGTTGGGATCGTTCGGCGCAATCACGCGACCGGTGAAGATCGCCTTCGGCGCCGTCGCCGAGCCGTTGCCGATGCGGTTGTTCTTGTCCTTCAGGAAGAAGACCAGGTCGTCGGGATTGCCGCTCAGCGGCATCACCTGCGCGTCGATCTGCGTGGTGAGCATCATCTGCACGCTCACCGTGCTCGGCGCGAGCGCCAAGAGCTGCGCCTCGCGCTCGACCCGGAGGCGGCGGAAGATGTAGTTGCCGCCCGCCAGCAGGACCTCGGCGTGATGGTCGATGATCACGCTGCCGTAGCAGCCGGGCTGCAGCGTGCGCGGCGAGTTCGGCGCGGTGATGGTCAGGTTCGGCGCGTTGTCGGTGCAGGGATCATCGACGTCCGGCGGCAGGTCGGGAACGTTGATGCTCAGCGGCAGCGCCACGTTGGCGATCACGCCGCGCACCGCCGCGTTGCCGTCGAGCTTGACCTTGTTCGCGTAGACGTTGTTCGCCACCGCGTTGTTCTCGAGCTCGACCTCGTCGGACGCGAAGTACGAGTCGGGCATCGAGGCGTCCTGCTCGGTGTTGAGCCCGACGTGCAGGCGTCCACCCGGCTCGGTGACGGCGAAGTTCCCCTGCAGCAGCAGGTTGCTGGTGATCTCCAGCTTGTTTTTCGCGATCGCCGTGTAGTCGAGCCAGTTCGACGAGATCTGTGCTCGTGCAGCGCCGGCCGTCGCCACGACGAGAACGGCCGCGAGGAGGCCGCCGAGCGTGAGGCTGACACGAGGGAACGGAGCGCGATGGTTACCGTGCGTCGGCTGGTGGAGCGTCATCTGCGGTTCCTCTGAAGCAGGCGTCTGCCTTGCGAGTTGAGGGTCGAATGCGCCGGGATGATGTGGCCTGAACCGCCGCATTTTGCAAGTCACACAGCAGGGACGATTTCACCTTCCATGCTCGACGCAGCGCGGTACGACGTAGGACCACCGGCGGCGCGCGACATCGCAAGCGAGGTGCCATTTGCGGCCGACGAAAATCTTCGCACGGCGCGGGGATTTCGCGCCGCGTCGACGGGCGCGCTTTGCAGCGCTGCAAGGTGTCGCCGAAGCGCGAGGAGACGCGCTTCGCTATGGCGTGTGGCGGGCGGGGGCCTCGCTGCCGGGAACCGGCCCGAAGCCGAGCCAGGCGGGGACGAAGTAGCGGACGGTATAGAGCGCGAGCTTCAGCGTCTCGTTGGTGACCTGGATCAGCGGCCGCTCCTCCAGCCACCACAGCGATTCCGGCGGGAGCGGCTCGCCGCAGGCGTGCACGCGGACGTCGAAGCCTGCCTCGCCGGCAGTCAGACGCAAGGTCGTGCGCGCGCGCCGCGAGTGCAGGGGCGAGGTGACGGCGACGATGCTCTTTGCGCCGCTCTGCTCGACCCAGCGGCGCAGCACCGCGGCGTCCTCCCAGGTGCTCGTGCCCTCGGGAAGGACGACTGCCGCTTCGATCGGCAGCCCGTTCTGCATCGCGATGGTCGCGTTGACCACCGCGTCGGTCATCGGCCGCTCGACGGCGATCAGCTCGGGGAGCGTCCGGCCGCCGCCGAACACGACGCGCGGCGCGAGCCCGCGCGCATACAGCTCCGCCGCACAACGCGGACGATCCGGAACGTCACCCGCGAAGACGAAGATCGCGTCGGCTCGGGGAGGCAGCGGATCGGTCGCGGCCAGGAGACGCGGCAGCCACGGCACGAGCGCGGCCACCAGCAGGAGCAGGACGAGGAGGCGGAGGAGCGACCTCACCGGACGGGATCGGGATCCCTCACGAGGCGTCGACCTCGTGCTTCGAGCGCTCCTTCTCGATCATCGCTGCGTGGCGCGCCACCACGATCTCGAGGTTGCGCAGCCGGTGGTCGGTGTCGTCTGCGCCCGCGAGCGCGCGACGGCCGCCCTCGAGGAAGGTGTTGCGGATGTTGTACGCGGTCGTGTGGCTCACCTGGTAGTACGCGCAGATCTCGTGCAGCGGTCGAGCGCGCTTCAGGACGTCGAGCGCAAGCGCGACCTTCTCCTCGTTGGTGAGTTTCTCCCTGGCTCTCATGCGCTTCCCTCGGCGAGAAGAAGAGGAAGTCTCTTGCCCCTTGGTTGGCACGTTCGATTCAGTGCTCATCGTCCCGTCGCGTCCCTGACGCCCGGCAGCAGCGGCCGCACGTAGCGCACGGCGACCGCAGCCTGCGGCACTCGGCGTTCGACCCACATCAGCGCCGACGCCACGTCCTTGGGATCGAACAGTCCCGAAGCCAGCAGCGCGGCCGGATAGAGAAGGATCAAGGGAATTTTGAGCGCGATCGACGCCGCCACCGAGCTTGTCTCGACGAACGTCGACGCAGCGTAGATCCCGAGCGCAGCGCTGAGCATGATCAGCATGCGCCCGTAGCGGTACGGCACGTGATAGACGCGCAACGACAGCAGCAGGGTGGTCGACATCTGCACGAGGAAGCCGATGAAGGTGGCCCACGCGGCGCCCATCATGCCGTAACGCGGGATCAGGATGAAGTTCAGCGTCACGTTGACCACCGCCGCGGTCGTCACGCTGATCGTGCGCAGGATCGTCTTCTTCGAGAACAGCGCGCCGATGTTGAACATGAAGCCCATGCCGTCGAAGACGAGCGCGAACGAGATGATCGGAATCACCGCTGCGGCGGGGTAGAACGCAGGCGTCGCCATGATGCGCAGCAGCTCAGGCGCGAACACCGCGAGGTTGAGCCACAGGAAGAGCATCAGCGCGAGGTAGTACGCCGTCATGTCGGCGTAGAGGCGCGGAGCGTTCTCCTCCTTGCGGTGGCGAAACAGAAACTGTGGCCACGAGAGCTGAAACGCGGTGACGACGAAGGTGAGGATCTCCGCGAAGCGGTAGCCCAGCGAGAAGATGCCGACCTCGCTGGTCGAGTAGTAGTGCTTGAGGAACCAGCGATTGGTCAGGTCGAGGGTGAACGACGCCGCCCCGACCGGAACGAAGGGCAGGCCGAAGAGCAGCTGCTCCTTGATGTCCTGCCAGTGAAAGCCCGCACGCAGCATGCGGAAGGTGACGCCGGTGAGCAGGAAGCAGAACACCAGCTCGGCGAGGAACTGGCTCAGCACGACGCCCGTCGCGCCGAGGTGGAAGACGGCGACGAGCACCACCGCGAGCACCATGCCGAGCGCGTTGCGGGCGAGCGACCACGCGGCGTAGCGCTTCGACTGGTCGTTCGCGCGCATGATCGCGAACGGCATGCGAAGCAGGACCTTGCACAGCACCGTCGCGGTGCCGAGGCACATCAGGAACCACCACGACTCGCTGCCGAGGATCAGATCCGCGAGCGGCCGGTTGAACAGGAACGGCACCGCCGCGAGCGGTACCGCGAACAGGATGACGATCCACAGCGACGCGGCCACGACGCGCTCGCGGCCTTCCTCCGTGTCGTGCTCGTAGTAGAACCGGAACAGCGAGGTGCTCTGTCCCAGGTTCATGAGGATGAACATCACCTGGGTGTACATCGAGACCAGCGCCATCACGCCGTAGTCCGCCGTCGTGAGATAGCGGGTGTACAGCGGGATGAGCAGGAACCCGATGATTTTGATGCCGTAGTTGCCGAGGCCGTAGATGACGGTGTGGCCGAGGAGGGTGCGGAACTTGTTCAGCATGGATGGAACGACAGGGATACGGATCGCACGGTCTTCGGACCAGCTGTCAGGAACGGCTGCGGACACGGCGCGCGAAGTCGCGGCGCGCACGCCGCGCGGAGCGTCGTCCCACGCGGCACGCCGAGCGCGTCGGACGCTCGGCGTCTTGCTCCTCCTCGCCGGCCTCGGCGCCGCAGCGGACGTCGCCGTCGGAGCCGAATGCGGCGGCGATCGACGCTGCCGCTGCGGCGACGTCGTCGTCGCGGACTACACGCTGCCCGAGGACCTCGGCCCATGCCCGGCGTCGGGGCTGCGCGTGCGTCGGCGCGTGGTGCTCGACGGTGCGGGGCACGTCATTCGCGGCAGCGGCGCGAAGGGCAGCTTCGGCGTGCAGGTGGACTCCGGCGCGAGCGGCTCCCAGATCCGCAACCTCGCGGTGACCGGCTTCGAGCGCGGCCTGCGGCTCGTCAAGGTCGAGCGCGTGCGCGTGTCGGGCGTCGCGTCGCACGACAACGGCGACTTCAAGGCGCGGGTCGGCTACGGCATCGACTTCGCCGGCGGCGCGAGCCGCAACGTGCTCGACCACGTGCAGGTCTTTCGCAATGCGGATGAGGGAATCCATCTTGGATCGGGAGCGCACGAGAATCAGATCATCGATTCGCAGGTCTACGACAACGCGCGCGAGAACGTCTACTTCCTTCGCAACCACGGCAACGTGCTGAAGCGAAGCGAGCTGCGCGGCGCCGGCTCGACCTCGGTGTACATCAAGGACGCGTCGCGCACCGTGCTCGAGGGCAATCGCATCGACGGTGCGCTGGTGCACATCCGCGGCGCCTCGCGCGAGACGCAGCTGATCGACAACCTCCTGTCCTCCGCGCCGCTCGTGCTGCAGGGGTACAAGGAGAAGGGCGCGCAGATCGCCGCGCGGTACCCCGAGGATACGCTCGTGCGCGGCGGCCGCATCTCGGCGGACTCTGCGTGCGTCCGCGTCGACGGCGCGAGCGGCACGTCGCTCGAGAACGTCGCGCTCGATTGCTCACGCCAGGTGTCGCTCGCCGGCGGCGCGACCGTGGTCGCCGTGGACACCCGCGTGAGCGACGTGCAATGCTCCGGCGCGGGTGAGCTGCAGCGGGCGCGGCGCGTGGAGTTCCGCGTAGTCGACGCCGCGGGCGATCCGGTGCGCGACGCG
Source organism: Candidatus Binatia bacterium (assembly GCA_036563615.1). NCBI lineage: Bacteria > Candidatus Binatota > Binatia (SeqCode) > Binatia bacterium. The sequence continues at coordinate 546,302 of DATCMB010000022.1, forward strand.
AAGCTCTTGCTGACCGGCGCGGCGAAGCCGCTCGGCACGACGAACCAGGCGGGCATGTTCTCGGGTCTGGCGATCGAGTCGCGCGTGACGTGTCCCGGAGCGCGCGAGAGCGCGATCGAGTCCCTGCGGATCGAAGGCGACGGGCGCTCGCGCGAGGTGCCGCTCGCCGAGCTGCGCGGCGACGTCCGGCTGTGACGCTGCTGCCGCTCTCCCCGTCCTAGTGTCCGAGCTTGACGGCGATCCGGTAGTCGCTCGGACGGTCGCCCAGCCGCACCACGGTTCCGATGCCGATGCCGAGCAGACCCCAGAACAGGATCTGGATCGCGATGTTGTCGAACGGATCGAAGCTCTGCATCGCGACGCCGAAGCCGACGACCGCCGCCATCACCGCCCACTGTACGGCGCGTAGACCGGCGTCCGTCGTGCGGCGCTGCGCGCGGTAGAGCGCGAGGAACGCCGTCACGAGGATCCACAGCATCGCCGCCCAGCCGAGGATGCCGTTCTCGAGGATCAGGCGCATGTTGCCGTTCAGCTGGCGGAGCGCCTCGTCGGGCAGCGTCGTGTTCGGCGGCACGAGCTCGCCGAGCGTCCGCGGTCCGAGACCGAAGAGCAGCGTGCGCGTCGGCAGCTCGGAGAGGTTGTGGCAGATCTGCGTCGCCTGGCCGCAGACGAGTTGCATCCAGTCGAAGCTCGTGTGGGCGAGGCCGTGCATCACCGACAGGTACGCGAACGGCGTCAGCACGCCGAGGAAGACCGCGGCCCACATCGTGCTGAAGTGCACCCAGAGGTACGCGGTCACGATGAGCGCCAGCGCGATGAGGCCAGCGGGGTCGCGCGTCAGGAGGATGCCGACGAGACAGAGCGTCGTCGCGGCGACCCAGAAATCGCGCGCCTCGCGCGTCTGCGCGCGCGTCAAGCTACAGAGCACGCACGGGACGCCGAGCAGCAGATACGTTGCGAGCGCGATCGGGCTGCCGAGCGTCGACGAGATCCCGACCGTGTTCATGCCGAGACCGGTGCGCCCGGTGCTCCCCGACGGGAAGTAGTCGGCGAGGATCAGCTCGAGGATCCCGACCGTACACAGCGCGACCGAGGTCAGCGCGACCGCGTTCACGGCGTTGCGCACGAAGCTGCGTGTGAACGTGCCGTTGATGATCGCGAGCAGGACGATGAAGCCCGTGATCAGGTGGTACGCGGCGCCGCGCACCGCCTGGATCGGCGCCGCCGACTGGAAGGCCGAGATCAGCGCGAGCAGCAGGAAGCACGCGATCGGCAGGTTCAGCGGGCTGCGGTAGATGCTGATCCGGTCGCTCGGCGCGCGACGCAGGATCATCCACAGCGCGCCGAACGCGATCACGCCGTGCAGCGGGTTCACCCGCGCGCCGCCCACGTTGATGTACAGGCGCTCCATCGCGCCGGCAGGAATGAACGAGACGAACAGCAGCAGGACGAGCAGGAACGCGCCGAGTGTGATCCAGCGGTTCAGGACCTTGAGCGCGGTCAGCGCGACGAGCTGGGCGTCGAGCGCCAGCGAGCGGTGCGCGATGTACAGCCGGTCGTAGCGCAGCTTGTTGCGCGGCGACGTGAAGTAGCCGCCGCGCACCTGCGCGAGACCCGTCATGCCGGGACGCACGCGGAAGCGCTCGGCGTAGTGCGGGATCTCCTGCAGGTAGCGCTCGAGGAAGATCGGCCGCAGCGGGCGCGGTCCGACGAAGTTCATCTCGCCGCGCAGCACGTTCCAGAGCTGCGGGATCTCGTCGAGCTTCGAACGCTTCAGGAACTTGCCGATCGGCGTGTAGAAGTCGTCCTGCGGGCTCAGCAGGCGTCCGCCGATCTGGCGCTCCGAGCCTTCACGCAGCGTCCGGAACTTGTACATCGTGTACAGACGCTGGTTCAGGCCGACGCGGACACCGGCGTAGAACAGCGGCCCCGGGCTGGTCAGCTTGATCGCGATCGCGACCAGCAGCAGCACCGGCGACAGCACGATCAGCGCCGCAATCGCCAGGATGGCTTGCAGAGCGTACCGGACGCGCGATTCCGGTAGCTCTGGAGGCAGGGGCTGCTGCGATACTACCGGGGGCGCCTCCTGCTCGCGGACGGCCGACGTATCAGTGGATACTGCGCGGAGGGCTAGGTTCCTAGGCACGTCGTCGCTCCAAGCTCGAGTCCAAAAAAATGCCTGAGCCGTTCAAACCTGGTCAACCCACAAGTCTGCGCAGGGGCTCGGTAGCGCCCGTGCTCTGTGCGATCCGGTCGTGCCAGGCCTGGAACATGAGAAGCGTCCAGATGTCGCGGCTGTGATCCCGCTCCCGACGCTCGTGGGCCTCGATCAGCGCCTGCACCGGCTCCGGACGGAAGAGCCCGGTCGCCTTGATGCGCGACGGTGCGAGGGTGTCGCGCACGAGCGAGCGCAGCGGCCCGGTCAGCCAGCTCGGGATCGGGACGTTGAAGCCTTGCTTGGGCCCCTTGGCGGTCTGCTGCGGGAGGACGTCCTTCATCGCTTCGCGCAGCAGGACCTTGGTCTTGAGGCCCTTCATCTTGAGGCGGCTCGGGATCGAGGCGACCGTCTCGACCAGCGGGTGGTCGAGCAGCGGGACGCGGCCCTCGAGGGAGGTCGCCATCGTCATGCGGTCGGCCTTGACCAGCATGTCGCCCTCGAGGCCGATGTGCGTGTCGATCGCGAGCAGCCGCGCGAGCAGGTCGTTCGGCTCGATGCGCGCGGCCACCTGGTGGTAGAGGCGCACGGTCGGCTCGAGCGTCTCGTCGAGCTCGCGGTAGAGCGCCCGCTTCGCCGGCTCGTCGAAGATCGCCTTCCACGAGAAGTGCGCCTCGATGTCGTTGCGCGTCGCGCCGGCGACGAAGCGCTTCGCCATGTAGTCGAAGCTCACCTTGCCGTGTGACACCGGCAGACGGTTCGCGGTCCACGCGGCGAGCGCGCGCAGCGGTCCGGGGACGGCGCGCCGGTAGACGCCGGCGAGCCGCGTCGCGGCGTAGGTCTTGTAGCCGGCGAAGACCTCGTCGCCGCCCTCGCCGGTCAGCGCGACCGTGACGTGACGCCGTGCGAGACGCGACACGCAGAGCACCGGGATCGCGGACGAGTCGGCGTACGGCTCGTCGAACGACTGCACGAGCTCCGGGATCAGGGCGACGGCGTCGGGCGTGACGATCAGCTCATGGTGCTCGGTCTCGAAGTGACGCGCCGCCTCGCGCGCGCGGTCGAGCTCGCTGAAGCTCTTCTCCGCGAAGCCGATCGAGAAGGTCTTCAGCGTGCCGCTGTGGTGGCGCCGCATGCAGGCGACGAGCGTCGCCGAGTCGACGCCGCCCGAGAGGAAGACGCCGAGCGGCACGTCGGCGACGAGGTGGCTGCGGACTGCGTCGTCGACGCGCTCGCGGACCGCCTCGATCGCGTCCTGCACCGTGCGGAAGCGCGGATCCGGCTCGTACGACAGCTCCCAGTAGCGCTCGATCCGCACGTTGCCGCGCTCCGCGATCAGCATCGTGCCGGGCATGAGCTTGCGCGCAGCTTTGAAGATCGTCGCCGGCGCGGGGACGTAGGTCAGGCTCAGGTAGTCGTGCAGTGCTTGACGGTCGATCGTGCGGTCGAGGCCGACCGCGAGCAGGCTCTTGAGCTCGGAGCCGAACAGCAGCCGGCCGTTGCCGATGCTGTAGTAGAGCGGCTTGATGCCGAGCCGATCGCGCGCGACCACGAGGCGGCGGTTCTCCGCGTCCCAGAGCGCGTACGCGAACATGCCGCGCAGCTTCTCGACGCCGCGGATGCCGTACTCTTCGTAGAGGTGAACGATGGTCTCGGTGTCGGAGTTCGTCTTGAAGCGGTGGCCGCGCTGCTCGAGGTCCTTGCGCAGCTCGCGGTAGTTGTAGATCTCGCCGTTGAAGACCACCGACACCTTGCCGTCCTCGTTGCTGATCGGCTGCTGACCGCCGCCGAGGTCGATGATCGACAGGCGGCGCATGCCCATCGCGAGCGGTCCGTCGACCAGGAAGCCCTGATCGTCAGGGCCGCGGTGGGTGATGACGTCGCACATGAGCTGCGCAATCGTCCGCGTGGCGAGGACGCCCTGCTCGAGCGAGAGGAATCCGGCAATGCCGCACATGGGTTCGTATCCTTGGGGTCAGGCGTAGGAGCGCGCGCCGCCGCCGAGACGCTGGCGGGCGGCGTGCAGCACGTCGAAGCTGCCGTCGAGCTTGTGCGCGAAGTCGCGCAGCGTGTCGTCGTAGGCGATGAACGTTCGCCGCAGGCTGTACGGGTGCGTGTCGGGCGTGACGCAGCCGGGCATGGTCGTGCAAGCCAGACGGAAGCCCGCCTCGCGCACCGCGCGCTTGACGCCGTCGTCGAACGCGCCGCGCGGGTAGCAGAAGGTCTCGACCGGCGTGCCCGTGCGCTCGGCGATCAGATCGCGCGAGCCCTCGATCTCGCGGCGCAGCTCGTCTGCGTCGAGCCCGGTCAGCTCTCGGTGGGTGAGCGTGTGGGCGCCGAACTCGATGCCCTCGCGCTGCATCTCGGCGACCTGCTTCCAGTCGAGCGGCCGCAACCCGCGGCGGTCGCGCAGCACCGGCAGCTCGTCGCCGCCGATGTAGCCGGCGGCGAGAAAGACCGTCGCCGGCAGGCTGTGCTTGACGAGGACGGGGAGGGCGTTCGTGTAGTTGTCGGCGAAGCCGTCGTCGAAGGTGATCGCTACCGTGCGCTCGGGAAACGGGCGGTGCTCGTCGAGGTGCGCGCGCAGGCTCGCGAAAGGCACCACGTTGAAGCCCTCGCGGCGCAGCCACGCCATCTGCTCGGCGAACGCGCGCGGCGTGACGCACGAGCGGTGCTGCTCGTCGTCGATGCGGTGGTAGTAGATCACGCGCGCCGTGCCCTTGCGCGCCGGCTTGACGCGGCGGACGAGGTGGACCGCCTCGCTCGCCAGGCGACGCGCGCCACGCTCGACCAGCGAGCGCATCAGGCGCGGCCCTCCGCTGCGGCGCGCAGCATGCCCTCGAGCTGCGAGACCGTCTGGCGCATGTCGAACTTCTCGGCGACGCGGCGGCGTCCTTCCTCGGCCATGCGCGCGGCCTCGGCCGGGTCGTCGAGCAGGCGGGTGATCGCGTCGGCCAGCGCCAGGGGATCGCGCTCGGGAACGAAGAGCCCGCTGCGCCCGTGCTCGATCAGCTCGCCGAGCGACGGCAGCTCCGTGCAGACGACGGGTGTGCCGGCCGCGAGGCCCTCGATCAGGATGTTCGGGATCCCGAAGTGGTCCTCGTGGTGCGCGGGCAGGGCGACCACGGCGGCGCGGTGGTAGGCCGGAATGACCTCCTCCTGCGGCAAGTAGCCCGGCATCAGCACGCGGTCCTCGAGCCGTAGCGAGCGGATCAGACGCTCGAGCGCCTCGCGCTCCTCGCCGTCGCCGATGATCTCGAGCTCGACGTCCCGTCCGCGGTCGCGCAGGATGCCGACCGCGCGGATCAGGTCGTCGATGCCCTTGCACTTGCGCAGGGTGCCGACCGTCAAGATGCGCTTCGCGATCCGCGGCGTCCCGTTGCGCGCGAAGCGCCCGAGGTCGACGCCGTGGTAGACCGTGCGGATGCTCGAGGCGCGCTTGGGCGCGATCTGCGCGAGATACCCACGGTTGTAGTCGGTGCAGGTGACGACGAAGCGCGCGGCGTCGATCTTCTCGCGCAGCATCGCGTGGTGCACGAAGATGTCGGTCGCGTGGCCGGAGAAGCTGTACGGGATGCCGGTCAGACGCGAGATCAGCAGCGCCGCCGTCCCGGGGTAGGTCGCCCAGTTGGCGTGCACGTGACGCACGCCGCGACGCTGCATGTCGCGCGCGAAGGCGAGCGCCTGCGGCACGATCGCGACCGACTTCGCGAGCGCACCAGGCATCGACCGGTGGCCCCAGACGATGTGCGCGAGCGCCGCCGCCGTCGTGCCCGGCTTCGACAGCGCGACGCGTCCGGCGGTGGCGACGAGCTGTGTCGGGCGCGGCGGGTAGACCACGCGCTCGAGCAGCGGCCGCGCGTCGGCGTGCACCTTCCAGCCGCGCGGCGGGTGCAGCAGCGAGTAGATCGCGAAGTCGAGCCCGCGCTCGTGGAGTCCCAGCAGCTCGCGCAGGAAGTACGCGTCGACCTGGCGTGGGAACTGATTGACGACGAAGGCCAGCATGTCAGGCTGCGGCGCGGTCTCCCGCGCCGACGAGGGCGAGATAGAGTTGCTCCGTGCGCTCGACCATCGAACGCACCGAGAAGACGTTGTCCGCACGCTTGCGTCCGGCGGCGCCCATCGACGCGATCAGCTCGCGCGACGAGGCGACGCGGGCGAGCGCTTCGGCGAGCTCGTTCGGACGGCGCGGCGGCACGAGGAAGCCCGTCTCGCCGTCGACGATCACCTCGGCGTTGCCGCCGACGTCGGTCGCGACCACCGGCTTGCCGGCCGCCATCGACTCGAGCACGGTGTTCGAGAGCCCTTCCTTGACCGACGACAGCACCGAGATGTCGACGCTCTGCAGCCACTCGGCGGAGTCGGTGCGGAAGCCCGTGAAGTGTACGCGGTCGCCGAGGCCGAGCTCGCTCGCGAGACGCTGCATGCGCGCCTGCTCGCTGCCGTCGCCGATGATCACGAGGTGCAGGTTCGGGACGCGGTCGCTGATCAGCGCGAACGCGTGCAGCAGCGTTGCGTGGTCCTTCGCCGGCTCGACGCGCGCGACGCAGCCGGCGAGCACGACGTCGTCGCCGACGCCGAGCTCACGGCGCCGCACGCGCGGATCGCACGGCGTCTTGAAGCGATCGAAGTTGACGCCGTTGTAGATGGTCACGACCTTGTCCGGCGAGAGCCCGCCGCGCTCGAGCAGGTACTGCCGCACGGCCTCCGAGTTCGCGATGATGCGATCGGTCGAGCGCGCGAGGAAGCGTCCGATCACGCGCTTGTAGGTCTCTTCCCAGATGTCGACGTTGCGCTCGGACGCGAAGAGCCAGGGCACGCCGGCGATGCGGGCTGCGACGCGTGCCCAGGTGTTCGCGGTCCACAGGTAGGTCTGCACGATGTCGAAGCGCTCGCGCCGCATCAGGTTGGCGAGGCGCAGGACGAGTCCGGGGTCGGCCTTGAGGCGCTTCGGCTCGTGCAGCACCGGCACGCCGAGCGCCTCGATCTCCTGCGCCTTGCGGCCGTGGCGGAAGCAGCACACGTACGGCTCGAAGCGGTCGCGATCGATCCGCCGGACGATCTCGAGGATCTGCTGCTCGGTGCCGCCGATGTCGAGCTCGTCGATGACGAACAGGATGCGCAGTCTGCTCATGCCCTCTTCGCGGACGGACGACTTCGTGGGCGCGCCGTCGCGCGTTCGCAGCGGCAGGACCTTGCCCGGCCCACCGCGACGCTTCGCAGTGTTCTCGCGCTCGTTCATACGGCTCCGGTCGGTGCAGAGGGAAGCGGGTTTGCGCGAAACGCGCGCTCGGCGCCCGGGAATCGGCGCCCCGGGAGAGATTCAGCTGGTGCTGGACGACGCGTTCACCATGCTGCGGACGCCGGTTCGGAGGTCGATCGCCGGCTTCCAGCCGAGGGCCTCGCGCGCGCGCGTGGTGTCGTAGCGCAGGCTCTCGGTCGCCCGCTTGAGCTTGTAGCGCGTGAGCGGGAGACGCCGGCGGGTGAGCTTGCCGACCACCTCGCAGGCGAGCGCCACCGGCCAGAGCGCCGCGGGCGGCACGAACGTCGGCCGCACCGGGACGCCCGACGCCGCGAGCAGCTCGAGGTACTCGCCCTGGCGCGCCGGCTCGTCGACCACGTTGTATGCCGCACCGTGCTCGCCCTTCTGGGCGGCGAGCACGATCGCGTCGCAGACGTTGTCGACGTGCGCGAGCGGCAGCAGCGCGTCGCGCCGACCGACGACGACACGGCGCCCCTTGCCGCGCGGCACCGGGAACTGCAGGCGCGCGATGAACGGCGGGGCGTCCGGTCCGTAGAGAATCCCCGGACGCACGATAACGACCTTCATGCCGGAGCGCGGCTGGAAGCTGCGCACGAGGCGGTCGGCCTCGGCCTTCGACCAGGCGTAGTGGCCGCGCTCCTCGATCGCCGGGTCGAGCGGCGTGCTCTCGACGATCGCGCCGTTCTGGCTTGCGCCGAAGATGCCGATCGAGCTCACGTGCACGAAGCAGCGCACGCCGGCTGCGTCGGCCGCCTCGAGCAGCGTCCGCACGGCCTCGACGTTGTCGCGCGCGAACGCCGCGCGGTCGCCGCTGCCGCTGACGCGGGCGGCGGTGTGGTAGACGGTGTCGACGCCCGCCATGGCGCGCGCCACGGTGTCGGGCTCGTGGATCTCGCCCCAAACGACCTCGCGTACCTCGCGCGGGATGCGGCGCAGATCGGTGCCGGGACGGACGATCGCGCGCAGCTCGCGTCCCTCGCGCGCGAGGCGCGCGGCGAGGCGGCTGCCGAGAAATCCGGTGGCGCCGGTCAGGAGGTCCATGCGGTCCCTCCTTGCTCGACGCCGGTGCGCGCCTGCGCGGCGGCGCTCGTCGTCAGCTGGTGCTGGATGTCGGCGAGCAAGGCGACGACCTCGCGTCCCTCCCGCGCGTCGACCGGCGGCGGCGTGCCTTCGTCGAGGCTGCGGTAGAAGCGCCGGATCGTCTCCCCGATGCCGGGGTAGAGCTTCATGCGTCGCGTCGCGACCTTGATCGCGTTGCCGACCGCCGCGCTCACGAGCTGTGCCGCCGGATCGAAGTTCTGCATGAGCTTCGCGACGAGCTTTGGCAGCTTGCGGTTGCGCTCGAGGAGCACGGTCATCGTGTTGAGATTGACGCGGAGCGTGGCCTTCGTGCCGAACACGTTGAGGTGGTTCAGATACGGCTGGCTCTTCATCGAGAAGGCGACGAAGCCGAAGCGGTTCTGACCCTCCAGCATCACGCGGATCTCGCCGATCAGCGCCTCGCCCGGAGCGAGCGGCTGCCCCGCGACCTGGATGCGCTCGATCGGACCGAGGAAGTTCGCGACCAGGTAGAGCGGGTGCGGGCCGAGGTTCCAGAGCGGCGCGAACGGATCGGCGATGCTCCAGTGCGTCTTGCCGTTGCCGGTCGCGCCGAGCTCGACCATGTTGACGCCCTGGTGCGCCTCGACCGAGACCACCTCGCCGATCGCGCCGCTGTCGACGAGCGCGCGGGCGCGGCGGATCACCGGGTCGAAGAGCCGGTTGTGGTCGACGCACAGACGCCGGCCACGCTCGCGCGCGACCTGGATCATGCGGTCGCACTCGGCGACGGTCATCGCCATCGGCTTCTCGACGAGGACGTTGGCGCCGCCTTCCATCGCGGCGATCGCCAGCGCCGCGTGCGTCGACGGCGGCGTGACGACGTGCACGATGTTCGGCTCGGTGGCGCGCATCATCTCGCCGACGTTCGTGAAGAACGCCGGCACGTTCTTGTCGCGCGCGAACTGCTCGGCGCGCGTCGCGTCGGCGTCGCACACCGCCACGATGGAAGCGTTCTTCACGCCGCGCGCGAAGCCGAGGTGGGTGGCCGCGATGCGTCCCGCGCCGATCAGCGCGACGCGATGCTGTCTCTTGGGTGTGCTCATGCGATGAAGACGAAGGGGAAGAAGGTCATCGAGTTCAGCCGAGCGTCGGAAGGTACTTCCAGAACTCGTTGTTCAGGGCGCAGCACTTGGCGCACTTCGGGAACAGCCGGCGCTTCTTCAGCGCGCGACGGAAGGTCTGGTAGGCCTCGTTGTTCCAGATGTCGATCACGCTCTGCTCGCGGACGTTGCCGAAGGCGACGTCGATCGAGCACGAGTAGACGTCCCCGTACGGGCTGATGCGGAACGTCTTCCATGGGTAGAAGCACTTCTCGACGAAGGCGTACTCGTCGTCGAGGAAGCGGCGCTCCATCTCCTCCGGGGTCTTGAGCGGCGGACCGAAGCCGATCGGAATTCCGTACTGCTCGCTCTTGGCGATCGCCTTTTGCGACTCCTCGTAGAGGATCTGCCCGTTCACCTGACGGAGGTACATCGGCAGGTCCTGGTCCTCCTCCTTGCGGTGCACGGGGAGGGGGACGAGCTGCTCCGTCTCACGGTTGTGCTCGGGCGTGGTGTAGAACATGTAGTCGAAGTCGACCGAGTCGACGCCGGTGTCCTTCAGCCAGTCGAGCACCTCGCTGTAGCGGTGCTGGTTCAGCGCCGAGATCGTCACCGTGATGCCGATCTTCGGACGCTTGACGCCGAGCTCCTTCTTGGCCTGCTGGATGTTGCGGATGCCCTCGAGCAGGCGGCGGAAGCTGCCCTTGCCGCGACGGATCTCGTCGTGCAGGTCGTCCGGACCGTCGATCGAGATCGACAGCGCGTGCGGACGCAGCGAGACGAGGCGGCGCGCCTCGTCGGGACGCAGGAACCAGCCGTTGGTATTGACGCAGAGGTGGATCGGCGTGCGCGTGATGTGCTCGATGATCTCGAACACGTCCTTGCGTAGGAAGACTTCACCACCGGTGATGGTCATGTCCTGCACGCCCATCTTGGCGATGTCGTCGATGACCCTCTTGACCTCTTCGGTGGTCAGCTCGTGGCTCTGCCGGTCCTTGATGTAATCGTGGTGCGTCTTGTCGTGCATCATCCGCGGGATGTCGAGCGGACACATCTGGCACGACAGGTTGCAGCGCAGCGTGAGCTCGAAGGTCACCGACTGCGGCGTCCAGGCCTTCCCGTTCCCGATCGTGTACGGGATCCAGTACTTGTAGGCCTTGAGGTTGCTCTTGGTGAGCCCGCGGTCGCGGAGCCAGCCCTTGACCTCGTCGAGGACCGTGTTCTCGTCGTTGTTCATCTTTCGGGGCTCCAGGTGCTGTGGGATGACGTTGCTCGTGCGATGCCGCGTGGCGGAGCCGGGCTAGAGGAAGCGCCGGCCCTGCTGTCGTAGCCGCAGGCCGTCCGCGCGGGTCGGAAAGGAGAAGTAGGTCGCCTGCGAGCGATCGTTGGGCAGCGTCGAAGCCGAGCCTTGCTCGAGGCGGTCGATCGCCTCGACCAGCAGGCGCGCTCCGACCGCCTTGGTCTTGCGGATGAGGCTGTCCTGGGTGTCGTCGGGCTCGATGGGCACGCGCTCCTGCAGCAGGATCGGTCCGTCGTCGAGCTCCTCGTTCATGAAGTGCACCGTCGCCCCGGTTTCCTTCTCGCCGTTGGCGAGCACCCAGAAGCTCGGCAGGCGGCCGCGGTAGCGCGGCAGCAGGGCGCCGTGGACGTTGATGCAGCCGAGCCGGGGCAGGGCGAGGAGATCGCGCTTGAACTTCTGGCTCGCGTTGATCGAGATCACGAGGTCGAGGTTCAGCCGCCGCAGCTGCTCGAGATACTCTTTGGAATTGACGTTGGACGTTTCGATGCGCGGCAGCTTGTGGTGCTCGGCGACCGCCGCGACCGAGTAGAAGTTCGGCAGCGGCACCGCGCGACCTACGAGCCCGAGCCCGCGCCGGAAGGCGTAGCGGACCGACTGACGGAGGAACTGGCTCGGGCCGTACAGCGCCAGGTGGTCGCGCAGCGTCGACATCCAGGTCTGCTTCGGCATGAGCGTCGGCAGGATCGTGATGCCGACGATGTTCGACCGCCGATGGCGCAGCACCGTGTGCACGAACTGCGGCAGGTAGAGGCAGTCTTCCTGCGTGATGATGAAGGCACGTAGCGACATGAGCTTTGATCCTCTTTCGGGGCCCGTCACCTCATGCAGCGAGCAATCCGCGATCGCGCAGCACGTCACGCACCGGCGCGAAGCGGAAATCCGAAAGCAAGCGTCTCAGCTTGTCCTCCATGACGTGGAGGTTCAGGTAGTGGGTCGAGAACCCGCGCTTGCCGCGCGAGCGCAGCCGCGGCTGGCCGGGATCGATCTCCCACGGGTGCAGGTAGACGATCGCCGACTGCCCCTCGCGGTTCACGCGGCGCATGCCCCAGCGCATGTACTGGTACGGCAGCAGGCGAAGATACGCGCCGCCGCCGAGCGGCAGGTTCCGCTTGCCGACGCGCGCGGTGGTCATCGGAAACTCGACCAGGTTGCGCTGTCCGAGCGAGTGGATGACGAAGGGGAAGCGGAGCGCGCCCGGCACGCCGTACAGCGAGTCGCGCACCGGGAAGATGCTCGAGTCGTACTCGATGCCGCACTCGAGCATGACGTCGAGCGCCCACATCGACTTGGCGGTCACCGAGAAGGACGGCGCGCGGTAGCCGCGGGCCGGGAAGCCGAGGATGCGGGTCAGGATCTCCTGCGAGCGCTCGAGGTCGCGGCGGTAGAGGTCCTTGCCCTGCTCGTAGACCAGACGGTGCGCGTAGCCGTGGGTCGCGATCTCGTGTCCGTCGGCGGCGATCTCCTCGACGAGACCCGGGTAGCGCTCGGCGTTCCACGTCAAGATGAAGAAAGTGCCCTTGACGCGGAACTCGGCGAGCAGGCGCAGCAGACGCCGCGTGTTGGCGACGACGCGGCTCTCGTAGTGGTCCCAGTCCTCGAGCCGGACCTGGTCCTCGAAATCGGAGACCTGGAACCAGTCCTCGACGTCGACCGAGAAGGCGTTCACGATCTCGCGGTGTCCGTTCGTCGTCACGCGCAAGCTCTCCTCAGTCCCGTCCGTCGATCGCAGCGGTCACGCCGCCGGTCGTGGCCTCGAACGGACGTTCGGCCGTCTGCCAGCGTCCGAGCTCGGAGCCCGTCGTGACCTTCCACCATCCCATGATCGCAGCCAGGTTTCCGATCCCGAAGTAGACTACCGGCGACGCCAGGCGCTTGAGCTTGCCGTCCGGGAGCAGGAACCCCACCGGGATCGCGAGGTAGGCGAGGATCTGGAGCGCGAACAGCGCCTGGTAGCCCACGCCGCTCGCGAGACCCGAGCCGACGAGCAGCAGGAGAAACCACAGCGGCGTGGCGTAACGCAACCCCTTCCGGGACAGGAGCTCCCAGCCGACGAGCCACGCTCGGTTGCGCACGATGTCGGGCCACACGGCCTGGATGCCCCGGATGCCGCGGCCGATGATGCGCGAGCGTCGCTTGAGCTCGTCGGGCAGGTTGCGCGACCCGGCCTCGTAGGACAGCGCGCGCGGCTCGTAGAGACAGAGGTGCCCGGCGGCGGCGACCCAAATCGGCTGCACCATGTCGTTGCAGACGTCGTTCGGCACCGGCCGGCAGAGCTCCTTGCGCACCGCGAAGATCGAGCCGTTCGCCCCGAGGAGACAGCCGAGCGCGCTCTCGAGGCGCTTCTGCATCTGGTCGAGCTCCCAGTAGCGGTTGTAGCCCTCGGCGATCGGGTTGTCGTTGAAGTTCTTGTAGATCAGCTCGCCGCAGATGCTGCCGACGCGCGGATCGGCGAAGCCCTGCACCAGCGTCTTGACGGCGTCGGGCCGGTACATGCCGTTCGCGTCGGTGAAGACGATGATGTCGCCGGCGGCGCGCGGCATGGTGTCGTTGAGGCAGTGGTTCTTGCCGCGGTTGACCGGGTACTCGTGCAGCACGACGCCTTCCGCGGCGAACGAGCGGGCGATGTCGTTGGTCGCGTCCGTCGAGCCGTCCGACGCGACGATGATCTCGAGGCGATCCTTCGGGTAGTCGAGCGCGAGCGCGTTGCGCAGCTTGTTCTCGAGGACCTCGGCCTCGTTGTACGCCGAGATGATCAGCGTCACCTTGGGGAGCTCGGCGTCGCTCGCGAACGACGCAGGACGCTGGCGGCCGCGGAGGGCGGCGAGGGCCGCGAGGGTGAGCGGGTAGCCGACGTACTGGTAGACCAGCACGACGACCGCGAACCAGAAGAGGATGGGCCCGATCATGGCTGTCCTGGAAGCTCGTCTCTGTTCGGTTCAGGCACGCGACACGGTTTCGCCGGCCGCAGCGGGCGCGCGCACCTCCGCGGGCGGAACGTGGATGCCCGCGCGGGCGAGCTGCTCGCGGTAGAGGCCGTCGATCGCGCGCAGCATCGCCTCGAGGCTGAAGTGCTCGCGCACGCGCCGCTCGCCGCGCTCGCCCAGCGTGCGCGCGAGCGCGGGGTCGCGCAGCACGCGCTCGACGGCGTCGGCGAGGGCGGCCGGATCCGCCGGCGGCACGACGAAGCCCGACTCGCCGTCGACCACGACCTCCGCGCTGCCACCGGCCGAGGTCGTCACCACCGGACGCCCGAGCGCCATCGCCTCGAGCAGCGCGTTCGGCATGCCCTCGATGATCGAGGACAGGACGAAGCAGTCGAAGCGGCGCATCAGCTCGGGGACGTCGCGCCGCTGACCGAGGAAGCGAACCGTGTTGCCGAGCCCGAGGCGCGCGGACTGCGCTTCGAGCTCGGCGCGCAGCGGACCGTCACCGACGATGTCGAAGCGGACGTCCGGGATGCGCCGACGCAGCAGGTCGGCCGCGGCGAGCGCGTGGTCGTAGCCCTTCTTCCAGCTCAGCCGCCCGACCATGCCCACCAGCGGACCGCGTCCGCGCGGGTCGTCCTCGGTGGAGGCCGGCGCGTCGACGCTCGCGGAGCTCGCGGGCAGGGCGACCCCGTTCGGGATCCGCGAGATGCGCTGCGGCGAGCACCACTCGTGCTCCACGACCACGTCGCGGACGGCGTCGGCGTTGACCAGCACGCGATCGGCGAGCTGGTTCGAGAGCCACGCGGCGAGACGGCGGTCGAGGCGGTCGTAGCGGTCGAGGCTGCGCTTGCTCACCAGCGTGACCGGCAGCCGCGCCCAGCGTCCGACCAGCGCCGCGAGGAAGTTGCCCTCGAAGAGGTAGCCGTGCACGACCTGCACGCCGCGCTGCTTCATGTCGCGGGCGACGCGCGCCACCGCGCCGAACGTGCGCGGGCTCAGCATGGTCGAGCGGATGCCGAAGGAGCGTACCGGCACGCCCTCGCGCTCGAAGAGCGGGGCGAGGTCGCCTGGCTCCGCCGCCGCGGTCCACATCTCGAGCTCGTAGCGGTCGCGGTCGAGGCCGCGCACGACCTCGAGCAGGTGGCGCTGCGCGCCACCGACGTGCAGGTGATCGATGACGTACGCGACGCGGATCATGCCGCCTCGGTCCGCGGGCGATAGAGCTGACGGATGGCGGCGCGTCGCGCGCCCGGCGTACCGGAGACGACGCCGGGCAAGCCCTTGCCGCGCAGCTCCTCGTCGAGCGCCCAGCGGGTCAGAACGATCGCGATCGAGATGATGAAGTAGATGTGCACCTCGAGCCAGACGTCGGCGAAGATCGAGAAGAAGAAGAACAGGACGAGGTAGAGGTGCAGCCAGTCGGGCAGGTGCGAGAGCTGCGGATGGTTCTTGTACTTCGGGCGCAAGCGCTGCACGCGCGTGTACAGGAAGCCGAACAGCGTCAAGTAAAGGCACGTCGTGATGATGCCGCCTTCCGCAGCGGACCACACGTAGGAGTTGTGCGGCGGCTTGTACGAGCCGTGCAGGTACGCGTTGACCCAGCGGAAGTTGCCGAGGCCGACGCCGGTCAGCGGGTGCTCGGAGATGATGCGCAGCGCTTCGGCGAGCGTCGTGACGCGCGTCTCGGTCGAGCGTGAGCCCTCGATGCGCACGCCGACCGCTTCGGGCGTCGCGAACGGGTTGATGTTCATCAGACGCTCGCGGTGCGCGTCCGTGAGAATGAACTGGAAGGCGAAGATGCCGAGCACCAGCCCGACCGCGGCGGAGATGATCTTGCCGCGGCGTGGGACGTGATCGCCTAGGCACAAAAGCAAGCCGACCAGGCAGAGGCCGAGGAAGCCGCTTCGCGACGCGGTGAGCAGAACGAGCGGAATCGAGCCCACCGCGAAGCTCAGCCAGACGATTCGCATCGCCACCGATCTCGTGTTCGTCGCCAGGTACACGAACAGCGCGATACCGACGTTCATCATGAACGCGAATCGGTTGATGTTCGATGCCCAGCCGACGACCTTCGAAGTGATGCGGTACTCCGCCTCGCCCTTGACCATGTCGGGACCGAGCGTCGGCACCACCGCGACGATGCACAGCGCGATGACGTACAGCACCCACTTGAGCTGCTTGGGCGTGCGGATCCAGTTCACGAAGAAGATCGTGAACGCGATGCGCGACAGCAGCTCGAAGATCCACCGTCCGCTGACGTCGACCTCGCCGTAGTAGCCCTCGTGGCCGCTCTTCTGCACCTTCGGCAGGAGGTACTTGATGTCCGGCCAGATGAGCTTGTTGATGTACTGCATCGTGATCAGCACGATGGCGATCGCGATCAGCAGTCGGATCTCGGGCTCGCGCAAGAACCAGTAGTCGTGCGTGCGGTAGAGCTGGAAGGCGAGGATCAGCAGGAGCGAGAGGCCGAGCAGGTTGTTGATCGTAAACGGTCCGACGCCCTTCAGCGCGGAAGGGTAGGACATCAGCATCGTCGTCATGATGACCATGACGCCGACGTGGGGCTTGTAGAGGACGAGCAGCCCCGCGAAGACCATCCCGACGACCGCCATGGCGAGCACCAGGCGGTGGTCGCTGAAGAAGGCGGCCGCGCCGAGCGCGCAGCCCGCGGCGACCGTCGCGAAGATCGCCCAGACGGGGAAGCGCTCGACCCCGCGGGTCACGCGGCGCGTCGGCGCCGAGAACGGGACGGATGACGCGGTCACGCGGTGCTCACGCTCCGATCTTGCCGCGCTCGATGTCGAGCGTGAATTCCGGCATCGCGCCGTGGCGGTTGTAGATGCCGATCCGCTTGAGCGCGAAGAGGTCGTCGCCGGCGACGACGCTACCGGTCACCGAGGTGGTCGCCGAGGCGAAGCCGGCGCGACGCACCATGGCCTTGATCGCCTCGGTGAGGTGCGCGCTGCCGCGGCCGTTCGGGTAGGAGAAGTGCCGCACGGGCTCGCCGATCTGCTCCGCGAGCGCGTCGCGCGATCCGACGATCTCGCGCTCGGCTTCCTCGGGCGTCGCGTTCGGCAGGTTGGGATGGGTCAGCGTGTGCGCGCCGAAGATCATCCCCGCGCGGTGCATCTCGCGCACCTGATCCCAGGTCATCATGATCGACTTGAGCGGCGAGACGTCCTCGATGCCGGCCGCGACCCGCAGCGCTTCGAGCAAGGCGAGCCGCCGCTCCGTCGGGATGTTCTTCATCGTGACGATGAGCTTCGTGAACGCCTCGCGACGCTCGATCGGCGTCCGCAGCGGCAGGCGGAAGGCCATCGGCTCACGCGTCTCGAGCACCGGGACCGTGGTGGTGAAAACCACGAAGCGCAGCAGCCCGGTCCACAGGATCGAGCGGTTGTCGATGCAATCGGTCGTCACGTAGAACGTCGCGTTCAGACCGTGGCGCTGCAGGATGGGGAAGGCGCGCGTGTAGTTGTCGAGGTAGCCGTCGTCGAAGGTCAGCGCGACCGACTTGGGCGGCAGCGGCTTCCCCTCGGAGAGGCGCTGCACCATCTCGTCGAGCGACAGCACGCGATAGTGGCGCTTCAGGTACGCGCACTGGCGGTCGAAGTGCTCGGGGGCGACGGCGAGGCCGGGATCGAGGCAGAGGTGCGTGCCGTCGGCAACCGTGCTCACCGAGTGGTAGCGCAGGATCGCGGCGCGGCCCGCGAGAACGGTGCGGGCCAGCGTCGAGATACCTCCGTGGTGAATCGCGAGCTTCGCGAAGTTGGTCAGGTAGCGGCGAATGGCCATGGAGATGGACGCCTCCCCGGGGCGACCACGACCGTGCGTGTCGTCAGTTGACGACGCGGTAGTCGGAGATCAGGCCCAGGACCGGCAGCTCGAGCTCGCGCTCGATGTCGGAGCCGAAGTGGTAGGTCTGGTAGAGGAACTCGAGTCCGAACGCGCCCGCGACGCCGACGCCCACACCCGCGATCAGCGCGATGATGATGGTCAGCATCGTCTGGTCGTTGTCGGGCTTCGCCGGCGCGTCCGCGCGGTCGACGACGCGGATCGTGTCGAGCTTGTCCTCGCTCATCTCGAGCGAGAGCCGCGCTTCCTGGGCGCGCTGGATTGACGCCTGCAGCTCGGCGCGCGCCTGCTGCACCTCGTCGTCGAGCTTCTGCAGCTTGTAGCCCTTCTCGCTGATCTCGGCGAGACGCGCCTCGAAGTCGGCGAGGTGTTGCTTGACGGACTCCCGCTTCGCCTCGAGCGCGCCGCGGTTCGCGCGGGCGCGCAGAAGCTCCTCCGCCAGGTTCTGGCGCACCTGGTTGAGCTGGAAGCGCTCGGTGCCGATGATGCGCGGCGGCTGCTCCTTCACCTTCGCGCGCAGCTCGGCGATCTGCGCCTTCTTGTCGATCACGCGACGGTCGGCGTCGGTGTACTTCTGCTGCAGCTCGGACAGCTCGACGGTCAGGATGCCGATGCGCTCCTCGAGCGCGCGCGCGACCGGGTTGTCGATCATGTCGACGTCGCTCGCGACCTTCTCGGGCTCGTCCTGCATCGCCTCTTCGAGCTTGGCGATGAGCTGATCGGTCTGCTGGATCTGCGCCTCGGTCTCACGCAGCACCAGCTCGCTCGCCATCATCTGGCGGATGGTCTCGTCCTTCTGCTGGTTCAGCGCGACGATTCCGGTGCGGCGCTGATAGCGGTCGAGGCGACGCTCCTTCTTGCGCAGCTCGCGCTCGAGGCGCTCGGTGCGGCGCTCGAAGAAGCGCACGATGTCCGGCGACTCGTAGATGCTCGGGTGGTACTCGAGGTAGGTGTCGACCAGCGTGTTGACGACCGCCGCCGCCTTGTTCTTGTCGGTGTGCTTGAAGGCGACCTCGATCATCGGCGACTGCGGGAACGGCGTGACCCGCAGGTTGTCGCGGATGGCGCGCGCGGTGGCGCGGTTGCGCTGCTCGCGGTCCTCGGGCACCGGGTCGATGATCTCGATCTGCAGCCGCTCGGCGGCGGCGAGCAGGAACGAGCGGTTCTTCAAATTCTCGACCTCGGCGTTCAGCACCTGCGCTTCGGGCAGCTGCGTGGTGCGCTTCGAATCTTGCGGCGACAGGTGCAGGTAGCTGCGGCTACCGACGACGAGCAGCTTCGCGCGCGCCATGTACTCGGGCGTGCGCAGCAGCGCGAACGCGATGATCGGCAGCGAGACCAGCGCGAACGCGATGACGAAGAACCGCTTGCGCTTGAACAGGATGTGCAGGAACTCGCGTACGGATTCGTTCATCTCGAGGCCTCTTGCGGGATGACGGCGATCTCGACGACGTCCTGCGGATTCGTCAAGCGGGTGAGGAACTCGGGAATGTAGTTCTGCGTGCGGTTGAGGACCGCACCGAGGACGTGCGCGCCGACGCGCTCGAGCTCACGGAGCGACACCGCGGGTGCGCCGAGCGGCGTGCTCTCGGCCCGCACGACCAGCATCACACCGTCGGCGCGCGGCGCCAGGAACGAGCTGTCGGCGTACATCTCCATCGGCGCGCCGTCGATCAGGATGGTGTCGAACTCCTTGCGCAGGAACGCGAGCAGATCGTCGAACGCGCGTCCCTCGAACATGTACGGGACGCGCGCCGGACCGCGTCCGGTCGGCATGAAGTACAGGTTCGGGATCTCCGTCGGGTGGTAATGCACCGGGCCGGGTGCCGTCGGATTGCTCAGCGCCTCGCAGAACCCGGGCGCGTCGTGGCCTCCGAAGACGCGCGTGATGCCGGGCGTGCGGAAGTTCGCGTCGATCAGCAGGCAGCGACCGGCCTGCGCCATGGTGGAGCCGAGCAGGGCGGTGGTGGTGGTGGCGCCCTCGCCGTGTCGCGACGAGACGATCAGCATGAGCTGCAGCGTGCGGGGCGCGCGTGCGGCGAGGATGTTCTTCCGAAGCTGCTGGAACTCTTCGATTGTCGTCGGTGGGACGTCGAACGAGAAGTGTCCGATGCCGCTGCCGTTGCGTCCGTTGCGATGAGCGTTGCCGTTGCCGTTCCCGTTTCCGTTGGCGTGGCCGTTCGCCCCGTTGCCGCCGTTGCGGCGCATGCGAGCACCGAAGCGGAACCAGCTGCGCTCGACGGGCGTTGGCAGCGTGCCTTCCGTCTCGACGGATGCCGCCTCCGGCTGCGGGGGAACCGCCGATCCCGGTGACGCCGTGTCACGCGCAGCCTTGGCTGCGCGCTCGGCCTCCGCTCGCTTCAGTGCCTCGTATGTCTTGCCCACCGACGGTCTCCTAGAAAGCCAACGTGTTGAGATCGAAGCCGGGTCGGGGCACGGTGGGCAGAAGCCCCCGGATCCACTGGTCGACCCAAACGTCGGCTTCGCCGATGAACGTCCTCGGCACGATGATGATGTCGTCCGGTGCCATGACGACTTGTTCGGTGGACTCTCCGTCCATGACAGCTTCCAAGTCAAGCCTTTGTGTTTGCACCTGATCGCCGACGCGCGTGATGTGCAGCACCTCGTCCGTGTTGGCGTCGTCGACGAAGCCGCCGCGCTCGACGATGGCCTGCAGCGGGGTCAACCCCTCGCGGTAGGGGACGTAACCCGGCTTGGCGACCTGACCGCCGACGTAGACTTTGTGCTCGGCGAGCTGGGCGATCACGACGCTCACCACCGGGTCCTTGAGGGTCTTCGACGATTTTTCGACGATGACCTCCTCGAGCTCCTTGACGGTGAGCCCCGCGGCCATCACGTCGCCGATCACCTGCAAGCCGATGCGGCCGTCCGGACGAACCGGGACGCGCTCGTTCTCTTCCGGGTGGTACGGGAACTTGACGTCGATGAGGTCACCCGGTGCAAGACGGTAGCTGTACTCGTCGACCAGCTTGCCGACCCGTCCGGCGGGACCTGCGACTCCCACCGTGCCCGGGGCGCCCATGCCGCCAACGGTTCCCGGAGCGCCGGAGTCCGGGCTCGCGGCCGCCATCATCATGGCGTGCTGCTGCTGCCGACGTGCGCTGCCGCCGCAGCCGGCGATCAGACCCAGCACGGCGGTCCCGACCAGCAACGCGGTGCCGATCCGGATCGCGCCGCCGCGCCCGATCTCGATCTGTCGTCTACTGCTCATAGCTCCGCCCATCCTTCGAAAGGTTCTTCCCTGTACGGGGCGGCGGACCCCGTTATGCTGCTTCGAGCGAGTGCTCGAGAGCGGACGCGCCTAGAGCGGCGCGACCGCCGACGCGGGCAACTCGAGCCGCGTCTGCCGCCGGAGAAGATCCAGGAGAATCTGTACGCGACCGGCCCCGGAGCACGGTCGATCGATGATCGCGTGTAGGCCGGCGAATGGTCCGTGGCGGATCTCGACCGGGTCACCGGGTCGCAGCATGATCCGCGCTCGCAGGACCTCGCCACCGCCAGCGCGCTCGCGCAACGCTTCGATGACGCCGTCGTCGATTGCGGTCGGCAGGCCCTGGCCCAGGCTGAGGAGGTGCGCGACGCCCGGTGTCCAGGAAGCGACGTGGAACTGGGAGGCAAGATCGAGGCGTGCAAACAGGTAACCGGGAAAGAGGGGCTCGAGATGCTCGACGTCGGTCGACGTGCGATGCGGGAACGCGCGGGCGAGTCGGGGCAGGTACACCTCGATCCCCTTGACGCGCAAGTTCGTGGCAGCCATTGCCTCGGCGCGCGGCTTGGAGCGGACCACGTACCAGGCGCTACACTCGCCCATCGACATCGGCCGCGCTGGCGCAGCAAAAGGAACGCCACGCGGGGCTCTTCCGGACCCCCCAAAAAGGCCCGGAAAGCTTTCAATTTCCTCCAGTTTCTCAACCTGGTCACGGGGCCAAAGACGTGCAGCCGTGCAGAGTCGCCCCAGAATCGTGCAACCGCACGAGACGTGTGCCAGGAACGACGCATCAGCTGGGGTCCCGCAGGATGCTGCCGAGCGACTCGGCGATTGCGAGAGCCCTTGCTTTGTCGGGCAGTTGGCGCAGCGAGACGCGATAGAGAAAGCGCCCGTCACCGAGCGCGATCGGCTCGAGCTCGACCGGCATCCGGAAGCGGCTGCCGACCACCCGTTGCAGCGCCTGGGCGTGGTCGAGGATCGGGGTGGTCGCGACCAGGACCGACACGCCGCCGCGCTCGTCGATGACCCGCGAGCTCGGACCAGGGTCGGGGAAGATCAGCTCGGAGCCCGCGATGATGCGATTCACGTCGCGGATCTCGGGGTTGGCGGCCCGCACGACGTCGAGCGTGGTGTAGGTCGCGGTGCCGTACTCGCGCGTCGCGAGGTTCATCAGCGTGTCGCCGCGCTGGACGCGGACGCGCTTGCCGCGCTTCCCCGGACGCTGGGTCTGCGGTTGAAGATCTTGAGAGTCGCGCGCGGCGTCGCGCGGCTGGATCGCCGCCACGCGCGGCTCCGCTTCCTCGGCCTCCTGGGCGTCGGATGCGGCGGTGCGGGCAGGCTCGGCGCCGCCGGGGGCGCCGGCCGGGTTCGGCTGCTCCGCCGACGAGGACGCGGTGACCGATTCGGCGGACGGCTCCGTCGCGCGCGCGGCGTCGGCGACGTCGGGGGCGGCTGGCGGCGCGACCGCGGGCTCCTCGGCGACCGGGACGCCGTCAACGGCGTCCGCTGACGGCTCGGTCCGACCGGCGACCGCGGAGGGATCCTGCGGCGGGTTCTCCGCGGCTGGCGGCGCGGGGGCCTGGGCGCTCTCGCGCTCGGCGCTCGGCTGCACCGCCGCGCCCGACGACGCGTGCGCATCCGCAGCGACTGCGGCGTCGACGGCGGCCTCGGACGGCGCAGCCGGGACCGCTCGATCCGCTGGAACGGCAGGAGCAGCGGGGGACGCTGCTTGCGGCTCGACGCGCGCCGCAGCGCCACCCGCAGGTGGCGCCGCCGGCTCGCCGAGGCGCGCGAACGGCACGCCGTTCTCGGCGGCCGCGGTGCCCGGGTCTTCCGCCAGCTTGGCGTCGCCCGTCGTCAGCCAGGCGCGCACGTTCGACTCGAGCCGGGTGAACGCCCCCGACAGCCAGCCGCCGACGATGGCCAGCACCAGCACGGCGACGGCGAGCGCGACGGCGACGCGACGGTGGCGCGGAGCGCTCGCGGGTACCGCGGGACGCTCCAGGTTGCGCAGCGAGGGACGCGCGCCAACGGTCGTCGTCGTTCCAGCGGCGGTCGTCGACGCGGCCTGCGCCCACGCGGGCGCCGCGGGAGGCGGCACGGTGTGCAGGGCCTCGGCGGACGGCGGCGGCGTGGCGCTCGCCGCTCCGACGTGCGACGCGGGCTCCGCGGGCGCCGACGGCGATGGCGTCGCGGGCGCTGCGGACGCGGCCGCTTCCGCAGCCTGCGGGGCTGCGGAAGCGGGGGCCGCAGCCGCCGCCTCGGGCGCGCCGACCGGCGGCGGAGGCACGTCGAGCTTGCCGAGGTCCGCGACCACCTCGTCGACGATGCCGGCGTCGATCGTGCTGCGGCCGAGCGCGTAGCCGACCAGCAGCGCGTTGTCGCACACCGTGTTCACCAGGCGCGGGATCCCGTTCGAGAAGCGCCAGATCGGCTCCAGCGTCTCGGGCGCGAACAGATCCGGACGCCCACCCGCGACCGTGAGGCGGGTCGAGATGTAGTCCGCGAGCTCGTGGCGACCGAGCGGCTCGACCCGGCAGCGCACGGCGATGCGCTGCTTGAGCTGCCGGAGGTTCGGCTGCGCGAGGCGCGTGGCGAGCTCCGGCTGCCCGGCGAGGATGATCTGGAGGATCTTCTCCTTCGAGGTCTCGAGGTTCGACAGCAGGCGCAGCGACTCGAGGACGTCGGTCTCGAGGTCCTGCGCCTCGTCGATCACGAGCACGGTGTTCTTGCCCTCGTTGAACGCCGCGAGCAGGAACTCGTTGAGCCGCTGCAGCATCGCGAGCTTGCGTCCCGTGGGAGCGGGAATGCCGAGCTCGCTCAGCGTGTACTCGAGGATCTCCTCGAAGGTCGCGTTGGGGTTGAACAGGAAGACCGAGACGACGTCCGAGCCGAGGTCGTCGAGCAGCTTGCGCAGCAGCGTCGTCTTCCCGGTCCCGGCTTCGCCGATCATCGTGACGAAGCCTTTGCGCTCCTGGATCCCGTAGCGCAGGCTCGCGAGGGTCTCGCGATACGCGTCGTTCCAGTAGAGGAACTTCGGGTCGGGCGTCTGGCTGAAAGGTTTCTCGGCCAGGCCGTAGAAGTTCAGATACATGCGCGTCTCGCTGTCCCCAAACTCACGGTCCAACCCGCGCACGCGTCGCGCGCGCTCTGGCTGCGCTACAGGCCAGAACCCGTGACTTCAGGAGGTCGTCCGTTCCAGAGTGTGAGAGTGCCGCGAGCAGGGTCGCGCGGCGCGTGGAGCAAGTTGGAAGCCAAAAAACTCGCGACTGGGCCACGGCTTCTCGACCCGGCGCTGCAACGTCGTGCGCCGATGCACGGTCAAAGCCGGCGGCAGTATACCAGAAGGGAAATTCCGACTGCCAGTAGGGTCCAGCCGAAGAGGTCGCCGAAGCGCTGGTAGAGCGTCTCGACGGTGAGGAGGTGGACCGTCGCGGCGCCCGCGGTTGCCGTTTGCGTAGGCAGCGTGAGCACGCTTCGGCCAGCGGGGTCGATCACCGAGGTGAGTCCCGTGTTGGTCGCGCGCACGAGGTAGCGACGGTTCTCGACCGCGCGCCAGAGCGCGAGCGTGTCGTGCTCGTGCAGCGCGGCGCTGTCGCCGAACCAGGCGTCGTTCGCGATCGTGACCAGCAGGGTCGCGCCGGCGGCGACGGTGCGACGCACGTGTCCGGCGAGGAGATCCTCGTAGCAGATCAGCGCCCCGACGCGGGCCTGATCCGAAACGTTCATCACCACCGGCTCTTCGCCCGCCTGAAAGTCGCCGGTGTTGGGGCTCAGCTCCTTGAGCGACGGGAACACCGAGGCGAGCGGGATGAACTCGCCGAAGGGCATCAAGATGATCTTGTCGTAGCGGCCCCCGACCGAGCCGTCGCGACGCCGCAGGAACGCGCTGTTGAACCACTCGACCTCGCGGCGGCCGAGCTCGCGGTACGCGACCGCGCCGAACAGCAGCGGCGCCGGCGCGTCGGGGTACGGGTCGAGCCCCTTCAGCGTCGTCGCCTCGAGCGGGATCCCCCAGGCGACGACCGTCTCCGGCCAGACGAGCAGGTCGGGCGGCGGCGAGAGCGATGCCGACAGCCGGCGGTAGCGAGCGACGTTCGATTCGTAAGAACCGGGCTCGCGCTTCTCGCCGAGCGCGAGGTTGCCCTGCACGACGCCGACGCGGAACTCGGGCGCGCGCGCGAGCGTCGCGTCGACCTCGGCGACGCGCCAGGCGCCATAGAGCAGCAGCGCGACGATCGCGATCACCGGACCGACGAGCGGCCGCAGCCGCGGCAACCGCGTCAGCGCCGCGGCGAACCACGCCATCACGAACGACAGCAAGAACGGTCCTGCCAGGTCGCCGCTCTGCAGCAGCCACACGACCTCGCGCTGCGAGTGTCCCAGACGCCACGGGAAGAGGTTCGGGAACAGGAACTCGACCGACGTCCAGAGGATCGGTGCCAGCACGAGCGGCGCCTTCGGACCCGCCGCGCGCAAACCGAGCGAGACCAGCACGAACGGCAGCGAGCCCCACGCCGACAGCACGCCGAAGAAGAACAGCGCGATCGGCATCGGGAAGGCGCCGAAGACGTGGATCGTGGTGACGAGCCAGTGGAAGCCGATGACGTTCACCACGAGCCCCATCACCAGCGCGTCGATCACCGCAGCGCGCGTCGTCGGTGCGCGCGGCGCGAGCGCGAACAGCGGCACGAGCCCGAACCAGGCGAGCGGCCACAGGCGCGGGTCGAGAAAGGGCAGCGCCGTGCAAGCGGCGCCGACGCTCATCCAGAACCAGCGGAGCAACGTCGCCGCCACTGCGGCGCGCGGTGCGGGCGCCGCGGCAGCAAGCTCGCCCGTCGCGCGCAACGCCTCGCCGGGCGCCGAGCTGGTGCGCCGGGACATCGCGTCACCCACTAGCGATGCGTCGTTCGGGTGTAAACTCTCGTCGGTGCCAGCGACCGCCGATCCGACACGCGAGCTGCCGCTCGCCGCGCGCGACGCCGTCGCCGGGCTGCTGCTCGCCGATCTGGCGGAGGAGCGGCCGGCGCAGTCTCGGGTGGCGGCGGCGCGGCGTGCGCTCGGTCTCGCGCCGGGCGCGCGCGTCGATCCGGCGGACGTCGG
This sequence comes from Candidatus Binatia bacterium, assembly GCA_036563615.1. Classification (NCBI taxonomy): domain Bacteria; phylum Candidatus Binatota; class Binatia (SeqCode); species Binatia bacterium. The sequence goes on from DATCMB010000022.1 coordinate 572,275, forward strand.
CGCCACCGCGTGGGCGGCGCTCTCGGCGGCAGGTCTGATCGTGCGGGACGAAGGCGTGCACGCCGACGGCGTCGGCCCGTCGTTCGTCCGCAGGGATCCGGCCTGGGCGGACGCCGTCAAGCACAAGCTCGCACGCTATGCCGGGGCGCTCGACGCCGCGCCTCGCGGCATCGATCTCGACGCGCGCCTCGCGCAGGCGCGCCGGCTGCTCGCGCACGAGCTGTTCTTCGAGGTGCACGAGATCCTCGAGCCGGCGTGGCGCACCGCCACGGGACCCGTGCGCACGGTGCTGCAGGGGCTGATCCAGGCGGCGGTCGCCTGGCACCACTGGCAGACGGGCAAGCTCGCGAGCGCCGCGCGACTCGCCGGCGCTGCGCGCGAGAAGCTCGCTGCAACGCAGGAGGGAGCGCGAGACGGCTGGGACGCTCTGCCGCCGCTCGAGGTCTACCGCTCCGTCGTCGCGTGGGAGGCGTGGCTCCTGCGCGGCGCGGAGCCGCCGGTGCCGCCGCTGCCGTTCACGGCCGAGCGCGACGCGTCCGCGCGCCGCTGAGCTCGGCCGTCCCAGTCAGGTAGCGGTCGTCAGGAAACCGTCCAGACGTCGCCGCTCAGCAGCAGCTTCTGCAGGTCCCCCGCGCCCGGGCGCGACTTCGCGGCCTCGAGCTGGTTGCGCACGCTCTGCTCGTAAGCCGGACGCTCGACCTCGTAGAGGACGCCGATCGGGGTCGGGAACTGCGGCGGCGTCATGTGCGCGAGCAGGTAGGCCTGCACGGGGTTGTGCTTGTCGTGCACGAGCAGGTCGGCCTCGGTCACGCCGTTGCCGAGCTGCACGACCTCGGGGCGCATGTTCACCATGCGGATGCCGCGGTCGCGGTTCTTGCCGAAGATCATCGGCTTGCCGTGCTCGAGGACGAGCTGGTGGTCCGCCTTGATGTCGCGCTCGGTGAGGTCGGAGAACGCGCCGTCGTTGAAGATGTTGCAGTTCTGGAGGATCTCGACGAACGCCGCGCCGCGGTGCGCGTGCGCCTGCCGGATGGTCTCCTGCAGGTGCTTCGCCTCGACGTCGATCGAGCGCGCGATGAAGGTCGCCTCGGCGCCGAGCGCCAGAACGAGCGGCTTGAAGGGGTTGTCGACCGAGCCGTCCGGCGTCGACTTGGTGATCTTGCCGGCCTCCGACGTCGGCGAGTACTGGCCCTTCGTCAAGCCATAGATTCGGTTGTTGAACAGCAGGATGTTGACGTCGACGTTGCGGCGCAGGACGTGGATCAGGTGGGTGCCGCCGATCGACAGCGCGTCGCCGTCGCCGGTGACGATCCACACCGACAGCTCGGGGCGCGCGAGCTTGAGCCCGGTCGCGATCGCGGGCGCGCGTCCGTGCAGCGTGTGGAAGCCGTACGTGTTCACGTAGTACGGGAAGCGGCTCGAGCAGCCGATGCCCGACACGAAGACGAAGTTCTCGCGCGGAATGCCGAGCTCGGGCAGGACCTTCTGCACCTGGGCCAGGATCGCGTAGTCGCCGCAGCCCGGACACCAGCGGACTTCCTGGTCCGATTCGAAATCCTTGCGGGTGAGCTTGGGCTGCTGGCCCGGCGTTGCGGTGGACATCGACCTACTTCTCCTCGAGGAGCTTCTGGACGCGCGCCACGATCTCGGCGACGCGGAACGGCCGTCCCTGGATCTTGTTGAAGCCGATCGCGTCGACCAGGTACTCCGCACGGATCAGCCGCAGCAGCTGGCCCATGTTCATCTCCGGGACCAGCACGCGCTCGTAACGGGAAAGGACCTCGCCCAGATCGGACGGCAGCGGATTGAGCCAGCGCAGGTGCGCGTGGGCGACCGACACGCCGGACGCTTGCAGTTGCTTGACTGCCTCGGCGATCGAGCCGTACGTGCTGCCCCAGCCGAGCACGAGCACCTTGCCGCGCTCGGGCCCGTTGACGGTCGTCGGCGGGATCTCGCGGGCGATGCCGGCGATCTTCTTCGCGCGCAGCCGGACCATCTGCTCGTGGTTGGCCGGCGCGTAGCTGATGTTGCCCGTCAAGTACTCCGACTCGAGGCCGCCGATGCGGTGCTCGAGACCCGGCGTTCCGGGAACCACCCACGGCCGCGACAGCGTCTCGGGGTCGCGCAGGTACGGGAAGTAGCCGTTCGGATCGGTGCGGAACTGGGCGTCGAAGCGCGGCAGCTCGGCGAGGTCCGGCACCTTCCAGGGCTCGGCGCCGTTCGCCAGGTAGCCGTCCGAGAGCAGGTAGACCGGCGTCATGTACTTGATCGCGATGCGCGCCGCGTCGAGCGCCGCCGCGAAGCAGTCGGCCGGGCTCTGCGCCGCGATGATCGGCACCGGCGACTCGCCGTGACGGCCGTAGAGCGCCGCGAGAAGGTCCGCCTGCTCGGTCTTGGTCGGGAGACCGGTCGAGGGGCCGCCGCGCTGGATGTCGCAGATGACGATCGGGAGCTCGACCTTGACCGCGAGGCCGGCGACCTCCGACTTGAGATCGATGCCGGGGCCGCTCGTCGTCGTCACCGCGAGCGCGCCACCAAAGGCGGCGCCGAGCGCGGAGCCGACGCCCGCGATCTCGTCCTCGGCCTGGAAGGTCGTGACGTTGAACTCCTTGTAGCCCGACAGCTCGTGCAGGATGTCGCTCGCCGGCGTGATCGGGTACGAGCCGAGGAAGAGCGGCAAGCCCGCCTGGTGCGCCGCGACCACGAAGCCGAGCGCGAGCGCGCTGTTGCCGGTGATGTTGCGGTAGGTGCCCGGCGCGATCTCCGCGGGCTTCACCTCGTACTGCGTCGCGAACATCTCCGAGGTCTCTGCGAAGTGCAGACCCGCCTTGAAGGCGCGGGTGTTGGCCTCGGCGAGCGCCGGGTTGCGCTTGAAGCGGTTCGCGATGAACTTCAGCACCGGCTCGGTGGGACGGTTGTACAGCCACGCCGTCAAGCCGAGGGTGAAGAAGTTCTTGCAGCGCAGGACCTGCTTGTTCGACAGCCCGATGTCCGCGAGGGCGAGCGTCGTCAGCTTCGAGACGTCGACCTTGAACACCTGGTACTTGTCGAGCGAGCCGTCCTCGAGCGGGTTCGACGTATAGCCCGCCTTCTTCAGGTTCTGGTCGTTGAACGCCTCCTGGTCGACGATCAGGATGCCGTTCGGCTTGAGATCGTCGATGTTGGCCTTCAGCGCGGCGGGGTTCATCGCGACCAGCACGTCGGGGGTGTCGCCCGGCGTGAAGACCTCGCGATGCGAGAAGTTGAGCTGGAAGCCGCTGACGCCGGCCAGGGTACCGGCAGGAGCGCGGATCTCGGCGGGAAAGTCGGGCAGGGTGCTGATGTCGTTGCCGGCGAGCGCGGAAACGTTGGTGAACTGGCTGCCGGTCACCTGCATGCCGTCGCCGGAGTCGCCGGCGAAGCGGATGACGACCGTCTCCAGCTCCTGGATCGGTTTGGTGGCCGCCGTCGTCGTGGCGCCCTGCACCTCATTCATCGAAGACCGCTCTCCATGCTGTGACGAGCGCGCGGGCGCGCGTTCGTCGGGACTTATCCTTCGATTACTGATGCGTCTGGCCGCTTTCAACGTATCGGGAGCGGCCGAGGTCCGCTAAAGCCGGCGGGCGTCGTGCGCCGCGCGCGGTGCGCGGCGGGAGGGTTCGCGATGGCAATCGTCGGCATGCTGCACGTCGCGCTCGGCGTGAGCGACATCGGCCGCTCGCTCGCGTTCTATCGCGACATCCTGGGCTTCTCCGTCGTCGGTGAGATGGCGCTCGCCAGCGCGGCGGCTGCACGCACGCTCCGTGTCGACGCGCAGGTGCGCGGAGCGTTGCTCGAGCGCGACGGCTTCCGGCTCGAGCTGCTGCAGCGTGCGGACGCAGCGGACGTGGTCGACGAGCAGGGCGGGGCGCGGTCGGCGCTCTCGCACCTCGCGCTCGCGGTCGACGACCTCGCCTCGACGCTGCACTCGCTGCGCGACCGCGGCGTCGCCGTGCTCGAGGAGACGCTCGTGCAGCACGCGCCGGGCGTGGCGTCGTGCCTGGTCCGCGACCCGGACGGCTTGCCGATCGCGCTCTACCAGGCGCCCGCCGGCGTGACCTCGCCGTGGGAGCTGCGCGGCTGAGCGGTGGCCGAGCGGTCGAGGTCAGGCGACGTCGCTCGTGTAGTCGAACAGCACCTTGACCGCGCCGGACGAGCTCTGGTCCCAGCAGGCGCGGAACGCCTCGCGGTAGCGCGGCAGCGGAAAACGGTGCGTCAAGATCGGCGTCACGTCGACGCGGCCGTCGCGGACCAGGTCGAGGTAGATCTCCATCGCGTGCCGCCGCCGGCCTTCGAAGTTCTCCTCGCCGAACGCGTTCGAGCCGATGAGGTGGATCTCCTTGAAGTAGAGCGGCGTCCACTCGAAGCGGCGCGGGATCTCGACGCCGGTCACCACGATCGCGCCGCGCGGACGCGTGATGCGCACGCCGACCTCGAGCGTCTCGGGATAGCCGACCGTGTCGTAGATCACGTCGACGCCGCCGTTCAGCATCGGCTTGCCGAACCACGGCGTGAGCAGGTCGGCGCCGGTGATCCGCGCGACGGCCTCGATGATCGCCTTGGTGGGCTCGTGCGGCAGAACCTCGTGCGCGCCGAGCTGCTGCGCGATGCGCCGCTGGTGCGGGAAGCGCGCGATCGCGATCACGGGGCTTTCCGAATACAGGCGTCGCAGGATCTCGATCGCGCACAGGCCGAGCGTGCCGCAGCCGTAGACCAGCGCGCACTGACCGGGTGCCGGCGGACGCTTCAGGATCGCGTGCAGCGAGACCGAGAACGGATCGGCGAGCACGGCGGCCTCGTCGCTGACGTCGTCGGGCACCGGGATCGCCATCGACTCGTGCGCCGGCACGAGCGGCGCGAACCCGCCGGTCGCGGCGCTCGAGTTGCCGGTGTGGATCCCGGGCGGCAGGTGTCCGCGCGTGAAGTTCTGGCAGATCGAGAAGTCGCCGCGCGCGCACGCGGGACACGGCGGGGTGATGCCGCGCGGCGCGCACGACAGCCACGGATTCAGCACCACGCGTTGCCCGACCCGTCTGTTCTTGACGGCAGGCCCGACCCGCTCGACCGTTCCGACGACCTCGTGCCCGAGCACCTGCGGGAACGAGATCACCGAGGTCATCGGGTTGTCGACGCTGCCGTTCAGGAACACCTGCTTGTAGTCGCTGCCGCAGATGCCGCACAGCCGCGTGCGGATCACGAGCCAGTCGTCGGCGGGCAGCTTCGGATCGGGAACCTCCTCGAGCTGCATCGGCGACGTCGGTCCGACGAAGGCCGCCGGGGTTGCGAAGGAAAGCAGTTTGGTGATGATCTGCCGCGGCACGCTATGTCGGAAGACCAGGGCCTGCATCGTCGCCTCCGGGCGCAGCCATAGGCGACGAGAGCGGAATCGCGCAATGGCGATGGCGTTGGCGAGCGCGACGGCGCGACGGCCGTGACCCGGGCGATCGGCTTCGGCATCGGGCTACCGGTCGTGCAGCAGGTTCCGGCCCGGGTGCAGCCCTGGGAGCGCAGCGCGGGGCCCGCCGAGATCGAGCGCGTCGCCCGCGCCGCGGACCGCCTCGGCTACGCGCACGTCGCGTGCTCCGAGCACGCCGTCGTGCCGCGCTCGTACGCCGCCGCGATGGGGGCGACCTGGTACGACCCGCTTAGCACGCTCGCGTACCTCGGCGGGATCACCGAGCGCATCGAGCTGCTGACGCACGTCCTCGTCTTGCCGTACCACCAGCCGGTGGTGCTCGCGAAGCAGCTCGCGACGCTCGACGCGCTGACGCGCGGACGCCTCGTGGTCGGCGTCGGAGCGGGACATCTCAAGCCCGAGTTCCGCACGCTCGGCGTCGACTTCGCGGCGCGGGGCGCGCTCACCGACGAGGCGATCGAGGTCCTGAAGGCGCTGTGGAGCGGCGAGCCCGCCGAGTTTCACGGACGCTGGTTCTCGTTCCGCGACGTCGTCCTCGACCCGCGTCCGCACCGCGCGCCGCGACCGCCGATCTGGGTCGGCGGCAACGGACGGCGCGCGGTGCGGCGCGCGGTCGAGCACGCGGACGGCTGGATTCCCTGGCAGCTCGAGCTCGACGAGCTCGCGGCGCTGATCGCGTACGGTCGCGCGCTCCTCGAGCGGCGCGGCGGCGGCCCGTGGCAGGTGGTCGCGCCGTTTCCGACGCTCGATCTGCTACACCGCGACGCCGGTTGCCGCGACGGCGGTCTCCGGCTTCCTCCGTCGGAGGTCGCGGCGCTCGTTGATCGTTATCGCGCGCTCGGGGTGGCGCGCCTCCACATGAGCTTCGTCAGCGCGAGCTGCGCGGAGCTCCTCGAACAGCTCGAAGCCTTTGCGAGCGAGGTGATGGTTCTGCTGTGAAGATCGATGTCGTCGAACGCCCGATCCTGGTCCCCGGCTTCCGCTTCGGCGGCGTCGCGTGTGGCATCAAGAAGAGCGGCGCACCGGATTGCGCGGTGCTGATCGCCGATCGACCGGCCGCCGCGGGCGCCGTTTTCACCCGCAACCGCTTCTGCGCGGCGCCCGTGCTCGTCGGGCGCGAGCGGGTGCGACGCGGCAAGTTGCAGGCGCTGGTGGTCAACAGCGGCAACGCGAACGCCTGCACCGGTAAGCAAGGCCTCGCCGACGCCGAGCGCGCCTGCGCCGCAGTCGCGGAGGCGCTGTCGATCTCGCCGACGCTCGTCGCGCCGGCCTCGACCGGGATCATCGGCGTGCCGCTCCCGATGGATCGCCTGGAAGACGGCATCGCGCGTGCGGTGGCCGAGGCGAGCTCCGACGGACTGTGGCGCTTCGCACGCGCGATCATGACGACCGACGCTTTCCCGAAGGTCGCGAGCGAGTCGGTGACCATCGGACGACGCCGGGTGACGGTCGCCGGCATCGGCAAGGGCGCCGGCATGATCGCGCCCGACATGGCGACGCTGCTCGTGTTCATCGTCACCGACGCGGCGGTCGACGCGGCGACGGCGCGCTGGCTCGCGCGCGAGGTCGGCGCGCGACCGTTCAACGAGCTCACCGTCGACGGCGACACCAGCACCAATGACACGCTCTACCTGCTCGCGAGCGGTGCTGCGGGAAATCCCGTGGTGACGGGCGACGGTGCCGTGCGCCGGGCGCTCGCGCGGGCGGTCGACGCGGTCGCTGGCGAGATCGCGCGCCTGGTCGCGTGCGACGGCGAGGGCACGACCAAGGTCGTCACGATCCACGTCCAGGGCGCGCGCAGCGAGGCCGACGCCGTGCGCGTCGCGCGCACCGTCGGGCGCTCGCAGCTCGTCAAGACGGCGTTCTTCGGCGCCGACCCGAACTGGGGCCGGATCGCGTGCGCGATCGGCTACAGCGGCGTCGCCGTCGACCCGCAGAAGGTCTCGATCCGGATCGGCGGGGTCGAGGTGTTCCGCCGCGGCGGCGGCATCGCGTCCGCGGCCGAAGCCGCGCGCGCCGTCATGCAGCGTCCCGAGTTCGACGTCACCATCCGGCTCGGGCAGGGGCGCGCGCAGGCGCGCCTACGGACGAGCGACCTGTCGCACGACTACGTCGAGCTGAACTCGGCGTACTCGACGTGAAGAAGGTTGCGAAGGAGGCGTCCGTCCCGGCGACGGTGCCGCTCAGCGGAGCATGCGGGCGATGCCGCCCGTCAAGCTTCCTTCGGCTCCGGCCGAGGGGCGCGTGACGCGCTGCGGCAGGCGTGCGCGATCGCGTCGCGCAGGCTGTCGAGGTCGGGCGACGCGAGACATTGCGTCGAGCACAGCAATGCGGTGGCGTCGCGCACGCGGGGCGTCTCCTCCTCGACCAGCAGGATGGCCGGCGTCGACACGCCGGCCTCGCGCATCGAGTTGACCAGCGTCGCACCGCAACAGTCCGGGAGGTGCATGTCGGTGACGATCGCCTCGTACTCGGAGTTGCGCACTGCCTCGAGGGCCGCGGCCGCGGAGGTGACCTCGTCGGTGATGTAGCCGCTACGCTGAAGCTTGCGGCTGATGAGCCGTTGCAGGTTGCTGCTCGCCGTGGCGACGAGGACCTTCATTCCGCGGGTCATTGCACAAAAGTCGGACAGCAGGATGCGGGCCAGGTGGAAGAGGTCGTTTCCACGTTCATTTGCACTCGGGATGCGACCAAATAGGTGCGATTTCGTGCCTTTGCACGAGGCCCGCGTTGTCGCAAGTTACCGAGGTGTTACAGGCGGGCGATCACTGGAGACGGTACTTCTCGATCTTCCGGTAGAGTCGCTGCCGGTCGATCTTCAGCAGACGTGCCGCCTCGTTCTTGTTGCCGCGTGATTGGCGCAGCGCGGCAACGATCGCCCGCCGCTCGGCCTCCTCGAGCGGGATGACGACGTCGTAGGGATGGGCGTCGGGAGCGGTCGGGGAGCTCGGCGCGCCCTGCGCGGCCGGAGCACCGTCTGCCGGAGCGCCGGTGGTGCCTGACGCAGATTGCGCTTCGCTCGGCTGCGGCGCGCCGCCAGGGACGGGCGGCAGCCCGGGCGCGATGTCCGCGACGTCGATGATGTCGGAGGTCGAGATCGCGAACGCGCGCTCGATCGTGTTCTGCAGCTCGCGGATGTTGCCCGGCCAGTCGTGGGCGAGGAGCCGCTCGCGCGCGGCGTCCGAGAGCCGCTTCGGCGCGACGCCGTAGGAGCGCGCGAACTCGCCGATGAAGTGGTCGACCAGGGCCGGGATGTCGCCGCGCCGCGCGGCGAGCGGCGGCAGGTGAATGTTGACCACGTTCAGCCGGTAGAAGAGGTCCTCGCGGAAGCGTCCGGCGCGGACCTCCTCGCGCAGATCCTTGTTGCTCGCCGCGACCAGGCGGACGTCGATCTTGATCGGCCGCGTCGTGCCGAGCGGCGTGATCTCGCGCTCCTGGATCGCACGCAGAAACTTCCCCTGCAGCGGCAGCGGGATCTCCGAGACCTCGTCGAGGAACAGCGTGCCGCCGCTCGCCGCCTGGAAGACGCCCTCCTGGTCGTTGATCGCCCCGGTGAACGAGCCGCGGCGGTGGCCGAAGAGCTGGCTGTCGAGCAACGATTCCGAGAACGCGCCGCAGTTGACCGCGATGAACGGACCGCGCGACCACGGCGACTTGGCGTGCAGCGTGCGCGCGACGAGCTCCTTGCCGGTGCCGCTCGCGCCCGTGATGAGCACGGTGCTCTTGTTCTGGCTGACGGTCTCGATGATGCGGTAGATCTCCTGCATCGCCGGATCGTCGCCGATCAGCGCGCCGTAGCGCTGGTAGCGCTGCACCTCGCGCTTCAGCGTCGCGACCTCCCGCCGCAGCGAGCGCAGCTCGAGCTGACGCTCGATGACGATCTTCAGGTCGTCGGGGTTGCACGGCTTGATCAGGTAGTCCGCGGCGCCGAGCTTCATCGCATCGACCGCGCTCTGGATCGTGCCGTAGCCCGTCAAGACGACGAGCGCGGGGCGCGCCGGCATGTCCTGGACCGAGCGCAGGAAGGTCATGCCGTCCATCACCGGCATGTTGAGGTCGGTGATGACGACGTCGAACGGACCGGCCGACTCGAGCTGCTCGAGCGCCTCGCGACCGTTGCCGGCCGTCGCGACCGAGTACCCCGCACGCTCGAGGATGCGGCTCAGCGTGCGCACCATGTTGGGCTCGTCCTCGACGAGCAGGATGCGCGCGCTCAAGCGTCCCCTTCCGCTGCAGGTCGTGCGGCCAGCGGCGTGGCCGCGTCGAGGTCGAGGCCGAAGCTCGGCTGTCGGATCGGAAGCTCGATGACGAAGGTGGTGCCGCGATCCGGCGTGCTGTCGACGTGGATCGTGCCGCCCGCGTTCTTGATCACCGAGTGCACGACCGACAGCCCGAGGCCGGTGCCCTCGCCGGGTGCCTTGGTGGTGAAGAACGGATCGAAGATGCGACCGCGGCGCTCGGGCGGGATGCCGACGCCGGTGTCGGCGATCGACAGCCGCACGCGTCCGCCCGGGATGCAGCGCGTCTCGATGCGCAGCTCGCCGCCCTTCGGCATGGCCTGCACGGCGTTCGTGATCAGGTTGAGCAGGACTTGACGCATGCCGTTCTCGTTCGCGTCGCAGGGCTCGACGGCGGCGAGCTCGGTGTACGCGCGAACGCCGTGGTTCTGCAGGTACTTGTTCATCAACTTGAGCGTGCGCTCGATGAGGCCGTTGAGGTCCACGGCCTGCGTCTCGGTCTTGCTGTCGCGCGAGAACTCGAGCAGCGTGTTGATGATCTCCTGCGCCCGCGCCATCTCGACGCGCGCGATCTGCAGATCGTCGTGCACCTCGGGCGTCGGGTCCTGGATGAGCTCGCCGAGCTCGTAGAGGGCGTTGCCGATGATGCCGAGCGGGTTGCGGATCTCGTGCGCGATGCCCGCTGCGAGCTGGCCGATCGCGGCCATCTTCTCGGACTGGATGAGCTGGAACTCGAGCTGGCGACGCTCCGACAGGTCGACGTAGATCACCTGCAGCGTGCGGTTGTCGCCGTACTCGATCAGCGCCGCGCGCGCGTCGACCGGCAGCAGGTCGCGCCCTGCACGCTCGAGGTGGAGGTTGCCGCGCGCGGCGCGTCCGCGCTCGACGGTCTCGGCGAGCATCTCGCGCACGGTGGCGCGCTCCGATTCGGGGTGCAGCTCCCACAGTGGGCGACCGAGCAGCGCGGATTCGGCCTCGCCGATGTCGCGCTCGGCGACCTGGTTGGCGCCCTCGATGACGCCGTCCTCCGCCCGGACCATGAGCATCGCTGCGGGCGCCGAGTCGACGGAGCGCCGGTAGCTCTCGGTCTGGTCCGCGATCTCGCGCTCGCGCGCCTCGACGAAGAAGTCCGTGATGTGCAGGATCCGCTCGGACATCTCCTGGTCGAGGAGCCCGATCAGCTCCGGCAGGTCGGGGCTGCCGCGCATCTCGCGACGCAGCAGGTCGACCAGGATCTGGCGCATCTTGATCTGGCTCGCGAGGAAGCGCGACGGCGGGTGCTTCGAGATGAAGCCGCCGCGGGCGTCCTCGCGCAGCTTCTCGTAGGTCGTGACGTCGTCCGGGTTGCGGATGTGGTCGATCCAGCGGCGCTGTGCCCCGGAGATGTCCTCGACGAGCTGGTCGTACTTCTCCCCCTCGATGTCGAGCGCCCGGGCGATGGTCGAGGCCCAGATGCGGATCGTCTCGTCGAAGTGCGCCTCCATGAAGTCGGCGAGCTGGCGGCGCAACGGCGTCTCCGAGCTCGGGAAGGCGAGCAGCCCGCAGCCCCGCATGTAGGCCTGGATGCGCTCGAGGTGCTCGTGCAGCGAGGGAAGGGTCGTGCCGTGTCCATCTCCCGACAAACCCTTGCTGCGCCGTCGCATCGCCCGCCAATATACATTTGAGGAAGAGAAACTGAACCCGTACAGAGGAGCGGATGCTCGCCAGGCGATGCGCGACCTCGCTGCTCGCCGCGGGTTTCAGGAGCTAGCCTTGTTGGATCCCGCCGAAGATCCCGACACGGCGCTCATGCTTCGCGTGAAGGACGGGGATCGCGAGGCGTTCCGCGCGCTATTCGAAAAGTATTCGGCGTCCGTGGCGAGGTTCGCGGCGGGGTTCGTCGGGGCGACGGCCCGCGCCGAGGAGCTGGCGCAGGACGTCTTCCTCCAGGTCTACCGAACGCGCGAGCGCTACGAGCCGCGCGCCAAGTTCTCCACCTGGCTCTACACCATCGCGCACAATCTCTGCTTGAACGAGGTGCGCCGGCACGACTACCGCTCGCGCGTCGACGCGGTCGGTCCGTCCGACGACGAGAGCGAGGCGCCGTGGGATCCGCGGGACCCGGCTCCGGCCGAGGGCGAGAGCTACGCCGCGCACCGCGAGCTCGAGGGGCGGCTCGCCGAATTGATCGCGGAGCTGCCCGAGGCGCAGCGCACGGCGCTCATCTTGAGCCGCGTCGAGGAGCTCCGCTATCAGCAGATCGGCGAGATCCTCTCCGTGTCGGAGCAGGCCGTGAAAAGCCTCATTTTTCGCGCAACTCAACGCCTGAAGATGGGTTTGAGGGGGTATCTCGAGGGCGATCGATGAAGTGCGAGGAGGTGATCGGGTCGATCGTGGCCCTGCTCGACGGCGAGGTCGCGCCCGAGGAGCGGGCGCGTCTCGAGAGCCATCTCGCAAGCTGCGCAGCCTGCCAAGGCGAGCTCGAGCGGCTCCGCGCGACCCGGACCGTGATCGAACGGCATCTGAAGGCGTCGGCGGTCGGCGCAGGATCGTTCGACGCCCTGTGGCAGCGCATCGAGGCCGAGGGCGCGTCGTCGCCGACGGCCCAGGAGCGTGCGGGCGGCGGGGCGGTGCTCGACCTCGAGTCCGCTCGCCGGACGCGGGGCGCGCGGGGCGGCAACCCGTCGCGTGCGCGCTGGCTCCCGGGCTGGGCCGCGATGGGCGGGCTCGCCGCCGCGGCGGCGCTCGCGCTGGTGATCGTCAGCCGCGAGACCGAGCAGCGTCCGGCGGGTCCTGCACCGGCGCCGCCGCAGACGCTGGCCGCGCGCGAGACCGGCGCGCCGCAGCCGAAGGGCGAGCCGCAGCAGAAGGTCGACCCGGCGCCGCAGACCCAGGTCGCGGCGGCCAAGCGGGCGCCGGCGAAGCAGACGCAGACGGCGCAGACGGCGACGTCCCAGCCGCAAGCGGCAAAGCCCGCCCAGCCCGAGCGCCGCGAGCAGCCGGAGCCCGTGATCGACGAGGACGCGATCGAGGCGGTCGCGCTCGGCGAGGCGGACCCGCCACGGGACCTGCTCGAGCGGCCGGACCTGTTCCTCGACTTCCCGATCGTCCGCAAGCTCGACGAGCTGCAGCACCTGGACGCGGTTCTCGCCGAGTCGCCCGGCGACGGCGAGAGCGGCGGCGCCGGTTGATCCTGCACGGCCCTCGAAGAAGGGTTACCTTTCGCTCGATGGCCCGGCCGATGCGGATCGCGTCCGTGCTGCTCGCGACGCTGATGGTCGCCGTGCTCGCGCACGGCGTCGACGAGGCGCGCGCGCAGCGACATCCCGAGCGGCTCGCGCGCAGCTGGGAGGAGATGAGCGCCGCCGAGCGGCAGAAGGCGCTGCGCAACTTCCAGCGCTACCAGAGCTTGCCTGAGTCCAGCCGCCGGCGCATGGATCAGAGCTACGAGAACTACAAACGGCTCGATCCGCGCGAGCGCGAGCGCGTGCAGCGCAACTACCAGAAGTACCGCCAGATGAGCCCGGAGCAACGGCGCAACTTCGAGCAGAAGTACAAGCGCTGGAAGGGCGGCAAGCAGAAATGACGACGACCCGGTCGAGGATGACCGCGATCCTGGCGCCGTGGGTGGGCGCCGCGCTGCTGACGGCGGCGCTCGCGACGCCGGCGAGCGGCACCAGTCCCGGGCACCGTGCGTCCGGCGGGGGCCGCCACGTCGCGCCGCGGGTCGTGCTGCCCAACCCCGCGGGGCCGACGCCGCGCAACCCGGCCGGTCCGACGCCGCTCAATCCCGCAGGCCCGACGCCCCTGAACCCGACCGGCCGTGCGCCGGTCGTGTCGTTCCCGCGCACCGTGATCGCTCCGCCCTCGGGCGTCCACGTCGGGATCGTCGGCCAGCAGGACGTCCTCGGCGCGCCGCTCGGCGCGAGCTTCTACTGCCAGGTGCACGACCGCGGCTACGCCAGTGAGGCGCTGTTCTTCGATCACCTCGCGGCCGCGGACGGCATCGGGAGCGAGGAGGCGCTGGCGTACATCTTCGAGGACGCCGGCGTCTGGGTGTTTCCGGCCGAGTGATCCGGGGCCACGCAGGGTAACGCGGTCGTGAGCACGGGATCCGGGGAGATCCGCCGGGAAGGCTCGTTCCATCTGCAGGCGCCGTTCGAGCCCAAGGGCGACCAGCCGCGCGCCATCGACGAGCTCACCGAAGGCATCCTGTCCGGCGTCAAGCACCAGACGCTGCTCGGCGTCACGGGCTCGGGCAAGACGCTGACGATGGCGCACGTGATCGCGCGGGTGAACCGCCCGACGCTCGTCATCGCGCCCAACAAGACGCTCGCCGCGCAGCTCTACAACGAGTTCAAGGAGTTCTTCCCCGACAACGCCGTCCGCTACTTCGTCAGCTACTACGACTACTACCAGCCGGAAGCGTACGTCCCGTCGACCGACACGTACATCGAGAAAGACTCGTCCATCAACGACGAGATCGACAAGATGCGCCACTCGGCGACGAAGGCGCTGCTCGAGCGCAACGACGTCCTGATCGTCGCCAGCGTGTCCTGCATCTACGGTCTCGGCTCGCCCGAGAAGTACTTCGAGATGATGGTCTTCCTCGAGCGCGGAGGGCGCGTCGACCGCGACAAGATGCTGCGCAAGCTGGTCGAGATCCAGTACCAGCGCAACGACGTCGACTTCCACCGCGGCACGTTCCGCGTGCGCGGCGACTGCGTCGAGGTGTTCCCCGCGTACGAGGACGCGTCGGCGCTGCGCATCGAGTTCTTCGGCGACGAGATCGAATCCATCACCGAATTCGACCCGCTGCGCGGCAAGACGCTGCGCGGGCTGGCGCGCGCGGAGATCTTCCCCGCGAGCCACTACGTGACGACGTCCGACCGGCTCGACCAGGCGATCGAGGGCATCCGCGCCGAGCTCGCCGAGCGGCTCGCCTACCTGCGCTCCGAGGGCAAGCTGCTCGAAGCCCAGCGGCTCGAGCAGCGCACGCAGTTCGACCTCGAGATGCTCGCCGAGATGGGCTTCTGCCACGGCATCGAGAACTACTCGCGTCACCTCGACGGGCGCGCGCCCGGCACGCCGCCCGCGACGCTGCTCGGCTACTTCCCCGAGAACTACCTGCTGTTCGTCGACGAGAGCCACGTCACCATCCCGCAGATCGGCGGCATGTACCGCGGCGACCGCTCGCGGAAGGAGACGCTCGTCGAGTACGGCTTTCGCTTGCCGTCGGCGCTCGACAACCGACCGCTCAACTTCCAGGAGTTCGAGGCCCTCGTGCGCCAGGCGGTCTACGTTTCGGCGACGCCCGGCGACTACGAGCTCGAGAAGAGCGGCGGCGTGGTCGTCGAGCAGGTGATCCGTCCGACGGGTCTCATGGATCCGGCGATCGAGGTGCGCAGCGCACGCGAGCAGGTCGACGATCTGCTCGAGGAGATCCGCCTGCGCATCGAGCGTCGCGAGCGCGTGCTGGTGACGACGCTCACCAAGAAGATGGCCGAGGACCTCACCGACTACCTGCAGGACGTCGGGGTGAAGGTCCGCTACATCCACGCCGACGTCGACACCATCGAGCGCGTGGAGATCATCCGCGGCTTGCGACGCGGCGACTTCGACGTGCTGGTCGGCATCAACCTGCTGCGCGAGGGGCTCGACATCCCGGAGGTGTCGCTGGTCGCGATCCTCGACGCCGACAAGGAAGGCTACCTGCGCTCGACGCGCTCGCTCATCCAGACCATCGGTCGCGCGGCGCGCAACGTGAACGGCATGGTGATCATGTACGCCGACGCGATCACCGACTCGATGCGTCGCGCGATCGACGAGACCAACCGTCGTCGCGAGATCCAGCGTCGCTACAACGAGGAGAACGGGATCACGCCCGAGACGATCCGCAAGCAGCTCGGCTCGCCGCTAGTCGAGGTGTTCGAGGCCGACTACGCGACGGTGCCGCTCGCGCCGCCGGACGAGATCGACCACGTCGACGCGCGCGACCTGCCGCGGCTGATCGGCGAGCTGCGTCAGGCAATGCGCGAGGCGGCGGAGGCGCTCGACTTCGAGCGCGCGGCCGAGCTGCGCGACAAGCTGCGCGCGCTCGAGGGCGGCGCGCCGCTCGACGCCGCAGCCGAGACGCGCGCCGGCTCGGGGCGCGTCAAGACGCCGCGGCGCGGGCGTGGTACGGCTGCTGCCACCATGCGAACGCGTCGGGCCGCGACCGGCCGGGGGACGCCCGGAGGCCGCTAGTGATCGAAGCGGACGAGCCGCTGCGCGACGTCGAGGAGCGCGAGGCTCCGCAGGACGCGAGCGAGCGGCTCAGCGCCAAGCTCGCCGCGCTGCCGAACGACCCCGGCGTGTACCTGCTTAAGGACCACGCCGGAAAGGTGATCTACGTCGGCAAGGCGAAGACGCTGCGCACGCGCGTGCAGAGCTACTTCCGCGGCGGCGACGAGCGCTACCACGTGCAGTTCCTGGTACGCCGCATCGGCGACGTCGAGGTGCTGGTCACGAGGAACGAGAAGGAAGCGCTCATCCTCGAGAACAACCTCATCAAGCAGTACAAGCCGCGCTACAACATCCGCCTGAAGGACGACAAGTCCTACGTCAGCGTCAAGATCACGAATGACGCCTGGCCGCGCGTGCTGGTGACGCGCCGGATCGTCCGCGACGGCAGCCGGTACTTCGGTCCGTTCCACAGCGCGTCCGCGGTGCGTGAGACGCTCGACGTCATCCGCAAGGTGTTCCCTCTGCGGACGTGCAGCGATCCGGTGTTCCGCAACCGCACGCGTCCGTGCCTCGAGTACCAGATCAAGCGCTGCCTCGGTCCGTGCGTGCTGCCGGTCGACCGCAACGAGTACGAGGAGCACCTGCGCGCCGTCACGCTGCTGCTCGAGGGCAAGGACGTGCAGCTCCGCCGCACGCTCGAGCGTCGCATGCGCGAGGCGGCGGACGAGCTGCGCTTCGAGGACGCGGCGCGCTTCCGCGACCAGCTGCGGGCGATCGAGAAGACGAGTCAGAAGCAGCGGGCGCTGATCCACGGCGGCGGCGACCAGGACGTCTTCGGCATCTACCGCGAAGGCGGCTTCATCGAGGCGCAGGTGCTGATGGTGCGCAGCGGCAAGCTGACCGCGAATCAGTCCTTCGGCTTCGCCGACTGGGAGCTGCCCGACGAGGAGGTCATCGGCTCGCTGCTGACGCAGTTCTATCAGGGCGACCGCTTCATCCCCGACGAGATCCTCGTGCCGGTCGAGCTCGACGACGCGGAGCCGCGCGCCGAGCTGCTGCGCGAGCGCAAGGGGCGCATGGTGTCGATCCTGCGTCCGCGACGCGGCGAGAAGGTCCGCCTGGTCGAGCTCGCGACGGCGAACGCGCGCCAGGCGTTCGCCGAGCGCCGCGACGAGGAGGAGCGCTCGGAGAAGACCGCGCGCGAGCTGCAGGAGCGTCTGCAGCTGCGCAACCCGCCGAAGCGCATCGAGTGCATCGACATCTCGACCTTCCAGGGCGGCGAGACGGTGGGCTCGGTGGTGTCGTTCGACGAGGGCCAGCCCGATCCGCAGCGCTACCGCAGGTTCCGCGTGCGCACCGTCGCCGGCCAGGACGACTTCGCGAGCATGCGCGAGGTGCTGCAGCGACGCCTCGGCAAAGGCCTCGAGAAGAACGACCTGCCCGATCTGCTGGTGATCGACGGCGGGCGAGGGCAGCTCGGCATCGCGACCGCGGTGCTGCAGGACCTCGGCATCGAGACGCTCGACGTCGTCGGGCTCGCCAAGATGCGCGTCGAGCGCAGCGCCCAATCGCCGGAGATCGAGCGCTCCGAGGAGCGCGTGTTCCTGCCCGGCCGCAAGAACCCGGTGATTCTGCCGCGCAACTCGAGCGCGCTCTTCCTGCTGCAGAAGGTCCGCGACGAGGCGCACCGCTTCGCGGTCACCTACCACCAGAAGCTGCGCGACCGCGCGCGTCTGACGTCGCCGCTCGACTCGATCGCGGGGATCGGAGAGGAGCGGCGGCGCGCGCTGCTGCGGCACTTCGGCAGCCTCGCGCGCGTGCGCGCGGCGAGCGTCGAGGACATCGCGAGCATTCCGGGCTTCGGTCGAGCCCTCGCGGAGCGCGTCAAGCAAGCGCTGTCCGACGAGACGCGCGCCTCCGCCTGACGCTCTTGCCTCCGGCGGCAATGCCGCCGCGCTGTTCGGAGCCGCGCCCGCGTGCGACGCGGCGGGCATGGAGGCGCGTGCGTGACGTGCGCCCGTCCGCTGTCGGCACGCCGACCGCTCGCGCGAAGCGCGATGCTGCCGCTGGTCGCGGTGGGCCTGCTCGTCGGACAAGCGCTGCCGGAGGACGACCTGCTGACCGCGCTGCTCGTCGCCGGCGTCCTCGCGGCGCCGACGCTCTTGCTCCGCCACCGCCGGCTCGGGACCGCGGCTCTGCTGCTGCTGGTGCCGGCGTCGATCGGTCGCGCCCAGATCGCCTGGGAGGACGCGCGCCGAGATGCGCGGCTGGCGAACGTCGCGGAAGAGGTCTGCGAGCTTCACGGACGCGTGGTCGCGGTCCGTCTCGGACCGTCGCGCGGCGGGACGCGCGCGACGCTCGACCTCGAGCTGCGCGGGTCGCCGCCGTTCGCCGACGGCGAGCGCGTGCGGCTCACGGTCTGGAGCACCGAGCGAACCTGGCGGGTCGGGGAGAGCGTCCGTGCTCGCGCGTCGCCGCGGGCGCCGCGCGGCTTCTGCAACCAGGGCACGGACGGCTACGCGCGCTGGTGCTGGCGCAGCGGCATCGTCGCGCTCGCGTCCGTGCCGAACGACGCCGCGGTCGAGGTCGAACCGCGTAGCGAGAACGCGCTCGCGCTCGACACCTGGATCGACGACGCGCGCACGTCGATCGGCGCCGCGCTCGAGCGCGCGGTGACCGACCATGCGCAGCGCAGCATCCTGCGCGCGCTCGTCCTCGGCGACCAGCGCGAGATCCCGCGCGACGTCCGGGACGCCTACGCTCGCACCGGCACGGCGCACGTCCTCTCCGTGTCCGGGCTGCACATCGCGCTGGTCGCGACCTCGGTCTACGTCGCGCTCGCCTGGCTGCTCGCGCGCTGGCCGTGGCTCGCGTTGCGCGTCCTGGTCGTCCGCGTGGCGGCGCTTGCGGCGATCCCGCCAGCGCTCGCCTACACGGCGCTCAGCGGCGGCGCGGTCGCGACGCTGCGCGCGCTCGCCATGGCGGCCATCGGGCTCGGCGCCGTGTCCCTCGTGCGACGTCCCGACGTGTGGACGGCGCTCGCGGCGGCGGCGATCGCGCTCGCGTTGAGCGATCCCGGCGTCGCCTCGGAGGCGTCGTTTCAGCTGTCGTTCGCGTCGGTGGCGGCGCTGGTCGTCGCGGGCGAGCGTCTGCAGCGGCTGCGCCTGGAGCACGCGAGCCCATGGCTCGCGGGCGAGCGGCTCGTGGGACGCGTCGTCGCGGTGCTGCTCGCCGCGGTCGTCGCGTCGCTCGCGGCGACGCTGGCGACGGCGCCGCTCACCGCGTTCCACTTCGGCTCGGTGGCGCTCGTCGGCGTGGTGGCGAACCTCGTGGTCGTGCCGCTCGTGGGATGGCTCGCGCTGCTGCTCGGGCTCGTCGGCGCGACGGTGTCGTTCGTGTCGCCCGCCGTCGGCGAGCCGTTGCTGTGGCTCGGTGGCCTCGCGATCGCGCCGGCGAACCGCTTCGTCGCCTGGCTCGCGGCGCAGCCGTGGTGCGCGCTCGACGTCTCGCTCGCTTCGCCGGCGACGGTGATCGGGCTTCTCGCCTTGCTCGTCGCGGCGCGACCCAACGCCGCCGGACGACGGGCGTTGCTCGCGCTCGCGGCGATTGCGCTCGCGGCCGGTCTCGCGAGCGAGCGGCCGTGGCGACGCGAGCTCGTGGTGCGCTTCCTCGACGTGGGGCAGGGCGACGCCGCGCTCGTCGTCCTGCCGGGAAGCGCAGGCGCGCTGCTCATCGACGCCGGCGGGCTCGGCGGCGCGTTCGACACCGGCGAGCGGGTCGTGCTGCCGGCGCTGCGGCGTGCGGCGGTACGGCGTCTCGACGCGCTCGTGCTCTCGCACCCCGACTTCGACCACTACGGCGGGATGGCGGCGGTGGCGCGCGGCGTGCGCGTCGCGGAGCTGTGGTCGTCGGGAAGAAGAGCGCGCGCGCCGGCGTTCGAGGATCTGCTCGCGACGCTGCATGGGGCGGGTGCGCGAGCGCGGACGCTCGCGCGCGGCGACGTGCCGAGCGCGGCGCGCGCGGGCGCCGAGGTCGCGGTCCTGCACCCGCCCGCGCAGCTCCGGAACGCGTCCGAGAACGACGCCTCGCTGGTCCTGCGCGTGACCTTCGGCGCGACCCGCGTGCTGTTCACCGGCGACGTCGAGGAGCACGCGGAGGCGGCGCTCGCCGGGGCGCGCGACGCCGTCGCCGCGACGGTGCTCAAGGTGCCGCACCACGGCAGCCGCACGTCGAGCACGCGGGCGTTTCTCGCCGCGAGCCGTCCGTCGCTCGCGGTCGCGATGCTCGGCTGGCGCAACCGCTTCGGCTTTCCGGCGCCCGCGGTGCGCGAGCGTCACGCGGCCTTCGGCGCCGCCTGGCGCGAGACCGCCGCGCACGGCGAGGTCGTGGTCGTGTCCGACGGCCAGCTCGAGCGCGTGCGCCTCTGCCGCTGATGCGCGCTCAGCGTGGCGTGGGGGTGTCGGCGCGCTGCTCCTGGCGCCGCGCCTTGTCGATCTCGTTGAAGCGGAAGGTGAGCTCGTAGCAGCCTTCGTGCAGACGGCTCGTCATCGGCGAGCACCAGCGGCCGAAGACGTGCAGCATGCGCGCGTTGCGCGCGAGGACCTGCGCCGTGAAGCCCTCGATCTGCCGGCTGCGCGCGTAGTCCATCAGGAGGTGGAGCAGCTTGGTGCCGATCCCCTGGTTCTGGAAGTCGTCGTGGACGACGAAGGCGCACTCGGCGAGGTTGGTCTTCGGGTCGAGGTCGTAGCGCGCGACGGCGACCAGGTGGTCGAGCTCGCCCGTGTCTTCCGCGCCGCTTGCGACGAAGCCACCGATCGCCATGCGCTGGTCGTAGTCGAGGGTGACGAAGCGCTGGACCTGCGCGTCGGTGAGCCGCTTCAGCGGCGTGCCGTAGCGCAGGTAGATCGTCTCGTCGGAGTGCGAGTGGAAGAAGTCGCGCAGCGCGCGCTCGTCGTCGGGCCGCAGCGGACGGAACAGGATGCGGCGCCCGTCCTTCAGGGTCGATTCCGTGACGACGCTGGTCGGGTAGGGCAGCGCCTGCTCGGGCAGCGGGATCTGCGACGGCATGACGAAGCGCCGCTCCTTCGCCGCGTTCAGCAGCTCCGAGCGGAAGTCGGGGTGCGCGATCGAGATCAGCGCGAGCGCGCGCTCGCGCACGGTGCGGCCGTGCAGGTTCGCGACGCCGTACTCGGTGACGACGTAGTGTACGTCGCCGCGCGTGACGACGATGCCCGAGCCCTCGCTCAGCACCGGGACGATGCGCGACACGGCGCCGTTCTCGGCGGTCGAGCGCATCGCGATGATCGGCTTGCCGCGACGCGAGCGTCGCGCGCCGCGGATGAAGTCGACCTGGCCGCCGATGCCGCTGAAGAACTTGTGGCCAATCGAGTCCGCGCACACTTGGCCCGTGAGGTCGACCTGTAACGCCGAGTTGATCGCGATCATGTCGTCGTGCTGCGCGATCACGAACGGGTCGTTCACGAAGTCGACGCCGAGGAACTCGAACAACGGATTGTCGTCGACGTAGTCGTAGAGCTTCCGGCTGCCCATGCAGAACGACGCCACGACCTTGCCCTTGTGGATCGTCTTGCGCCGTCCCGTGATGACCCCGCCCTCGATGAGCGGGACGATGCCGTCCGAGAACATCTCGGTGTGCACGCCGAGGTCGTGCTTGTCGCCGAGGAGCGGCGTGAGCGCCTGCGGGACCTCGCCGATCCCCATCTGCAGCGTGGCGCCGTCGGGGATCAGGCTCGAGACGTTGCGCGCGATCTCCTTGCAGACGTCGTCGGGCGGCGTGCTCGGCAGCTCGAGCAGCGGCGCGTCGCACTCGACCAGCGCGTCGATCTCGCTGACGTGCACGAAGCTGTCGCCGTGCGTCCGCGGCATGTTCGGGTTGACCTCGGCGAGCACGACGTCGGCGGACTCGATCGCGCTCTTCACCACGTCGACCGAGATGCCGAGGCTGACGTAGCCCGCGCGGTCGGGCGGCGAGACCTGGATCAGCGCAACGTCGACGCGCAGGCGTCCGCTGCGGAACAGGCCCGGGATCTCGGAAAGGAAGACCGGCGTGTAGTCGGCGTGACCCGCGTGCACCGCGTCACGGACGTTGGCGCCGATGAAGAACGCGTTGTGGCGGAAGCGGGTCGGGAAGCGCGGGTCGGCGTAGGGCGCCACTCCGAGCGTCAGGATGTGCATGATCTCGCCGGCGACCACCGCCTGGTTCTCGGCGAGCGCTCGGACGAGCATTTGCGGCTCGGCGCACCCCGAGCCGATGAAGATGTGGTCGCCGGAGCGGACCTTGGTGACGGCCTCGGCGGCCGACATGTAGCGGTCGGCGTACGCTCCTGGCCGATCTTTCGTGCGACGCGGGTGCGATCGCACTTCTCGCCTCAATGCCATCTTCCTCGGCGGTGGCGCGTCAAGCCAACGCCGTGCGTCGACGACGTCGATGGCTCACGACCAGCGGGTGGCGGTGCTTGCGGCGGTGCCCTCCCGTTCCTCGGTTGCCCTCGGTGGCGTCAGTGCTTGTGCTCGATTCGGCGGCCGAACGTCACCTCACCCTTGTCGATGCGCAGCGAGAAGCCGCAGTCCGGATTGGTGCACACCCACGCCTTGAACATCACGGTGGCGCCTTCCTGCCCATAGTCGGAGAGAGGGATCAGCAACCCATTGTTGCATTTCTGGCACTTGGGCAACTCCATCTCACCACCTCCTCTGGGCAAGCACCGGCCAGGCAATGTATAGGCTCACGAAATGTCACAAATCAAGGAGATGCCGCGGGAATCGCAGCCTGACGCGGTGCCGCGCACGACCGTTTCGACGACGTCGTCGCAGACCGAATTGCTGACGCGATTGCGCGATCTCCTCGACGAGCGTGCACGATTGCAGGACGCATTGTTGAGCGTCGATCGCGAGATCGATCGCGTTCGTCGCGACGCGGTCGAAGCGGCGCGCGTCGAAGCGGAGCAGTTGCGCCACGCCGGTGAAGATCGGATCTTCACCGTCGGCGCGGAGACGCTGCTGCAGGGGCGAGCGGAGCCACCCGCGGAGGTCGACCGCGAGGACTTCGCCCGCTGCGCGCGCAAGGTCGCGCGGGCGCTCCGGAGCCGCGGCGAGTCGCTCACCGGAACCGTGGTGAAGGTGCGCTTCGAGGCGCGCTCGGGACGCGTGGTCGCGGTGGGAGTCAAGAGCGGCGACGACGCGAGCGAGCGTCAGATCTACCGCCGCTTCGATCTCGCCGGAGGCGGGCTCGGCCGCTGATCGCGGTCAGGGCTCGTTGGCCGCGGGACCCGCGGCCGCGGGCAGCATCGGCAGCTCGTTCGAGCCGCTCGCCTTGCGGGTCGACGCGCTGACCTGAACCTCGCAGTGGTTGCGCGGCAGCTTGGCGTCGGCGCGGATCGTGATGCGGATCTGGAGCTTGCTCTCGAGCTCCTCGACGCCGGCGCGCAGCGGCCCCTGCAGCGCGGCCGCGACCTCGGGCGGCAGGGTGGCGGTCACGCGCTCCGCTTCGGGCGCCGCGGCGACGTGCCGACGGATCACCCGCAGCGCCTCGGCGGCGAGCGTGCCGACCGACTTGAGACGCCCGTCGCCGTTGCACGTCGGGCAGGGCGTGGTGATGAGCTGGCGGAGGTTGTCGCGGGTCCGCTTGCGCGTCATCTGCACCAGGCCGAGCTCCGAGATGCGCAGGATGTTGGTGCGCGCCTTGTCGCGCTTGACCGCCTCGGCCAGGGCCTCGCTCACCTTCTTGCGGTTGGCGGCCTTCTCCATGTCGATGAAGTCGATGATGATGATGCCGCCGATGTTGCGCAGGCGCAGCTGATCGATCGCGACCCGCGCGGCCTCCAGGTTGGTCTTGAGGACCGTCTCCTCGTGCGTCTTCTTGCCAACGAAGCGGCCGGTGTTGACGTCGATGGTGGTGAGCGCCTCCGTCTGGTCGAACACCAGGTAGCCGCCCGACTTCAGCCAGACGCGTCGCTCCAGCGCGCGGTTGACCTGGTTCTCGATGCCGAAGTGGTCGAAGATCGGCTCGACCCCGTCGTACATCTCGACGCGTGACTTGAGCTTCGGCTGCAGCACGCTGTCGACGAACTCGATCACCCGCTTGTGATCCTCCGGACGGTCGAGGACCACCTGACGGACGTCGCTGGTGAAGAGGTCGCGCACGGCGCGCAGCACGATGTCGAGGTCGGCGTGCAGCAGCGCGGGCGCGGCGGTCTTCTCGCTCTTCTTGACGATGCTCGTCCAGAGCCGCGACAGGAAGCGCATGTCGGCGACGATCTCGCGCTTGCTGACGCCCTCGCAGGCCGTGCGGACGATGAAACCCCCGGCTCCCTTCGGGCGCCCGTTGGCGACGATGTCGCGCAGGCGCTGACGCTCCTTCTCGTCTTCGATGCGCCGCGACACGCCGATGTGGTCGGTCGTCGGCATGTAGACGACGTAGCGGCCGGGCAGCGAGATGTGCGACGTGATCCGCGCGCCCTTCGAGCCGATCGGCTCCTTGGACACCTGGACGAGGATCTCCTGGCCCTTGGTGAGGACCTCCTCGATGCTCGGCATCGGAACGTCCTCGCGCGCCTTGGGACGCGCGGTGTCGGAGCTCGCGTCCTCCGCCGGCGCGGCCGGATCGGTTTCCGACGACGCAGCATCGGCGTCGGCGTCGACCGCCGTTGCGGCCTCGGTCGTGGCGTCGGGCGATGCCGTGGTGTCGGTAGCAGCGGCGTCGTCGGCGCTCGGCATGCCCTCGTCGCTCGCGGGAGCGCTCGCGCCTTCCGTCGACTCGACCTCCGTCTGCGAGGCGAGCGCTTCCTCCGGCTCGAGGTCCTCCGCGTAGGCGGCGAGCGACGCTTCGAGCTCGATGTCGGTCGCGAGCTCGCCGCTCGGCGTGTCGGTGCCCTCGGTGGCGGTGGCGTCGCTGTCCGGGGCGCGCCAGAAGTCGGACACGTGCATGAACGCGGCCTTGTCGAGCCCGATGTCGACGAACGCCGCCTGCATGCCGGGCAGCACCCGGAGCACCTTGCCCTTGTAGATGTTGCCGACGATCGAGTGCTCGCCGCCGCTCTCGACGTGCAGCTCGGCGACGGCCGTCCCCTCGACGAGGGCGACCCGCGTCTCGATGGCCGAGGAATTGATGATGATGCGCTTCTGCACGTCAGCCTACCGGCGCGAAGGCTCGCGTCGCGCCGGAGCCGAGAGAGGCGGTCAACCCGCCCGCGAGCGATGCCGGGGAAGTGCTAGCCGGAATGGTGCTAGCGGGGAACAGCGCGGCACGGCGTGGAGGCATCCCCTGAGCCCACGCGCGTGGCGCGGTCGTCATGCTGGCGGACGCTATCCAATGGTCCCACGAAGAGCAAGACCCCAGTCGCTGCCTTGACTTGGCGCGGTGGGCACCGTTACGTCCGGGTGCGGAAACATGACGGGTGACCCGGTCGAGAGCGGCCATGAGCGGTGGGGTTGCGGTCAGCCTTGAGGAAACTCCCGAGGCCTCCGCAGCGAGGCCGTCGCGTTCGCGCGATGTCCTCCATTCGAAGACCCTCGTTCTGAACCGCTCCTTTCTTCCCATCCACATCACCTCCGTCCGCCGGGCCTGCATCATGTTGTACCAGGGGATCGCGCGCGCGGTCGACGATCAGTACCAGACCTTCGACTTCGTCTCCTGGTGCAAGTACGGCACGGCGCGCGAAACGCTGGGTCTCGTCGGGGGCGCGATGCCGGTTCCCCGGGTCATCCTGCTCGTGAGCTACGATCGTGTACCGCGACGTCACGTCCGCTTCACGCGCGCCAACGTCTACGCGCGCGACCGCGACACCTGCCAATATTGTGGCCGACGCTTTCCGCGTAGCGAGCTCAACCTCGACCACGTCGTGCCGCGTTCGCAGGGCGGTCTCTCGACGTGGGACAACGTCGTGTGCTCGTGCCACAACTGCAATCGACGCAAGGGCGGGCGGACGCCCGAGCAGTGCGGGATCCGGCTGCTGCGCAAGCCGACCCGTCCGGCGTGGACGCCGTTTCTCGGCGAGACGTTCGGCCTCCGCCACTACGGGGAGTGGCGGCCGTTCCTGTCGTTTCTCGACGGATCCCTGCGCGACGTGGGCTGAGGACTGGCGCGGCGCGACCTCAACTGCTTGTGGTTCTCCTTGACTCGAACCACAAAGAGGTGGGATAGCCGTCGGAACACGTCGTGTCCGGTGCGCGTGGGTCGGTGACGAGGAGGTGGGGTAGTGCGCATCCGTCAGATCGAGCTGTTCGGCTTCAAATCGTTCCGCGACCACACGCGCCTGACGTTCAACCCCGGGCTGAACGGAATCGTGGGTCCGAACGGTTGCGGGAAGTCGAACGTCGCCGACGCGATCCGCTGGGCGCTGGGTGAGCAGAGCGTCAAGCACCTGCGCGCCAAGGACATGGAGGACGTGATCTTCGCGGGCAACGCGAAGAGCCCGGCGCTGAACCTCGCCGAGGTGGTGCTGACCTTCGAGCAGTCCGACGCGGGCTCGCTGCCGGTCGCGACCGAGAGCGAGGGACTGGCGTCGCACGTCGCCCGACTCTCCGAGTTCACCGTCAAGCGTCAGATCTTCCGCTCCGGTGAGTCGCACTACTTCATCAACGACGCCCCGGCGCGTCTGCGTGACATCACCGAGCTCTTCCTCGGCAGCGGCGTCGGTCCGAAGGCCTACGCGATGATCGAGCAGGGTCGCGTGACGCAGATCGTCAACGCGAAGCCGGAGGAGCTGCGACTCTTCATCGAGGAGGCGGCGGGCACGACGCTGTTCCGCAGCCGCAAGCTCGCCTGCGAGCGCAAGCTCGAGCGCACGACGGAGAACCTCGCCCGCGTCAAGGACGTGATGCGCGAGATCGAGCGCCAGCTCGGCGCGCTGCGTCGGCAAGCGAAGCGCGCCGAGGAGTACAAGGCGCTCGAGAAGGAGCTGCGCGAAACCGAGCTCGCGCTCGCGGCGGAGCGCTTCGCGACCCTGGTGGCGGAGGTCGGCTCGCTGGAGGAGGCGCTGGCGATCGCCGCCGAAGCGGCGCGGACGAGCCAGGAGCGCGTCGACGTCGAGGAGCAGGCGCGCGCATCCGCGAGCATCGAGGAACGGCAAGCGAACGAGCGCATCGAGCGGGCGTTCGCGGCGCTCGGTGAGGCCAGCGAGGCCGTCGTGCGCACGTCCGAGCGGCAGAGCGCGCTTCAGGAGACGATCCGCACGATCGACCTCCGCCTCTCGCGCGGCGCGCAGGAGCTCGCCGGTCTCGGCGAGCAGGAGAGCGCGCTCGCCGGTCGCACCGCGGCGATGGAGGAGGAGCTCGCAAAGGCGCGCGAGAGCTCGCGCGCGGCCGAAGAGGCGCTGACGGTCGTCGAGCACGAGGTCGAGGCGGTGCGGCCGCTGCACGAGCGCTGCGAGCAGGAATACGCCGCCGCGATGACCGCGCTCAGCGAGGAGCGCGGCCGCGCCGCTGCCGCGAGCGAGCGGCGAGCGGAGTGCGTCGCACGCCTTGCGAGCTCGAGCGACCAGCGCGACCGCCTGACGGAGCGCCTCGCGAGCCGTCGGCAGGACCGCGACGCCGCCGCCGCGCGGGTGTCGGAGGCCGTCGCGGCGCTCGATGCGGCGCGCGCCGCGCACGCGCGCTTGTCGGAAGACCAGATCCAGGCCACGGCGGCGCTGCGCTCCGGAGAGGAAGAGGTGCGCCGCCTTGAGGAGAATCACGCCGCGGTGCGCGAGGCGATGGTGCACGTGCGCGGTCGCCTCGACGGACTGCGCAGTCGTGAGCAGGCGTTCGACGGCTACGCGGAAGGCATCACGACCGTGATGAGCCTCGAGCCGCGTCCGCGCGGGCTCGTCGTCGACGCGCTCGACATCCCGACCGAGCTCGAGCCCGCCGTCGCCGCGGTGCTCGGCGACCTGCTGCGCGGCGCGATCGTCGACACCACCGAGCACGGCGCGGCGCTCGCCTGCGGTCTGCGTGAGGCGGGCGAAGGCCGCGTGTCGCTCGTCCCGATGTCGCCGCGCACCTCGTCGAACGGGGCGCACGAGCTGCCGGCCGGAACGGCGTCGCTCGCGAGCCTGATCGGCGTCCGCGGCGGCCACGAGGACCTGCGCGGCGCGCTCTTCGGCGACGTCGGTCTCGCCGATGATCTCGAGGACGCGATCGAGGCGTGGCGCACGCACGGTAATGGCTTCAGCTGGGTGACGCGCGCCGGCGACATCGTCGACAAGCGCGGCATCGTGACCGGCGGCAAGGCGCTGCGCGGCACCGAGCTGCTGGCGCGGCGTCGCGAGCTCGGCGAGCTGACGGCGCAGCTGGCCGAGGACGAGGTGCGGCTCGCCGCGATCGAGCTGCGGCTCAACGAGGCGCGCGAAGAGTGCGCGATGCTTGCGGAGCGTCTGCGCGAGCTCGACGCCCAGGCGCACTCGGCGACGCTCGCGCTGGTCGCCGCCGAGCACGCCGCCGAAGCGGCGCAGCGCGAGCACGCGGCCGCGCAGGCGCGCGTTGCCGAGGCGGAAGCGGACCTCGCGGCTGCCGAGGCCGCGACCGCGCAGGCGCGAGCCGCGCTCGACGAGGCCGACGCCGAGGCGCGGCAGCGCGAGCAGTCGGTGGCGGTCTGCGAGGCCGCGGTCGCGCAGGCGGAGGAGGCTCTCGAGACCCAGCGTCGCGTCCTGCAGAGCAGCACCGCGCGCCGCGACGCCGCTCGCGAAGAGGTCGTGCGCGCGCGGCAGACGCTCGCCAACGTCGAGAGCGAGCTGCGCCGCCTCACCCACGAGCAGTCGATGCTCGCGTCGCGCCGCCGCGCGCTCGAGGCCGAGAGCGCCGAGCTCACCGCGCAGCGCGAAGCGAACGAGGCCACCTACCAGCAGCTCGCGACCGAGCTCGAGGCCGCACGCGAGACCCTCGCGCGCGGCGAGCGCGAGATGGAGGAGGCGCGCCGCGCGGCGAAGGAGATTCAGGAGCAGGCGCGTGCCGCGGAGGCCGCGCTGACCGCCGCGCGTCGCGAGCTCGAGGAAGCGCGCGAGCGCTGCCGCAACCTCGAGATCAAGCTCGCCGAGCGGCGCACGCAGCTCGAGAACCTCGCGGCCAACACGCGCGAGAAGCACGAGGTTGAGGTCGAGACGCTGACCGTACCCGAGGGCTTCGACGCCGCCGCGGCCACGCAGCGCGTCGCCGAGCTCAAGGATCGCATCGCGCGTCTCGGCGAGGTGAACGTCACCGCGATCACCGACGCGCGCGAGCTCGAGGAGCGGCTCGGCTTCCTCGAGACGCAGCGCAGCGACCTCGAGCGCTCGATGGAGGACCTCAACCGAACGATCGCCGAGCTCAGCCGCACGACGCGGGCGCGCTTCCGCGACACGTTCGAGAAGGCGAACGAGAAGTTCCGCGAGATCTTCGTCGAGCTCTTCCGCGGCGGCAACGCGTGCCTGAAGCTCACCAACCCGAACAACCTGCTCGAGACCGGCGTCGAGATCGAAGCGCAGCCGCCGGGCAAGCGGGTCGGAAACGCGATGCTGTCCGGCGGCGAGCGCGCGCTCACGGCCGTCAGCTTGATCATGGCGTTGTTCAGCCTGCGGGCGACGCCGTTCTGTCTCCTCGACGAGGTGGACGCGCCGCTCGACGACGCGAACGTCAGCCGCTTCAACGCGCTGCTGCAGCGCATGAGCGAGCGCACCCAGTTCATCGTCATCACGCACAACCAGCGCACGATGGAGGCGTGTCACTCCCTCTACGGCGTGACCATGCCCGAGCCCGGCGTCTCGCAGGTGGTCTCGGTTTCGCTCTCCGGGCGCGAGACCTCTTCCGTGGGGCTCGCCGCGAGCGCGTGACGATCGTACGACGGTCCTGAATGGAGGCTCTGGACCCGACCTCGACGCTCGTCCTGTGGGGCGCGGCGTGGGCGGTTGCGATCGTCATCGCGCTGCTCGACCTGGCGCGCGGACGCGCGGCGGCGCCGCGCGCGGACGAAGCCGCTGGCGAAGTCGCGCGCGAAGCGGCGCCTGAAGCTCCCGCGCGCGAGGCGCGCCCCGCCGAGCCGCCGCGCGTCGAGTCCTACCGCGAGCGCTTGCGGCGCGGGCTCGCGAAGAGCCGCAGCGCGCTCGCGGGACGGCTCGGGAGCGCCCTGCGCGGCGGCGGCGCGGAAGACGAGACCCTCGAGCGGCTCGAGCAAATTTTGATCGAAGGCGACGTCGGCGTTCGCGCGACGCAGAAGCTGATCGACGAGCTGCGTCGTCTGCCGGCGCGCGAGCGAGAGCCGGACCGCATGACCGCCGCGCTGCGCGCACAGATGCGCGCGCTGCTCGTCGATCCGCCGCCGGAGCCGAGCGAGCTTCCGAAGAAGCCCTGGGTGACGCTCGTCGTCGGCGTGAACGGCGTCGGCAAGACCACCACGATCGGCAAGCTCGCGGCACGCCATCGCGCCGCCGGGCGCTCGGTGCTGCTGGTCGCGGGCGACACCTTCCGGGCTGCGGCGATCGATCAGCTCGCCGTCTGGGCGGAGCGCACCGGCGCGCAGCTCGTCCGCCAGACTCCCGGCTCGGACCCGTCGTCGGTCGTGTTCGACGGCATCAAGGCGGCGCTCGCGCGCGGCGTCGACGTGGTCCTCGTCGACACCGCCGGTCGGCTGCACACCAAGGTGAACCTCATGGAGGAGCTCAAGAAGGTGCGCCGCGTGATCGATCGCGTCTACAGCGGCGCGCCGCACGAGGTCCTCCTCGTGCTCGACGCGACGACCGGCCAGAACGCGGTGTCGCAGGCGCGAACGTTCAGCGAGGCGGTCGACGTGTCGGGTGTCATCCTGACCAAGCTCGACGGCTCGGCGAAGGGCGGGGTGGTGATCGCCATCAGCCACGAGCTCGGGCTGCCTGTGCGCTACGTCGGCGTCGGGGAGCGGGTCGACGACCTGCAGCCGTTCGATCCGGACGCGTATCTCGACGGGCTGCTCAGCGCGGAGTGACGACCGCGACGCCCGCCGCGTCTTGACACCGCGCGTGCCCACTTCCTAGGGTCGCGCTGCCCCGGAGATGAGCGTGTCTAACGGTGCGCATAACGTGACACGGGCTTCGGTTCTGGAGGCGCCAACCGTGATGACTCGGATCGCAGTGCGATCTTGGAGAGATACAAGTGACCAACTGGCAAGCCGGATTGCTCGGCTTCGTGATAGCGGCCGTCGTGGCGCTGGCGATGTACTTGCTGCGCCGCAAAGAGGTCGCGGCGATAGTCCGGGAGGCCGAAGAGGCTCGCGACCGCATCCTCGCTGACGCCCGACGGGAGGCCGATACCCTGCGCCGCGAGGCGCAGATTCAAGCAAAGGACGAGCTGCTTCGCTCGCGTGCGGAGTTCGAGAAGGAATCACGCGAGCAACGCGCGCAGCTGCAAGCGGCCGAGAAGCGACTCGCAAGTCAGACGCTCGAGATCGAGCGTCAAGCCGCGAAGCTCGAGACGCGCTCGAGCGAGCTCGAGCGACGCGATTCGAACCTGCGGCAAAAGGAGAAGGAGGCCGAGGAGCTCCGGGCGACGCTGCAGTCCTCGATCGAGGAGGCACGGCGCGCGCTCGAGCGCGCGGCCGGCATGAACCGCGAGGAAGCGCGCAAGGCGCTCCTCGAGGAGATCACCGCCGAAACCCGGCACGAGGCGGCGAAGCGGATCCGGCAGATCGAGGAGGAGGCGATCGCCGATGCCGAGCGCCGCGCGAAGAAGGTGGTCGCGGTGGCGATCGAACGCCTGGCGGGCGAGTTCGTCGCCGAGCGTACGATCTCGATCGTGCACCTGCCGACCGACGACATGAAGGGTCGTCTGATCGGCCGCGAGGGGCGAAACATCCGCGCCATCGAGGCGGCGACCGGCGTCGATCTGATCATCGACGACACGCCGGAGACGGTGGTGATCTCGTGCCACAACCCGGTGCGTCGCGAGATCGCGCGCATGGCGGTCGAGAAGCTCGTCTCCGACGGGCGCATCCATCCCGGGCGCATCGAGGAGCTGGTCCGCAAGGCCGAGCAGGAGGTCGAGGAGAGCGTCCGCGAGGCGGGGCAGCGCGCGCTCTTCGAGGTCGGCGTGCACGGCGTGCACCCCGAGCTGATCAAGCTGCTCGGGATGCTCAAGTACCGCTACAGCTACGGGCAGAACGTGCTCGCGCACTCGGTCGAGGCCGCGTTCATCTGCGGCGTCATGGCGAGCGAGCTCGGCCTGAATCCCAAGCACGCGCGTCGTGCGGCGTTGCTGCACGACATCGGCAAGGCGCTGACCCACGAGGTCGAAGGCTCGCACGCGCTGATCGGCGCGGACATCGCGCGCAAGTACGGCGAGTCGGCGAAGATCTGCAACGCGATCGCGGCGCACCACGAGGAGGTGCGTGCGGAAACGCTCCTCGCGCCGCTGGTCGACGCCGCCGACGCGCTGTCGGGCGCGCGGCCCGGGGCGCGACGCGAGGTGCTCGAGAGCTACGTCCGTCGACTCGACGACCTCGAGCGCATTTCGAACTCGTTCTACGGCGTCGAGCGGTCGTTCGCGGTGCAGGCCGGGCGCGAGATCCGCATCTTCGTCGAGCCGAGCCGGATCACGGACGACGAGGCGGTCGTGCTGGCGCGCGACGTCGCTCGCAAGATCGAGAACGAGATGACCTACCCGGGTCAGATCAAGGTCACGGTGATTCGCGAGACGCGTGCGAGCGAGCTCGCGCGCTAGCGTAGGCGAGCGACACGAGCGACTCCCCGCTCGGGCGCATCGCGGCCCGAGCCGCTAGGATCGGGCCATGCGACTCCTGTTCCTGGGCGACGTGGTGGGGCGAGGTGCGCGCCAGGTGCTCCGCCGACGGCTCCGTGCGCTGCGTCGCGAGCGTGCGCTCGACTTCGTGATCGCCAACGGCGAGAACGCGG